>CAYNJT010000027.1:23330-37459 GCA_964397625.1 uncultured Leptolinea sp. | reverse complement strand
TTAACCTTCAGATGGCTATAATGAACGTACTTCTATATTCATATGGAGGTAATAATGAAACATGGAATCCATTCAGTTTTTTTCGCGACTGTTTTCTTCCTTTCATTGTTCCTCGTCGCCTTCCAGCAAGTACCTTCCACGGGATCACTCCAACCATTTGAATCAATATTCCCTGATGATCAATCTCCCTATAAAGTCGTTATTCCGATCGAAGAGATGCGACCTGAAATCCCCTGGCTGCCTATGGACAAAGAAAAGATTCCGGGTGTGGCTTACCTGATCTTCAATATGAAGAGTCCCATCTTTGCAGAAAAAGATGTGAGGCAGGCATTTGCCGCTTCCATTGATAAACAGGAAATTCTGGAGCTGGCAAAACACTTTAGCGTGGAAGGCCCACAAATTGCCACATCGTTAACCCCGCCAAAGGTACTGGGTGTGGACCTCACCAACCAGGTAGGTATTAAATACGATAAATCTGAAGCGAAGCGACTATTTGATGGAATAGGAGTTCCTGAATCCACAATAAAGAACAAAGTGCGTATCCTTGCCTGGATTACTGGCACCTGGGAAGGGTACAGATATCAAATGGCCAGCAAAGTGGCCAAAATGTGGAGTGATACCCTTGGAGTGGAATCAACCATTCAAACTTCCAATGATCCGTTCGCCCAACTGGAAAAGGGAGACTGGGATGTTTTCATCATGATCTGGGGAGCTGATATGGTCGATCCGGAGAACTTCCTGGTTGAACTATTCGTAACGGACCGGTATTTTAATTTTGGAAAATTCTCATCTGATGAATATGAGAATATTCTCCTCTCAGCACGTGATTTTACAGATTACCCTCCAGAGCGTCAGCGAATCTACATTGAAGCCGAAAAGAAACTATGCGAAGATTTAATTCCGCTAGTCCCTCTGTATTTTATTGAGAACTACAAACGATAAGAAAAACACCATCTTTGGACGATTTGAGGTATAATAGAAACGCTCTGAAAATGAGCTGCGTTCTTTTTTATTTTCGTAATTCTATTACGGAGGGCATTGGCTGATTGATCTGGGTCGATTGAGGTTTCTCAATTCTCACAAATTCACCGGCTGCGCCCAAAAGACCAGCCGGTTTCATTTTCAGTGATTTGGAAAAGATAAGGAGGTGAGACCCAATGACCGCAGTCGTGTTACGCCCTAATGAATCTCAGGACCAACTGCTGAAACGTTTCCGCAAGAAAGTTGTTAAAAGCGGTGTGTTAAGCACTGTTCGCCGGAAACGCTGGTTCATCTCCAAGAGTGAGTTACGCCGGGTTGAAAAGAAGAAGGCGATACGCCGCATTAAACGTCGCCAGTTTACGCACGTGGGTGAATAGATCCGCGTGACTGCATCCAGGAGGATTGGATGGCTAAAGAAGAAGATAAAATTCAGGTCGAAGGTGTGATTGTGGAGGCTTTGCCGGCCACACAATTTCGAGTCCGGTTGACGGAAAAAGATTACCACGATCATGAAGTTCTCGCCTACCTTTCCGGTCGGATGCGCAAGTACTACATCCGCATCCTGTTGGGAGATCACGTTCGGGTGGAAATGTCACCGTATGATCTCACCCGCGGCCGGATCGTTTATCGCGCCAAAAAGCCCAATGAGGGCGGCGGCGGCGAGGAATAATTTTGATAAAAGAAAACCCCTTTCACTTCATCATAATGAAAGGGGTTTTTTTATTCAGCTTCAGCCTGATATCAAACCAAAAGCCGGTTGTCGAACGAGGTCAGCGCTTTCATGTAGTTGGCACGTTCGAACGCGGCCGGTTCGGCTACATTCTTCTGGCTCATGCTGCCGCGCATTTGTTTAATCGATTTATACTGGTGTTTTTCCAGCCAATCCAGAAGCTGGCTGTTTAATTCTGTGATGCGCCGGGTGCCATTATCCAGAAGCTCACTGGCCAACATGACGGCACTCGCGCCGGCCATAATGCCTTTCACCACGTCTTCAACTGTGTGAACGCCACCGGTAATAGCCAAATCCGCCTTAACCCTTCCATAAAGAAGGGCTGTCCACCGTAATGGCAAGCGCAGGTCGCTGCTGGTACTGAGCTGCAGGCTGGGTACCACATCCAGGGTTTCTATATCCAGGTCAGGCTGGAAAAATCGATTGAACATTACCAGGCCATCCGCGCCGGCCTGCACCAATCGGTTGGCCATATTGGGGATCGAAGAATAAAACGGGCTCAATTTTACGGCAAGGGGAATACGCAGGTTCTTTTTCACGGTCTTGACCAGATCGATCGTGTTTTTTTCCAGGTCTTTGGAAGTAAGTTCCAGGTCGGTGGGAATTGTGTACACATTTAATTCAAGCGCGTCAGCGCCGGCCTGTTCAATCTTTTTCGCGTACTCCACCCAACTGCCTGTCGACACAGCGTTGAGACTGCCAATCACCGGGATGGAAACTGCTTTCTTTATCTTCTGAATTAATTCCAGATACCCTTCAGGTCCCACATTATAGTGACCCAGATCGGGAAAATACGTTTGAGCTTCCGGGGTGGAATAGGTGCCACGTTCAAGAAAGTGATCCAATGCCCGGCTTTCGTGAATGATCTGTTCTTCAAACAGAGAATACATAACCACCGCGGCAATTCCAGCGTCTTCCATTTTCTTAACCATGTCAACACTTTTTGACAGGGGCGACGAAGAAGCTACAAGTGGATTGCCAAGCTCCAATCCGAGGTAGTGAGTCGTAAGATCAATCATTCTAAATTCTCCCTTATTTATTCTGTTACGAATACTATACCTCTGTTAAATGAACCCGGCGAGGGTGTACCTCGCCGGGCGTATAACGTTTCTTCGGATTAACCGTTGGGATTTTTGGCCTTGTATTCGATGGCTGCCATCGATTTGTAGAGGTCCCAGCGTTTTGCCGCATCATCGGTGACCTGGTTCATCAACAGTTCCGCGCGGGCTTCGTCAGCCTGCATGAGCATGCGGTAGCGGGTTTCCTTGTACGCGTACTCAGAGACCGGGATGGTGGGATCTTTGGAGTCGATGAGCAGAGGATTCTTGCCTTCATCAACCAGAGCCGGATTATAGCGGTACAGCGGCCACATGCCGGAGTTGACTGCGGCTTTCTGCTGGTCGAGACCGCGGCGCATATCAATACCATGGTTGATGCAGTGGCTGTAGGCGATGATCAGGGATGGGCCGTCGTAGGCATCGGCTTCCATGAAGGCTTTCAGGGTTTGCGCGTCGTTGGCGCCGAAGGCGACACGAGCGACATAGACATATCCATAGGCCATGGCGATCATGCCCAGGTCTTTCTTGGGAAGACCTTTGCCACGGGCGGCGAATTTGGCCACCGCGGCACGCGGGGTGGATTTGGAGGCCTGACCACCGGTATTGGAATACACTTCGGTATCCACAACCAGAACGTTCACATTGCGGCCGGAAGCCAGAACATGGTCAAGACCACCGTAACCAATATCGTACGCCCAACCATCACCACCAATGATCCAGACAGACTTCTTCACAAGGACGTCCGCAAGGGTGATCAATTGCTGGGCCAAAAGATCTTTGTTCCCGGCAAGTTTCTTCTTCAGGGTTTCAACGCGTTCACGTTGTGCTTTAATGCCGGCATCTGTAGACTGATCAGCGTTGAGCAGGTCATTTACCAGACTGTCGCCCAGCACAGAGGCAAATTTCTTCACAAGTTCATGGGCAAACTCAGTTTGCTTGTCGATGGTAAGGCGCATTCCCAGACCAAATTCAGCATTGTCCTCAAACAAAGAGTTGGACCAGGCTGGGCCGCGACCGTCATTATTCTGAGACCATGGGGTGGTGGGCAGGTTGCCGCCGTAGATGGAGGTACAGCCGGTAGCGTTGGCCACGACCATGCGGTCGCCGAAGAGCTGCGAAGCCAGTTTAATGTAGGGGGTTTCACCGCAGCCCGCGCAGGCGCCGGAGAACTCGAACAACGGCTGAAGCAGTTGTGAATTCTTGACGGTAGTCGGTTGGAAGGCAGAGCGGTCAACCTCAGGGAGGGTAAGGAAGAATTCCCAGTTGCCCCGTTCCTGTTCGCGAATGGGAGGCTGTTCGGCCATGTTGATGGCTTTCAGGCTGGCATCGGCTTTATTCTTGGATGGGCAGGCTTCCACGCACAGGCCGCAGCCGGTGCAATCTTCCGGTGAAACCTGGATGGAGAATTTCATTCCCGGCAGTTCCTTGAATTTCGCATCGGTGGATTTGAAAGCAGCCGGAGCTTTATCAAGGAATTTCGGATCGTAAACTTTCTGGCGGATAACAGCGTGCGGGCAGACAAAGGAGCATTTACCGCACTGGATACAGGTAGCGGGATCCCAGACGGGAATTTCAAGAGCGATATTGCGTTTTTCCCATTGAGCAGTCCCGGTCGGGAAGGTGCCATCAACCGGCATGGCGGAAACGGGCAGGTCTTCGCCTTCGAAGACGATGATCTTGCCGAGAACATCCTTCACAAATTTCGGAGCGGCCGCAGATACGCTGGGCCGGCGTGTGAAGGTGCTGGTTACTTTGTCAGGATATTTGATCTCATGCATGTGTGACACGGCGGCGTCAACAGCTTCGTAATTCTGTTTCACAACCGCTTCACCGCGTTTGCCATAGGTCTTTTTGATGGATTTTTTGATTTCGGCAATGGCAACGTCGCGGGGCAGAACACCGGAAATGGCGAAGAAGCAGGTCTGCATGATGGTATTGACACGGCCGCCCATGCCAGTTTTCTGGGCTACTGCGTTGGCGTCAATCGCATAGAACTTCAATTTCTTGGCGATGATATCTTTCTGAACTTCCTGGGGAAGTTTATCCCAGACCTCTTCCGGACCGTAGATGCTGTTAAGCAGGAAAACAGCGCCGGGCAGGGCATAGCGGGTCATATCGAACCGTTCGAGGAAGGAGAACTGATGGCAGGCCACGAAATTGGCCTTGCTGATCAGATACGGGGCGTGAATGGGTTTCGGGCCGAAGCGGAGATGAGAGGTGGTAACCGAACCGGATTTCTTTGAGTCATACACAAAGTAACCCTGGGCATAGTTGTCAGTCTCTTCACCGATAATCTTGATGGAGTTTTTATTCGCGCCCACAGTTCCATCTGAGCCAAGACCGAAGAAGACACAGCGCACTGTGGATTCATCTTCGATGCTGAAATCGGCATCGTAATCCAGGCTGGAATGGCTGACGTCATCATTGATACCAACTGTGAAGTGGTTCTTGGGTTCTTTTTTCTTTAATTCATCAAAAACACCCTTGACCATGGCCGGTGTAAATTCCTTGGAAGAAAGGCCGTAGCGGCCGCCGGTAATGATCGGAGCAGTTTTGAAGGGAGCCGTCCCATTAATGAGGCCTTCGTTAATGGCGGTAATAACATCCTGGTAAAGGGGTTCTCCAGCGCCGCCGGGTTCTTTCGTGCGGTCCAGAACAGCAATCTTTTTAACAGTGGCCGGCAGGGCTTTCAAGAAGGCTTCGGTCGGGAAGGGGCGGAAGAGACGGACGTTCAGAACGCCGACTTTCTCACCTTTCTTATTGAGGTAGAGGGCGGTTTCTTCCGCGGTTTCGGCGCCAGAGCACATGATTACAATAATGTTTTCCGCGTTTTTCGCGCCATAGTATTCGCAGATTCCGTATTCTCTGCCGGTAATTTTCGCGAATTTGTCCATATATTTCTGAACAATGGCCGGTGTGGCGGCATAGAAGGGGTTGACTGTCTCGCGGCCCTGGAAATAAACATCAGGGTTCTGGGCAGTTCCGCGAAGTACCGGATGATCTGGTGACAGGGCGCGCTGGCGGTGCTCGATGACGTATTTCTCTTCGATCATCGCGCGAATATCTTCATTGGCCAACCGCTCGATCTTATTAACTTCAGCGGAAGTGCGGAAACCATCGAAGAAGTGTACGAAAGGCACCCGGGATTCCAGAGTGGACGCGTGGGCGATCAATGCCATATCATGGGCTTCCTGTACAGAGCGGGAAGTGAGCATGGCAAAACCGGTGGAGCGTGCCGCCATCACATCACTGTGATCGCCGTAAATGGAAAGTGCCTGGGCGGCCAGTGAACGGGCGGAAACATGGAAGACTGTCGATGTCAATTCACCGGCGATCTTGAACATGTTGGGGATCATCAGAAGAAGACCCTGGGAAGCTGTGAAGGTGGTGGTCAGAGACCCGGTCTGCAGGGCGCCATGTACGGCACCGGCAGCGCCACCCTCAGATTGCATTTCGACGACGGAGGGAACAGTTCCCCAAAGATTAGGCTTTTTCTCTCCCATCCACTGGTCTGACCACTCGCCCATGGTTGAGGAAGGGGTGATGGGGAAAATGGCAATAACTTCACTGAGCTTATAAGCGATGTCAGCTACAGCTTCGTTTGCGTCAAGTGTTACTTTTTCTCGCGGCATTTGGCTTACTCCATTCACAAAAATTTCCGGGTGCGTTTCCTGCCACTCGGTTGGGTTGGTTATTATTTACCCTTCAGTCGGGTATTCTTTTTCATCCAGAAAAAAGTATATGCCAGTTCAAAATCCTCAATAAGTACCAAAAATCACCGAAAAGCCTGTTATCATACAGCTTTTTTCAGGCTTTTTAGTGCCAGTAAAAGACAGGCCAGGGTTTTTCCATCCTTGATCTGATTGGAAAAGATCATCTCCCAGACGGTATCCACCGGGATGGCTTCGGTTTGCAGGAATTCATCATCATCGTGTTTGAGGGGTGAAGGGTACAGGTCGGTCATCAGATAAACGTGCATGTATTCAGATGAATAACCGGGCGCCAGGAAGAACTCACCCAGTTTTGTGACAGTTCCAGCGGCCATCCCGGTTTCCTCGCGGATCTCACGGGCCGCGCACAATGCCGGATCCTCCCCTTCCTCCAGTGTGCCCGCAGGGAGTTCCCGCAGGATGCCTTTAACACCCATGCGATACTGATTCACAAAAAGAATGCGATTTTGATCGTCCACCGGAACCAGGGTTACAGCCCCGGAATGTTTCACGTAATCGTAGGTTGTTTCTCTGCCGTCAGGTAAACGGACTTTTACTTTTTTAACCGCGAAGGCTCTTCCGCGATATCTTTCTTCTTCTTCCAGCCATTCAAAATTCATTTTTTGTTCGGGGGTGCTTCGGATTTGATTTTCCGTATTATACCCTGTTCCTTTCCTTCATTAAGTAGTCTTTAAGGGTGATATTTGATATGATTATTTAAACCGCAAGGTTCAAATGAAAAGACGCACTGGCGGGTGCGTCTTTTCATGTTGAGGATTGGATCGAGATTCTATCGAGGAGATCTCGGAATACCCGTGAATCAGGGGATATGCAGGGTCATACCAGCCTTGATCTTGTAAGGCTCTGAGAGGTTATTGGCTTCCACAATACCACTTGGATCGACATCGCCGTATAGGCAGGCAATGGTGTTGAGTGTTTCACCGGCCACTACGGTATGATCTGCAGGATGGGCGCGGATACTGCGGCGGCCGAAACGGCTTTCCGGCCATTCACCGGTTTGTGGAATTTTGAGAACATAACCCACATCCGGTTTCGATTCAAGAGAAAGGCCGCTTGCACTTAGAAGATCGATTGGATTGACGTTGTATCGCCTGGCAATACAGAACGGCCACTCCCCCTTATTGAGTGAATAGGTTTCCGGACGATGTGTATCAGGTGTTGGCTCAGCTTCTTCATCATCTGAACTGCTCGATGATACCGCTTTGGCAACAGCTTTTGGTGCCACGGTAGCTGCCTGTACTTTTTTCGTAGCCTGCGGTTGAGTTTCATCCAGCAATGTTAACACCGCCGGTGTTGGTTTGGCTGTTGATGTTCTGGATGCCTTCATCTGGCAACCGCTGGCCAGCATTAGCAGTACAATCGATGCCATGGAAAGGGCGAAAAAGGCTTTTTTCATTTTTATTGCTCCTTCCCACTCCGCAGGCGACATTCACCGCCAGATTTTTCTGGTATTGGAGTGTACCGCATATGGTGCAAGAAGCGCGCCAGACAATCATTCGTAGACTGAAAAGGCTTTCCAGGCATGAATATTTATTTCTCCTGTTCTATCACTGGTGGACGCGATGACCAGCGGGAATACAAGACGCTGGTTAATGCCCTGCTGGATGACGGGCACTCCGTTCCCACAGCGCATCTTTCAGATTCGGACATACTGGCGTTGGAAATGGTGGTCGACCCGCAAGAGATCTATTTGCGGGATACCGGTTGGGTAAAAGCCTGTGACGCCTTGGTGGCTGAGGTGACCACGCCTTCTCATGGTGTGGGATATGAAATTGCCCTTGCGGAATCGTTGGGTAAACCGATTTTCTGCTGTTATAAGAATGGCAGCCGTGTTTCTAAAATGATCCTGGGGAACCCATCGCCGCTATATCAGTTTTGTGAATACACGAGTGCCGAAGACGCCATAAAAGAAATGAGAGTCTTCTTAAAGTCGGTGGGTAATGAGTGAGTGTTATCCGGCGATATCGTGACTTTCGGCAATGGTCAGACAACTGGGAGTCGGTTATTATTTGGATAGTTCAGTTCGCTGAATACTAAAAGAGATCATATCGCTGTCTCCTCCTTTGGCGAAAGTCTCCGCCGGGTTCCTGACCACCCCCGGCGGAGGCTGCTTTTAATACCCTGGGTGTTTGGATAAATGAGAATTGGTTTCATCGATTGGAAAACCGATTATTATTGGATGAACTTTTTACCTGGGATCGAAAGTAGATGACCGAAGATCTGTTACTGTTGCAGCGCATATTGCGGATCAATTCATTCGAGTGTGACCTGAACCGCCGTTGGAAACCGGCAGCTTTCTTTCAACATCTAACGGAAGCGGCCGGTCAGCATGCCGAACGCCTGGGGTGCGGTTTTGAGTCTATGTTTTCCCGCAACCTGTACTGGGTGCATTCCCGCATGAAGATCAAATTCCTGCGCTTCCCGACAGATGGGGAAGAGATCACCATTACCACCTGGCCGAAAACCATTCAACAGAAGCTGTTCTTTGTGCGGGACTATGAGATTCATTCTGCGCAGAGTGAGCTATTGGCCGCGGCGTCATCCGCCTGGCTGGTGATTGATGCCACCGCGCGAAGAATGGTGCCGCCTATGTCGGCCGGGCTGAGCCTGCCCTGCCTCTCGGAAAAGACGGCGCTGGATGAGCCGCTTGACCGGCTTTCGGTGAGTGAAGGCGGCGAAGAAAGCCTGCGCTTAACGGCAGGATATTCCGCCATTGACATGCTCGGGCATGTCAACAACAGTCGGTACGTGGAATGGATCTGTGATTCTTTTCCGCTTGAATTACATCACCAGAATCAAATCGAATGGATGCAGGTCAACTATGATAAAGAAATCCGTCCCAGCGAAGAAGTGGCGATCAACCTGCACAAACCCGAGGGGAAGTCTGGACTTTGGGGAGTGGATGGATTGAACATAACCAGTGGGACACGGGCGTTTGAGGCGCTGGTTAAGTGGAAAGATCGGTGACCAGACCCTAAGGGTTTTTAAAAACCCTTAGGGTCTCTTGAGTTCAACGATCAATTTGATTTCAGCAAATCCAATAATACCGGTTTTGCCGCCAGAATGGCGCGCGCCCGGTGGCTGAGCCTGTTCTTCTCTTCCATGCTCAATTCGGCCATGGTGCGTCCCAATCCTTCCACCAGGAAGATGGGATCGTACCCGAAGCCGTTGCTGCCACGCTCTTCCGGGATGATCTCGCCGCGGCATTCACCGTCCAGGGTAAAGGTACGTCCGTCTGGCGTGGCGATGACCACTGTACTGCGAAAGGCTGCCGGCCAGGGGCGGGGATGCCCTTTCAGTTTATCTAGCAGATAGGCGCGCCGGTCCGCGTCAGTGGCGCCGGGTTTACCTGAAAAGCGGGCGGAATGCAGCCCCGGTTTGCCTCCCAGGGTTTCCACTTCCAGCCCTGAATCATCCGCCAGGGTTACCAGCCCGCTGGCGGCACAATAGGCAAGCGCTTTCTTAAGGGCATTCTCCGCGTAGGTCTTGCCGTCTTCCTCCACTTCCAGACCAATTCCGAGATCCCCCGGTAAAAGGACCTTCAGTGGAACATCCTGAAGCAGGTCGAGTATTTCATTCAATTTTCCTTTGTTACTGCTTGCCAGAAGAATTCGCATAATTTCCACCAAATTACCATTGAATTTTGTTAAGTCGTTGACTTTAAGATTCTGCGTGCTATAATGCGTATATCTTATTAATTTAAACGTGGATTCACCTTGGCACAAGATCGCTACCCCTTACGGATCAATGCCGGCTTTCTGATCAACGCACCGATCAGTACCAGCCGCGAGATCAACTTCGACCTTCCAGCCATTAGTCTCGGAAGCGACCTGAATCTTCAGAAGCTGGTGGGTAAGGTTGAGCTGACGCGGACGCCAAAGGGAATTCTTGTCCAGGCGAGCTTTTCTTCCAGTATTGCTGCAGAATGTGTCCGCTGCCTGGATGAATATGATCAGCCTTTGAAAACTGATTTCAGTGAATTGTACGCGTTTCACACGAACTCAGTCACTGATTCCGGCCTTATTGTACCGGAAGATGGCAACATCGATCTGCTGCCTTTGTTGCGCGAGTACCTGTTGATCGAAGTCCCGATCAAAACGGTATGCAGGGAAGATTGTAAGGGCCTATGTACCGTGTGCGGTGAAAACCTCAATCACCAGATCTGCGAGCACCAGGCTGAAAAAATGCGGTCTCGAGATTGATCTGGTGCAGCCATAAAGAGGAGGGAAGGGCATGGCAAATCCAGCAAGACGACGTAAAAACACCCCCATACTTGGCATGCTGCTCGAAAAAGCAGACGTGCAAGGTTACCTGACAACCGAAGATCTGATGGAAGCATATCCCGAAGTGTCCGCTGACGCGGAACGGCTGGAAGCGGTGATGATGGCTTTGCGCCGTAGGGGTGTTGAATTTCTTGACGGCGATACGGATACGCTGGATGTCGGCGAAGATATCAGCGATACCGATTTTGATCCGTATTCTGATCTCGCGCCTCTTTCCAGCGAAGATACCATTGGATTGTATCTTAAAGAGATGTCAAGGGTTCCCCTCTTGAATGTAGAGGAAGAACTGGATCTTGCCCGGCGTATCGAATCCGGGCTGGCTGCCAGGAAAAAGTTGAAGAATTTTACCGATCGAAGCGCGCCTGAGCTGCGCGAGGAACTGGAACGAACGGTTGAAGATGGACTGCGCGCGCGTGAACATTTGATCAAGGCTAATACCCGGTTGGTAGTCTCTATTGCCAAGCGTTACCTGAGCCGGGGAGTCCCCTTCCTTGACCTGATCCAGGAAGGCAATTTGGGGTTAATGAAGGCTGTGGAAAAATATGAATATCAACGCGGATTCCGGTTTTCCACATATGCCACCTGGTGGATCCGGCAGACTATCACCCGCTCCATTGCAGACCAGGGACGCACCATACGTGTTCCCGTTCACATGGTTGACCGCATTCGCCAGTTATACAAATTGACGCATGAAATGGAACAAAAACTGGGGCGCATCCCCACAAATGAAGAGTTGGGCGACCAGATCGGGGTCAGTTCCAACAAAGTGGACTGGATGATGCAGGTTTCATGGCTGCCGTTGTCATTGGAAAGCCCGATTAACGACGAAGATGATTCGGAATTAGGCATGTTCGTGGAAGATGAAGTGACGCCCACACCCATGCAATCCGCGTACACGAATCTTTTGCGTGAGAAAATTGAAGAAGTTCTGTCAACTCTGCCGCCGCGTGAGGCGCGCATCCTTCGGCTGCGTTTTGGCCTGGATAACGGACGAACCTATACGCTGGAAGAAGTGGGCAAAAAGTTCGGTCTGACTCGCGAGCGCATCCGCCAGATTGAAGGAAAAGCCCTCAGCCGGCTGCGGCATCCGCGCCGCGCGCGCCAGTTGAAAGACTACGTGCAATAGCGCGAAATACCATCACGATATGATAAAACATGCAGGGGTCGACGGCCGTCGACCCCTGCATAATTTACAGAGAAAATCCGGTTCTACGCGTTTACCAGCGTTCCATATGAATGCGTTCTGGTTTAAAGCGGTGGGGTGGGAGCTTTTTCTCGTTTGGCCGGCCCAACGCCACCAGAGATAAGGGGTGAACGTTTGGCGGTAGATTGAATAATTTCATAATCACAGGCAGCCGTTCAATTTCGGGATACAGCCCGATCCAAACCGCGCCCAGGCCGAGGGCGTGCGCGGCAAGAAGAATATTCTCAGTCGCGGCAGCACAGTCCTGCGGCCAGCGGCCGGGGTGATTTTCCAGCTTTTCATCCGCGCAGACCAGTATGGCCGCCTGCGCCTGGGGGAGCATTCCGGCATAAGGATGGCAGCGCGCCACTTCTTCCATGGCTGCGTGGTCGCGGATCACGATGAAATGCCATGGGCGGGCATTTCCAGAGGACGGCGCGGCCATGGCTGCCTGCAGGAGAGTATCAATTTCCTGATCTGTAACGGGTTCTGATGTGTATTTCCGAATACTTCGCCTTGATAAAATGGCTTCCAGTACGTCCATTTATTCCTCCGATTTTTTAATTGCCTCGACCGGGGTGATATCTCCGTATATAACTGAAAGTATTCCAGAAAGATAGCGATCCATTGTCCAGAGGTTGGCATACACCAGGTTCCGGATGATCGCGTGAGTCAGCTGGTCATTTTCCACATTAATGCTGGTTTTGTAACGAATCTCTCCGTCAGAGAAATCCATTTCAAAGTTTCCCACTTTCAAGCCATAATTGGCCCGGGTGAGAAAATCAGCCATGGAAAGACGTTTGTCTTCGGGCACATTCACCGGGCAGACCGAAAAGAAAAAGAAGATTGGTTGTTCTTCGTGCACCTGGGCGTAGCAGGTCCATTTGCCATTTTTTCCCTGAAAGGTCATTTGCAGTATAGGCTGATTGCCCAGCTGCAGGTAGTACCATTCATCGTCGGTGAAAAATTTTTGAATAATGGCAAATAACTCATTCATGAAAAAAACTACCTCTCTTCGTTAAATAAAACCATGGAAAAATTCTATCACACGCGGGGTCGGCGATACCAGCGCCAGGCCAGTATGAGTACCGTTAGCGAGGTTAGTGGTAACGCGAAATACAAAACTGCCTGACTAAACATAGGCAAATGGGGATTCTTTAAGGCAATTAAAATAATAAAAATGATATAGAGGAAATAGTAAAAGATGAAAAGCAATCCTTCCCAGCGGTCCAATCGGTAACCACGGTAAAAAATTGGAAGGCAGGCAATGGTGGCCGCCAGCATGATGGGAATGTCAAACTGAATCGCCTGTGTATTAATCTGCAAGCCCCCTGGTGTAACCAGTGAAGTCACCCCCCCCACACAGAGCAGATTGAAAAGATTGCTTCCAATCACATTCCCGGTTGCAAGATCTCGTTTCCCTCGGATGGCTGCCATTATCGACGTGGCGATTTCAGGCAGCGATGTTCCCACCGCTATTATGGTCAGGCCGATAATTAACTCATCAATACCAAGAAAGCGGGCTGTGGAAACAGAAGCAGATACCAGCCAATCGCTTCCCAGAACCAGGGCGCCAACACCAATAACGCACAAAAATAGATCCAAAATGATTCTGGCCGCCACCCCATTCTTGGATGGTTTGACATACGTTTCTGAATACTCTTCCTGTACTTCTCGATTTTCACGCCGCGACAGGTTTATAGCCAGATACAAATATCCAAGAAGCAACACAAACAGAACAGCGCCTTCCCACTGACTGATCCCATCCTTAAGCCCAAAAATATAAAACAAGGTTGAACAACCTATAAGAATGGGGACATCCAATCGAACCAGCCGTTGGTCAATCGTAAAAGGCGCGATAACAGCGACCAAGCCGAGAATAAGCAGAAGGTTGGTGATATTACTTCCAACAATATTACCGACTGCCAGATCGGGCGTACTATTTAATGAAGATTGTATGGTGACAGAGAGTTCGGGAGCGCTTGTGGCAAAGGCTACCACCGTCAAACCGACCACCAGAGGAGATATTCCGGCTGTTAATGCCAGAGAAGACGCTCCGCGTACTAAAAGCTCCGCTCCAACCACCAGGAGAATAAAACCGCCAATAAATGTTGCAATAACCAACCAATTTTCCATAGAAGAATTATAAACGAGGAAATATTT
>CAYNJT010000027.1:0-23230 GCA_964397625.1 uncultured Leptolinea sp. | reverse complement strand
ACACTTCCTTATGGTAAGATTTGATCATTACAGGTATATTCAACCAGTTGATTCAAATAAATTTGCAGGTGAAAATGCGGCATGTTATAATTTTTACAGGTTCGGTAAAAACACTCCGAATTGTTGAATACGTTTCTGTTTCTGAAAGATCCAACCCAATTCTCTAAGAAAATAAGAATAAAACGACAAACCTGCGCATGACTGTGCAGGATATTGATTTGTCGATTCATGTTGATAAATAAAGAGATACCTATGAGCCTAAAAATCCTTGACCTAGAAAACACACCCCTGACCAAACTCAGGCAGATCGGAGCTGATTTTAATGTTCCCAATGCCGCTCGTTTGAAAAAAGAGAACCTGATCCTGAAAATTCGTCAGAAAGAAGCCGAACAGGAAGGCCAGGAAGTACGCGGCGGTGTGCTGGAAATATTGCAGGAGGGGATTGGATTCCTGCGTCAGAATTACGCCATCGGGCAGGAAGATGTTTATGTATCGCAGGCTCAATTACGCCGCTATGATCTGCGCAGCGGAGATTTTGTGCTCGGGCAGGTTCGTCCACCGCGTGAAACCGAACGGCATTACGGTCTGTTGAAAGTTGAAACCATTAACGGAATTGAAACCGAAGACCTGCATTCCAGACGCCGTTTTGAAGACCTGACCCCGATCTTCCCGGACAAACGCTATGATTTGGAAACCAACCGAGATATCCTTTCCACAAGGCTTATTAACCTTGTGGCGCCCATCGGGCGTGGACAACGCGGCATGATCGTATCGCCGCCTAAAGCGGGTAAGACCACCATTCTGAAACAGGTGGCCAATGGGATTTCCACGAATTATCCCGACGTGCATCTGATTATCGCGCTGATTGGCGAACGCCCGGAAGAGGTGACCGACATGGATCGATCGGTTGACGCGGAAGTTGTGGCATCCACCTTTGATGAACAAGTGACTTCCCATGTCCGCGCGGCAGAGATCACCCTTGACAGGGCCAAACGCCTGGTCGAAATGGGGCGCGATGTGGTTATACTGATGGACTCGCTAACTAGGCTTGCCAGGGCTTATAATCTGGTGGTAAACCCATCCGGAAGAACCCTTTCCGGTGGCATGGATCCAACCGCGCTGTACCCGCCGAAACGTTTCTTCGGAGCAGCCCGCAACCTGGAGGAAGGTGGTTCTTTAACCATCATTGCCACCGCACTGGTTGACACCGGATCACGGTTGGATGATGTGGTATATGAGGAATTTAAAGGCACCGGTAACATGGAATTACATTTATCCCGCCGATTGCAGGAACGGCGGGTATTCCCGGCAATTGATATTGAACGCTCATCCACGCGCCGTGAGGAATTGTTACTTGGGCCGGATATCCTGCAGCGAGCCTGGTTGATGCGGCGTATGTATCTGCAAATGATCGCTCCACCCCCGCAGGGAGCCGGAATGGACCCGGCGGTAGGCACCGAGGCGATTTTACAGAGGATGACGCGCACACGCACCAATCAGGAGTTCCTGGAGAATTTGACGGAGGATATGTGAAAATACAATTCGCAACCCGCGAGAAGCCAGCCGAAGAACAGAAGCAGTCTTCTTCACCATCCACTTCTTCCTGGCTTCCAAAAATCAGTTGGGGGGTTGCGCTGATCATGGTCGGTTTTACTGTTTTTGTTGCCATAAAACGTGTACCAGGCCTTGTCTTTGCTGAAGCACCCCTGCCAACCCCCACACCAGTGGCTCCCATCCCACAGGGTAGTGGAGGCGCGCCGCACATGCCGGATATTGCGGTTTCAGGTCTTGCATCAGTTGTTCGGGTAGCCGATTCACACACAGAAAAGCCATCCCGTCCGTTGGACAAGGTGCAGCATTACGTGGTTGAAAAGGGAGATTCTGTTTTTTCCATTTCACGGCAATTTGATTTAAAACCAGAATCCATATTGTGGGCCAACTTTGATACCCTGCAGGATGACCCGCAGATGCTGCAGGTAGGCATTAACCTGAACATCCCGCCAACCGACGGTGTGTATTACAAGGTTACGAAATACGATACCCTGGAAAAGATTGCCGCCAAATTTCACGTTTATGTGGAAGATATTGTCATGTGGCCGAGCAATAAGCTCGATTTTTCCAATCCCAAAATTGAAGTTGGAAAGTACCTGATGATTCCGAACGGAACCGGTGAAGTCCGCCAGTGGATCGTTCCGGATATTGCCAAAGGCAAATCGGGGACTCTGTCTAATTCCAAGATACTTGGCCCGGGTGCCTGCGAAACGGGCGACGGCGGCGCAGTCGGAACCGGAGGGTTTATCTGGCCAACCGGCAACGCCCACAAGATCTCGGGCAATGATTACTGGTCAGGTCATCTGGGTATTGATATTGCCGCGCTTACCGGTGACTATATCCTCGCGGCAGACAGCGGCGTTGTGGTTTATGCCGGCCCCATTGGCGGAGGCTACGGCAACTTTGTAATGATTGACCATGGTAATGGCTACCGCACAGCCTACGGACACAACAGCGCCGTTCTGGTACGCTGCGGTCAGAGTGTGACCAAAGGTCAAACAGTTGCTCTGGCTGGCAGCACCGGTAATTCCACCGGCCCTCACTTGCATTTTGAAGTGCGTTTCTATGGTGGATTTATCAATCCGTGGGCCGTTTTACAGTAATATCTCTTTCAGAATAAAAAGAGCCAGTAACTACCATCCCCCCAAATCCCGATAGACTGGGATTTGGGGGGTTTTTCACAATTGATTTCTTTCCCGCCATTTCAAACGATTTGAGGAGATGAAAATCAGGACTCTATAACAGGTCTATTGGATCAATTTGAACGCGGCAATTATGGAGCGGTAATCCATTAAGAACGCGGGCTGGATCCGGGCTGCGCAGGATCACTTGATAGCGAAAATACCCACCTTCACGTGCGAAATAACAGGGTAGAGCGCCTCCCACAGATGAAGCGCCAAGATGCTCTTCTTCAATGCGATGGGCGATCAAGGCCTGGGTTTTCTCTGCCTGAATCTTGCAGAGATCCTCATTCAGGTTTTGAAAAAGGATGCGCGCCAGGCGTGTAAATGGTGGATAGCGAAGCCGTTCACGATGGGCGATTTCAGCTTCATAAAATTCATCAAGGTCGTGACGTGAGGCTGCCTGGATGGCATAATGTTCCGGCAGGTAGGTTTGCATGATCACATTACCTCCCAGCGCACTTCGACCGGCCCGTCCAGCCACCTGGGTTATCAATTGAAAGACACGTTCGGGCGAACGGTAGTCCGGTAGATTCAACCCGCTTTCCGCCAGTAAGATGCCAACCAATGTGACAAGCGGAAAATCATGCCCTTTTACCACCATCTGGGTGCCTACCAGAATATCGGCATGGTGGGCGGTGAAATGCCCCAGAATGATCTCGTGAGAATCTTTAGCCCCTGTGGTTTCTGCGTCCCATCGAAGAACACGCGCGGATGGAAAAATAGTTTTAATCTCGGTTTCCACCCTTTCGGTTCCCAATCCAAAGTTGCGAAGGCGCTCACTTTTGCAGTTCGGGCAGTTTTTCGGAACCTGGCGTTGATACCCGCAGTGGTGACACAGTAGCCGATTGTCGGACGAATGGAACGTGAGTGGAATTTCACAACGCGGGCAGCGCAGGGAATGGCCGCAGTCATAACAAAAGATGAACGTCGATGCCCCCCGCCTGTTCAGGAAAAGGATGGCCTGTTCATTGGCATCCAGAACCTTTTGCAGAGAATCATGCAAGGCGCGGCTGAATATTGAACGGACACCCGCCTTCAATTCTTCTCGCATATCCACTATTTCCACTGGCGGCAACCCGCGTTCATCCGAAATCTGGATGGAATCCATATCGTCAATCATGACACGGCGCGGAAGGATCAATTGCTTCCAGACGCCCTGCCTGGCAAAATACAGTTGGGTCACATTGGGTGTGGCAGAGCCAAGGATCACAGTGGATTTGTATTCCTCGGCCAGTTTTAAAGCGGCATGCTGTGTCGAATAGGAAGGTGATGGCTCCCGTTGATAATATGAATCATCGTGGCATTCATCCATCACGATGAGGCCGATGTTTTTTAGTGGGGTGAACAGCGCGCTGCGCGGCCCGATGATCACCGGAAGCACCCCGGCTCTTGCCCGCCGCCAGGTGTCATAACGTTCGCCGGGAGTTAATCGGGAATGGATCAAGCCGATCTGTCCGGGGAATCGGGTTAGAAAACGTTGAACAGCCAGCGGTGTAAGGGATATTTCCGGCACCAGTATAATTGCCTGCCTTCCGGCCAGGAGTGTCTCTTCAACCGCGCGAATGTACAACTCGGTTTTGCCGGAGGCGGTTACTCCCTGTAAAAGAATTGGTCTGGTAGCCTCGCCCACATTGGTTTGCAGAAGGGTGTTATAGATTTCCTGCCAGGCGGACTGCTGATCGGATGTCAGTTCTGGAATGGGTTGGTTGAAGAGGATGGGAACATTCTTCAATGGGTCCCGCCAGATCTCTGTTTCCCCCAGGACGATCAGGTCCATTTCCTGAAGGACAATCAGGTCAGACATGTTGCAGCTGCTGGCCGCGTACACCCAGGTCACTTCGACCGGCATAGGTTCATCCATCAGGTATTCCAGGGCGCGCTGACGGCGAATCTGTACCGCAGGAAAAATACTCAGATTGTTGATCTTCTCGGCAACGGTTTCTTTTGGACAGGCCAGCGCGGCGGTGCGCACAAATTTGGGCCGCACCCTGGGTGGCATCAGTATGGATTTTGCCGTGATACGCCCGGCCTGCAGCAGCGAACGCAGCGCTCCCTGCAGGGTAGTATGCGGAATCGCAGCTTCCAATTGGTGGAGCCGTAGACCGCCGCGATTGATCAACTGCTGCATGATACGCTGTTCAATTTTTTCCAATCCCCACAATGTTTCATTTCCGGTCCCCGGGATGATTTCATACAGAATATCCGCCTGCGAGGTAAGGCCGGGAGGAAGCATTAAATCGATACAAATGCTCAAAGAAGTCAAGGTTTCCGCAGACATCCAGGCTGCCAGTTGGATCTGCTGCGGGGTAAGCACTGGAACAGGATCCACCAGTCTGGAAATCGGTTTAACCTCGGGCACGTCAGGAACATCGACCAGCCGGGTGACGATCCCCTGAACAGGACGGTTATTGAAGGGTACTTCGATCAGGCAGCCGGGATGCACTTTGCCAATCAGATCATCCGGCAGGCTGTAATCGAACTCCCCGTTAATGGCCGGAATATTTACCGCCACCCTCACATAGCGCGATGTATCCATGAATCAAGTTTAATCGATTATTTCAGAAACCAAATTGAGATTCTTACCCTAGCGCAGGATGGCCGCGGCGCCGTAACCAACCACAGAGCGGTGATCGCCGGTTTCATCCCCCGATGTGCTGTGGTGCAGCAATATTGCTTTGCTGGCTTTCATGTTCAAGGCTGCCCAAAGTACGGCACTTATGGCTCCGGCGCCGCAGGCGAAGCCTTTCCCGGTGATATCAGCGTCAAGTACTCCTTTTGGAGATAATTCAAGGATCTGTTTTTCCACAAAGGCATCCAGTATCTCGGCCTGATTTTCGGGGTAGAAATGCGAAAGATCGCTGCTGGCAACCAGAAGGGTTTTTTGTTTCATGGCAATACTTGCCACGGCTTCGCCCAATGATTGCATTTCACGGGCATCACGCGAGCGCACCATGATTGGCAACAGGGTAAACGCACCTTGAAGAGTGCGTTGAAGGAACGGGAGTTCAATTTCCAACGAATGTTCAGTATCATGACCGATTCGTTTAATCGAGGATCCGGTTAGAGCGGCAATCCCGGAATCCAGGGCTTTAAGAGCGGTTTGGTTTATGGGGATCTCGCCAAGCGGGGTGGCGTACGCCGCGTGAGATGATGTAATCAGGGAACCGGGAAAAAGATCGTGATAAGGGGAGATGATGACCACAAGGTCATATGAGTTGCCCTGAACGGTTTTAAAAGCATGGGCGGCGGTCAATCCTGAATACCGGTGCCCGGCATGCGGAGCGATAAGACCGATCACTTCCCCCTCAATCTCCGGAAGTCTGGCTGAATCCAGAAAACCATCAATCTGCCGGGCCAATCGAGCGGGATTGCTTTCATACCAACGACCGGCAATCGGTGAAGGGCGCACGTCCATTCGAGCATCCATACCAGATTCCTTTCAACATTCCAAAAACGCGAATTATTAAAAGTATTCTAGCACTGAGAATAATGGATGCAAACAACGTTACTGAAGGAAATCCCTGGGATTAACCCGCCCGTAGACATCACTGCGCATCTCAAAATGAAGGTGCGGTCCGCTGGATTTGCCCGTGCTGCCAAGCAGGCCGATCACCTGTCCCTGGGAGACGGATTGGCCGCAGGCTACACTGATGGATTCAAGGTGGGCGTAAAGGGTCTGCCAACCATTACCGTGGTCAATAACGATGACGTTCCCATAACCGTAATCATTCCATCCGGCGTACACGATCACACCGGCATCGGCGGCAAACACACCATTGTTTAACTGTCCGCCAATATCAATGGCATAGTGCCCGGTTTCTGGAGAATAATCGAACCCAGAAATGAATCGATCGGGCGCCGGCCAGAGAAAATACCCGTTGCCGATCAATCCATCCACAACACTGCCGCAGGCTCCCGGGCCGTAAATTTTAGCGACGGCAGGGTCAGAGCGGGTGATACGAGGCGCCGACCAGACGACAAACTCCCGCTGGCCGCCGGGAACGATCAACATCTTACCGGGTTCAATGTTTGGATTGGCAAAATCGCCCAGAGTTTCGCGGCGCAGACCGTTGCCGGGATAATCGACAATTGAATCGGGGGTAACCCCGTAGAACTTGGCCACGCCATTTAACCCTTCGCCGGCATGCCATTGGTGGTACACACCGTCAACTGGAAGGATGGTTAAATCCTGTCCCGGGCTCAAATACGCGGGATTGTCAGCAAGGATGGCGTAATTTCCCCACAGAATGGTTTGAGGCTTGAGATTGAATTTTTCGGCGATAGCGAATATGGTGTCGCCTTTTTGAACAGTGTAATGAATGATTTCTGAACGGGGTTTGACTGGCAAGGATGTGTGCGCGTCCAGAATTCGAGGGATGCTGTCAGCCGGGATGGCCAGCGGGAAAATGATCGTGGCCGGATCCGCCACCGGAGAGAGGGTGGGTGTGGGATCGGGTGGAATGTAGTCTGTTTTCTGGGCATTTGTCAGCTTGCCTGAGAGGAAAAAACTGTTCATTACCCACACGGCCACCAAAATGAGCGACATGGAAGCCAGTCCGGTACCGACGCGCATGGCCTGTTCGGTTAAACCGCGCTGTAGAATGATCTGCCAGAGGCGCATCCAGATGGATAAAGATTCCTCCGGTTGATCAGTTATTTTATTGTCAGATGAACCGTCCGGCAGGTTATCAACCGGAGTCGGAGTGATATCAATCATTCGGCCTTCTTAATAAGTTATGGCATCATAACATGGGGAAAAATGACAGTCAAGCCGTGGCCATGAGGATTAACAGTCAAAGAATAATAACTGTTTTTTCAAGTAATGGCTGTTTCAAGATATTAAACTTGTTAATTACCCCTTTTTTGCAGATTAAATACATCAAGCAATTCCACCGGGCTGTTGATGATCATATCCGCGCCTGCCCGGCGCAATTCCTCTTCTTCTCCAAAGCCGCACAACACTCCCACGGTCTGCGCGCCGGCGGCTTTACCGGCTTTAATATCCACCACCGTATCGCCCACCATCAGGCAGTGGAAGGGGTCAACTCCCATCTGCTTTGCCGCCCAAATAAGCGGGTGGGGAAAAGGTTTCGTGAACTCGCATGTTTGTGATGTGGCGATAGCCTTGAAATGCGGGTGTAGATTAAAAGACTCAAGAAAACCCATCGTTCCAGCCCGATCGCGGGAACTGACGACGGCAAGTGGAAAATGTTGCACCAGCGTCTCGATCAATTCGGTTGTTCCAGGAACCTCTTTAAAAAATTTCTTTTTTGGATGAAGGATGGATTTGGTGATCCAGTTGTATATACGGCCGGCAAAGCCATCCAGACCAAGCCGGTCGAGGAGGTAATACAAATTGTTACCCGGGGTCTCGAGTTCCATGATCAACCGGCGGGCGGCGCGATCTGGATTCATTTTTGGGAAGATATGTCGAAAGGGACGAACAAAAGGCAGGGCTTTCTGTAGCCATAAATCATCGGTATCGCTCAAGGTACCGTCAATATCAAAGCAAATGGCGCGGATCATGTGGACATCCAATGACATAGTTAACCTCAGGGGTTGGTGTTGAAATCGGGCATTGCTTTTAAAAGGATGTTCTGTATTTCCCGGTCCGGTGAAATGATCCAAAGGGTCTCTGAGTCCTTCAACCGCACACTCACTGAACCAGTTTCGGGAGATTCCCACAGGGTCATATATTTTTCTTCTGAAACGTGCTTTCCCCAACGTCTCAGACCATATTGCCGAAAAGCATTGAAGAATTCAATGGCATCCTCTGGCTGGTCCCAGCGGGAACGCAGCACGAACACAATCGCCCCATCCCGTTCATTGCGGTAAAGCGCGTAGCGGTCTCCGTTCCAGCCTGCGGCTGCGGCGTGGGCTGTTGAATCGGGTAGACTGAATTTTTCATCATGAGCCTGTGCCAGCACCAGGTAGGAATACCATTCCCCCAGTACATTTTCGTTCACCTGTGACCAATTACCCGGCAGCAACGTGGTCAGGTATGGAAGTGTAACTTCGTCATATTTTTCTGAAGGATACTTTTCGGGGTGCAAGATCTGTTCAGTGGATATGGGAGGGTTCTTATAGGCTTGATCAACGAGTGCGTATCCGCCAAGGTCATTCAAAGAATAAACGAACTCCAGCCCCTGTTTGTATGGGAAGAGAAAATCCTTTTGCATGTAGCGCGGTGACGAATCGAACACCGGGCTGGAAAAGGAGCCGGCGAAATCCTGCAGGTCGGCTTTGTCGTTCTTTGATGAATAACTGAAAAGCCATTTTTGTTCTGTGAAAGACGCGTCGCCTTCCACCAAGGCGGATACGGCGGAACAATACTCCGGCTCTTTGCGACAATTCTTGTTATTGAGTTTCAGTCCGTTTTGAAGGTCGTAATTCTGGTCCTGCAAAGTATGCGTGTATTCATGGGCGTAGGTCATGCGTTCGGTACCCCCGAAGGTACCCCGATCCACCACGTACATTTCCTTGGTCTTGCTGTCATAAAAACCGGCGATTTGTTCCGCGTACAATTTTTCATAAAAATCGAGCAGGTCAAATCCCTGTGGCAGCAAACCCAACGTTTGCAAAAGCAGACTGTCATCCGCGGCATCCTGCGCGGTATAGTCTTTAAAAAAATCGGTTTCCACCTTTTGTTTCAATTCATCTGTGGTTAACAGGTCGCGAATCACAGCTTGTTTTGGCGTCAAACCGCGTAAACTGATAACCTGCCGCTGGATGGCATCCATTTCACTGGCCTGGTCTGCAGAAATATTCGCGGAGGGTTGAACACTTTCCGCGCTGTTGGACGGATTAGAAGGGAGTGTAAAGTCAAGCGATATTGATGGTTCCCCCGCTTGAGACGGGTTGGAGACTGTCTGTGTTGCGATAAACAATCCAACCATGATGGCAGACGTTCCTGCCACGCAGATGACCAGAAGCAGCAAAAAGGAGAGAATGACTTTCTTATTCATGTGTGTTACCAGCACGCGATTATACCGGAGAGCTAATTCTGGCGGACGTAATTCAGCGCGTATTCCGCGTCGGCATAGCCGGGGCGGGCATCCAGGGCTTTCTGGAAATATTCCAACGCAACGGATTTGTGCCCCAACCGATATTGCGCCCAGCCTTCCCATAGCAGAGCTTCTTCCGAGTTGGGCGTTCGCTTAAGCGCGTTTTCGGTAATGATTTGCAAATCTTCTGTACGCAATGAATGGAAGTATGCCATGAACGGCCCGAATTGATAACGGAGCATGCGCTGGGGAAGGCCGATCTTGCGTGCCTGGTCATAGGCGATGGCGGCTTCTTCATACCGGTCAAAGTACACCAGATTGGAACCCAGATTAAACCAGGTAAACGCGTTGGTTGGATCAGCTTTTGTTTCTTCCCGCGCGGTTTCCAGGGCTTTCTTGCGGTTGATATCCATGTCCCAATCATCCCCTATTAACTGTTTGAGTTCTTCTTCTTTTTCAGCTGGATATACCAGGATGTAGACCCGGTTAAAGCTCTGCCAGCGTTTATCAAGATCACCATATTTAACCTGCACATCCGGTCCGGCAAACACATCCTGGGTGAGGAAGGTCCCGGTGGCATCATCATAGCCGTTAATCAGCAGGTAATGCCCGGCCCAGCGGTCGTCATTCGGCCAGTAATTTTTATCAATGGTGTAGCCTTCTTCAATCATCACCGGGATACCCGTGGCCAGGATCTGTTTCAGACGCTGGATGGTTCCGCCAACACGGTACTCAGTCTTGAGGTAACCGGCGTAGTTGCGGACATAGTATTGCAACTCTTCCACATTCACATTGCGATCGCCGGTAATGGGTTTAATCACTTCCGAAATGGTGAACTGGTCGCCCTGCCAGCCAAAGAACTTCAGGTTCATGGCCAGTGAAGCCGGACCGCAGTTGTTCAGGTCTTCCTTTTCATAGGCCGGTGAAGGCAGGCGGATCATGGCGGGGATGGCCGTTGGCGTGGGAGATGGTGCGGTGGTTGGAGTGACTGTCTGCGAGGCGTTCACCCGGGTGGCTGTAACCGGAATGGGTGTCGGCGTGTCCTGCAGCATGGCCAGAGTGCCTACAGTGGCAGGTGTGGGCATGGGCGGCACCGGATTGACCATTCCCTTCAGATAAATACCGGCATATTCCACCCTCCAGCCAAGTCGACGGTTGATGTACGGAATCTGGAAAATGAGAAAGGCAATCAGGAGTACACCGATAAAGCCTAACGCACCAGTTAACAGGGGCGGCAGAACCGAAGAGCGCTGCGGTTTAAATTTCATTTGAGAATTGTACCCTAACATAAAACGGATATGTTTGGTGTAAATTGGATGAAAAGCATCCGGTTTCTTTGTTATAATCGCCCCCATGAAATATTATGTTTGGACGGAAGGCTGCCAGATGAATGTGGCCGACTCCCAGCGCGTTTCATCTGGACTGGAAAGCCTGGGCTACACCGCCACCACAAAGCCAGACGAAGCCTCTGTCATTGTTTTGAATACCTGTGTTGTCAGGCAATCGGCCGAAAACAAAGCCTATGGACGCCTTAATTCGCTGGCGCCATTGAAAAAAGCCAACCCCAACCTGGTGATTAACCTGATGGGCTGCCTGGTTGGAATTCGCCCACCGGATAAATTGCGCGAACGTTTCCCCTTTGTGGATGTGTTTTCCCCGCCTTCTGATGCCGGCCCACTGCTGGCCTACCTGACGCAGAATGAAGTTCGCGGCCGTATGGAAGATGACACTCGCCGGCGCAACGCCTGGATGGACGAGGACCTGCCGCTGCCCGAGGCTGAGCACGAAAAACTGGTATCCGCGCATATCCCGGTGGTTTTGGGATGTTCACACGCCTGTACGTATTGCATCATTCCCTACCGGCGCGGGGTGGAGCGCAGCCGTCCGGCGGCGGACATCCTCAAAGAAGCCCGCTCATTGGTTCGCCAGGGGGTTAAAGAGATCACCCTGCTCGGACAGATAGTTGACCGCTACGGATTGGATGATCCTTCATTACCCAACCTGACCGGCTTGTTGACCGAGTTGAATACTATCGAAGGGTTGGAGCGAATTCGCTTTTTAACTTCACACCCCAACTGGATGACCGACGAGTTGCTGGACGCGGTGGCCAGACTGGATAAGGTTTGCCCGCACATTGAAGTGCCCATTCAAGCCGGTGATGATGAAGTTCTGGCCAACATGAAACGTGGTTACACTGCCGAACAATACCGCCGGCTGGTGGAGAAATTGCGTAACGTTATCCCCGGCGTATCCATTGCCACGGATATCATCGTTGGCTTCCCCGGCGAAACAGACGCACAATTCCAGCACACGTATGACCTGCTGGCTGACCTGAAAATGGACGTGGCTCACCTGGCGCGTTATTCACCCCGCGAAGGGACGGTCTCAGCGAGACGCATGGCCGATGATGTTCCTGCAGAAGAAAAAATGCGGCGTTTCCGCCTGCTGGAAGACTTGCAGGAAAAAATTGCCGCGGAGATCCATGCCCGCTATCTTGGGCAGACTGTGCCCGTATTGTTTGAAGAAAAAGTAAAAACCCGCTGGCGCGGCAGAACGGCGACCAATAAGCTGGTCTTTCTGGAAAGCGATAATGACCTGCGCGGGAAGGTGCTTCCGGTGCAAATCACCTGGACGGGTCCCTGGTCCATGCAGTCACGCCTCCCTGTGGGAAGCGTAAGGACAGAATGAAGACCGGCACGAAAGTTTTTCTGGCGGCGGTGGTTGCCATCGGCGCGGCAGGCGGATATTTTTTATACCGATACCGCCATTATGCCGGGAACTCTTTACGGGTGATGAGCTTTATCAATAATCCGCAGGACCATTCGGATTGGATCATCAAAGCCGGCAGCCGGTGTGGGACCGCTCCGTTTATGATGCCAACCGATGGCTTTATCGGTTTCCTTTGGAATGACTCCTGGCAGATTGGACACCATCACCAGGGGATTGATATTTTCAGTGGAACGGAACCAGGCAGAACAGAGATATTTGCCGCGTATGATGGCTACCTGACCCGGCTGGCGGATTGGAAATCCACCGTCATCATCCGCGTACCCGAAGATCCTCTGCAGCCCGGCAGGCAGATCTGGGTGTATTACACGCATATGGCCATGCCCGACGGCACACCGCTTGTGGATGGCGCTTTTCCACCCGGCACAAAAGAAAAGTTTGTCAAAGCAGGCACATTGCTGGGACGCATGGGGAATTACTCCGGTACGCCTGGCAACCCGACAGGAGTGCATTTGCACCTGTCCATTGTGAAAGACGACGGCAGCGGGACGTTCAGGAATGAACTGGAGATTGGTAATACGATTGATCCGTCACCGTATTTCGGGTTCAACTTGAACAAAGACCGGCAAAAAGGCGAAATTCCGGGCTGTTCCTCATCTTGAAATCTCGTGCATAATGCAAGATTTGATTAAATTCAAATGCCTGCCGGGTGGTTTCCGGCAGGCAAATTGTTTTTACTCAACTGAATTGTTATGTATTTAAACCATCAGAATATACGGTTTTTTTCGGCAGTCGTTATTTACCTATGCCAGATGTTTCTTAATATCTGAGAAAAGCGCCAATGTTGCCGGCTTTGGTGAAATCAGGGTTGACTGGCACGATTTCCACGTCACCGCCGGAGCGCATCACCGCGTTGACGGCCAGTTCCACACCGTCATCCACCGGTTCAATCTTGCTGCCGCAGTCTTTGCACAGGGGATTGGTATGAACCGTCAACCGGCCGCATCCCGTGCAGCGATGCGCCGACTGCCGGAATCCCTCTGTCACCACCAGGGTCTGCACGCGGCTCTGAGATACAGCCTGCAAGGTTTTTTCAAGGCCGATCTCGGCGCCCACGCCCTTGCCTGCCTGCGCGAGAATGGATCGAACCATTTTCAGGTCGCGTTCCGCTTCGGCTTCCCGGCCAACCTGAATGGCGCGCGCGAGAACCTCGGCGTGCGTGGCTGTCATACTCATCGGGAACGTGCCGATGATCAGGCTCTGCCAGGATTTTGGGAGAAGCGATCGGAACTGCGATACCGTGTCATCTGTTCCACCGATCAAAATCCGGCGAATATGTTTCTCTTCGAAGAAGTGCGTGGCGAACGCGGCGATCTCTTTCATATTACGTTCCACTACTTCATCTTCATAGTGGGTTTGACCGGCTGTCCCGCCGCGTTGTCCAGGAATGGTCGAGGCGCCGCCGCGCTTGGTATGTTTGACCAGCGTGCCTAACACGCCTTCCTGCTCAACCAGTTCACCCAGATGGAAGTGGAACACGCGTGCGCCCTGACGGTCGACCAAAATCACGCCGTAACCGCCGTACAGATCAAAAATATCGGCCAGCGGCTTTATGCTGAACCTGTCACCGGTAAATACCAGGTCGCGAACTGGAACACCAAGTGAAATGGTGCGAAAGAATCCGTCCCCCTTGCTTGAAAATACCGCTATTCCCCGCCCCGTGAAGGGGTGATGGGTTTCGAAATAATCCAGAACCGCGGCCACGTCCTGTTCCAGCTCAACATCTTTCAGCAATGTGCGCAGCCGAAGTTTGATTGCTTCCGCGTTCCCCATGGCAGGATCGGTGTTCAGGTACACAGTCAATGCGGGTGATTTGGTGGTGATGCCTGCCAATTCCTTCAATTGATGGTCCGTAAACATGACAGCCTCCTCTAATATGAGATGGTTGGATCGTATCGGGTGCGGCGTGCACTCCATTTTGTCAGGGTCGTTTGCCCAGAGTCAATTGGAACTCCTTCTCCTGTTGATCTCGAATTACCCGGACGGATATCACATCACCGGGGGATTTGTTGGTTATTAGATAACTCATCAGATCGCCAAACACCCTCACCGGACGGTTGTCCACCGCCACGATCAGATCGCCGCCTGAAAGCAGATTGCGGATGCGGGTGGGTTTGGTTCCGCCAACCAGGCCGGCTTTATCCGCCGGGCCGCCGGCAATTACGTCCATCAGATACGCGCCGGAGGTTGTAGTTAAGCCCAATTCTTCACGTTCCAGCAGGCTCAAATCACCGCCGGGCGGGGTGGAGATACCCAGGTAGGGGTAATCATACGACCCGTTCTGGATCAAATGCGGCACCACCCGTTTGATCATGTTGACTGAAACGGCAAACCCGATGCCGCTGTTGACCGGTTCTCCGGAATTATTTGTGTTGGTGGTACGAATCGAACGGTTTAACCCGATAACCTCGCCGTTGAGGTTAAGCAGAGGTCCACCCGAATTGCCCGGGTTGATGGACGCGTCCGTCTGGATCATGTCGCCGGTTGAATAGTATCCGCCGTCATTCGTTTGCCGCAGGGAATCCATGGTGCGCCCCTTTGCCGACACGATGCCCATGGTCATGGTGTTGTTCAGACCGAACGGGTTGCCGATGGCCACTACGGTCTGCCCCACCTTGACAAGGTCTGAATCGCCCAGAGGTAAGGGATGCAATTGATCGGCGGGAGCTTCCACTTTAATCACGGCCAGGTCTGAATCCAGGTCGGTGGCTGCCACTTTCCCGCGCACCTTGTACCCGCTGGGGAAATCCACTTCCAGGTCATTGGCCCCTTCCACAACATGGTAGTTGGTGACCACGTACCCGTCTGGGTTGTACACAAACCCCGATCCCAATCCGCTGCCGGTATCACCTACCTGCTGGATCAGCACCACCCCGGGGCTGACCACTTCGTACAACCGCACCAATAGGTCCTGATCGGCTGTTAAGTTGGGGTTGACTGAAGACACGGGCAGGGTTACCGGATTTGCGGAAACCAGGGTGGGCAGCGGCGCGGAAGTTTTCTCTCCGGCAGCCGGCAGGCTGGTTGAGAACTGACAGGCCAGGAGGGTAAGTGCCATTACAGTACCCGCCGCGATCAATTTCTTCTGGTACATTCTTCCTTTCTGAAAATTACCGATAAGGCTATTTTTCTTTTGAAAGCTGTTCAAATAATTCCCGTTGTCTGGCAGACAGGTTTTTCGGTAAACGAACTTTCACTTTGGCGTACAGGTCGCCAAAGCTCTGAGGCGCCCGCAGATGGGGCATACCTCTACCGGCCAGCCGGAAAGTTTGTCCGGGCTGGGTACCGGCCGGTATCTTCAACATGACATTGCCTGAAAGGGTGGCAACACTGACCTGACCGCCCAGGACGGCGGTATACAGGTCTACATCGATCTCAGTATGAAGATCCTCGTTCTTTCGCTCAAACCGCGAATCGGGTTGCATTTCTATCACCAGGTATACATCCTGTTTGAGGCCGTTATTGCTGCCGCCCGCCACTCGCACACGCGTGCCGGTGTTGGCGCCGGGCGGTATCTTCACTTCCAGACGTTTGTTATCCACCTGAAGGATGCGTTGGGTGCCGCGAAAGGCTTCATCCAATGAGATCGAAACGATCTGTTCCAGTGAGTTGCGCTGCGCGCTGCGCGGATCAAGACGGGTGGTCTGTGCCGTGCTGGTAGCCGTGCGCGCGCCGCCTCTTGGCGCGGCACCCCCCATACCGCCAAAGATGGCGTTGAAGAAATCAGAAAAGCCGCCGCCGAACAGGTCTTCAAAACCAGTGGAATCCACCCGGTAGGTGGCACCCCCGCGTCCCGCGGATTGCTGCTGCGCCTGGTTAATCCAATCATTCCAGTTGAATCCACCCTGCGCACCGCCGCGCTGCCATGTGGAATACGATTCTCCCAGCCGGTCGTACCGGCTGCGCTTTTGCGGATCGCTTAGAACCTCATAGGCTTCGTTAATCTCTTTAAATCGATCTTCCGATTGTTTATTTCCCTGATTTCGGTCAGGGTGATATTTCATCGCAAGTTTTCTATAAGCCTTTTTTATTTCATCAGCATCGGCAGAACGTTCCACCCCTAGTATTTTGTAATAATCCTTGTAATCCATGAATTTATTGTATTCATTCATATCAGTCAAAGTCAAGTATCTCGCACAATATCTTACGTAAAGTTAATGTTAAACCCGACTCGACAGTTTTCACTATTAGCTTTCCGGTTATGTGCTATCATAAATAGTCGAATTGAACAATTCGTTAAGGTTCCGCAGTTTTTCGGTTGATCTCCGGGAACGATATGCCACCTTCTTTTCACGATCCCATTCTGGTGCTGACGGCTGATCCACAGGTAAACACCCTGGTGGAAACCGTACTGCAACCTGAAGGGTATAACCTCAAAGTATTTTCACAGATCGCCGAAGCCCGAAAAGCATTAAATGAGGGGTTGCCACGCCTTGTAATCCTCGGCGATAAGTTGCCTGACGGCAGCGGTATTGAATTTGCCCGCGACCTGAATGAATTGACTCCCACCACGGCGGTGCTGCTGTTTATCTACCAGGAATCGACCACGTTATTAAAACAGGCCATTCAAGCCGGTGTGCTGGATACCTTCACCCTGCCCATCCGCGCTGATGATTTGTTGAAACTGATACGCAACGCCCTGGCCGTAAGTGACCGCCGCCGCGGCTGGATGCAGAAGGAAACCCGCCTGGCTACAGCCAGCCTGCGCAGTCAGATGAGTGACTTGGAGATGCTGAGCCAGCTTAGCCGCTCCATCACCAGTCAGCTTGATCTGGATAGTGTGCTTTCCACGGTTATGGATACCGCCGTTTCTCTGACCGGCGCCGAAGAAAGCAGCTTGCTCATGCTGGATGAGAATACCGGCGAGTTGTATCTGCGCGCCTCCCGAAATTTTAATAACAAGGAAGAAGGCGGCGATTTCCGCATGGGGGTCGAAGACACGCTGGCAGGCACTGTGGTGCGTACCGGCCAGCCTGTTTTGCTGGATGAAGAAAACCTGAAAAAGATAAAGACAGATTACCTCGTCTTTTCGCTGGTCTATGTGCCGTTGAAATCACACAACCAGACGCTGGGCGTGCTTGGTGTGGATAACCGCAATATTAAAAAACCCTTCACGGAATATCATGTGCGCCTGCTTTCTGCCGTGGCTGACTTCGCCGCCATTGCCATCGAAAACGCGCGCACCTTCAGTGACACGGATAGTGAACGCGTCCGCCTGGAGACCATACTAACCAAGGTTCAAGACGGAGTCATTATTGTCGATGCGGATAACCGCATTGTTTTCATCAATCAGGGCGCACGTGAAGCCCTGGGGCTTGATTCCAGCGACTTAATCAATCAGCCAGCAGACACCGCCTTAAAGAACAATCAGATCATGGATCTGTTGGAACGGGGCGGAAGCCGTGCGGAGATCAACCTGGAAGAAGGACGCGTGATGGACGCGCAGGTCACCCCCATCTCGAACGTGGGCACGGTGATCACCCTGCACGATATCAGCATGTTCAAGGAACTGGATCGCGCCAAGAGCGATTTTGTAAACACAGTTTCGCATGACTTGCGCACCCCGTTGACCACCATCCTGGGGTATGTGGAACTGGTGGAACGCGTCGGACCGGTAACCGACCTGCAGCGCGAATACATCCGCCACGTGCAGATGAGCGTGCACAACATCACCAACCTGGTGAATGACCTGCTCAACCTCGGGCGCATTGAAGCCGGTTTTGACAAGCACAAAGAGCTGGTGCGAATTGACCAGTTGATCGGTGAAGCCTGCGAAACTTTGAAAGACCAGCTTGCATACAAAGGACACCGGCTTTCGGTGGAGATACCGCCCAATATGCCGCCGGTATGGGGCAACCCGCTCTTGCTGGCGCAGGTTGTGGATAACCTGCTGGGCAACAGCATTAAATATACGCCTCCCGGCGGGCAGATTTTCATCAAGGCAGAGATTGAAAGCGACCAGATGATCCTGAAATTTAAGGATACCGGTGTGGGAATTCCGCCGCTTGACCTGCCGTTCATTTTTGATAAATTCTTCCGCGCCAGCAACGCGGCCAACGAAGCCTCGGGTACCGGGTTGGGCCTGGCCATCGTTAAGAGTATTGTGGAAAATCACTACGGACGAATTTGGGTGGATTCAATTCTTACCCAGGGTTCCACTTTTAATGTGGTGCTGCCGTTGTACACCAACCAGAAAAAAGAAGAATAATCCCACTTAATTGAACAACAACACCGTGCCAGTCGGGATCAGCTCTCTTTCATGAACAAGTCGAAGATTCAGTCTATCTTTCAACACAGGCTTGCAGCCCCGCTAAGAGGTGTTGGATTGTTCTTCAGGTGGTATTACTTTGTAGTGGGCTTGCTATTCCTGATCGGCGGATTGTATTCGTTGCTCTTTTCACGCAGCGGTTTTGTTTTCTGGCTCTGGGCGCTGGCGGCCGCGCACCTTGGACTGGGCGTTTGGACGATCCTGGATGAGCGAAATTCGCAAATCTGCGCCCGCATGATGCTGGACTCAATTGAAAAGGGAGGGGGCAACCTGGCCTGGGTTTACCGGGTTAATCAGGTGCTCCCGAATGGCGGGTTCCAGTCTGTTCAATTCGCGTTCTGGTTCACCAACCGGCGGCATGACAGTATCAGCCTGGATGAAAACGAGGTGGAGGAAATGCTGAACTTTTTTAAAAATCTTTCTCCCTCGATCAGCATGGGATATTCTAAAGAATTACACAAACGCTACCGTGAAAGCCCCGGCGGATTGAAAACTCATCCGCAGCGTATTCACAGCGCGTTGGTGATCGAGGTTGACCCGTCCCAGGCCAATGGCTGGTAGACCGTCTTGTTCCACAGAGAGGGCTGCTTAAGACGCGGGGTAATTGCCAGGATAGCGGGCGGGTCGCCAATAATTGCCAGGCTTATGGGTGAGTTATTTGAGACAGGTTCCCCCACAGTCCATTCGGGCGGTCTGGATGATACCCGGGGGATGTTTTACAATAAATAAGATCAGGTGGAAAGCGGGACAAGTTGATGAAGAGCGGCGGGGATCTCAATATTCTCGATCATTTCTCTAAATTCCAGAAAGGATGAGGGGGAAGCATGGAAATCTTTTTTCTACTCATGATTGTCGGGGCGTTCTTTTTCAACTGGATGTTTGGTGATCATAATAACCGCCAGGAGAACCAATCTACGACCAGGCAGACAGGTACCTCACCCAATCCAATTGTTCCTTTTCTTATATACGACATGTACCTTGACCATCTGGAAGGGGATCATTACCGAGACAATGAATTGTATGCCGGTGATGTGTTGATGATGAACGATTTTGAAGGGGATGATGATCGGCAAAATGAAGAACCGGATCAGTATGAGAATTATGACGAGGATTATGGGGAAGATTACGAAAATGAGTGGGATGGATTTTGAAAATTGGCGAGTCTGATGCCTTTCCGGAGGAACAATGGCATGGGGGAAATCAAGACCATAGGATTTCCGTTGACACCGTGAGATCGACACATTGGTCTACGAACTCTACAGCCTCGCCGCGGAAGAAATCAAGATTGAGGAAGGTAACCATCCGTAGGGGCGATGCATCCGGAAATTTTCTCTGCTCGCGCCCATGAGCTTGCGCCGGATGCATCGCCCCTACCCGAAATATGCTTAATAATGGTCGCGGGAAAAAGACCTGCTCCAGCGCTAGATCGACGCCACCGACCGCGAGATCGACAACCTGGTCTACGAACTCTACGGCCTCACGGCGGAAGAGATCAAGATTGTGGAAGGGAACCATCCGTAGGGGCGATGCATCCGGAAATTTTCTCTGCTCGCGCCCATGGCCTCGCGCCGGATGCATCGCCCCTACCTGCCGGGCAAAAATCAAATGTGTGGAAAAGCTTCTCTCGATTTTTTTGTCTATTATCAATCGCCTCACCCCCGGAACCTTCCATGAACATGCAAGGGCGATGCATCCGGAGATTATCTCTGCTCGCGCCCATGAGCTTGCGCCGGATGCATCGCCCCTACCTGCGGGGAATGGTTCACTCGGGTGGAATTGAACGCCTGTTTATTTGGGACGCATCGCCCCTGCCTGGCTATTCTTTTACCCCTCCTCCAACACCTTGACCCGCTCCAGCAACCGGCCGACCACGGCGGCCAGCTCGTCCACCTTCAGGTTACTCTTTGCCAGCAACGCGGCGTCATCCGCCGGGCGGGCATCCGCTTTCAACCGGAACTGCCCGTTTACCTTCTCCACCGCGCCCGGCGTTTTAATCTTCACTTTCAACCCGCTCATCCCGCCACCTCCACCACGCAGACCGCTTCGCCCGCGGCGCAATACATCACCCGGTCCGCCGGGGTTATGACGAATGTGCCGGCCTGCTCAGCGCTCAACAGCAGCATTCCGCGTCCATCTGTTAACGGCACATCCTCCGCCAGCCCGTTGACATTCAACCGCACAGTCGACTCGCCGGGGCATTCCACCGCCACGGTGACCGTCCCGCTGCCGGCCGGCACACGGATCAATTCGCCCCCGCGGCCGTCCACCAGCAGCCGCAGCCGGCGGGCATATTCGCTGAACGGCATGGCGGTTTCCTCGCGGGTTTCCCCGGCTTCCAGAAGCGTCCCGCTGTCGGTTTCCATGAACGTCTTGATCTCTCCCAGCGCGTTGCGAATGATGATGGTCATATTCCTCCTTTCTACCTCCAGGCCTGCAGGCGCCAGTAGCCCGAACCGGAGTAGCGCCGCAGACTGAGACAGGTGCCATAGCCGGTGTTGTTGCCGCTCTGCGCCATGATGTTGGTACTGTTCCACCCCAGGCAAGACACACCATAACTGATACTCACCGTGTTGACCAGCACGATCTCATCATTGACGCCGGGAGTCGAACTGGTGGCGTGCATCAGCACCACCAGGCGGGGCGCCTGGTTCAGGTTGTGGGCTTTGGTATAGGTGTTCGAGTCGGCCACGGCAAACCAGCCCGAGTCATAATCGGGCAGACCCAGCCCCTGCCCCGAATAGGTGTACACCGATGAGGCGTTGACGTTGCTGCCATCCCAGTAGCACTGACCGATCAGCCGTTGGTCGGTGCCCTCCACCGGGCTGGTATTGATCTCCAGGGTGAAAGCGGCCGAGCCAGGGTTGCGCCGCGCGAAGATATACCAGGTGGCCGCCGCGCCGGAAAAACTGCCCGCCGGCAGGTCGACATTGGCAGCCGCCTGGCACATGTACCCGGCGATCATCAGACTGGGCGGATTGGTGGTGACGAACGGGACACGCAGGCGGTTGGAAGCCAGGTAATCCAACCGCACACCGCTGATAAAGCGCGTGAAAAACTGTCCGAGAGTGCGGGCGTCTTCGGGCGCGGCGCCCAGGGTCAGCGCGTCTTTGCGCAGGTTGTTGTACTGCGTGTTGGCCGTCGGCTGCCCCGGAGAGACATCATTGGAAACCGGGTAAACGGGTGCGCTCATTTTCTACCTCCAGTAGGAATTGCTCCAGGTCATATCCCCGGTGTAGACGGCCAGGTCAACCCAAGCAGACTGGATGAAGCGCGCCGCGTCCACCGGGTTGAAGCTGCTGCCTGTGTTGCTCATCTGCACGGTCACCAGGGTGATATCCGGATAGTGGATCTCGGTGGCGTAGTGCCCCGCGGCGAACAGGCCGCTGAACGAGCCGGATGGGGTCAGCAGTGCCAGACCGTTGTGGCAGCCCAAAAACTGCATCAGTGCGGTATACATTTCCGCGCCTGTCTCAGTGTGGATTGAATTGTCCGGGTTGGGCAGCCGGTCGCCCAGCACCACGGTGAAGAAGAACTTCTGCTGGTCTACATACGATCCGTCATCCTGCAGGATCGCTTCGCGCTGGATGGAAACCGCCGGGCCGGCTTCCTTGCTGTCATCCAGCAGAAAGCCGCGGGGCAGGCCGTTATTAACCTGCGTGTGGCTGAGCGCGATGTGACAGTCAACACCTGGTTGAGCCATCAGTCCACCCCGTGAACCGGTTTGTAACGGCGGTAATCCGCGCCAAGCTGTTTTGGCAGGCTGGGTGCCGGCGCTCTTCCCGGTCGAAGGGCCGACCGTCGGCTACCATACAGCACCTCTGTAAAGTTGTAGCGCCACTGCCGGCTGCCATCCCGGAAGATCAGTGTGCGTTTAACATCATTCCACAATCCATTTGGCAGGAAGATGGTGAAACGGGTGGGCGGCGTGAGGGTTGATTCCAGGCTGCACCGGCAGCCGCTGCCGCATTGCAGGCAGGCGCTCCCTGGCATGACGGAATTCTGCCATTCGGCCAGCGTGCGTACTTCGCCTTCCAGTTCCAGGCAGTCGGGGCAGTGGCCGCCGTATCCGCGCGCATCCAACACCCAGCGGTGGGGGATGTTGTCCTGCGGAAGATGTTCCAGCTCAGGCAGCATTGAATCAGGCATGGCAAGGGTCAGGGAGTATCCCATCGGTCAAGCCTCCATTGGGTTCGGGTATGAACGGGAAGTGGCCGCCGGCGCAGAGCTTCCAGTTCCTGGTGAAAACGTCCCAATACGGCGTTACCCCAGTTCTGCAAAAGGGATGGTTCCGTGCGCCGGCTGCCGTAACTGCGGTTTTCCACCTTGTCGATGGCTCGAAAAAGGGCGGCATACCCGGCCGATCCGCGCACCAACAGGGCGGTATGCTCCGGCGGGACGCTGCCGGTTTGGGCGTCATCCAGCCCGGTGACGGTATG
>CAYNJT010000026.1:0-37543 GCA_964397625.1 uncultured Leptolinea sp. | reverse complement strand
CCGGAATCACGATAGCCAAGGAAGAAAATCGATTTCAAACCCAGGGTTTCTCCGGCGCAGCGTAATTCAGATTCTCGTTTTTCTCCGATGGTGTTAAACCCGGCCATCATATCTTCCGGCATCTCCCCCACCTCGCCGCGCGTGGCGCATATCAGGTACACATCCACGCCGCGTCTGGCATACAGAGCCAGTGTGCCGCCGGTGCCAAATGATTCGTCATCCGGATGAGCCAGTACGGCCAATATAGTTCGTTTTTCGGTCATGATTGCCTCTTTAACAACGTGCGCGGATCAGTGAAGCCAGCGTTTTATAGCTGATCATTTTTATTTGGATATTGTAGTAGCTTTCTTTTGGATTGAATATGCGTGTGTAACAGGTTGCATCAGCATGGGGGAAGCATTTTTAGCATAAAATACAGGTATGCAACTCATCCTGACCCATGACCAGGCTGATTTTGACGCCGTTGGTTCCCTGCTGGGGGCAGCCTTGATCCACGAAGGCGCCGTTCCGATTCTACCTCCTCGTCTGAACCGCAACGCGCGCGCCTTTCTCAACCTGTACGGCGCCGAATTGCCTTTCATGGAGCAGCAGGATCTCACGGGTGAGCCGATAGATTCGATCATTCTGGTGGACACACAATCTCTGGTGACGGTCAAAGGCATGCGCCGTTCCACCCGAGTGCGGGTGATTGATCACCATCACCAGCGCACCGATATTGCGCCGGAGTGGCAATTTTCATTGGATACGACCGGCGCCTGCACCACCATCTTCTGTGAGCATCTGCACGATCACCACAATCCGGTGAATCCAATTCAGGCAACACTTTTATTACTGGGGATTTATGAAGACACCGGGTCTTTGACCTATGCCTCGACCACCGCGCGTGATATCCGTGCGGCTGCCTATCTGATGGATCAGGGCGCCAGCCTGAAGATCGCCGCCAACTTCCTCAATCCACCGCTTTCTCCGGCGCAGCGCCTTTTGTATGACCGGCTATTAGCTTCGGCGGAATCCCTGCATATCCATGGCCATACTGTGGTTATCGTGTATGGGCACGCTGAAGATATGAACGAAGAAATCTCCTCCATCGCCCATAAACTTCGCGATCTACTGGATCCGGACGCCCTCTTTGTGGTGGTGACCACCCGCGACGGTGTACGCATCATCGCCCGCTCCACCAGCGACCAGATCGATGTGGCCCGCCTGGCCCGCGAGTTTGGCGGCGGTGGACACGAGCGCGCCAGCGCCGCCCTGCTTCACCCGCCGGGTGACACAACGCCTGAAACCCTGCAGCAATTACTGGATGAAACGAAAGAAAAATTACAAAACCTGCTGCCGACACTGGTGCAGCCCTCCATCCGGGTGCGCAAGATCATGTCCCGCCGGCCCAAGCTCATCTCGCCAACCACCTCCACGCAGGAAGCTCTCAGCCTGATGCAAAAGTATGGCTACGAAGGCTACCCGGTGGTAGATGGCAACCGTGTGGTGGGTTTGCTGACCCGCCGGGCGGTAGACCGGGCAATATCGCATAAACTAAACCTGCCCACCTCAAGTCTTATGGAAGCCGGTGAGGTCACCGTCTCACCGGATGATCCGGTGGAAGTGCTTCAGGATATTATGACCTCCACCGGTTGGGGGCAGATACCGGTGGTTGATCCCGATAAAAAGCAGGTGATTGGTATCGTCACCCGCACCGACCTGTTAAAGACACTCCATCACGGTGAAGCCAGCCTGCCCGGGCATATCAATCTTGCCGCCAAATTGGCACAATCCCTCTCACCGGCTCGAAACGTTCTTTTAGGCGTCGTAAAGGAAAACGCCGAACAGCATCATTTACCCATCTATATCGTGGGCGGTTTTGTCCGCGATCTGCTATTGGAACGCCCTGGTGAAGATTTTGATATTGTTGTGGAAGGCGATGCCATCCGGCTGGCCCATTCTCTCAGCCAGGCATTCGGCGGGCGGGTGGTAACCCACGGCCGGTTTGGCACTGCCAAGTGGCAGATCAAAGATATTAAAAATGACCTGCAGGAGAAACTGGGCAACAACATACATCTTGATTCCACAGATTTCCCTGATTCACTGGATTTCATCAGCGCCCGAACAGAATTCTACGAATACCCCACCGCCCTGCCAACGGTGGAACGCAGCAGTATCAAACTGGACCTGCACCGCCGGGATTTCACGATCAACACCATGGCGTTGCGCCTTAACGGCCGTCATCATGGTGAGCTGTACGATTTCTGGGGCGGTTTGACCGATCTGCGCCAGAAACGTATCCGTGTATTGCACTCGCTTTCCTTTGTGGATGATCCCACACGTATGCTGCGTGCCGCCCGATTCGAACAGCGCTTCCATTTCCGCATCGAAGTCCGTACCCTGGAATTGATTCGTGAAGCGTGCGATCTTCTTCATCAGGTCTCAGGCGACCGCTTAAGGCATGAATTTAATCTCATTTTTCAGGAAGATGATCCGCCCGCTGTATTCTTCCGGTTGCAGGAACTCGGGCTGCTGGAATCCATCATCCCCGGCATGAATTGGGATAAGGACCGAACAGAAGATTGGAAGAAGGCAAAATCTTTAATAAAAAATAACCCCATTTTGTCTGCTGATCGTGAGTTGTATTTCAAGTTATGCTGGATGGTGCTTTTCCATAAATTTGATCCATCCCGTATGCAAAGCGCCTGCCAACGTTTGAAACTACCTTCTGGGATTTGCGACTGCTTAAAAGCTACTGCCAGGCTGGAAGAATGCCTTCCCAAACTTCCCGCCCTCCCTATTCCAGAAGTGGTCAAAATGTTGGATGGGATTCCAGAAATTTGCATAAAAGCGGTGATCACTTTTAATCCGGCTTCCATGGGAGTGGAAGTATTACAGAATTATTTAGACATCTGGCGGAACATCCATCCAACCATCAACGGCCGCCATTTGGAAGAGATGGGCGTTCCGCACGGCCCACGCTACCGTACCATACTGGAAGCCTTGCGGGCTGCCTGGTTGACCGGTGAAATTCACACAGTGGAAGATGAAACCGCGTACCTGAAGGAACTGCTTTCGCGGTATGATTAATGCATCCGGTTGATCGGGATTCAGTATGGAAACCCATATCGAAACTGCCAACAGGGTGGAAGATGTAACCATCCGGAAAATGCAAAAATCAGACCTCCCTGATCTGGAATGGGATGGGGAATACACGCGTTACCGTGAAGTGTATCTAATGGAATTTGAGCGCTCCCAGATCGGTTCATCCATTTTATGGGTGGCAGACAAACCCGGCAGTGGAGTGATCGGTCAACTATTTGTGCAATTGAATGCCGATCGACAGGAATTAGCCAACGGTGTATCTCGCGCGTATATGTATGCCTTCCGCATCCGCCCCCCCTACCGCAATATGGGACTGGGAAGCCGCATGATGCAGGTCATGGAAGATGATCTGCTAAAACGCAAGTTCTGCTGGGTAACGTTGAATGTGGGGAAAACCAATTATGCGGCCCGCCGCCTGTACAGCCGGTTGGGCTACCGGGTGGTGGCGCATGAAGCCGGCCGCTGGTCTTACCGGGATGACAAAGGCGTTTTACAGAATGTAGAAGAACCTGCCTGGCGAATGGAAAAATTTATCAGCCGGATTTCGTGAAACACAACCAGACAGTCCGTCGTTGCCATACATCAAGGGAGTCTTTGCGGCTTTGAAGCCTAAAGTGGCGGTTGAATCGCTGAATATCCTCCTCGACCAGCAATGCTTTCTCTGACCCTTCCCGGCCTGACATGTGCCCGTACAGCAACAGACTTCCGTCCGGTTTAAGCCAGCGGAATACGTTCTCAACATATGTTGTCCGTTTATCCAACGGCAGACTGTGATAACAGCCTATGTCCAGAATCAGGTCATAATTTTCGGCTGGAAGTTGCACCTGTGTCACATCCGCATTCATAAAAATCCCGTGTAGATGCTCCGCGGCAAACCTTCGTCTGGCCTTAAAAACAGCCAGTGCTGCCAGGTCGACGCCGGTGACCGTCCAACCGGCTTTGGCCATTGTCAGACAGTTCGTCCCTGTGCCGCAGCCCAGGTCTAGCACTTGACCAACCGGGTGCATGTGCATGTATTCCAACAGCTCAGGCGGGGAGATGTATGTATCCCAGGGCGGTTTCCCGAGATAGCGAATGGAAAAACCAATCTTTCTCAGAAATGTATCCATATCCAGATCAGGTTTGATCGCGTTTTTTTTTGCAGGTCTTGATTTTGTCGTATACTCACCCATTGTATCAATCCAGACCTTTCTTTGGAGCACCGTATGCGTTATCGACGTTTTGGGAAAACCGGTTGGAATATCAGCGAAATAGGCTATGGGATGTGGGGGATTGGTGAATGGAAGGGCTCGGATGATTCAGAATCACAGGCATCGTTGCAAGCCGCGGTTGACCTGGGTTGTAATTTCTTTGACACTGCCTATTCCTACGGTGAAGGGCACAGTGAAAAATTACTGGGTAGATTGATCGCCGCCAATCGCGGCAAACGCCTGTATATCGCCACCAAGATTCCCCCAAAAAATCGCATCTGGCCCAGCAAAGCGGAGTTTTCGCTCCTTGAGTGCTATCCGGCTGATCATATCGAAGAATACATTCACAAGAGCCTTGAGAACCTTGGTCTTGAGACCATTGATCTGATCCAGTTCCATACATGGCAGGACGCCTGGATTGAAGATGACCGGTGGGTAAAGAAAATCCAGGATATGAAACAACAAAATTTGATCCAGGCAATCGGCCTTAGCCTGCACCGCCGGGAACCCTGGAATGGGATCAGGGCGGTGAAAAGCGGGCTGATCGATTCCGTGCAGGTGGTCTACAACATATTTGATCAATCGCCGGAGGACGAACTCTTCCCGGCCTGCCGCGATCATGATGTGGCAGTCATTGCCCGCGTGCCCTTCGATGAAGGCTCCCTTACCGGCACGCTAACTTCGGATTCTCACTGGCCGGAGGGTGATTGGCGCAACAACTACTTCACCCCAGAAAACCTGAAAAACACACTGGAACATGTTGACCGATTAAAAGCTGTACTTCCACACGGGATGAGCCTGTCTGAATTAGCATTACGTTTCATACTGAGCAACCCGGATATTAGTACAACTATCCCGGGTATGCGCAAGCCGAGGCATGTTCATACCAATATTACCTGCAGTGATAATGTTCCGCTTCCAGTTGACATTCTCAACAACCTTAAAAATCACCGGTGGGATCGTTCTCAGACGAAATAGTGTTTTATAACCCGCCTGATGGAGATTCTTCAAGCAGAATTTGCCGTTCTCCTGTTTTTTACCTGACATTTGTCCGCTTTACAGAAACGATTACCTCATATAAAATTACCCGGCGTTAGAAGTACATTTTTCTTCGGAAGGGTTCGTTCATGAAAGAATATACGACTGAATCGATCCGCAACATTGCGCTGGTTTCTCATAGCGGTGCCGGCAAGACCATGTTTGCCGAAGCCTGCCTCCATTTTACCGGGGCCACCACCCGCATCGGTAAAATAGAAGATGGCACCACTGTTTCCGATTTTGAAGATGAAGAAATTCGGCGCAAGATTTCGCTGTCCACCTCGGTCATTCCGGTGGAATACAAAGACCACAAAATCAACCTTTTGGATACCCCGGGATACACCGATTTCATCGGTGAAGTGATCTCGGCCCTGCGCGTGGCGGATGGCGCGGTGGTTTTAGTCGATTCGGTTGCCGGTCTTGAAGTGGGGACGGAGATCGCCTGGCAGTATTGCGATACGATGAAACTCCCCCGCTTTGTGGTTATTAACAAAATGGAACGGGACAACGCGAATTTCCGCAAAGCACTGTCCAGTATTCAGGAATTCTCCTCAACCCGCGTGATCCCGGTTCAGCTTCCCTGGGGTGAAAAAGCTGGTTTCCAGGGAGTGATTGATCTGATCACCATGAAAGCCTACAAAGGCGACGGCAAAACGGCTGTTGAAATCCCGGCTGAATTGAAAGCGGAAGCTGAAGAAGCCCGCACTGTTCTCGTGGAAGCCGCAGCCGAAGGCGCAGATGATTTGCTTGAGAAGTACCTTGAAAGCGGCGAATTAACTGCCGAAGAAGTACAGCGCGGTTTGCGCAGCATGGTATCCTCCTGCGGATTTATCCCGGCTTTCACCGGTTCGCTGGGTATTGAGGTTGGTATTGCCCCATTACTTGACGCTATCGTCGCGTATATGCCCTCTCCCGCGGATATACCCGCGGTAATTGCGCAGAGCAAGGACAAAGAAGAAGAATTAAAAGCATCCGATGCCGGCCCGTTGGCCGCTTACATCTGGAAAACCACCGCCGACCCATTTGTCGGCAAGCAGACTTTCTTCCGCCTGTATTCCGGAACCATCACTTCAGACAGTCATGTCTGGAATCAGAACAAAGGCGTTGAAGAACGCTTCGGCACTGTCAGCATTGCCCGCGGCAAAGAGACCATCCCCGCCAAGGTGTTCCACTGCGGTGATATCGGCGTGGTGCCCAAGCTTTCTGAAACCTCCACTGGCAACACATTAAGTGACAAAGCCCATCCCCTGACTCTGCCCCTGCCTACCTACCCCAAGGCGCTTTACCAGGTGGCCGTGTTCCCCAAGACCCAGGCAGATTCCACGAAGATCAGCCCCACATTAACCCGCCTGTGCGAAGAAGACCTGACACTCTCGTGGCACAACGATGCCACAACTCTGCAGACCATCCTGATCGGTATGGGAGACCAGCACATCGACGTGGCTATCCGCCGCGCCACCCACAAATTCCAGGTCAACCTGTTGATTTCCGAGCCCAAGGTTCCCTACAAGGAAGCCTGCAACAAGAAAGCGGAAGCCACCTACCGTCACAAGAAACAAACCGGCGGTTCCGGTCAGTTTGGTGAAGTTGCCCTGCGTATTGAACCCTGCCCCGATAAAGACTTTGACTTTACCTGGGATGTGTTCGGCGGCGCTGTTTCGCAAAGTTACAGCTCCTCCATCCAAAAGGGCATCTTGAGCGTGATGAAAGAAGGCGCTCTGGCTGGTTACCCGATCTCTGGGGTGCGTGTGTCTGTGTTTGATGGAAAAGAGCATCCGGTTGATTCCAAACCAATCGCCTTTGAAATTGCCGGACGTGAAGCCTTCAAACAGGCCTTCAAAGACGCCAATCCTGTTCTGCAGGAACCCATCATGAACGTCAAGATTACTGTACCCGAAGGTAACATGGGCGATGTGCTGGGCGATCTGAACACCCGCCGCGCCCGCGTTCAGGGCATGGAGACGGAAGGCGGCCGCTCAACTGTCACCGCTCATGTTCCGCTGGTGGAAATGCTGCGCTACACCACCCAGCTGCGCTCCATGACCGGCGGCCGGGGCGTGTTCGATATGGAACTGGACCATTATGAAGTGGTACCGGCGCATATCACAGCTGAAATAGTCGCCGCCCGCCAGAAGGAACTGGCGGCTAAGAAAGAAGAATAAATTTTAGAAGCATGGAAGCCTCTCCCCACCAAAGGAGAGGCTTTTTTCTATCATAACTGATAAGAAGTTGATCTGTACCTCTATATAAAATCCGGGCATAATTAAACCTATGGACGAATCTTTTCTTGAGAAAACCTGGGGAGAAATCCTATCCCGCCGCCCGGCGCGCATTCGGCGCATGTTTGCCACGCTGGATGACGCCAGCCAGCGCGAGGTTCTCCAGCATCTGCGGCGCATGGTCAACGAACCCGGCTGGCAGGAGCCGCAGGTGATCAGCGCGCGTGCCGCGCTGAACGCTCTTGATCTTCCACAAGCGGCCGCAAATGAATGAACCCGGGCAAAAACAGGACGGAATAACGCGGAATTTACTACCGGTTTTGGTCGTTCTGCTGGCCATTGTATTGTTTTCCGGGCTTATCTTTCTCGTCACGCGGAACAATACAATGGGATCAGATTTCTATATTTACTACGCGGCCGGGCGAAATCTGACAATCAATCACCAATCGCCTTATGCCGAACATGTGGGAGATCTGAGCCAAATGGCCATTCTTAAACACCCGGCTGGAAAGGGGGAAGACCAGCTGCGCTTCGTTTACCCGCCTTATGGGCTACTGCCCATCCTTCCCCTCACCAGTTTTCCCTTCCCCGCGGCGCAGGCTGTTTGGATGGCCTTTTCTCTTGTGGCCATACCAGTAAGCATATTGATTGGATTCCGGCGTGTGTCTCCATGGCTGCTGACTTCTCTATTCCTCTTCTACCCCCTTTTTTTTGGATTGATCCTCGGCAATATGAACATGCCGGTAATGGCCATCCTGTTCCTGCTGGCCGGCCGGTTGCCGAAATGCAAACCAGAGCAAACCACTGAATCCATCGTATTGGGTCTATTGATGGCATGGGCGACCATCAAACCGCAATTTTCCAGTTTTTACCTGCTTGTTTTCGCCCTGGTCGCCTACAAAAATAAATATTTCCTGTTTTTAAGCAGTTTTATCGGAGGGCTAATCGGGTTGCTGGCCTTCAGCTTCTGGCTTGTTCCAGATTGGATTCCGCAATGGTTGGGATTACTGCAGCGCTACCCGAGATATATAGGCGGTCAAATTCCAGTCACGCCGCTCTTAACCCACTTCTCCCCAACAGGTCGATTCCTTGTCTACCTGATAGCCGCACTTGTTTCCGCCGGGGTGATTGCCTGGTGTTTGAAACATTGGTGGAATGGCAGGATCACCTACCTGTCTGTTCTGGCCGCCGCAGGGCTGGTCGCCTACCTCTTTCATCCCACCGGGCTCTCATATGATCAGATGATCTTCATTCTGCCATTCATCTTCTGGTTATTGGAAACCTGGCCAGGCAATCCGCGCAGGTCATTTTTCCTCTGGCTGGCCGCGGTGATCAGTTCATGGGGATTGTTGTACTTAAGCCTGAATCAGATTTGGCCGGCAGCTACGTATTACGGTCTCTATATTTTGTATATTTTATGGATCGTTTTCGAATGGCCTCGTTTTTTCGATCCCTCATTTGGGAAAAAACCATCCCCATCTACAAAATAAAAAGAGGTGGAATACTTTTACATATTCCACCTCAGGTCAAACAATGAATAATTGTGGGTTAGCGGCGCGAATGTCCGCGGTCGCCACCACGATCACCGCCGCCGCGGTTGCCGTAGGAACTGCGTCCGCCTGAACGGCCGCCACGGTCTCCACCGCCGCGGTCGCCGCTCGGCCGGCCTTTGCGGTCGTGGTCCGCGGCTTCTTCCACGGTCCAACCTTCCAGCACAGCCTGTCGCGACAGGCGAATCTTTCCCTGAGGATCGATCCCGGTGACCATTACCGTCAATTCATCGCCCATCTGGACGATATCTTCGACCTTGTTCACGCGCTCGGAATCAAGCTGGCTGATGTGCACCATTCCATCCACGCCAGGCAGGATCTGTACAAACGCGCCAAAGTCGGCGATACGCACCACTTTGCCTGTGTAGATGCGGCCAATTTCCGGCGTTTCCGTCAGACCTTCAATACGTTCGCGGGCTATGGCCTCACCCGTTCCATCCACTGCGGCAATGTATACTGTGCCATCGTCATCGATGTCAATCTTGGTGCCGGTCTCTTCCTGCAGGCTGCGGATATTCTTGCCGCCTGGGCCGATGATCGCGCCAATCTTGTCCACAGGAACTTTGATGACCGTGATGCGCGGGGCATGCGGTTTCAATTCCTTGCGGGGTTCAGCAATAACCTCAGTGATCTTGCCAATGATGAACAGGCGAGCCGTGCGCGCCTGGGCGAGGGCTGAAGCCATAATTTCAGGGGTGATTCCGGCGATCTTGATATCCATTTGAAGCGCGGTGATGCCAGCTTCCGTGCCGGCCACTTTGAAGTCCATGTCACCCAGGTGGTCTTCCAATCCCTGAATGTCGGTCAAAATGGAGTAGTCAGCGCCTTCTTTAATCAAACCCATGGCCACGCCGGCCACAGGGGCTTTAATGGGCACGCCTGTGTCCATGAGAGCCAGGGTGGAACCGCAAACAGAAGCCATGGAGGACGAACCGTTGGATGACAGCACTTCAGAGACCAATCGCAGAGTATACGGGAATGATTCTTCCGCTGGAATGACAGGAACCAAAGCGCGTTCCGCCAGCGCGCCGTGACCGATCTCACGGCGGGATTGACCGCGCAGCATCTTCACCTCACCGGTGGAATACGGCGGGAAATTGTAATGGTGCATGTAGCGTTTGGAATCAACCGGAGAGAGGTTGTCCAGTTCCTGGGCTTCCTTGGGGGTGCCCAGGGTGGCCATGGTCAGCACCTGAGTTTCACCGCGGGTGAACAGACCGGAACCATGCGCGCGGGGGCTGATACCTACCTCGCACCAGATGGGGCGAATCTCGGTCAGCGCACGGCCGTCGGGACGTTTTCCATCTTTCAGGATACGCTGCCGAACAACACGTTTGTAGACCTCTTCAAAAGCCTCTTTATACTTCTTGGCTTTAATTTCATCTTCCCCGGCCTCGGCAACCAGGTCGGCGGTAATCTTTTCCACGGCTTCATTCAGTTCGGCTTTGGTGTGGGGGGCATCCAGAGCGGCGATCAACGCGCCTGAGATCTTCCCAAAGGCTTCCTCCACAATGGAATCTTCCAACGGGAAGAGCGGGACCTCACGTTTGGGCTTGCCGGCTTCCCGGGCCATTTCCAACTGGGTATCCACCAGCGGCTGGATGGCTTTGTGGCCAAAGGCAAGCGCTTCGACCATGTCGGCTTCGGTAACTTCATCAGAGCCGCATTCAACCATCAGGATGGCATCACGCGTTCCGGCAATGCGCAGGTCCAGGTCAGATTTTTCAATTTCAGGGTACGTCGGGTTGACAACGAATTTGCCATCAATTCGACCGATACGTACAGCGCCAACCGGGCCAGCCCAGGGAATGTCAGAGATCATCAGGGCAGCCGAAGCCGCGTTGATGGCTAATACATCCAGCGGGTTTTCCGCGTCGGATGAAATGGTGAACAAAATCACCTGTACTTCGTTGCGCATGGCCTGGTTGAACAGAGGTCGCAACGGGCGGTCAGTCAGCCGGGCAACCAGAATGGCTTCCTGACTGGGGCGACCTTCACGCCGGAAGAAGGAACCGGGGATGCGTCCGCCGGCATACATTCTCTCTTCATACTCCACAGTCAGGGGGAAGAAATCCTGCCCTTCACGTGGTTCCGCCCCCATTGTGGCGGCGGCAAAAATTACAGAGTCACCGATTCGGGCGGTGACGGCTCCACCGGCCTGTGCGGCCAGTTTTCCGGTCTCAAAAACGACCGATTTACCGCCGAGATTGGCGGTGAACTGCTTGACGTTTGGTGTCATTTTCCATCCTTTTCCCGCCTGTCAGGGACTGAAAGCCGGGGAGGACACTGTCCTCAACGAGTTTCAATTCCCAACTGGCGAGTCTAAAAAGGTTCTAAGAGAGCAGGCAGTTGGTTGATTAACCACTTGCCTGCTCTCACATTCACGTTATTTCTGGCGGATGCTCAGTTTTTCTGTGATGGCCACATAGCGGTTGTAGTCTTTGCGGCGCAGGTACGCCAGCAACCGGCGGCGATGACCGACCATTTTCAGCAAACCGCGTCGTGAGGAATGATCCTGCTTGTTGCTGCGCAGGTGCTCGGTAAGTTGCGCGATTCGCTTGGATAAAATGGCGATCTGCACTTCAGCCGAGCCAGTGTCACCTTCGTGCTGGTGAAACTGTTCGATAAGTTGGGTTTTCAATTCTTTTGTAATCATTTGACTTCTGCAAGCTCCTTATTGTTTATCGCAGGTCTCCTGATTCACAGTTTTTTACCGCAAATCGGACCAGTCAAGTGTCAAATTATACCAGATATCCAAATTCATGGTCTTAGCCAACTGGCTGATCCTGTATAACCCTGCGAAGGTTTGCCTGTCCCTCGGGTGGAAATTCGGGCAGGCATTTTCTGATCAGGCGGGCCAGAATGGGATTGTTCGTGCGATTAAAACACTGCCGAAGGAAGAAAGCCGTTTCCACGGAAGACCGCCGGGCCAGACCGGTGATTAAGACCTCAAGATCATGCAATGTTGACCGGTTAGTCTGCTCTACCGGGCCGGACAACAGCCGGTATATGATCGGCAGGTTTTCGAACTCGCGATCCGCGATCACACCCTGCAGTGCGCGGAAACCGATGAGCTGTTGGGCCAGTGTTTCAGAGTTCACCCAGCGTTCCACCAGATCGAACCAGATATCCAGATTGGCCGAGCGGAGTTGCATACCACTGCGCTGCAACAGAGCTTCCTGCACCAAAGGATTCTCCATGGGCACACAATAATTAATGAGCATTTCCGCTGCCGCGGTAGGCTCCTTGCGGGCGGCAAAACCAATTAAAGAAGCGGCCAGAAGGCGCGGCTCCAGATGATCTTCCTTCCATAATTCGGCGGCCAGGCTTAGGGCTTGAAATGGCGCGTTTTCCGCGGGTTTCTGCAATGACTGTTCCACCGTCTGAAGAAACAGAGGTGGTACACCATAGCGTGGAATGAGTGGCGCCGGCCTGGCAAGGTTTCCCGGCCGGGTTACCCTATCGGCATAGAATTCCAGACGGTCTTTAAGCAACCGCTTGAATTCCTCCGGTTCTGACAGGCATCCCGCCAGTTCTTCCGCCTGTTTCTTAAGACGGACTAACTCAACAGCAGGCATGGATCAATACGCGCGTGAGAAGTACACCTTCTCAGTGGCGTGTTTTCCGCACACGATGCACTTCCCTTTACCGGGTTCCTGTTCCAGCGGGATGTTGCGCGTGGTGGCCTTGGTATCTTCCTTGACCTTTGCCTCACAGGCCGCGTCTCCGCACCACCATGAGAATGCCCAGCCGTTTGAAAGGACTTCCTTCAATTCATCGTAGGATTTCGGATCAAAAATGTGATCCTTGCGGAATTGGACGGCTTTTTCATAGATACCGGATTGGATCGTGTCAAGCATATCAGCCACGGTCTTTGCCGCTCCCGCCTGAGGAACGAAGGTCTTCCCTTCACGGCCTGGAATATCACGCCGCGCCATGGCAAATGTGCCCTTCTCCACGTCCTTGGGGCCTACCTCAATGCGCAACGGAACACCGCGCAATTCCCAGTCATTAAATTTGAAACCCGGAGTCACTTCCGTCCGGTCATCAATCTTCAGGCGGAATGCTGATAGCTCGCTTTTCAGTTTTTCCACCACCGGCATGACCGAAGCACGTTCCGAGTCATTTTTATAGATGGGCACAATCACTACCTGGTATGGCGCCAGACGCGGTGGCAGCACCAGACCCTGGTCGTCTCCATGCGCCATGATAATGGCGCCCACAAAGCGGGTCGAAAGTCCCCAGGAGGTCGTCCATACATGCTGCAACTGGTTGTTCAAATCGAGGTATTGAATATCGAAAGCTTTGGCAAAGTTCTGCCCTAAAAAGTGCGACGTTCCAGCCTGCAAGGCCCGGGTATCACCCATCATGGCTTCGATGCTGTAGGTTTCCTTCGCGCCCGCGAAGCGTTCTGTGGCGCTTTTCCGCCCGCGGATCACAGGAACGGCAGCTTCTTTTTCGGCAAAATCAGCATACACATCCAGCATGCGCAGGGTTTCTTCCTCGGCTTCCCGCTGGGTGGCATGCGCCGTGTGCCCTTCCTGCCAGTAAAACTCAAGGGTGCGCAGGAAAAGGCGCGTGCGCATTTCCCAGCGCACCACATTAGCCCACTGGTTAATCAGCACAGGCAGGTCGCGGTAGGATTTGATCCATTTACTGTACATGTACCCAATGACCGTCTCCGAAGTGGGTCGGATCACCAGGGGTTCTTCCAGTTCCTGGCCGCCGCCGATGGTCACAATAGCCAGTTCAGGCGCGAAGCCTTCCACATGTTCCTTCTCTTTTTCCAGGAAGGATTTGGGGATCAACAGGGGGAACGCCGCGTTGACATGTCCGGTTTCCTTGAAGCGCTTATCCAGGGCGGCCTGCATGTTTTCCCACAACGCCCAGCCGTACGGCCGCACAACCATGCAGCCGCGCACTGGCGCGTAGTCGGCCATTTCGGCCCGTTGGATCAATGTGTTATACCATTCGGAATAATTTTCACTTCGGGTGGGGAGTTTTTCTTCAGCCATTGTTTACCATTTCAATCAAGAGAGACTCGCACCTGTCAAAATTCGCAGTGCGGAATGTACATCCGGTACAAAAGTGATCAATTCGCGGTCATGTGCCGCGATATAGTCATTCTGTGAGAGCAGTAGGGTTTCAAACGTTGATTGCCATCCGTCACCCACCAGAATGATCGGCTTGGGCGGGATGGCATGGATTAAAACCTGGTTCCATAAGATGGAAACTTCAGCCAGCGTGCCCACCCCGCCCGGCAGGGCGATCGCTGCGTCACAGCGATTGACCAGGTTCATTAACCGGTCGGAGAGCGTCACATAACGCCATTCTTCTTTTACCCAGGGATTTGGTTTGATCGGCTGGAAAGATTCAATTTCATCACAGGTAACGCCAATCACATGGCCGCCCGCTTCCGCCGCGCCTTTGGAAGCAGCTTCCATCATGCCAATATATCCGCCAGTCATCACCACATGACCGGCAGCCGCCAGCCCGGCACCCAGCTCAACCGCCTGCCGGTAGCTTTCATCCTGCGGATGTGCATTTGCCCCGCCGAACACAGCCACCTTCATACCCGTTTCTCCTCATACTTTGAGCCTTCGGGCGTATTCCATTCTCGGGTATAGTTGACCGCCAGTTTTTTCATGATGGCCTCTTCCAGATCGATTCCATTCAGGCGGGCCAGCTGTAGAAGGTAGAGGGACACATCCGCCAATTCGCCGGAAAGCTCTTCACGGTTGGTTGTCTGGTCTGACCATTGAAAGTGCTCCAGAATTTCGGCAGCTTCCAGCGATAGCGAGATGGCAATATTGCGCGGCGTTTGTTGCCGCGGGCTGCCGGGTTCGTACCACCCTTTGGAGCGTACAAAATCATCCATTGCCTGAGAGAGCTCACTCAGGTGCATACATCCTCCAACCAATTTTTGAATTGGTCTATTATACCCGTTCAGTTCAGTGGTTTGCCGTTTTATTCCTCCGGCAAGGCATTCAGAAGACGGTCCAGGTAACGTTCCGCCACTTCCAGGATGACAATATCCGGCTTTTCTTCGGCGATCAGATTGAAGTCCACTTTGAAATCAGACACATACACCACCCGGCTGAAATGCTCAGAAGTAAACGGCTGCAACCCATTGAAGAACGAGTCTCGGAAGATCACGGCTTTGGGCAGAGCCGGGTCAGGCATCACGGTAATCATCTGTCCGGTGGGTGGATTTTTCAATCCTTTGGAGGGTTTCTCAAAACGGGCGTGTAACGCTATGAACGGTTCGGTGATATCACCCTTCAGATGGATCAATTCAGCCAGATCGCCCGATGAGACTTCTGTAACCGGATCAAAATCTGACAGAGGGTGCGGTTTGAGGATCGGAAAGTCCGGCTGCAGTCTTGTTAGGATCTCGTCATAGGCAGCCCGGGCGCCCAAGGGATTCCAGTGGGTGTCTGTCTTGAAATAAACCTGCCCATCCCTGCGGGCATCCTGCAGCACCGGCCGCAGATCGAGAACGCGCATAGGCGATGCCTGTAAAGCAGTGGTAATCTGATCTGCCCAGGTGGGATTATCTGCGCGGGGAATACCGGCTGGCAGGTGATCCGGGTAGACGCTCTCTTTATTTGGGGCAATGACCAGCAGAAATTTAATGCCGTTGGAATCCAACCGTTTCCGAATTTCCAACAGGTTGGCGTTAATCTTCGCGGTTTGCGTCTCAGACAGCGGTTTAACACGCTGGTAGTAATCCAGATTGCCTTCGTTTGTGTAATACATCCAACCATCTGAACCCAGAAGCACCTGCGGGAATACCGTTTCGCGCAGGATGAAATAGCGCAGCCAATATTCAACCCGGATCAGGGAATCCCGGTACACAAAATTGGTGTTAAAACTTTTCCCGTAATTCAGCGGAAAATCCATCAGGCTGTTGAAACTGATTCGATTCCCGTCACGGGCAAGCAGATCAACCGGTCTGGCCCAGCGGGTAAACAATCCGATTCCGCCCAACAGGAACAGACAGGCCAACAGCGTAATAGACGCGCTAACCGATTTACGTTCAGGAGGTGAAGTCCGGTTTGCCATTTAAAAATTCCCGTAAATATATGGCTGGAAGGTGGAACCAGCCACAGCCACCAGGCTGGCAGCCAGCAATATAAGGCTGACCCCCAGATCCAACCAGGCTGCCCATGGAGAATCGTCCCATTTCAACCGATTTTTTATCCAGCCCGCAACCGGGAAGGAAAAGAAAATACCCAGTCCCAGCGTCAACCACAGGCTGGCAGTGGGCGGGTAGAGAATGGAATAGGGCACCGGCGCACTGGAATGATTCAAACCAACCAGGTTAGCCAGGAAATTCAGTGCAAATACCGGACTGTTCGACCGGAAGAACACCCACGCGATCATCACAATCAGCAGTGTGTATCCGTGCTGTAACAAGGCGGGCATCTTCCGCAGGAATTTGCCTGCCGGAGAGTTTTCAAGGCAGATTGCCAGGCCGTGCAGCAATCCCCAGATCAAGAAGTTGATGGTCACACCATGCCACAGACCGGTAAGAAGAAAGACGATCAAAACGTTAATGTAGGTGTTGAACACCCGGCTGTCAGCCGCTCGAACACGTTCCAGCGGGTAAAAAACCAGCTCCCGGAACCAACCAGAGAGGGTCATATGCCAGCGGCGCCAGAACTCTGATATGTTTTTGGATTGATACGGGAAATTAAAGTTCTCAGGAAACTTGAGACCAAAGATCATCCCCAATCCAATTGCCATGTCGGAATAACCTGCAAAATCAAAATAGATTTGCAGGGTGTAACACAACAATACCAGCCAGGCATTGGGCGCAGAAAGATCGGGCAGGGCGCGGTCGAACACACCGTGGTCCACCATAAGGCTGAGCCGGTCAGCGATGATGGTCTTCTTGGCCAGGCCAAGGATAAAGCGTTGCGCGCCTTCCCCTGCCAAGGCGAGGTCAAATTTCCGCGCCCCCAGTTTGGAGGAAACCTGACGGTAACGGGTGATTGGCCCCGCGACCACTTTTGGAAAAGCGGTCATATATTCGGTGAATTTGAACAGACTGTTTTCAGCCAACGAGCGTTTGGCCGATATATCCAACAAATAGGCAATTGCCTGAAAACTGTAAAAGGAAATTCCCACCGGCAGGGCAATACTCTTGAGTAAATACGGTTCAAGGCGGGCAAATTCCCCGCCCGGCCACACAGTTCGCAGACTCTCCAACCAGGCTGGCCCGTAGGCGACGAGCAGCTTGAATCCCAACATCAAAATAACGTTAAAAATTATCCCGCCTGTTACCAGGAACCTGACAGGTCGACCCGAGTTATGCCGGTCCTGTGTCATTTTCCCCAGCCAAAAGTTGACCAGAGTTGAAAGCAGGATCACCGGGAACAACAATGGTCCTGCCCACAGGCAAAATATCAGGCTAGCCGCGGTGAAAATCCACGGCCGGCCTTTCTCCCCGGCGATCCAATAAAATGCCAGTGTGAAAGGAAGAAATACGAAAAGGAATAAAGGTGTGCCGAAATTCATTCCGCGGCCGGCAATGAGGGCATGGATGGACCTTCAATCCCAAGGTGTTCAGCCAGAGCGGCCCGCATGGCGGTTCGGTCATCCCAGGGGTATTCCACCGTTCCAAAGCACATGGATTGCTCGTGTCCCTTTCCGCAACTGATCACCATGTCACCCGGTCGGGCTGTCCGCACTGCCTGCCGGATGGCTTCCCGCCGGTCAGGCACACGGAAGAAGGTTTTCCCTTCCTCTCCGCCGCTTGATCGGGCAGCTCCCGCCATTTCTTCCAGTATGGCAGCCAGTGATTCGGTTCGGGGATCTTCGGCGGTAAAAATGGAAATATCAGCCAATTCCTGTGAGACTTCCGCCATAAGACGGCGTTTCGCGCGGTCGCGCAGGCCGGCAGATCCGAAAACGGCAATAACCTGTCCGGTTGTCATTTGCCGGGCGGTTTCCAGGGCGCGTTTCAAGGCGTTTGGTGTGTGCGCAAAATCCACGATGGCGGTGAAATTTTGCCCCAGGTTGATCCGTTCCATGCGCCCGGGTATGGTTTTCAGGGCGTAAATCCCTTCAGCGGCAATATCAGGAGAAATCCCCAGCCCGGCCACAGCCGCGCTGAATGCCGCCAGACAATTCGAGATGTTATAGGCGCCGGACAGGTTGCATATTACCGACTGCCTGCCTTTCGCCGAACAAATTTTGAATTCTGTTCCACCAGGGGTGTATCGGATGTCCTCCGCCCAGAAATCCGCGCCAGCCTGCAGGCTGTAGGTACTCTGAGGACCACCCGAGATCTCGCGTAGGAAGTCGTAGGAGATGTCATCCTTGTTCAGCACGGCAAGGCGTGGATTGCCTTGAGGTTTGACGGTGGTCTTTTCCAGCATGCGGAAGAGCATACCCTTGGCCTGCCGGTAAGCCTCATACGTTCCGTGAAAATCCAGGTGCTCGTGGGTGATGTTGGTCACCACGGCGATGTCAAACTCGCAACCGGTTACCCTGTGCTGCGCCAGCCCGTGGGAAGTCGATTCGAGTACAACATGGGTCATCCCGGCGGTTGCCATGCGAGAAAGGTAGCGCTGCACATCCGGAGCTTCGGGAGTGGTGACATGCAATCCGGTATCCAATACTTCATCCCCGATGACCGCATTAACCGTGGAGATGATTCCAGCGCGCAATCCGGCATGCAAAAGGATTTCAAAAATCAAATTCGACGTGGTTGTCTTTCCGTCCGTCCCTGTGACACCAATGACAGTCATGTGGCGCGTGGGAAAACCATAGAAGGCTGAGGAAATATGCCCGAGGAGTTCCCGCGCGTTATCCGCCCGAACATATGGTATGGGTAGCTCTTCTAGTAATTTTTCACCCACCACGCCAGCCGCGCCGTTTTCAACAGCCTGAGCAATATACTGGTGTCCGTCAACATTCACCCCGGGTAGCGCGAAGAACAGATTGCCGGGTTTAACCACGCGCGAGTCCATGGCCAATCCGGTGATGCGCACATTGTTCCAATTCCCAATTAGCTGCCAACGACACGGGGCGTCAGATAAAAGTTGTTGAAATGATTGTTTCAGGAAGCCGGTCATGATCTTTGCAGATATTCTACCTTGAAATTTTCGGGACTTCAAAGGTTGAAGTTAAGAAAAGGAGCAGCCGGCGGCTGCTCCTGATATTTTGGGGTTTTGACAGGATCAGTTCAAACTCTGGCGCAAATTCTGGAGCTGACCGGAAACAGAGCCATCCAGCACCTGGTCGCCAACTTTAATAACCAGGCCTCCCAGAATGGCCGGGTCAACCTTGAAACTTACCGCGGCTGTACCACCCAGTTTGGCAAGAACATCTTTCTTGACCGTGTCTTGTTCGGCAGACGTCAATGGCAGCGCACTGGTGACTTCCGCGCCGCTTCCTTTGACGCCAGTGCCTTTTTCCAGAACAATAACCTTGCCGGATTTAATCCCGCTGAAAAATTCATCCAGCAGCGCGTGCTGTCGTTTTTCATCCAGGGTCTCACCGATCAGTTTCTGGGTCGAGGCGATGGCCAGCGTGGCAACCTGCCCCCGGATCTCACCAAGGATTCGATTGCGCTCCTGCTCCAATTCCGCGGCAGCTGCTTCACGGGCTTTCGCCGCTTCAGCCTCAATATTGGCGCGAATTTCACGTCCGGCGCTTTCCGCCTGCTCGGTGGCGGCGCGGATGATCTCCGCGGCCTGCGCGCGAGCTTCAGAAACGATTTTATCTGCTTCTTTTTCAGCATTGGCGCGCGCTTCCGAAGCCACCTGGGCGTCTTCCAGCCCCTGGGCAATCGTCTTTCGGCGTTTTTCCAGCATATCGAGCATCGGTCCGTAGGCCCACTTTTTCAGTGTGACGAACACAATGACAAACATCAAAATTTGGACAATTAAATAACCGAGATTAATACCTAAAGCTTCCACGGAATTGCTCCTTTCTCAACCGGTTGTTTTAGAGAACAAAGAGCATCAGGAAGGCGATCACCAGACAGTAAATGGCGATGGCTTCAGAGAAAGCAATACCGAGGATCATGTTGGTCATCAGGTTGCCGGTCATATCTGGATTGCGGGCCATGCCGCCCAGCGCGCCATGCACACTCAAACCGATACCGATACCGCCGCCCAGCGCACCGATCATAGCCAGACCTGCGCCGATAAATTGTGCTGCTCTAATAATGCTTGCACCATCCATCTTGACTCCTTATCAAAAACCCGCAAAAGAAATTTTTATTCTAAGCATGTTCTTCTTCATGTTCACCATGCCCCTGGGTTGCCATGGACATGAAGATCATGGTAAGCATACCAAAGACCACAGCCTGGATCAGACCAATGAAGACCTCAAAAAGCACAATGAATGATTGTGCGAAAACCGGAACCATCGCTCCAACCAGGAAGAGCAAAACTGAGCCGGCAAACACATTGCCGAACAACCGGAATGTAAACGAGAGGATTTTGGACAGTTCCGAGATGAGTTCCAGCAGGCTGACCAATAGATCCATGGCGCCAAAGAATGGCTTGGTCCACAATGTGCGCACGTTGAAGAACTTGAGAAAATACCCTGCTCCCTGCGCGCGCACGCCAATCACCTGGGTCATGAAGACGGAAATGATGGCCAGCGCTGCGGTGAAATTCAAATCCGTCGCCGCGGCGCGGATATACGGGACTACCACATACCCGCCTTCTTTGGCGGCGTCACCGGCTCCCTTTACAATGGCTGCCACTGCGCCGGGAATGAGGGTGAGCAATGGATACCCATGCTTTGATTCCTCAAGAACACCGATACTATCCACACCCGGGATCAATTCCATCCAATTGGCCACCAGAACAACCAGGAAGATGGTCATAAAATATGGAAAAATCGTTCCCGCCCATTTTCCCGCCGTGGATTCGGTCATGTTGTACAGGTATTCCACCAGGGTTTCGATCGCGCCGGTGATCCCTTTTGGAACCAGATCGCCTTTTTCCAGATCCTTTTTGATCTTCCAACCCAGTAAAAGGACGAGAATATTAGCGATAAAGATTGCCAGCATGGTATTTGTCAGATAAAACGAACCTATGACCGGCAGTGTGAATAGTGGTTCATGCGTCAGGTTTTCAGGCGCAACTTGAATATGCGGTTGGATCGGGGGAAAGTAATTTGCCCCGAAAATGCCCAGAATAATACAGGCCAGTACAATCCAGCGATTGACGCCCCAGCGCCACTTACTTTTGGCTTCCAACGTGCTGATCCTCCTGCGCTGCCGCCTGCGTCTTTATTTTCCGTACTGCGGCACGAGAGACATAAACCATTACAGCCAGGGAAACGGGAATACTCCCAAGCAGTAAACCAAGCGTGAACCACGGGCGGCTGCCAAACCGGCTATCCAGATACATACCGCCGAACAGGGCTGCCATGATGATGATCACCGTCAGGCAACCCACCTGACCAACCAGAGCCGCCAAGGTCAGATTATATATCTTTTGTTTCTGATCGTTATCACCAGGGGATGCTTTGGTCATGTAGAGAAAATTATAACGTACCGGCAAATGAGCGTCAATAAAGAGTGAGTGAAGATGCCGCGTCAGCCGCCCACCCAAACCACGGCAGAATAATCACGCCCAGAATCAGAATGCACAGCGTGCAGACTATGAATGCCAGCTTCCAACTGATATGCCTGGCGGAAATCGGGGATGGTTCACGCGGTTTGTCCAGGAAGGCGACTTTCAACACCCGCAGGTAGTAATACAGGCTGAGGACGGAATTTAAGACAGCGATCACCACCAGCCAGGCCAGGCCAGCTTGAATTGCCGCGGAAAATACCAGCAGCTTGCCGATGAAACCGGCGAATGGTGGTATCCCACCCAGAGACAGCAGGCTGATAAGCAGGGCAAACCCAAGGAATGGCTTGCGTTGGCTCAAACCTGCCAGTCCGCTGATCTCATCCGTGCCAGTCACCCGGCTTACCACACTCGCGATGGCAAAAGCCACCAGGTTAGTCACCAGGTAAGCCATCAGGTAATACGCCACTCCGGCGATTCCCAGCGTTGAAGAGGCCGCGACTCCGACCAGAATATATCCGGCCTGCGCGATGGAAGAATACGCGAGAAATCGTTTAAAGTTACATGGATTTAATGCCAACAGATTGCCTGCCACCATGCTGGCAACGGCCATGGCAGCCAACAGATAGGGCATACCGGAGGATAAAACCGGGAAAATGGTCAGGCTCAGTCGCAACAGGACGGCAAAACCGCCGGCTTTCGACACGGTTGAAAGGAATCCGGCAATCGGTGTCGGAGCGCCCTCATACACATCCGGCGCCCAGAAATGAAAGGGCACCGCGCTGATCTTGTAGCCCAACCCCACCAGGATCAATATCCCAACTGAAATAGTTGCCAGTATTGGCACTTGCCCGTTGCGAATGGCCGCTGAGATCAGATACAACTGGGTTGTGCCGCTGAAACCGTAAAGGAAGGTGAAACCAAACAGCATAATGGTCGAAGCCACCGCGCCGTAAAGCATGTATTTCAGGCCAGATTCAACCGACCGGCTATCGCGAAAATTGAAGCCAGCCAGGATATAGAGGGGAATGGAAGCCAGTTCCAACGAGAGGTAGACCATGATCAGGTCTGCCGAAGACGCGAGAAGCGTCAAACCCAGGGTGGACAGCACCAGAAGGAAGTAAAACTCCCCGTGGTTTGATAACGCTTCCTCTTCCAGAGAGAGTAGTACAGTGATCGCCGCGCCGCACAGGAAGATCACCCGGAAAACTTGCGCCGCCCTGTCCAGGCGGAGCATTCCCCCCCACACCAACGGTTCCGCGGTGTGCAAAGTGGGCAATCCAAGCGCGGCCAACGCACTGATACTCAGACCGGCAACTGTGATCCATCCCAATAAGACCGGCCGTTTCTCCTTAAGAGAAAGATCAAGGCCAAGAACGAACAACGACAGGATAACAAGAAGGATTTCGGGCAGAAGAGGCAGCAACATTGCCGGAGTACCCATCTAGCGGCCTCCCAAAAGCAACAGGATATGGTCTACACCGCTATTCACCATCGGAACCATCAGAGATGGGAATAGACCAATGGCGATCATGATCAGGCTCAATAAGACTATGGTCCATTTGTCCAGGCGGTTTACATCAGTCACACTATCTTCATATTCCGCTGGTAAATCGCCAAAGAACACCCGGCGGACGACCAGCAGGATGTACCCCGCGGTAATTACGATTCCCAGCACGGAAATGATCGCCACAACCGGCGCTGTTTTCCAGGCCCCCATAAAGATGGGAAACTCGGCCACAAATCCGGAAAAGCCCGGCATACCCATTGATACCAGACCGCTGACAATAAAACCGATCGCGGCGAGAGGCATCTTGCGGATCAAACCTCCCAGCCGGCTGATATCCCTTGTGTGCGTGCGGTCATACACCATCCCGACGATGGAGAAGAAGAGAGCTGTCATCACCCCATGAGAGAACATTTGCATGCCAGCGCCCATTAACCCTTCACGGTTCAGGGTGGCAAATCCGATCATCACCAGTCCCATATGGGAGACTGAGGAGAAGCCGATGACATATTTGAAATCTGTCTGCACCAGGGCGATCAACGCGCCGTAAACAACATTCACGGTAGCCAGCGCCAGAATGACATACGCCCAATAACGCGCGCCTTCAGGCATCAACATGATACCGGCGCGCAGGGCGGCAAACGCGCCCACTTTCATTTCCACACCGGCCAGCAGCATGGAGACGGCTGTAGGGGCAGCCACATGACCATCCGGCGCCCAACTGTGGAATGGAAACAGGCCTCCCAGAACCGCGAAACCGATGAACACAAATGGGAACCACAGCCGCTGGAAATCGGCGGAGAAACCGGCTTTTTCCAATGCCAGCATGTCAAAGGTGTTGGCACCTGAAGCAAAAACCATCGCCAATACACCTACCAGCGCCACCACCGACCCAAGGAACAGGTAGAGGGTTAATTTCATGGCGCCATATTCACGTGTTTTCGGACTTCCCCAGATCAGGATCATCAAATATTTAGGGAAAACGGCCAGTTCAAAGAAGAAAAACAGCATGAACAGGTCCAGTGAACAAAACACACCGTACACACTGGCTGCCAGGAACATGAGGTAACTGAAGAATTCCCGCGGCCGCTCGTCAATATTCCAGGAAATGGCCGTGCCGCAGGCAACCACTATTCCGGCAAGAAGTACCAATGGCAGGCTGATGCCATCGACACCCACGTAGTAAGACATACCCAGCGCGGGCAACCAATCGGCTTTTTGGATGAACTGGTAGCCACCCGCGGTAATATCGTACGAAATATATGCCCAGACGCTTAATGCCAGAGTGATAAGGCTGCTGATTAAAGACAGTAAACGGGGTGCTTTTTTTCCGTCTCCAGGCAGCAACAGGATGACGATGCCGGTGAGCAGCGGTAACGCGATGATCCAGGTCAGCACAGAAAGTTGCATCGTCCCTCTCTCTAGAATAGGATGGTACTCACCCGGTTGATCATATCAAGCAGCCAGGCCGGCCAGATACCGTTGACTAGCATCAGGATCATCAACGGCGCGATAACAGCAATCTCATCCAGACGGATCTCCGGCAGTTTGTCCGCCCAGGTTTCATTCAGCGGGCCATGTAAAACCAGCTTTAGAGCTTTCAGGATGTATGCTCCGGTGAAGAACAGGCCGATCATACTGATGGCTGTGGCTAAGGGGAATACCGCCCAGGCGCCCCGCACCACAAGAAATTCCGAGACGAACCCGCCCAGACCTGGAAGGCCTAGTGAGCCCATGGCCGTGAATAACAGGATACCGCCGTATAACGGGAGAATGGTGAACAATCCGCCGAATCTGGACAGGTCGCGGGTGTGCGCCCGTTCATACAACACACCCACAAGGAAGAACATTCCGGCCGCCGAAAGACCGTGGTTGAACATCTGCAAAACCGCGCCATTGACCGCGATCACCGCGTTGGGCGTTCCAGCCGCCCAGGCCGCCGCCGCCACCCCGAGGACAACAAAACCCATATGGTTAACTGAAGAATAGGCCACAAGGCGTTTGAAATCGGTCTGCCCAAATGCTCCCAGCGCACCGAAAATGATCGAGGCGGCCGCCAGCATGGCCAGCCAACCGGCATACTGGTGAGATTCCACCGGGAAAAGGGGAAGCACCAGCCGCAGAAAACCGTACGCGCCCAGTTTCAGCAGCACACCGGCCAGGATCATGGACCCGGGTGTGGGGGCTTCGGTGTGTGCGTCTGGCAGCCAGGTATGAAACGGCCAAACCGGGACTTTAATGGCAAAGGCAATGACAAACGCCCAGAAGGCGATGGCTTTAATTTCCGCTGGAGATAATCCGAACAGCGGCAAGGGCGCAAGCCCCGGCCATATCTCTGTCAGTTTGACCAGGTCGAATGTACCCGCGGCCACGCCCATCATCTGAGTGGCCAGCAGTAATCCAAGTGACCCGGCCATGGTATATAGAATAAATTTCAGCGAGGCATAATTGCGGTTTTCTCCGCCCCACTGGTTGATGATGAAATACATGGGGATCAGTCCGATCTCCCAGAAGACAAAGAACAATAACAGGTCAAGGGAAAGAAACACACCCAGCATCCCGGTCTCCAGGAACAGGAAGAGCATCAGGAAACTCTTCTGATGCATTTTTATTGAGCCGGAAGCCAGAATAGCCAGCGGAGTGAGCAACGTGGTCAGCAATACCATGGGCAGAGAGAGGCCGTCCACGCCCAGGTGGTAACTGGATCCTATGGCCGGATACCAGGGTGTGTTTTCCATGAACTGGTATCCCTGCAGGCTGCTGTCGAAGCGGACCCATAATAGAAGTGTCAGGATTAATGGGACCAGGGAAAGCACAAAGGCGGTCCCCCGTAATAATGCCGGTTTATTTCCTGGAAGGACAACCATGATGAGGGCCGCCATGGTGGGCAGGAAAAGGATTAGAGAGAGGATCTGGTTCAATATCATGTCATCCCCTTCCCAAAAGGTAGAACGCTACCATGCCCGAGATCACCACGATCCACACGGTATACAACAGGTATTGTTGCACCCGGCCGCTCTGGAACCGCCGCAACCACTGTCCCCAATCCACCAACTTATTGCCCAGCGCGTCGCCGCCATTGCTAATCACCGGCTTGTCAAAACCGTTGCGCAGCAGCGAACCAAAAGCCGGCATCAATGCGCCAATACCGTTGAGGATCCCATCAATAAACCGGCCGTCCAATAAACGCACGGTAAATATTTCAGCGATCCAGCGAGCCGGGCGGATGAACAAGACGGTGTACAGCTCATCTATATAATATTTTTGTTTGAAAAGGCCATACAAAGGCCCGAGGGCTTTTGCCATTGGGTCGGGCTGCCCGGAGGTATATTTCCGGTAGACCAGCCAGCCGATCAACAATCCACCCAGGGAGACAATCAGCGAGACGATCAATGGGATGGAAGAATGTCCCTCCACGGCATGCCCTTCCAGCGGATTCATGGCTTCGAGGAAGGTAAACAGCCATCCTGCCTCATGCCCGCCTATCCCCGGGAATCCGGCAGGAATGCCGATCCAACCCGCGGCAATGGCAAATATTGCGAGCAGAATCAGTGGGAAGGTCATCACGCCCCTGCTTTCGTGCGCGTGGCGCGCCGCAGGGCTGCGCGATTCACCCAGGAAGGTCAACGTGATCTGCCGTGCGGTATAGAAAGCGGTCAAAAGGGCGGTAAATGCCAGAACGCCAAACACCAACCAGAATTGCCCATTGAAAGCACCGCTGAGAATCTCATCCTTGGACCAAAATCCGGCCGTCAATAACGGGAAACCTGCCAGAGACAATCCTCCAGCCATAAATGTCCAGAAAGTGATCGGCATGGATTTTCTCAATCCACCCATGACGGTCATATCCTGCACGTCCACCGAGTCGTTTTCTGCCAGGGCGCCATGCTCCATCCCATGGATCACCGAACCGGAACCCAGGAAAAGCAGCGCCTTGAAGAAGGCATGCGTAAAAAGGTGGAAAACCGCACCAATATAGGAACCTACGCCCAGCGCGGCAATCATGAAACCAAGCTGTGAAATGGTGGAATACGCCAGCACCCGTTTGATGTCATTCTGGGCGATAGCAATCGTCGCGGCAAATAACGCGGTAAATGTGCCAATAAAAGCCAGAACTGCCATGGGTGTCGTAAGGGGCATTCCCGGCAGCCATCCGGAACTAATCAACGGGAAGGCGCGAATAGCCAGGTAAACGCCCGCCGAGACCATGGTTGCCGCGTGGATCATCGCCGAGACCGGAGTGGGACCTTCCATGGCGTCTGGCAGCCAAATGTGCAGAGGGAACTGGGCTGATTTACCAATGGTTCCGATGAACAACAGCAACCCGGTCAGCCCTGCCATGGAAAGGCCAAATATGCCCGTGGGAATGGAAGCCAGTTGGGAAATCACCTCTGGGTTGAAGATTATGTCATAACTCAATGAGCCTGTGGAAGTATACAGGGCCGCCAGACCAATCAGCATGAACACATCCCCCACCCTTGTGGTCAGGAAGGCTTTCACCGCCGCGTCGCGGGCTGAAGGTTTCGCGTACCAGAAACCGATCAGCAGGTAGGAACACAATCCCATGATCTCCCAACCCACATACAGAGTGAGCAGATTATCGCTGAGCACCAACAGGTACATGGCAAACGCGAACAGGCAAATTAAGGCAAAGAAACGCGAATACATAGGTTCCACAGACGGGATGTGGGTAACTTTGCCATCCTCTGTTGTGTGAAGAGCGCCATGTGGGGGCAGCCCGGCCTGGTCATGTGCCCCTTTTGGAGACCCGTAATTATGATAGCCTATGCTGTAAATGAAAATGCACAGAATCGTCCAGGCAACAAAGAACAGGGTGACCGCAGTCAGCGGGTCCACCCACACTCCGATCTTGAACCATTCCGCGCCGGATGGAAGCCAGTTGACGAATGAGGCGGCGGGCGTTTCAGCCAGGTCTTTTATCTTGGTGGCATTCCAGAAAACCGCCATGCTGCCGGCCCATGAAAGAAAAGCGGCGACAACTGCCAGGGCGTGGCTGAATCCCCGCGATCGGTTCGCGCCCAAGACAATTAAACCAAAGGCAAGTAATGGGGGAAGCGGGATCAACCAGAGGAGCATTTCCATCGTCATGGAGTGGAATTCCTCAGCCTTTCATTGAATCGAAATCACTGGCAATAACGGAACGCCGACTGCGGTAGGCAGAAATGATCAAAGCCAGACCTACTGCCGTTTCCGCGGCGGCCACGCCAAACACCACCGCAATGAATACCAACCCATTAATGTGGGAAGTGTGCAGATACCGCCAGAAAGCCAGTAAGTTGATGTTCACCGCGTTCAACATTAATTCAATGCCCATTAGAATACTGACGGCATTCTTTCGCCCGAGCACGCCAAACAGACCGATAAAAAACAGGGCAAGCGAGAAAATGAGGATCCACGATAATGGAATCATGCGGTTGCTTAATCCTTTGAATGGTCCCGGGCAATAAATATGGCACCCACCAGTGCCGCCAGCAGCAACACAGAAATGACTTCAAACGGCAGGGCGAAACCCTGCGGATCGGTCATTGCCAGCCCAAGGGCAGCGATATCACCGCTGTCAGAACCGCCGACTGGTGGAACAGACTGGAACATTTTCCAGGCGGAGATAATGAAAATCAAACCCGCGAATAAAATGGCGGAACCGAGGGCGGCAAATATATAACCACGGTTCAACTGACTCTGATCTGCCTGCATCACATTTTGAGTCAACATTACTGTAAATATGATCAGAATGGCGATGGCTCCAACATAGACCACCACCTGGGTCATGGCATAAAACCCGCTGCCCAGGATGGCAAAAATCACCGCCACACCAACCAGCGCCAGGATCAATGCCAGAGCGGATTGCATCAGACGGCGCAGGGTTACCACCATCACCGCGGCTACCAGTGTGATGACTGCCGTTATCAGAAACACAATCTGGATGGCGCTCAAGGGATCACCTCATCCAAATTCTCGGGCAGAATAACCGGTGATGTGGGAACCACCAGCGGCCTGCGTTTCTTCTGGGCATATGTCCGCAAGAACCGCAGTGTGATGATCAATAAAACCAGGTTGGCAGCCAGAAGCGACACTATGCGAATAGTTGGCGAACTCTGCGATACCAGCTTATCAATCACGGCGGTCGCCGCCAACACAGCCAATGAAAGCGGAGTCAACAGTTTCCAGTTGATATCCATAACCTGGTCAATCCTGAACCGGGGCAGCCCTCCGCGCATCCAAAGAATGACAAAATACACCACGCTGGTTTTGATCAGTGTGTAAAGGAATCCCAGCCAGGGATATTGTTCCGCGGCCGGTCCCTGCCAGCCGCCCAGGAACACCACAGTGAAAAGCACGGATGCGGTAAAACAGTGCAGAAAATCAGCCACGTAGAACATGCCAAACTTCAAACCGGAGTATTCAATGTTGAATCCGGCTACGATCTCCGAATCAGCTTCCATCAGGTCAAAGGGCGCGCGGGCATTCTCAGCCACCTGAGAAAGGAAGAAGATGAACGCGGCCAACGGAGCGAGGAATATAAACCAGGTACCCTGCGCTTTGACAATATCATTTATGCCCATGGAACCAGCGAACATAACCGGAATAAGAAATGTCAGGATCATGGGAACTTCGTAGGAAATCATCTGTCCGATGGCGCGGAAGGCGCCCAGCAGAGCGAATTTGTTATTGGAACCCCATCCTGCCATGATGATCCCCAGTTCGCCGATCGCGCCGGCGGCTACGATATACAGGACACCGACGTTCAGATTAACCCCGAGAAAATTGACAGCAAATGGCAGCACCGCCCAGGCAAACAGCACTCCGGCCACCGCCAGAATCGGCGCCAAATTATACGGGATACGGTCCGCGCCATCCGGTGTGATATATTCTTTAATAAATATCTTCAGCATATCGGCCACGGTCTGGAAAATGCCGAATGGCCCAACCCGATTGGGGCCAAAGCGGTCCTGGAAGCGCCCGAGTATTTTGCGTTCCAGCCAGATAAGAAAGACAGTGAACACCATGGCTCCCGTCGCCAAAACACCGGCGCCAAGCAGATAAAGCAGGAACTGTGTTCCCTCGGCTGGAATCCCCCAACCGGAAAACACACCGGTCAGCCAGGCAGCGATTAACCCGATCGGATCCGTCCAGAAACTCACTGATTCCCCTCAGATTTTTCCAGATAATTGCCTGTTCTTAAACCCATTGAAGCGCCCCTTTCTTCCAGGCGTAATACAATCCGGCGACCAATATTAGCAGGAAAACAACGGCCTCCAGAACGGCAAACAGGGTTAACTGATTGTAAGCAACCGCCCACGGGTAAAGGAACACGGTTTCCACATCAAACACGAGAAAGACCAGGGCGTATATATAATACTGTACCCTGAATTGAACCCAGGTATCTCCAACGGTTTCAATACCGCATTCATATGTGGAATTTTTAATAGAATTGGGCTTTTTAGGTGAAAGCAATCCAGCGATCAAGATCGCCGCGGTAGGGAGAAAAAGGGAGATCAGTACAAAGAGACCGATATACATCCAATCATTTGCCATGGTATGGATTTTCTCTACTCTCAGAATATTGTTGGGAAAGATTAAAGTATTCTAACATAGATTGTAAACTAACAATTAAAATCAACTTTCTCCACATTCCAGCATCTCCATCATTTTGCCTGCCGGCTCCTTCCCCCCATCCAAACTCTTCAGAGATTTCCAGGTATCACAAAAGTATGGTCTGGCGCTGCCAGTCATTTCCACAGCTCGATTGGTCAATTGAGAGGCTTTTTCCCACTCTCCTGTATGGGCTAACGCCTGAATGACAGGCACAAATTCCGTCCCATTGCGGGGAGATAACCCGGCCGTTTTAGCCTGATCGTAGAAATTCAAGACACCCTGCCAGTTGCCTGTCTGGCGTGCCAGATCAGCTTTTTGGAAATAGTAGCACCAGGTATGGGGTAACTCCGGACCAAAGAGATCGGCGGGCAATTTCACGCTCGTCGATTCGACCAATATCATATCCGGGTGCGAGATGGCCAATAATTCGCTTTCACTGTCACTTAGGTTGGGAAAATTCTTTTCAGTCGGGGTCATCACCCGCAAACAGGATTGGCCGTATTTGTAATACACTGCCAATCCCTGAGACGTGGTGCTCTCATATTTGAACTTTCGCAAATCAAATTTAAGCGGAATACCTTCCACGTAATCTGGAATGGAACCACCGCGGTCAGTGACAGCGCTAAAGAACCAGTAGGGCATGCTTCCATCGTTCGTTTGTGGATAGATCACATTCAGGGCGAACCCGGTTGAGTATTCTGCCGACAAACCAAACGGAACCTTATCCCCGAGAATGGCCGTTCCCGGCTTAAGACCGGGGATACGCCAGCGAAGCTGATTGTAATAATCCCGTTGGGCGTCCCAATTCAGCGCATAGCGCGCTGTGTTTTGAACCTGGAAAGCGATCCCTAATGCCAGAAAAACCGATAGGAATATCGCTTTTTTCACGGGTTCCCTTGAAAACCAGGCAGCCAGCCCGGCCATCAGAATGGCAATACCCAACATTAATCCAAGCGAGAAACGGTCGGACCACATCCCCAGAATGATCTGCCGGTTTGTGCTCCACACAGGTAATCCACCCAGGATGACGGCACCCAGACCGATTAGAATGGCCTGCGTGGGGAAATGATCCGTTTTATCTTCCTGTGATTCTGTTTTGTCGGCAAACAAGAAGAAAAGCACTGCCAACCCGGCCGTGACCAGACCGATAAACCAGGAGAAAAGGTTCGTGGTTTGAGATAGATCGATCTCCGCCGGTAGGATGGATTTTCCCCATGCGAAGACCAACGAATGTGACAGATCCTGCAGCATATTCTGCAACAGGTGGAGAATGCCCTTTAGCGGCTGCCCGAGGATTTCACGCAGAAGCAACGGCGCGTTGGCTTCCGGGTCAGTGTTGATCTGCGGGAAATAAACAAACCGGTAATAAATGAATATACCGAGAATAACCAGATAGGGAATCCATTTAATAAGCGCCCGAAGGATAGCTTTCTTCCAAGGAAGACCCGCTCGCGCCAGGACCAACAGGAACAAAACAGGGCGAAGAATTTCCAACCCGATCACATACTCCATCGACATGGCTTCCATAAAGAATGCCACGACAGCAAAAATGGTCAGAATGATAGCCTGCTTTGGTTTGCGAAGCGAGATGATACTGGCTGCCATTGACCAGATAAACAGGGCATAGAGCACCCAGAAAAGGCTGTACGTCATGGAGATTGGCTGCTGGTTAAATCCCGGATAGATGGCAAGCAACAGGGCGGCAAAACCTGCTTCCAGTTTGCGCTGAGGCCAAACTTCTTTGAACAGCACCCAAAAGCCCAGGCAGCCAACCCAGCGGGCAAGGATGGCAAAGAGCTGCCAGAAAAGCGGTTTCAACCCGAAAACCGGCGCCAGAAGGATATACACCCAGGCGGCCAGAGGTCGGTCAAAGGAGTAAAAATCCCAAATAGCCTGGGGGCTTTTTAAACCCGCCAGATAAACCAGCGACCAATCATCCCAGTAAAAACCCATGCGGTGCAATTGGAAACCGTATGCGGCAAATAACGTGATGAGCAGGAGTATCGGGAATGCCGCGGTGTGCCTTGTTATGCGTTTCAGAAAGGTCATGTGATTCCGTCGTTCGGGAGAGATTTCTTTCCATTATATTCAATATCTGTTTCGTGCCGCATTCAGACCGGATAACATCATTATTTTATTCAATCATTCATATTCTGGATTAGAATACCTGCGAATATAAACCACACAGGCAGGCAACGCGTGAATACAGGCAATTCAGACCGAAAAGACGTTACTCTTGTTTTTGATTTCGGGGGAGTCCTGATGGACTGGAATCCCCATTATCTGTTTGACCCGATGATGAACGGCGATACCACAGCTGTTGATGAATTCCTGAAAAAAATCGATTTTATTCCCTGGAACACAAATTTTGACCTGGGTTACCCATTCAGCAAAGGAACTGAAGAAAAGATCGCCGAATTTCCGGAATATGCTGACCTGATCCGCGCGTATGACGAACGCTATCTTGAAACCGTGCGCGGTTGTTTTCAGCCAACGGTTGAAATCTTGCGTACCCTGAAAGACCGCGGTTATCCCCTTTACGGGTTGAGCAACTGGTCCATCGAAAAATTTTCAAAAGTACAGGCTCAATACCCGTTCTTCGAATGGTTCGATGACATGGTCATCTCTGGCGTGGTCGGGTTTGTGAAACCGGGGAAAGAGATATATGACCTGCTCCTGCAACGCGCGGGGCAGCCTGCAGAAAAATGCCTGTTCATTGACGACCACAGACCAAACATTGAGGCTGCGCTGAAATATGGGTGGCAAGCCATCCAGTTCCAGTCTGCGGAACAATTAATCCATGAGCTTTCAAACCGGGGGATCCTGTAGGTATCCCTGGTTTGATTTTTCAAGAAGACTATTCCATTCCCTTGGCTTCGTTCCAGTAGCCGTCCATCTCGTCCAGGGTCATGGATTGTAAATCACGGCCGGCAACCCGCGCGCTTTTTTCAATGTGCTTAAAGCGCCGCCGGAATTTCTGGTTGGCACCGCGCAAGGCGCTCTCTGAATCCACTTTATACCAGCGTACCAGGTTGACCACGGCAAACAACAGGTCGCCCAACTCTTTTTCACGTTCCTCCGCGGTTTTTGCCAGGCGTACCTCTTCCAGTTCCTCTTTCACCTTCTCCCAAACCGGAGCCACATCCGGCCAGTCAAACCCCACCCGCGCGGCCCTTGCCTGTAATTCCTGCGCCTGGGTTAATGAAGGCAGCGCCAACGGTACGCCGTCAAGCAGTCCTTTTTCGGGTACGCCTTTTTGCGCTCTCTCTTTTTGTTTCAGTTTTTCCCAGTTCTGAAGAACGTTCTGTACTCCGCTGACCTCGGTCTCTCCAAAAACGTGCGGGTGCCGGTGGACTAGTTTACGGGTGATGCCAGCGATCACGTCTTCCATGCGGTATTCCCCGGCTTCCGCCGCGATTTGCGCGTGCAACACGATTTGAAGAAGTAGATCACCAAATTCTTCCTGCATCCCCGCTGTATCCCCCCTGTCAATGGCTTCCAGGGTTTCGTAGGTTTCTTCCAGCAAGTTATTCCGCAGGCTTAGGTGGGTCTGTTCCCTGTCCCACGGGCAGCCGTTGGGCGCCCTCAGGTGTGCGATGATCTCCTGAAATTCTTCGAAAGATGCCTCCTTAACCAATGGGGGCACAAACAGATGCAAACGGCTTCCTTGCGGGAAATTTCTGCCTGCTTTCAGGTCATCCAATTTTAAATGGGGTTCAAAGGTTGAAGGATCAAACTTACCGCTTATTAGTTGAACCGGATGATCCTGCGGATACACCTGCAAAAGGATGGAATAAATCGAAACAAGCTCCTCCCCTGTCGTTATCCCGGTTATCAACATCGGCTGTGCCGGGTTATTCAGGGGATGGTTCTTTCCGGCCAGTAAACCAGCAGGCAGGATTGTCAGAGGATTGGATGATTCCAATCCAGCGGAGAGGTAGAGATTCGCAATTTGTTCAGTCAGTAAGTCAGCCGTCATAGTTCACCTGGTTAAGCAACAAAGTTTTCCGGAGTGAGACATACTCCGGAAAACCTGTTGTGGTAATACTGCCGGGCGGAAATGCATCCGCGCTGGCAATTCTAACGTTTTGTGTAGGTAGGTGCCTTGCGGGCGCGTTTGAGGCCTGGTTTCTTGCGTTCCTTGATGCGTGGATCGCGGGTGAGATAACCGGCTTTGCGCAGCGCGGGATTGGTTTCCGGGTCCATTTTTTGAAGCGCGCGAGCCAGACCAAGTTTGGCCGCGTCAGTTTGCCCGGTAACACCACCGCCATTCACCACTACGGTTATATCCAGGCTGCCGGCGTTCAAATTGGCGGCCTGCACAGGTCCCAGAACTTCGATCAAATCGCCATAGCGGGTGAAATAGGCTTCGGCGGGTTTTTCATTCACGGTGAAAACACCGGCGCCACTGGCCACACGCACGCGAGCCGTGCTTTCTTTCCGTCGTCCGATACCCTCAAAATAAGTTGCTGCCATAATTCCCGTGCTCCTTTAGGCTACTAATTTCGGGGTCTGAGCAGCATGGGGATGCTCGTTCCCGCCATAGACTTTCAATTTCTTCATCAAAGACCGCCCCCATTTGTTATGCGGGAGCATTCCCCATACAGCCGATTCAATCACCCGTTCGGGGTGAATTTTCAATTGTTCTTTCAGGCTGATGGATTTCAGTCCACCCGGATAACCGGAGTGGGCATAGTAGATCTTATCCGTCATGCGTTTACCCGTCACGGCGATTTTTTCAGCGTTGATGACGATCACAAAATCGCCAGTGTCCACGCCGGGGGTAAATTGGGGTTTTGTTTTACCCATCAGAAGCATGGCAACTTTGGTAGCGAACCTTCCAAGGATCTGTTCATTGGCATCCACTACAAGCCACTCGGCTTCCTGTTTTCCTTTTGGGACGTAGGTTTTATCCACTGCATCCTCTCCATTCCATCGTTTTGTTGCAAAAACTTTTTTAAGAGCTAACGATTCTTGCCTTTTCCTTACGGATAGGTCACTTTCACCAGAGTTAATCCATTGGCTGGCGCCATTCCAGGGGGAAGAGGAGCAGCCTTTTCAATACCATCCCGCAGTTCTTTCAGCGTTATCCGTTCAGTGACAAACAGGAACTGCTGCCATACAATCCTGCGGATCATATGATACAGGAAAGCGTTGGCAGTTACCGTGTAGGTCAAACAGCCATTCGCGTCTTCCTGCCAGCCGCTCGCAAAGATTTCGCGGATGGTCGATGCGCCTGGTTTCATGGGAGCGCCAAAGGATGAAAAGTCATGAATACCAAGAAAGCACGGGGCTGCTTCCTGTAATCTGACCGTCTCAACATGTGGCCAAATCCGCCAGGCAGTCCGATGAAGTAACGGGTTTCTCGCGGGAGAAAAATAAATATGGTATTGGTATGTTCTAGTCAGCGCGTCAAAGCGAGGATGAAAATCATCTCTGGCTTTCTGCACATCCAGAACTGCCATATCTTGCGGCAAACGGGCGTTCAGGGCGTTTCTCAAATCTTCAAGACTGTGGCGCCATTCCAAACAAAATGAGACCACCTGTCCTGAGGCATGCACCCCGGTGTCCGTGCGACCGGCGCAGAGGATACTTTTCTCCTGCCAGTCTATTTGCCGTAGAGTTTCTTCCAGTACGAGTTGAACCGTTCGCTGTTTCCCCTGGCGTTGAAAGCCGGAGAAAAGCGTTCCATCGTAGGCAAGAATCAGTTGGTAACGTTCCATGCCTTTCCGGTTATGCCGGAAAGATTACCCTTCAACCAGTTCGATGATCACCATTTCGGCGGCGTCACCAGCTCTGGGTCCGGTTTTAACCATCCGCGTGTAACCGCCGGAGCGGGTTTTGTAACGCGGGGCGATGTCATCAAACAACTTCTTTACCATGTCGGCATCTCCAAGGCGGGCAGCTGCCTGACGGCGGGCATTGACTTTTTCAATGTCACTCGCGTCGCCGCTGTTTTTTGCCAGGGTGATAAGTTTTTCAGCCTCGCCGCGAATAGCCAGAGCTTTCGTGTGCGTGGTCTGAATCCGCTCATGGGTAAAGAGCTGGTTGATCAACGTGCGGCGAAGACTCGCACGGGCATCATTATCACGACCTAAATGAAATCCTGCTACCTGATGTCGCATATTTGATCACTCCACATCTTTGTCTTGAGGCAGGTAGTTCTTTTCCTGCATCTTTTCGCGCAGCTCATCCAGGCTCTTTTCGCCGAAGTTGCGGATCGACATGACCGCTTCTTCGCCTTTTTCCAGCAAATCCAGCACATCGCCAACCGTTGTGATGCCGGTGCGTTTCAAAGAATTGAACACGCGAACGGAAAGATCAAGGTTTTCAATGGGTGTTTCAGCTGCTTCGCTGGTTAACCGGCTGCCGCTTACTTCTTTTTCACTGCCCAAAACGCTTACTTCTTCAGAGACACCGGATACCAGGCGTAAATGCTCGATGAGTATTTTCGACGCGGTACCCAGGGCTTCTTCTGGTTTGATGGTGCCATCCGTCCAGATCTCGAGGTTGAGTCTGTCGTAGTTGGTGCTCTGCATGACACGGGCAGAGGAAACCGACCAGTTTACCCGTTTCACAGGAGAGAAAATGGCATCCACAGGAAGTTCGCCGATAGGCAGGTGGGTTGTACGTTCATTCGCCGGAGAATAACCACGGCCGCGTTCCACGGTCAGGTCAATTTCCAGTTTTGTTTTTGGATCGTCCACGGTGAACAGGTACAGGTCGGGGTTGACAATTTCAACTTCCGGCGGCGCGATGATATCGGCCGCGGTGACCTGACCTTCTCCGCGAA
>CAYNJT010000025.1:0-37604 GCA_964397625.1 uncultured Leptolinea sp. | reverse complement strand
GCGCGCTCCCAACTGCGCTACAGGCCCATCTCCAGAGTGATTGCATTTTACCTGAGGGGAGGGAGGTTGTCAAGACCGCGTTGCGGTCCATCTTTCCAATTTCGGTAAGAAATTCACCCAACATGATGAAAATGTTACCGGTAAAAACAATTAACCTGCGTATAATTGGAAAAACTTCAATTGAACATTCTTTGGGTGCCGTTGAAAAGGCAGCCTTTATACTCCATGATCGAGGAACCATGTCAATCGAAAATTTATGTAAGGAAGTTTATGAACTGGCCATGCAACTTGTGCCAGACGGTCTGGCCCATGGCGCGCAGGGGAACATCAGCGCTTGTGACCGTGAATCCGGCCTGGTGGCGGTGACCCCATCCGCCATTCCGTACCGTGTGATGAAACCGGAAGATATCGTTATCACCGATATGTTCGGTAAAGTGGTCAAGGGCAAATGGACGCCCACTACCGAGATCCGCATGCATACCATTTTCTTCCGCGAACGAAAAGACGTAAACGCTGTGGTTCACACGCATGCCCCTTACGCATCGGTATTCTGTATCACCCATGAGGAGATCCCGCCTGTGTTAACAGAAGCCGCGTCGTGCCTGACCGGTCCTGTCCCGGTGGCTCCGTATCGAGCTCCGGGCTCGGTTGAACTGGCGCAAATTGTGTTGGATACCATCGGCTCCGGCGTGGCGGTACTTCTGGCGCAACATGGACTTCTTACAGTAGGTACAACCCTTGCCGAAGCCTATGATTCCACCCTGGCTGCCGAGAATACCGCCCGTCTGGTCATCTGGGCGCGTTCCATGGGATCTAAAGTGATCACATTGGACCCCGAAATCCAGGCTCAGGTACGTCAATCCTATTTGACGTACTATCATCCAGTTGTTAATATGTAAGTCGGGACATTGGTGTAGCGAAAGTATAAGGGAGTGGTCAGGGGACCACTCCCTTGTTTGCCCAGTCCTTTCCGATCATTATGGTGATATCCATGGGGGAATCGGGGATGTATTTTGTTTCGATGCGCATGGAATCAATCGCGAATACATCTGCCAGATATTGCATGGTGTAAACCATGCCTGTGTAACTCTTCAGGTAGGAAACTGTTGATGAATTTGTAGAAATGGTTACACTGGTTACATTTACTCCGTTGGCGCGCAGATATTCGGCTGTGCGTTCTCCCATACCGTCAACCCGGCTGGCATCGCTGATCTCAACACGCGCGCCTTCCTCTTTCAAGATGGCCGACCAATCATCACTGAATTGCTGTCTGCCTTGCGTTATGCCTGACTTGAAGATTGAATCGCGTAATTCATGAATTTTCGATGGTATGGGGATCAGTATATCGAGGCCGTCAGGGCTCTTGGCAAAGCTGACCATATGAGTGTCAATCACGCCTTTGGTGATATTTTCGGGTGGAATTTTTGCCGCCAGATTCGCCAGACGGATGATCTGGTCCAGTGTCAGGTTTGTATTCAATCCTTTTGACAGGCTCGCGTAAAGTTCTGGAGATTTCGCGATCAATGTGGGCAGCATATTCAAATTGACCACCTGGTTGCGCACAGCCATCAAGACTTCCTGCTGCCGGTTGGCGCGGTCGAAATCATCGTACTTTGTATAGCGGTTGCGGGCGTATCCCAGCGCCACGGCGCCGGTGAGTGTCTGCGTACCGGGCTCCAGGACGACCGTATTTCCCGGGCCGACAGGATCGACCTTGATCGGCTCTTTAATCTTCATGTCCAATCCACCCAGCGCGTCGATGAATTCCACAAAGGTATTAAAGTCGATCTGAGCGTAGTAATCGATGGGTACTCCCAGAAAATTCTCAACGGTCTCTTTGGCCAATTGGGGGCCGCCCCCGGGCAGTTTATACCGTTCACCCAGAAAATAAGCGGTGTTAATCTTGTAATAATCAAAGCCGGGGATGACCGTCCAGATATCGCGGGGGATGGACAGGATTCCGGCGGACATGGAGAGCGGATCGACAGTCAACAGCATCATCGAATCGGAGCGGGGGGTTTCTCCGGCCTGCCAGTCGCGGTAATCCAGCCCAAGCAACAAAACGGTCACGCGTTTTGTGCCATCCCATTGAACCGGTGTGGGCTGGAGGGTGATATTGATCTCCTGCGTGGGGATGCTGGCCACGCTCTCCCCTTCGATGGGTTCAGGAGTCGGGTATTCTGTCTGGAGCGGATCGACATTGAGCAGTGGATCGCCGGGAATGCTTGTCAGACTCCAGGTCGAGGTTATGGAACGCATGACCAGATAAGCCACAAGGGCCGCGGTGACAGCCAAAATGACCGTGCTGATCTGGATGATTAGAGTGGGAAAATCACGTTTCCGTTGAACTTTAACCGATTTCGTGTTCATAGAAGGATTCTACTCCGAAAATGGAACGAATCCGGTGAAACCTGGTTGAACACAATCGCTTGTATGGAATAATCTCCTCTACCGGGTTACAGCGCCGAAAAGATATCCTCATCGGTTATCGCGCCGTGCCGGATGATAACCGGCGGTTCGACTGTGCAATCCACAATGGTCGATGGTATTCCGCCTGAAACCGGCCCTCCGTCCAGTACAAGGTCGATGCGGCTGTTCAATTGCTCCATCACATCCCCGGCGCTGAGCGGATTGGATTGGCCGCTCCGGTTGGCTGATGTGACCGCCAGAGGGCCGCAGTGCTGCAAGACGGTAAGAACAGGCGAGTAATCCGGCATGCGCACGGCTACCGTCGGTCCGGCGGAGAGATTTTCCGGCAGGTCGGCGCGACGCGGGACGATCAACGTCAACGCGCCCGGCCAGAAGCGCTTCGCCAGCCGGCGGGCGCTTTCGGGGAATGTGGACGCGATCTGGTCCAGATGGTCCAAACAGCCGATCAAAACGGGAATGGCTTTGGCCATATCCCGGCCCTTTGCCTGGTAGATACGGTCAATCGCACTGGTGGAGTGGATGTCAGCCGCCAAACCGTACACTGTGTCTGTAGGGAATGCCACCAGCCCTCCAGACTGGATGATGCGCAGAGCCTCTTTGACTGAATCTAACGAATCAACAGGAAGGATCCGGGTTTTCATTAATACCGCCTTTTGCGAAGATACGAATATTCTGGGTGACCAGAACACCGAGAATGGCGATCAGCCCTCCCAGGATTTGAAAAAAAGTCACTGTTTCACCCGCGAGGATGGACAGCACAAGTCCGATGATGGGAATGAGGTTGATGAAAGGTGCGGCCAGTGAGGCTTCCACACTGTTCAACGCAAAGTTCCACAGGAAATACGCCAGGGCGGAAGCGACTGTCCCCAGGTAGACCAGCGATACCCAGGAGACCGGAGTGATAATCGGCGCGCCCAGTCGCGTGTACTCCCATAGGATGAAAGGTATAAGCCAGAAAAGACCGGTGAAGAAACTGGCAGTGGTGGAGACCAGCGCGTCGACACTGGTTGGGATCTTGCGGCTCTGAATAGTATAGACGGCCCAGGCAATTACGCTGCCGATCATTAAGAGGTTGCCGAACAGGTAACTTTCACCCCCGGCAGTCGGGATTCCGGAAACCAGCAGCACCCCTATTATGGATAGCGCGATACCGAATCCACGTTGCAGGGTAATGGTTTCTTTCAAGATAATCGCGGATAATAAAGCAACGGCTGCCGGGTTGGCTGCCTGAATAAGTGCCGCGTTGGCGGCGGTTGTCTGGTTCAAACCGGTATTGGCCAACCCAAAGTAGAGTGTTACACCGGTGAGACCGAACAATAAATAATCCTTTTGAATGAGCATCTTCCACTGGAAACCGCGTTTTAGCGCGAAGGGTGTGATAACGATCAATGAGATCACCAACCGGAGACCGATAACCATAAAGGGCCCGATTGAATTCATAAGAAATTTGGTGATCACAAACGTCGAACCCCAAATGGTGACGCAGCCTATCAATGCCAGAACCCCGGGTTGGAATTTGCTTTTGGTCATGTTAATCCTGGTGTGTGTCAATTTTGAATGCTTACCAGGCGGGGTAACCCGGCCAGGTCTGTGCGGAGTTGAATATCGGCGGAGGGGAAATGGCGCCTCGCCAGTTCCGGAGCTGATCTACCCTGTGAGGCTTCAATTTCCAGCAGGATCAATCCTCCCATGTGCAGGCGGTCGACAGATTGCTCCAGCAGTGTATCGATCAGGCGCAAGCCATCCGGTCCGCCGTCGAGGGCCAGCTGTGGTTCAAAGCGGGTGACCGCGAGTTTGGGTAGAGTTCCTGAAGGGATATAAGGCAGGTTCGCGCAGATCAAGTTGTACATATTGCGTGTAGATGATAGAAGATTGCCCGTAAAAGAGGAGACACGTTCTATAACTTTGAACCGATCGGCGTTTTCCCTTGTGGTTTCCACGGCCAACAATTCCACGTCTATGGCATCCACGCGCAGGTCTGATACTTCCGCGGCCAGAGTCACACCGATACAGCCCGTGCCGCAGCCCACATCTACGGCGTCACGTCTGGTGGGATTCTTGCGAAGCCAGTCCAACGCGGTTTCCACTAGAAGTTCTGTTTCAGGACGGGGAACCAGCAAACCTGGCCGGACAATAAAGTTGCGGCCAAAGAATTCACGCTCAGCAGTCAAATAGGCCAACGGTTTTCCGGCCTGCAACCCACCCAATAACGAATCTAAAACTGCAAGCTCTGATGCGGTTATGATTTGTTCCGGATGAGCCAGCAACCAGGCGCGTGTCTTTTTCAGCACGTGGGCGGCCAGAATCTGCACTTCCAGCGCTGGACTGTCAGAGCAGTCCGCCATCCGGCTGCGGGCCTGTTCCAACCATTCGCCGAGCGTACTACTCTTCGGTAGAGGCGGCCAGTCGTTCAGTTTCATCGCGCATTGACAGCTCATCTATAAACACATCCAGTTCACCATCCAGCACACCGGTGATATTGAAGGATGAAACGTTGATACGGTGGTCTGTGATACGCGATTGCGGATAATTGTACGTGCGGATCTTTTCAGAGCGTTCGCCGGTTCCCACCTGTGAACGGCGGTCGGCTTCCAGATTGGAAATGCGCTTCTGTTCTTCAATTTCATACAATCGGGCGCGCAGAATGCTCATAGCCCGTAATTTGTTCTGCAACTGGGAGCGTTCGTCCTGACAGGCAACCACTATCCCGGAGGGGATGTGGGTGATGCGCACCGCGGTGGAGTTCTTTTGCACATTTTGACCGCCCGCGCCGGCGGATTTATACACATCGATTTTGATATCCGTTTCTGGGATTTGGATATCCACATCTTCCACTTCGGCCAGCACGGCAACGGTGACAGTTGATGTGTGGATGCGGCCGGAAGATTCCGTGGCGGGAACACGCTGAACACGATGTACGCCGGATTCCCATTTGAGGCGCGAAAAAGCACCTTTGCCTTTGACCATGAAAATGATCTCTTTGTAACCGCCGATACCGGTCTCATTTTGCGACATAATCTCAACGGACCAATTTTTACGCTCGGCGTAGCGGGTGTACATACGCACCAATTCAGCGGCAAACAGGGCGGCTTCATCGCCACCTGTTCCAGCGCGAATTTCAACGATCACGTTGCGTTCATCGCGGGGATCTTTGGGGAGGAGCAGCGATTTAAGCTCTTTCTCCAATTCCTCAATCTTGGGGACGAGCGTCTCCAGATCAGATTCAGCCAGGACACGCATTTCATCGTCATCTTCCTGAAGGAGCATCTCGGCTTCTTCACGCTGTTTGATGGCATCGCGGTATTCACGTGTCTTCAAAACGATAGGTTCAATTTCCGCGCGTTCCTTCGCCAGTTCCGTGGCGCGTTGGTAGTCTTCACCGGTCTCTTCCAACAGGTGGTTGATCTCGTTAAAGCGTTCTTCTATTCCCTGCAACTTTTCAAGCATGGCATTTTTTCCATTAATCGACTGCGATTATACCACTGTGAAGTGAAAGAAATAAATATTGACAAAACAGGTAAATATTGAGTATACTGGTAAAAGAAAGAAATGCTCGATGATACGATTTACCAGGGAGACTGATTACAGTTTTCGAGTAATTGTGGCACTGGCCAATGCCGGCGAATCCACACGGATGTCCACTTCTCAAATCCAGAAGGAAATGCACATACCGCCATCATTTTTGCATCGTATCGTCGCTCTTTTGGGGAGAAACAATATTATTAAAACATTCCCCGGCAGGGAAGGCGGGGTCCAACTGGCCCGGCCGGCAGCGGAAATTTCGTTACTTGATATATATGAAGCAGTTGAAGGCCCCATCCAGCTTTCTGCCTGTTTTTCTGGAGATACCGAATGCCCATTGGATACGCCTTGCCCGGTTCAAAAATGCATTCGGCATGTTCAAAAAACGTTGATCCATGAGCTCAAGTCTGTTCGTTTTGACCGGTTCTGCCCTGAAACCGGTAGTTTGCTGCCATAGAACCATAATTCTTTTTGAGGAGTGCCAGATGACTGTATTAACTTTGTCTCAGCTCCAGTTTGCTGCCACGACGGTGTATCACTTTTTCTTTGTGCCCCTTACATTGGGGCTTTCCGTACTGGTGGCGATCATGGAAACCCTTTATGTGACCCGAGGCGATGAGATTTACCTCCGCATGACGAAATTCTGGGGGAAGCTGTTTCTCATCAATTTCGCCATGGGTGTGGTCACAGGTATCGTGATGGAATTCCAGTTTGGCATGAACTGGGCGAATTACGCCCGATTTGTTGGAGACATTTTCGGCGCGCCGCTGGCTGTTGAAGCTCTCCTGGCTTTCTTCCTTGAATCAACATTCCTGGGATTATGGATCTTCGGATGGGACAAGATTTCAAAGGGACTGCATGCCGCGACGATCTGGCTGGTGGCCATTGGCAGCAATTTATCTGCACTCTGGATTCTGATCGCCAACTCCTTCATGCAGCATCCTGTCGGGTATGTTATTGAAGGCACCCGAGCCGTGATGACCGATTTTGGCGCGCTGGTATCCAATCCGTATGTCTGGCACCAATTTCCACATACCGTACTGGGTGGTTTCACAACAGGCGCGTTCTTTGTGATAGGGATCAGCGCGTACCATTTAGTTCGTGGGAAGCATGAGGTCTTCTTCAAGAAATCCTTGAAGCTGGCGGCAATTTTTGGCACAATTTCTATTCTCGGGACCGCGCTTGTCGGGCATGCGCAAACACAATACATTATTAAAAACCAGCCCATGAAAATGGCGGCTGCCGAAGCCCTGTGGAACACAGAAAACCCTGCTTCGTTCTCAGTGATCAGCATTGTGGATGAAGAGGCGCAGGAAGATGTTTATTCCCTCCGAATCCCCGGTGTTTTAAGCTTCCTGGCGTATAACCAATTCACAGGTGAGGTCAAAGGGATCAAGAACCTTCAGGCAGAATATGAAGCCAAATACGGCCCTGGTAATTATGTTCCCTCCATTCCGGTGGCCTACTGGTCATTCCGATTGATGGTGGGTGCCGGGACACTGATGGTTTTACTGGGACTGTACGCGGTGCTGATCTCATACCGCAAGAAGGTTTTCGCGGAAAAACCAATGCTGAAGTTGTTCCCGTACTTTATCGCCCTTCCATATCTGGCCAACACAACCGGTTGGTTGTTGACGGAAATGGGACGGCAGCCCTGGGCGGTATTCGGGGTTTTGAAAACCGCCGATGCCGTTTCGCCGACCATTACTGTTGGAATGGTTTTAACCAGCCTCATCGTTTTCACTCTTCTTTACGGGGCATTAATGGCGGCTGATATTTATCTACTGGTTAAGTTCGCCAAAAAAGGGCCGGCTATTCCGGGCGATGACCCTGTGGCAGACAACAAGTCCGCCGAAGCATTCTGGGGATAGGAGAATAATCATGGACCTGAATATTATCTGGTTTGTTTTAATAGGGATCCTCTACACCGGTTACTTCATCCTCGAAGGATTTGATCTCGGAGTGGGTATTCTCCATCCATTCATTGCGAAAAGCGATTCCGAACGCCGAATGGTAATTAACACCATTGGACCCCACTGGGACGGCAATGAAGTGTGGCTGATCACCGCGGGTGGTGCCACCTTCGCGGCCTTCCCCAACTGGTATGCCACCCTGTTTTCCGGTTTTTACCTGCCGCTGTTCCTCATGCTGGTAGGCCTTATCCTGCGCGGTGTGGCGCTGGAATTTCGTTCCAAGGATGAGAATCCGCGCTGGCGTGCTTTTTGGGACTGGGCTATTTTCGCCGGCAGTCTCATCCCCGCGCTGCTGTGGGGTGTGGCATTTGCCAATTTCCTGCGGGGCGTTCCCATTGACGGCGCGCAAAACTACGTTGGTGGATTCTGGAATTTGTTAAATCCGTACGCGTTGGTCGTCGGCCTGTTATCGACGGTAGGATTTGCCCTGCAGGGCTGCCTGTTCCTGGCGCTCAAAGCAGGCGATCCGGTGGAAGGCCGGGCAAAGACCCTCTCGTTTAAATTGTGGATTCCCACACTGGTTTTACTGATCGCCGCTGTGGGCTATTCATACATCGAGACAGATATTGCCACAAAAGATGGAATTCGGGCGGGTGTTGCTCCCTTCCTCGCGATTCTAGGTTCCATCTTGGCCGGATATTTCATTAATAAAAAGCATTTTGGAAGGGCGTTCATTCTTCAATCCCTGACAACCTTATTAATTACATTAAGTGTGTTCCTGGCGTTATTCCCCAGGGTATTGATTTCCAGCGCGAATCCAGACTGGAGTCTGACCATCTATAATGCCTCATCCAGCCCCTACACGCTGCAGGTCATGTCCATTGTGGCGTTGATCTTTGTGCCCATTGTGCTGGTCTACCAGGCGTGGACGTACCGCATCTTCCGTAAGAGGGTTTTGAACGACCCCAAGAAGCTGGTTTATTAAAAAAGAGGCGGAGTGTTCATCAGGGACACTCCGCTTCTTTATTAATTTGGTTTATTTCTCCGGCGCTTCGCCGTTTTTACCCTTGCCCAGCGCTTTGGATTTTTCATACGCCGCCCACACCGCCCGGCTGATGGCTGTGCGGAAACCGGCCTTTTCCAGGTAATACAATGCCTCGGCGGATGTCCCTCCGGGTGAAGTGACCTGGTTGCGCAAGTGCGCCGGATGGGCTTTCGCCCCCAGGAAGAAATCCACTGAACCGCGCAGAGTCTGGGCGACCAGTTGTTCAGAAATGCGACGGGGGAAGCCCAGGTGCACGCCCGCGTCTATCATGGCTTCCATGAATAAAAAGACATACGCCGGCCCGGTGCCCGAAAGGGCAGTGGCCATATCCAGGTAATCTTCTTCGTCTGCCAGAACTTCCTGCCCCATGGCAGTTAGAATGTTGCGCGCCAGTTCAATCTGGTCATCGCGCACAGATTTGGATGCCACCCATACGGTGATGCCTTCGCCAATTTGCGCCGGGGTGTTGGGCATGGCGCGAATGACTGCCGGATGCGACAACCCGCTGCTGATGGAGGTCAATGATGCGCCAGCCACGATGGATAGCACAACTGCTCCTGAAGGGATTTTACCTTTCAGGTTGTTATAAACACTTTCAATTCTCTGAGGTTTCACTGACAGAATAATGATGTCAGCATTTTTAATGGCATCTTGATTATCGGTAAAAGGTATGACACCGTACAAAGCCTGTAATTCAGCAACGCGTTCCAAACGAATATCAGCCGCGCGCACATGTTCCGCCGGGGTAACCTTCTGTTTAAGAATTCCGGCGATCATGGCTTCTGCCATAACCCCTGATCCAATGATGGCGATGTTTGGGTTGACTTTCATTCTGGCTCCTCCGGGAAGATGAATTATTCCAAATCCAATGGGCGCGAACTCCACAGAGCAAACACTGCCGTACTGAGCAAGCGTCCGGCTGATTCTTCTTTTAATGCCAGTTCACCTGAGGTGATAGTACCTTCCAATCCCTGCATGGTCTGCTGCAAAGATTGCGCGAGGGTGATAGATGAGGCTTTTACCGCGTAGGCGGTAAGAGCAACGAATGCGGGTTCTGGGGTAAGGGATTCGCGGCAGGCTTGCAGTAATTCAGGTAATAATTTATAAAATTCCCAGACTTCCCCTTTTGGGCCGCGGCCAAACTTGGGCGGATCAAGGATCAGGCCGTCGAATTTCTCTTCCCGGCGGGCCTGGCGGTGGATGAATTTCACCGCGTCGTCCACAATCCAGCGAATGGGTTTGTCGGATAGGCCGGATAAGTCCTGATTCTCATGAGCCCAGGTAACCGCCTTGCGGGACGCGTCAACATGGGTGACCAGGGCGCCAGCATGCGCGGCCGCGATGGTTGCCAGACCGGTATAGCCAAACAGATTTAAGACCTTTAAAGGTCGTGGACTCTTTTTTATCAATCCGCCGATCCAGTCCCAGTGCACAGCCTGTTCCGGGAATACGCCTACATGCCGCGAGCCGCTGAGCTGAACTTTAAAACACAGGTCGCGGTAATGAATGTTCCATTCTGAGGGCATATAGCCGCGAATATTCCAATGACCGCCGTTCTCTTCCGGGGACGGGAGAAACTCAGCGGCAGCTTTTTGCCAGTCTTTTTCAGGCAGAGATGGTTTCCAAACGGCCTCCGCTTCCGGGCGGATCAACAAGTGCGGGCCGTACTTTTCCAGTTTGCGGCCGCCGCCGGAATCAATCAACTGGTAATCTTCCCAATATCGGGGATAACAAACACTAATGAAAGGTATTTGAGGAGATGTTATCACAGGTGTATTATCTCACAGATAGCCGGAGGGAAAAAGATAAGCCGCCCGATGGTTTGAATCTCTCAGGCGGTATAATGGGTGATCATTTCAGAACGACACACAGGATTGACACATGCCCAAGCTCTTTGACCGCATTATTGACCGGAGAAACTCTGATAGCATCAAGTGGAATTTATATGATGACGATGTGCTGCCAATGTGGGTGGCCGATATGGATTTTGCCGCGCCTGTTCCGGTCATTCAAGCCTTAAAAGAACGGGTTGAACATGGCGTTTTCGGGTATGCTGGAGACCCCAAAGAACTACGCAAGGTTATTGTCAGCCGCTTTGACGAACTTTACCAGTGGGCCATCAAACCGGATGATATCGTCTTTACCCCCGGTGTGGTCGTTGGATTCAACATTGCCGGCCATTCGGTTGCGGTGCCTGAAGGAGAAGTATTAATCCAACCGCCTGTCTACCCGCCATTCTTCAAGACCGCCGGCTTTGCTGGAATGAAGACTGCTGAGAATCCTTTGATTCAGAATGAGGATGGAAGTTATGGCATTAATTTCGGCGATTTTGAAGAGAAGGTAAATAAAAAGACACGCATGTTCCTGCTATGCAATCCGCATAATCCTGTCGGACGGGTGTTTCACCGTGATGAATTGGAGCGGATGGCTGAGATATGTCTGCGTAATAATGTGTTGATCTGTTCTGATGAAATTCACGGTGACTTGGTTTTCCAGGGAAACCGGCATATTCCATTGGGTTCATTGAACCCGGAAATCGCCGATCGCACCATAACTTTGATGGCACCCAGCAAGACATTTAATATTGCCGGTCTGGACTGTTCATTCGCTGTTATTCCCAACAAAGAGATTCGGGAAAATTACATTTCAGCCATGAAAGGGATCACCGGGAATACCAATATGCTGGGTATATCTGCCGCCCTGGCAGCCTATCAAAATGGCACTCCCTGGCTTGAAGATCTGATGATCTACTTAAAGGAAAACCGTGATTATTTGAAAACCACCCTTGATCGCGAAATACCGGAAATAAAGATGACTGTGCCGGAAGGAACATACCTGGCCTGGTTGGATTGCCGGAATGCCGGTTTACCCGATACCCCCTATGATTTCTTCCTGCGCAAGGCCAAGGTGGCATTTAATAGCGGTGAATCGTTTGGCACCGGCGGGAAAGGCTTCGTCCGGTTGAATTTTGGCTGCACTCGCGCCACACTGAACGAAGTCCTTGACCGCATGAAAAAAGCCCTGGGGAAATAGTCTGCTAGAAGATTGCTTTCAGGGTCAACAGAAAACCGATGACCAGCAGAGGAATGCCCACAATTGCCCCTACAACCGTAACAGTCAAGACAATCCCGGCGATCATTAATACTAATCCGAGAACAACCCCAATTAACCGCCCGGTAAACAGGATGATAAATTCGATCAATTTCCAGATCGCGTAGAACGGCCACAAAAGAAACGGTACATGTTTTTGTTCAGACATAATTGCCTCCAATAAAGATATACGGAAGTCTGACTGCGGAGTTGCGAAACAAGCCCGATTTATCTGTCTGGTACAATCACAAAATGCAAAGAGACACGATTATTCCCCGGAAACGGATGAGATCCTGCCTATTCTGGATAATCATTCTTCCCATCCTGGCTGTTGGAATATTCTACACAATGGGGGCAGTACTGGTTGTGGCTGATCCTCTGAAAAAAGCGGATGCCATTGTGATCCTCAGTGGAGGCGGGGAGCAGCGTATGAGTGAGGCTGTGAACCTGTTCGAAGAAAATTACGCCGGAACGATCATCCTTACGGAAACCGGGGCAGTGTTAAAAGAATACAACGCGGAATATTCAAAAGAACTGCGATTTATGTTGTGGAATGCCGGAGTGCCCTTGAGCGCCATCTGGATCACACCAAGACATGCCGCAAGCACACGGGATGAAGCCAAAGATGTGCGCGCCCTGGTGAACAACAAGAATATCCATGACCTGATTGTGGTAACCGATCCTTACCATACTCTTCGTACCCGCCTGATCTGGAACGAGGTATTCAAGGATAGCGAGGTGAATATCATCGTGAGACCTGTACGAAACAGCTGGTACAGGTCAACTACCTGGTGGTTGTCCATTGATGGTTGGAAGAACACGGTAACTGAGTATGTAAAACTGGGAAGTTATCTAATCAATAGAAAAATGGATTAAAAAACCGCCCGATAGGGCGGTTTGGGGTATCCAAGCAACTATCAGGAAAGCGGCACTACGTTGGCGGCCTGCAGGCCTTTGGGGCCTTGTTCGACAGAAAACTCCACTTTCTGCCCTTCTTTCAACCGCCTGTAACCTTCCATTTCAACAGCGGAGAAGTGCACGAAAACATCTTCTCCCTCGTCACGGCCAATGAAGCCATAGCCTTTCGTGGCATTGAACCACTTTACGGTCCCCATTAAACGATCTGACATTCTTTATTTCTCCATACGGTTGTTGATATGGCAATAAAAATCCACTGACCCGGTTTGATATATAAGTTGTCAGTGGTTTTTTTACCTGAAGCAAGGTTATCATGACATAAAACACATGTCAAGTTGTGTGCCTAACCTCTGGATCGAACTCTTTATTGTGTGGATTTCAACCGAAGATTGATAAATCTGCGTTGTATTTGGAGTAAAATCGGTATATTCGAGTTTCTTCTTTTATGAGGTTTGCATGCGAAAATTCTTACAAATTGCCGCGCTGGTTCTTGTCTTGGGTTCCAGTACAGGAGTAATCCCCGGAAAAGCGGAAATCACCCCGGTTGCGGCACGCTCTAACTATACCGGAGAGGTCATTTGCCTGCCGGGTGTGTATTTGACCGAACCTGATTCCTGCCTGCCTGTAGGACCGTCGTCCGTATTGACACAGATGGCTAAGGACGGAGTCATCTACCCCGCGCCTTCGCTGCCTGTCAGCAAGCCACCTGTTTCATTGAATGAGGTGCCTTATAAATATGCCAAGATAACCAGCCCCAGCGCGCCTCTGTATGGTTCTCCCGCTCAGGGAGATGCGCGAGTGCCCGCGTTTAAGCTGGCCGGGGCAACCCGCTATATCTCTTATCTCAACTCATCTCAAACAGAAACCGGCTTGTATTATCTGTCAAGCTCTGGATTATGGGTAGACGGTGGGGATGTTGCCCGCGCCACGCCGCCGGTATTCCAAGGAATGATTGTTCACGATACTCCACGAACACAATTTGGTTGGATTCTGACGAATGGGCGTCCGCGTGCTCTGCCTGACTTCAATTCACCCGAATTAAAAAAGGAAGTGCTACCCGGTGAATTCTATGCCATTTATGGGACAAAAAAGGTTGGAGACACACTCTGGGTAATGATTGGTATGGGCGAGTGGATTGAAGACCGTATCATCGGGCGCGTCGTTCCAACCACGGTTACTCCGAAAGGAGTTGATAACGGCCGCTGGGTGGATATCAACCTCGAAGAACAGTCTCTATCCGTTTACGATAACAACAAAATGGTCTTTGCCACCCTGGTTTCCACCGGTACAGATCCCTTCTTCACTCAACCGGGTCTTTTCAAGATTTACCAGAAAAAAGAAAAAGAGACCATGAGCGGTGATTTTTCAGGTGATAAATCCGGTTTTTATTATCTGGAAGACGTTCCCTGGACGATGTATTTTGATAAACTTCGCGCTCTGCATGGCGCTTACTGGCACGCCCGCTTTGGGTATGATGCCTCTCATGGCTGCGTAAACCTGTCACTGGGTGATTCTCACTGGCTGTACAACTGGGCGAAAGAAGGTGATTATGTTTATGTATATGATCCATCCGGCAAAACACCGACGGATCCAAAATTCTACACCGATGGGGGAGCTTGATCTTTCTGGATAATCAAGGTGGACGGCTACAACAAAGCCGTCCACCTTTTTTTAATATTTGGGGACCAGGGTTAAATCTTCACTCCAGAGAAACACGGTACCGTTGATACTGTTATCACTTTCCTGCCTTATACGCAGGGTTACCGGCGTCTCTCCATCGGCTACATTGGCCAGTTTCACATCGAATGTTGAATAAGCCGTCTGGTCTGCCGGAATGTTTACGGTGATCATACGCGAGGTCAGAGTATTCCAGTCTTTGGTCATTGCTTCAAATACCAGAGGTGTATTGTTGACTGGTTTGATCTTGCCACGTATTTCGATATTGTCACTATTAATGGTGATTCCGGAAGAGGGCTGGTCAATGATTATGCGCGGATAAACGGCAGGTTCGCCGTCTGTCTCCGTCCCTCTAACCTGCAATAGAATTAATTCAACAGACGTCAGATGGATTGGCTTTCCTTTGATATTTTCCAGGACGACTTGCAAACGGGCTTTTTCATCCGCGCGGACCTCGAACGGGATTTCTTCCTCAAGTAGAAGGGGTTTTCCCTGGTATGCGCTGTAATCCATAATTTTTCTGAAAATGTAGCGGTTATCATGCCCGATCAAATCAATCCGGATCACTCCATTCGCGCCGGGTTGAGACACAAATTTCATCTTTATGGGCGAGACCAATCGGGCATTATTCCCTGGACTCAAAATAACTGGTTCGCCGGATGCCGGGAGCTTGAACTGTTTGTCAATCGTTGGAGTGATGGTTGCCACAATCGAAATTGGCTTCGAAGCGACATTTCGTTGAGGAAATGTCAAACCAGTTAGAAAAAAAGCAGTAAAAATGAGCAGCATGAAAACCGGACGGTGAAAATTCATCGACCGGTTTCCTTTACCAGGCGGAAAAAAAAAGGAGCTCACGAATAGACTTCCCTGAACTTGGTGTTCAAATAACGCAGATAAGGTTGCGGATCGATTGTGGAGCCGGTGACTTTCTTAATCAATTCCTGGGTTTCAAACTTGGCGCCATGGGAATGAATGTTTTCGCGGAGCCAACTCAACAGGGGGAGGAATTCTCCCCGCTCGATTTGATCATCAAGATCAGGGATAGCCTTTTTAATACAGTCCCACAACTGGGCTGATATCACATTACCAAGCGCGTAGGTCGGGAAATATCCCACCAATCCACCAGCCCAGTGGATATCCTGTAGAACACCGTGCGCGTCATCTTTGGGCGCCACTCCCAGGTATTCCATCATACGATCGTGCCAGATTTCCGGTAGGTCGCGTACTTCCAATTGCCTCTCCAGAAGGGCTATCTCCAATTCCAACCGAAGCATGACGTGTAGATTGTACGTTGCTTCATCGGCTTCCGTGCGGATGAGTGAGGGTTCCACCCGGTTAATTCCTTTATAGAATGTGTCAAGGGAAACATTGCCGAGCTGGGATGGGAAATATTGCTGTAATTTTGGATAATAATGTATCCAAAAATTCTTTGAGCGTCCAACCAGGTTCTCCCATAGCCGGGATTGCGATTCATGAATGGCCATGGAAGCGCCAGTCGCAAGCGGAGTTCGGTAAAGAGTGGAATTAAATCCCTGCTCATAAAGGGCGTGTCCGGCTTCGTGGATCGTGCTGAACAAGGCTGACGATAGATGATCAGGTATGACACGTGTTGTGATACGCACATCACCCATGCCGAAGGTGGTTGTGAATGGGTGTGCCGAACTGTCCTGCCGGCCGCGTGTCCAGTCAAACCCCATGTTCGAAATAACTCCCAGTCCAAACTCCCACTGAAGGTTTTCAGGATAGGATAGGCGGAGGAAAGAGGAATCCACCTGCGGTTTTGAAGCCAGCTCGTGGATCAACTTAACCTGTTCTTTGCGCAGTATGGCGAAAATGTTCTGCACATCAGCTGTCTTTAAACCGGGTTCAAATTCGTCCAGCATGGGATCATAAATATGATCATACGGCTGGAAAAATGAAGCATATTCACGGCGCAGCTCAATGATCTTTTCCAGGTAGGGCTGGAAGCGTTTGAAATCAGAGGTTTCTTTTGCTTGTTCCCACTTTTCCTGCCCAACCGAGGTGGCCTCGGCAAATTTTGCGACCCAATCCGCTGGAATGCGCAGACGCCGATCCACCTCGCGCCGGGTAACTTTCACCAGCCGGGCTTCATCCGAATCCGCAGCCCATTCCGCAGACATTTTTTCACATTCCGCCAGATACTTCTGAAGTTCATCAGAAGTGATCTTCAGGTGCATGATCCGCGAGAGGGTAGCCATGGCGCTGCCGCGTTCCTCCGCGCCGCCGGAAGGCATGTAGGTTTGTTGGTCCCAACCCAGCACAGCTAGCGTGGAGTTGAGGTCATAAACCTCGCCCAGAATGGATTTAAGTTGGGAATAGGCGTTATCTGTCATATGTTATGCCACTCGCCAGCGCAGGGTATCCCCATTGAGGGCGGCGAGGACTTCGGTAGCAATATCGGCGGCGGCCCGAGCCTGGGCTTCAACCGTCTGAGCGCCGATGTGCGGGGTAGCGACAACACGAGGATGTGCGGCCAGGGCGCTTTCACCCGGCGGTTCAGTGGCAAACACATCGAGTCCGGCTGCGGCTACTTTACCTGAATTGAGCGCGTCGAGCAGAGCAGTCTCATCTACCACACCGCCGCGGGCGGCGCAGATCAGGCGAACGCCATCTTTCATTTTTGTAAAAGCGGCCGCATTAATGATGCCGCGTGTGTCATTGGTCAGTGGAACATGCAGGGTGATGAAATCTGATTTGGCAAAGAGTTCATCAATGGTAACCGGGTCGCCGCCGCGGGCGCGGATCTCTTCGGCATTTAATTTTGGATCGTAAGCAATGATCTTCATTCCCATGGCTTCCGCGCGTTTGGCTGTGGCGGTTCCAATCCGGCCAAAACCTATCACTCCCAGTGTTTTGCCGTTCAATTCAACCCCTTCCAGTTCTTTTTTCAGCCACTTGGCATTTTTCATGGCGGAATCCGCGCGGGGAATTTCACGGGAAACTGCAAACATCAAACCAATGGCCAGCTCGGCAACCGCCAGTGTGGTTGCCAGCGGTGAATTGACCACAATCACGTTATGACTTTTCGCAGCGGCGAGGTCGATGTTATCCACCCCCACCCCGGCGCGGCCAACGACCTTTAGGCCAGGGGCGGCATCAAAAACGGCTGGAATTACTTTCGTCCGACCGCGAACGATGATGGCGTCATATTCACCTGCTACTTTTAGCAGGTCGTCTGCCGTAATTCCAGGCTGGTCTGACACCTGAGCCTTCGCGCGCAAAATCTCCTTCCCATTCTCTTCCAAACCATCAGTCAATAAAACTTTCCAGGCCATGGTTTCTCCTCCTCGCGAAAAATGATTATGATTGGCTAGTAGAATAATTCTACCCCAGTCAATGGGGATTATCACACCCGGAGTATAAAAAATGGCACACCTGGAAATCAACCCGCGCATGTTTGAGTCTGAGTATATGACACGCTGCAAACTTCACGAATGCCAGGCGGCTTGCTGCATCTATGGGGTGTGGATTGATAAAGACGAAGCCCGGCGGCTGGTAGAAAACGCAGACGCCATCCTCCAGGAAATGCCGGCTGACCGGCAAAATCCAGAAGATTGGTTTGATGAGCGGGAAGATGACGATCATCACGCTGCCACCGGCAAGGTAATCCACAGCCGGGTGGTTGATATGCCCAAACACTATGGAGGAACGGCCTGTGTTTTCCTGCGTAGTGACCACAAATGCGCGCTGCAGACAGCGGCGGTCAGAATAAATCAACACCCCTGGTTTTTCAAGCCATTCTACTGTATTCTCCATCCATTGGATCTGGACGAAAAAGGCCGGATCACATTGGATGAGTCCGGCCTTTTACTTGATGAACCCGGTTCCTGCCTTCGACCTTCGAAGATCAGAATACCTCTGATAGTTACTTTTGAACCTGAATTACGGCATTTTCTTGGAGATCAGGAGTATGAAAGAATCCGCCTACTCGTGACGTAAAGCCTCAACCGGTTGAAGACTGGCAGCCCGGTTGGCCGGATAAATTCCAAAAAAGAGCCCAACAGCCGTAGAAAAAATCGTGGCCAATAGAATGGCGTTTAGACCAACAACTGGATTGAACGCCGTACCGCTGGCCGCGGCTACTTTTTCCACAATAAATGCGATCAACCAACCCAGCCCGATGCCAATGATTCCACCAAAAAGGCTCAATAGAGATGATTCCACCAGGAACTGCAACAGAATGTCCAATTTCCTCGCGCCAAGCGCTTTCCGCAAGCCAATCTCACGGGTACGCTCGGTGACAGATACCAGCATGATATTCATAATGCCGATCCCGCCGACCAACAGTGAAATGGCGGCTATACCTCCGAGGAAAATTGTCAAAACATTGGTAATGGAACTGACCATGCTGACTGCGGACTGCTGTGAAATGACCTGAAAATCATCTTCTCCAACCGGCGTGCGGTGGCGTGTGCGTAATATGTTGGCTATCTCCTCTGTTGCCTGGTTGACCAGTTCGGCGGAAGCCGCCTGGGCGACGATCATGTCCACTGAATTGCGGCTGCGGCGCATCATGCGAGCCTGAGCCGTACTGAACGGGATCATAACCAGATCATCCTGGCTGCCAAAAGATCCACCGCCTTTTGGTTCCAGTACGCCAACAACCCTGTAAGGTTGGCTTTCAATGCGGATAGTCTCACCTATTAATCCTTCACGCCGGCCAAACAACTTGTCTGCCACATCCACACCCAGAACTGCCACTGAGGCTTTTCCAAGAATGTGCTCTTCGGTAATACCTTCGCCTTCCAGATAAGCATAATTACTTACTTTGATATAGCCGGGAGTAACTCCATCAACAGAAGTACTCTTTTTCTCGCTCCCATAGGTCACCTGGCGGCGGGAGGATAGTACCGGTTCTGAAACCGTGACGGAAGGCGCAAGAATATCATCTTTCAAGGCTTTTGCGTCAAATTCTGTTAACGGTTTTGGGTTTCGGATCTCGCTCTGAGGATTACCAGGGGCTATAAAGATCAAGTTTGTGCCAAGGTCGCTGATCGTTCCAGTAATGTAAGACTGGGCGCCCTCACCAATGGCCAGCATGGCGATCACGGCGGCTACACCGATAACAATACCCAGAATGGTTAACCCTGAGCGAAGTTTATTGGCACTGAGTGTCTCCAGCGCCTCGAGGAATGCTTCCAGAATGTTCATTTATTCTCCACGATCAATCCATCTTTCACTCGGATGATTCGCTGGGTTTGATCACCCACCCAGGGATCATGTGTGACGATGATCACAGTGGCGCCTTTTTCGCGGTTTAGGTTGAGCAGTAAATCCATGATCTCTTTGCCGGATTTGGAATCCAGATTCCCGGTGGGTTCATCGGCCATAATAATCGCCGGGTTGTTCACCAACGCGCGGGCTATGGCCACGCGTTGCTGCTGACCGCCGGAGAGTTCATACGGTTTATGATGGAGACGATTGCCAAGGCCAACTATTTCCAACGCGTTCCTGGCCAATTCGGATCTTCCCGATTTGACACCGGCATACCGTAGGGGCAGTTCCACATTGGATATGGCTGTTGCCCGTCCAAGCAGATTGAAGCTCTGAAAGATAAAACCCACTTTGCGGTTGCGAATTAATGCCAGTTGGTCGTCATTCAAATCAGAGACTTTTTCCCCGTCCAAAAAGTACTCGCCATCAGTAGGGCGGTCAAGGCAGCCAAGGATATTCATCAGGGTGGATTTTCCGGAACCGGATGGCCCCATAATGGCTACAATTTCTCCGCGATCAACGGTAACAGAGACTCCATTGAGTGCGCGGACTTCAACCTCACCCATCTGATAAATCTTGGTGATCTCATTCGTTAAAATTACATGGTCTGTCATACGATTACCTGCCCGAAGGCTCTATCCTCCTCCACCGGGGCCAAACATGGTTCTGGTTGGGGGATTAAGAATGATCAGGTCGCCTTCTTTCACGTCGCCAGAAAGGACTTCGCTGCTGGTATCTGATCCGGCTCCAATGGTTATGGGGACTGACACAGGCATATTGTTTTTCAAAATATACACAACACGTTTACCATCAAGGATGCGAACGGCGCGATTTTGAACCAGTAGAATATTGTCCAATTGGTTGACAACAATATTTATTGCAGAAGTCATTCCCGGTTTCACGTTTTCATCTGCATCGGTGATCTCGACCGTGACATTGAAATTGACCACTCCCTGCACAACCGTGCCAATTTTGCCGACATCCGTTACTTTTGCGTTGTAGGTTTTATCCGGTATGGCATCAAACGTCATGGTGGCATCCTGCCCGATCTTTACACGGTTAATATCCACCTCGGTAACCTGAATATCGGCATAGAGGTGAGATAGATCATCGATCCGGAAACCTGTGGTTGTCATGGATACCTGGTCGCCCACCTTGGATTGCACGTCTGTGACTGTTCCAGCAAAGGGAGCTTCAAGGTAGGCCATTTTCAGCGTGGCTTCAATGGCCGCGACCCTGGCTTTTGCGGCGGCTATATCTTCCGGATCAGCGCCATTTTTCAAACGGTCGTACTCGCGCTGGGCATCTTTCACCTTGGCTTCAGCCAGAGAAAGATTGGCGTCAATTTCTGCCTGTTCCAGCTCGTCGGGGTAACTTTTGGCGTAATTGTAATTGGCCAGAGCGGTATCACGTTTTTGAATGGCAGCTGAATATTTGGCCACGGCTGCCGCCCGGATTGGATTATCCTCAGCCATATATTTCGTGCCTTCATAATCTGCCAGGACATCTTCCACGGCTTCTTTGGCCAAAATGTAATTCGCATAAGCGGAATCAATGACACTCTGGTCAGCCTTGGTAAATTTCTTGCTTTCCCGTTTTTCTTTAGCGTCATCCAGGTTTTTCTGGGCAACGGCAAGCGCCTGTTCAGCCTGGGATGTGGATAATCGCGATCTTTCTAGAGTGTCCAGATTGCGTTTCGCGGTAACCAGATCTGCCTGCGCGAGGATGATCTGCTGTGGCAGGGAGGTTTGCGATAGTTCGGCCAGACGGTAGTTCTTAACAACCGAGTCCCCCACTTTAACATGCACTGATTCAACTGTTCCAGTGGTTTGCCAGTTAAGGATAGCCGTCTGTTTTGCTCGCACCGTCCCGGTGGCACCGACTGTCGCGGTTAATGATCCCCGCGATAGAGGCGAGGTTTGATACATGGAATTTACCGCGGAATTTCCTTTGGAAATCTGTTGGTAGATAAAAAATGCGGCAACCAGAAGGATCACCACCAGTACCGGAATCCAGATTTTTTTATGTGCGAAGATTTTTTTGAACATTGCTACCTCCTTAGCTTCCCGGAATGACTTCGACCAGCGCCGCACGTACCACAATTCGCCAGAGATATTCCCCACTGGCTTCATCAAAACCCTGACAGGTGATCAGGGAAAGCCAGCTGCTCTCTTCATGGCGGAATGCGCTGCGGTCATCCGGTGAAACGCGTTCGACGGATCGAACACGGTATATATATGTGTTACCCCAGGCATGGATTTCAATTGGGTCGTCATAGACCACGGATGATAAATTGGCAAAGGGACCTGGCTTCCCATTGGGAAGGGAAACGTGCGCCGTGATAACCGAATTGCCTTCATATGTGGGGAAAGCTGTGCCTTCCAGGTATCCAGCCTGGTTCCATAACCAGGTCAGATCCCAGCCTTTGTTATTTGGCAGAACACCGACAACATCCGTCGTCAGATTCAAACGTGGAATAGTCAGGCGAATCTGATTCAAATCCTTGTAACGCAGTTCCTTCGGTTGGGGTTTTATGGCTGTCACCCGATTGGGTGCAAATCCGGTAGCCGGCATGAAGAAACTGCCATCAATTTTCCATATTTCAGAGCCCAGGTGTCCGTCGTTGGCACTGAAAAACAAAGTGCGGTCAATAGCCGCGAGGCTATGCGGGCTTGAAGTATGCCAACCGCTGTACAGGTCAGCCACCCGAACGGTTGTATAGTCTTCGTAGGGCGGTTCACTCATGTACAGTTCTCGGCCGTATGTCTGATCATCAGCCGTAAAGAACAGGGTGGTTCCGATGGCTTTCAACTGGCGTGGATCAGATGCCTTTAATCCAGGCGCGATGTCTGCGACCACATGGGTATGGTCTTTGTCATAGGGGGGAACACTTTTCCAAAGTTCTGTCCCCGAAATACCTTCATTGGCGGTGAAGAAAAGGGTTGTCCCCACCGCTGTGAGATTTCGTGGATTTGAACTGCCGAAACCATCAAAAATATCTTTCACGATGAACGTGCTGGTCGGTTCGTAAGGCGGTTTTGAAAAGTAAAGTTCATTCCCGCTAAATCCAATATTGCCGGAGAAGAACACATAAGAGCCTATTGAGGTGATCCAATCCGGTTTCGTGTCATTGATGGGGTAGATCATCATCATGGCGGGAGGATCGCCTTTGATATCTGTCACACGTACCGCGGCAGTATAAGGGGCTTCCAGTTTATAAAGCTCGTGACCAGATTCGCCGTCATTGGCTGAGAAGAAGAAGGTATTATCCACCAGGGTGATGCCATAGATCTCGGCATCGCTGCTTTTCGCGATATTCGTTGATCGAATGGCTGTTCCTGGTGTGTATTCCGGATCGCTGTGCCAGATTTCGACACCGGAGGAATCATTGGCGATAAAGAAGAGCATCCAACCAAGGCGGGTCAATTCATGCGGAGCAGATCCGTGCGCGCCCTGCCAGATATCGGCCACCAATTCGATCGATTGATATGGCGGCGCGGTTTTGAAGATCTCTCGTCCGTGAATACCGTCATCGGCGGCAAAAAACAAAGTGTTGCCAATGGGCACAAATTCGGATGGATCGGAATCGCCTTTTTCATTCAAGTCAGCCACCCTGCGGGTGGTTGAGGCTTCATACGGCGGTTCTGAGATCCAAAGTTCGGTTCCGGCGTCATCTTTGGCGGTGAAGAATACCAGGTTGCCAAATGCGGTGATATGAGCCACCTCTGAACCAGAATCCCCCGGTCGAATGTCTTTTACAAGTTCCGCTTTTTTGTACGGAGAGGGCAATTTCCATAATTCCCTGCCATAATTTCCGTCAGACGCGCTGAAGAATAGCGTTGTGCCGACAAAAACCAGATCTTCTGGAGATGAACTTTCGCTGCCCTTGAAAACATCCTGGGCCAGGGTTGGTGGCGTTTCACTGTCTTTAACGGTAAGACTGGCAGCATTAACCTGAGAAGGCGTGAACGCGACGACAGCAATGGAAAACAACAGAATACCGCGCGTAAGCAATGTCTTAATGGAAGAAAAAGCAAACAAATTTCTACGCATCACTTAATTATCTCCGAAGTCGGTATGATGCGTGGATTGGTTACCAGAAGTTCTCCCTCATTTAGATCGCCGGATTTTAGCTCGCTGTAAAGATCAGAAACCAGACCGAGCTCCACCGGTACTTTTTTCAACTGGTTGTCACGAACAACAAGAACCGAATAATCACCATTAGATACCAACAACGCGTTGTTGGGAATAGCGATCACATCACTGGCCCTATCTACATCAATTGTGGCCGCGGCTGTCATACCTGCTCTAATAGATTCATCAGGATTATTGATCTCACAGGAAACAGTGTAATAAATGACCTCTTGGTCCGATACTCCAACCCGGCTAATTTCCGTGACTTTCCCGCTGTAGGTTTTTTCAGGGATGGCATCAAATGAAAAAACCACACCTTTGCCTACTTTTACATTATTAATATCCACTTCTGAAACGGATATGTCCAAAAACATGCGGCTGTCATCCATAAGGGTGATGGCCTGCTGGCCGGATTTAACCATATCACCCACCAGGAATCTAGAATCGACCACTTTGCCACTAATCGGAGCGATAATTTTTGTTAAACTGATTTGAGATTGAAGCGCTTCCACATTGGCTTTGGCGCTGCTGATATCATCCGGATCAGGTTTATCTTTTACTTTTTCCCAATCGCGTTGAGCGTCTGCCAGTTTAGCCTCGGCCAGTTTCAGGTCGGCATCAGCCAGTCGAATGTCTTCGGGAAGAGGTTTTTGTTGCGCCCATTGGTAGTTCCACAACGCCCAATTATAGTTTTTTCGCGCCATGGAAAGCTGGGCGGTTGCCTGCGCGCGGGCAAGGTCATCTTCCGGGCGATCCTGCAAAAAGGAAAAGAAATTTTCGACTGACTCCAGGTTTGCTTTGGCCTGTAAATACGTGGCTTCCGCGTCTAAAAGATTGGTGTCTGAAGTATTCCGTTGGTTTTTGATCTCGCGGGCTTCTTTTGCGTTCTGGTAATTGATCTGCGCCTGCGCGAGAGTCTCCCTCGCCTGGGTACGTTTTACATCTGATTCATACAGAAGATCAAGCGCCCTTTGGGCGGCAGGCAGGTCCTCGTACGCTTGAAGAATGGCAGGTGTTAGTGTTTTCTCATCCAATTCAAGGAGAACATCCCCGGATTTAACGTAATCAAGATTCTTTACGTGAACCTGACCTACTGTTCCGGATGTTTGCCAGATTAAATTTACAATCTGGTTGGGGCGGACTTTTCCTGTGGAGCCAATGGTTGTCGAAATGGTATCCCGTGCTACTTTTGTCGTCTCCATACCAGCTGGAAGGGTTGATTCACCAGGTTTCCAGTAGTTCAAATACATAAATATACCGCTGGAAATGAGCAGCAAAAGTAGAACGATAAGGTAGACTGCTTTCTTCGTGTTAAATTTCACAAGAACATTGACCTACGGAAAACTCGATTTCCGCCTTTTTTTGATTGTATTTATTGTGTATGAGAACAATTATAATCATAACTAAATTGAGGTTTGAGTGTTAATCCGGTACTTACAAAACTTTTACACAATATGCAGGCAATCCGGAATTCCATACTGTATACGGAAATTTTCGGAAATCGTTGTCTGGTTCATATTTGGAGCGCTTATTCTTTCTTCCGGAACAATTCAGATTCACGAGTACCCGGAGAAAGTACGTCAATTCACCCACACCATCGAGTTTGACTACGTTGATTGGACCCTGAAAGCCATCGGGCAGAAATATCTCCAGTCTGCTCTGAGTGTTGAAGACTACCTTCCAAATACAATACCGCCGCAAATTGTCAGGGAATACATCCACTCACAGGCCGAGATTGCCAACCTGGAAGCTCAAATAACCGTAATTTACGCGGATCCAAATATTCCGAATAAAAGCACTGTTCTTGATCCTCTGCACAAGAAACTTGAGAGTATCCGTAAATTTAAGGATCAACTCGCGCCTTATGCGGAATCAGTGCTTCAAAAACAGATTAGCAGCGTACTGGCGGAAAACGGCCTGACCCTGATCGGGCAACCTGTCCCGCCTGTGCTATACCATTCGACTCCGCTGCCCATGGCGCTGATTGTGTCACCACGTGATGTTATTCAGCAGGATGCCAACATTTCTCTGTTGACGGATATGACTGCCGGCGACATGAATTCTCTGGAAGATCAGGTCATGCAGAGTCTGGATGTATCCGCGCTGGTCGTACCGGTGGGTGGGGTGGGGGTTTACCCGACGATGGTCATGGCAACCTCAGACCTGCCTTACCTGGTGGATACTATCGCTCATGAATGGACTCATAATTTTCTAACAATGCGTCCTCTGGGACTCAATTATGAAACCAATTCCACCTTGCGGACAATCAATGAAACCACGGCATCCATAGCAGGCAAAGAAATCGGGAACCTTGTGTTGAAAAAATATTACCCTGACCTGCTCGCCCCAGAACAAAACCCACAAGATTCGAAAGAAAACGCTAAAAAGGCGGCTCCTGTGGAAGTACAAGAAGTAAGATTTAACTACCGACAGGAAATGCACGCCACACGTGTGAAGGTGGATGAATTGCTTTCCGAAGGCAAGATCAAACAGGCGGAAGACTACATGGAACAGCGCCGAAAATTCTTCTGGGAAAATGGGTACCCCATCCGTAGATTGAATCAGGCGTACTTTGCTTTTTATGGCGCATATGCCGATTCACCAGGCGGCGCGGCAGGCAAAGACCCGGTAGGCCCGGTAGTGAGGGCTTTCAGACGTGATTGTGCCAGCCTGCGGGATTTTCTTGATCAGATCTCCTGGATAACCAGTTTTGATCAATTGAAAGCTAAAGTAGGTGATATTTCTGAGGAATAATCAGAATCCAGTATCGAGGTCGGATGAGCTGGAATCATCGTTGCCTGATGGATAATTGTCTGATAATCCAGGCATGTCCGCGTCTATCTGTTCCGGAGACTGACCATGGTCCAATCGATCAACCACTTCATCAAATTCTGCGGGCATCTCTTCGCCAAGTTCGGCGCGCATGTCACGCATCATACGCCCCAACGCTTGAGGATCATCGTCAATGGAATTTAATTTGGATGGATCAGCAAGGGATTGCAACCTATCGGGTGTGGAACGGGAGAGACGAACACGCCCGATACGCCGTTGCACATGGCCCCCACGGCAAAACGGGCAATGAATAACCGCGTGATCGTATTCTTTGTAGGAAAGGGAAACTTCAAATCGTTTACGACAATCCAGACAGCGGTATTCGTAATTTGGCATTCTACACTCCGGGAATTTCCGCACATTATAAACGCCATTCCGGTAGAATAAAGGGAAATAATGCCAGGCGGTATAATCGCTTCCGGCATCACATTAATAAGGAGAAATCCGTGGAATCTGTATCCACTCCATCAGCTTTATCCAGCATCCGTTTTGACGTGTTAAAACCTGTTCCGATGTTGATCGTAATTTCAGGCCCTTCGGGGGTGGGTAAAGACGCTGTGTTGAATGAAATGAAAGCCCGCCAATTGCCCTTCCATTTTGTTGTAACCACCACAAGCCGCAAACCTCGGCCCGGGGAGGTGGAAGGAGTGGATTACAACTTTGTCGACATGGACGTCTTCAAAAACATGATTGCTAATAATGAACTGATCGAATACGCCCTTGTGTATCAAGATTACAAAGGAATTCCACGCGAACAGGTTCGCCGCGCGCTGCAGAGCGGCAAAGATGTTGTCATGCGGTTGGACGTGCAGGGTGCCCGGCGGATACGAAACCTTTTCCCTGAAGCTGTCCTGATCTTCCTGGTGCCTTCAGATGCCAAGGAATGGTACCAGCGCCTGGTTGACCGGAAAACAGAAACCCCGGAAAGCCTGAAAATTCGCATTGATACTGCGTTGAGCGAACTGGAGCAACTGGAAATATTTGATTATGTGGTTGTGAACGCGCAGAATCGCCTTCAAAAAGCCGTGGATGATATTGAAGCCATAATAAAGGTGGAACATTCCCGTGCGCACCCCCGAAAGATAAGTGTATGACCTACGAAAGACCCGAACCCCCCGAATATTCAGAGAGACAAAATCCTTTTGAAGACGCACTCAATCAGCAACCTCCGCCACCCCGGATAGTTATTCAACTCGAAGCGAATAAACCAGTGGTTACCTATATCCTGGCGGGAATCACAATCTTCTTTTTTCTACTTCAGATCGTCAGCATTTCTATTCTGGGATTTGACCTTCCGGCCGGTTTGGGCGCCAAGGTAAATGATTATATTCTCAGGGGGCAGGTATGGCGTTTGATCACACCCATTCTTTTACATGGGAGTATTACTCATATTTTCTTTAATATGTACGCCTTGATTTCCATCGGGCGTAATGTGGAGATGTATTACGGTCACAAACGCTACCTTGTGTTATATCTTTTGAGCGGATTCGCAGGGAATGTGTTCTCATTTCTGATCACCCAGAATGCGTCATATGGGGCTTCCACGTCAATATTTGGGCTCATCGCAGCAGAAGGTGTCTTCATTTATCAAAATCGCAAATTTTTTCGTAATTCGCAGGCCATGCTGGTTAATATTCTTGTTGTTGTCGGCATAAACCTGTTCATTGTGGGTATGATCCCCAACATTGATAATTTTGGACACCTGGGAGGATTAATAGGAGGAGCGGCTTTTGCCTGGCTGGCAGGTCCAGTCTGGACGCCTCGCGCCGCCTATCCGGATATGGTGATCTCAGATTCGCGCAAAAACAGCCGCACACTCCCGGTTGGACTGGGAGTGTGCCTTTTGTTCGCTCTGGGATCCGCGATGAAGTTCTTTTTCTAAAAACATCAATCCCGCGAAGCTGACTTTATCCGATTAATCAGTTTTGCCAGGGCTGTAAGCAGTGGTATCAACAATGCCCCGCAGACTACCGGAACCGGGGAGAAAGGCGCTGCCTGATCATAAGAAAGACTGTAGATTGATCGGGTTCCGGAAAGGTGTTCATCTGCCGCGCGGGCGCGCAGGATATATGTGGCGCTGGTTTCCGGTTGGAAGTCAAGGACGGTTTCTGAGAACAAGTCTTCAGGTCTGATCTCATCCGTCATGGCCTTGCCAGTCATGTCATAGATTTGCAGTGTCACGCCGGCTGCCAGTTCCGTTGGTTTGGCTATGAAGGTGTAGGTTTTTCCGCCCTGCAGAAGCATGCTGGTCCAATCTTCATCGTTAAATGTGCAAAGGTTGTGAAGCTGCCCGTTTCCAGAGGTCAGGGCGGGAGAATTGGCAGGCAGATTGTCTCCGGGTTCGTATTTATCGGGGACGCACTCTTTCTCAACTGTGGTTTTTACCTGTGCTTCGTTAGCGAATGGCTCCTGACCGGAGGCCGTAACCGCACGGATGCGGAATCCATAGGACACGCCATTTTTCGCAAAGAAACTTGCAGAACGCAATTTCCCTTCAATTGCCTCAGTCCATGTCTGCCATTCTCCGCCATCGACCTGGTACTGAAGTTCGAAATGATCAATGGGGGTTTTTGAGACGGCCGTCCAGGAGAGTCTGACCAGAGTGCTGCCGTACTCGGCCGGCATGACATCCATATGAGTGGTTGGTGTGATCCCATCTCCGGCCAGAATTACCGCATTGCTGTCAGTGTGATTCCCTGCGCGGTCAAACGCTCGGGCAAATACTGCCGCGCCTTCCAACTTTCCGCTGTAATTATCCGGAATGGAACCTGTCCACCCATCACTTGAGGTTTCGTCAACGGATATTCGCTCTGCTTTGTCAACGGGTGTTCCCGCCGGTTGGATCATAAACTCCACCCGACTGGCCGGTTCGTTCCCGTCTGACGCTTCCGCGGAAAGATTAATTGGCAATACCAGGCTGATGGACCCATCCGTGGGGCTGGTGAGTTTCACCGCGGGCGGGGTGGTATCCTGAATAAGTGCTAATTGGTAATCCACGGCAGGGGTAGATTTCTTGCCGGTATTTTTCGCGCCAACTTTCATGAAATATTGACCCGCGTCTGGCAAGACTTTGTTGATCTGTATTGAACCGCCTGAAGGGCTGCCTTCCGCCACAACCGTTTTCGCGTCGGCTGCGAGTAACTGCAGTGTTGGCTGCCACTCATTACCGGCCGAAGTGATATTTAATGAGGCGTTAAATGGTTGCGCTTTTTCAGTATGGAATGTGTAGAAATCCATATCCCCTGTGGGGCAAACCTGACCATTTAAGACAGTTCCAATGGAGACCTGGCGGGCTTTTTCTGGTGTTCCATCATCTGCCGATTCTGAACAGACTTTTGTCGGGTCATCGCTGACGCGAACTGCCGTGATCGCCCACCCGAGACCGGTATTGTATAACGAATCAATAGTGTCAAAGTGGAACCGGAAGCGAACATTCTTCCCTACATACGGGGTAAGATCAATCGGTTCACTTTCAGACAAGGCAGGGTTGCCGGGGATAGTGGTGAGTTGGGAAATATCTTTGAAAACTGAGCCATCCACGGAGATCTGCACGCGGCGTTGATCCCAGATCGTTCCTTCTGATTCGGTTGAGCTGACCGAGCGAAAAGAGAATTGTTGGCCAGGGTACCCGATGAAGATGGCTGGAGAAGTCAGGTCGCCTGAAGCTGGATTTCCATTTTGCGCGTATTCCGTTCCGCTTCCAAATATCCATCCGGAGAGACTGTCTGAGTTGACTTTGAAACCGGTCCGTTTCCATAACCCTGTAGATGTCCAACCCGCGGCATCATTGGCGAATGAAGCTTCGTAAGGCGCGGCGATGGGAGTAAGGGTGTCAGATTTTCCCTCCTGAATATCAAATTGACCGCTTGTGGTTTTCCCTCCGGCACTGTTGCGCGCGGTGACCGTCCATTTGTATATGCCTGGTTTAAGCGACCCAAGAGAAAAAGAAACACTCTCCTGCCAGTCTTGAACGGCTTGATAGCCATCCGGGCCGCTCACTTCAGCGCGATACTCCAAAGCGCCCGCAGAAGGCTGCCAGCTTAAGATCACCGAATCATCCGCCGTAAGTGGATTCCCATTCGGCCCAGTAACCTTATTCAAGACTGGTGCAGCCGGTTCAGGAAGTACCTGTACCAATTTGAGAGAGGAAACACGGTCATTCCCTATGACGAAATTATCAAGATTTTCAACAGAAGCCGTTAATGCCTGGCTGCGGCCTTTGAAGTTGGTCTCATCAAACAGGATCGCGCTGACCGCGCCGCCCAGTTGGATGGATGCCAGATTGTTTTCACCAAAATCTGTCAATGTGTTGAGATCCGCGATTTCCCCGGGATCAACGAGCACGCAGTATCCCTGGTAGTGGGTATTGTTGTACAAAGCGGCTTGGTTTGGCGACGGAGAGCAGGCTGGCGGGACCATTGGGCAGGTGAATTTCTTGCGGATGGTTACTTCTCCAACCGGAGAAGCAGTCTTGTTTCCACCGTTATCCCAGACGTTGATCCCCACGGAAAGCGGGCCGTCAGGCACGCCGGCCGCGCAAAGGTCGAGGTCAGTTACAAATGCGGCGGTTTTAATGGGCGCTCCAGCCGGACGCCAGGTGCCATCGTACTTCACCATAGGTTGGATCTTGGCCACACCGGTTTCATCTGATCCATACCCGCTTATGGCTACAGTGGATGAAGTAACCAGTGTATTGGCAACCGGTGCGTTCAACACACCTGTTGGCGGCTTGGAATCGCCATTGTTTGAAACATATTTATCACCCTTGACACATTCAGAGCCATAGGAGGGAAACGCTCTGGCTTCAGAACACGTGCGCGGCCGGCCGCCGTTGACTGTCACATCGTCAAACACGATATCCACGGAATTGCCCCAGTAGGATGTGGCGTTGGCGTGCACATGAAAATGCAAATGCGGACCCGAACTGTAGCCGGTATTATCCACATTCCCGATGAATTGCCCCTGATTGACCCAGGTGCCTTTTACACGCAGGGCTTCGGGAATGGACCCCTGAGAAAGATGGAAGTAGACCTGATATGTGGTGGGTGATGTTGAATCGTCTTCCAGGATGATGTAGTTGGCGTTGGTGTGATTGTTATCAGGATATTTCCAGACGGCATATTTGACCCGGCCGCCTTTGGCCGCCAGTATGCGGAAATTTCCTCCATCGGCAAAGTCAAACGCGTACATACAGGAAGACGGGCAAGATTTATACGTGAGAACATGCCCGATGCTGCCGGTTAAAAATTTGGATACTCCTTTGTTCCAGGGAAGGCGGTATCCGCGTAAGGGTTCTCCGGCTTTGGATAATTCCTGCGGTTTGGAGAGGTACTGCGCGCGGGTTTCCGCGTCGATCATACTATCCGGTATCTGCTCCAGGAGAGCGTTATACCCTTCATCCGCTTGAACAACGACGAGCCAGGAATTATCGCTCTGGCGCTGCGCAATGGCCAAACCGGGTTCGGCGGGGATGAGTGTATCGGTATCTTTGTCATACAAAGCCAGCCAGAGCAGGGCAGTGGATTTATCATCAGAATAATCAACATTGGTGATCCCAACCCGGTACATCAGGTACGCCAACACTTCAGGATGTCGCTGCAGAGAGGTCTGCAAAGCCTGTTCCAACTGCGCGGTGGCCATATCTTTAGGTTGAGAGTATTTTGGAAAAACCTGTGACGCGTCTTTCTCACCAAAAAAATACTGATACGCCAGGTAGGAAGTTCCCAACGAAAGAATAATAAACAAAAAAACCAGTGCGTTTATTAGCCACCGGGGCGAGTTCGAGTCTGTTTGATCGAAAGGATTCATAGTTCACCGTTTTTGGTTGGAATATCGGTTGAACGGGTGCAATTACCAGGCCAGAGGTTAAGCCGCAAATTTTATGATGAATTAACTCCAAAATTAATGTGATTGTTTTATTATTAGTAATATGAAGTCTAAGCTCCCTGAGTGGGAAGCAACATCGAACCATCGGGGAATTTGAGGTCATCTTGTCAGAACTACTTGTAGGCCGGCAGCCAATATTCAATCGTAACCGGGAAGTGATCGGGTATGAGTTGTTATACCGAGCTGTTGGAACGGATAATGCCTCTCATGTAACTAATGGCGATTTTGCCACCACGCAGGTTTTGCTGAACACATTCTCTGAGATTGGTCTTGATAATATAGTCGGTTCGGGATTCGCGTTTATCAATTTCACCCGCAATTTTTTGGTTGGGAAATACCCTATTAAATTACCGCCGGAACGGGTTGTTTTGGAAGTTTTGGAAGACATTACCATCGACCGGCAGTTGATCGAGGCCCTGCGCGGCTTTCATTTATCCGGTTTCCAGATCGCGTTGGATGATGTAATTTCAGCAGATCGGTTAACACCTGCTCTCCGCAGCGGGTTGGTGAATGTGGTTAAAGTTGACCTGATGTCCACAAACCGCAATGTGCTGGCCGACATGGTTTATACCCTGAAACAGTCAGGCATTTTGCTGCTGGCGGAGAAGGTGGAAACGCTGGAAGATTATGACTTGTGTTACAGGTTGGGGTTTGATTTCTTCCAGGGATATTACCTATGTAAACCAAATATCATCAAGGGACGAAAAATGGACTCGTCCCGTCTGATTGTGATGCGCCTGCTCTCCCAGGTGACCGATCCGAAGGTGGATTTTCAAGAGCTGGAAGTGTTGATCTCGCAGGATGTTGGCTTGAGTTATAAGCTGCTTAAACTGGTCAATTCGGGGTATTACTCACTGTCAACGACCGTGAAATCCATCCGCCAGGCGATCTCACTGGTGGGCTTAAGCCAGTTGCGCGGGTGGATGATGTTGATCATGATGTCTACCGTGGATGACAAGCCGCACGAATTGACAACCATCGCCCTTCAACGCGCCAAAATGTGTGAAATGATTGGGAAATCACTGGGCGAAATACAGGCGGAATCCTATTTTCTTACAGGTTTGTTCTCGGTATTGGATGCCATCATGGATATCCCCATGACGCAGGTGGTGGCCAGCATCCCATTGACAGATGAGGTTGTTAATGCCCTCACCAATCACAAAGGCAAAATTGGCATGGTTTTAACAACCGTACTGGCTATTGAACAGGGGGATTGGGAGCAGGTAATGCGGTTGGGCATGCAAACGGATGTGCTTCGCTCCATCTATTTTGAATCGGTCAAATGGGCGCACATTCTGACTGAAGAAGTCTACGGTCAGACTGGTCTATGAGTGCCTCGGCTGGATAATTGGAAGTTGATTAAAAAATCCGACCTGAAGATTTCTTCAGGCCGGTTTATTTAGACTGATTTGTATGGTTTTTTTTGTCAATCCAGATGAATAATCTGGTCGCGTTCAGGTCCAACAGAAATTAAGCTAACGTGAACGCCGCTGAGCATTTCGAGCCGGCGGATGTAGTCTTTTGCCGCGGTGGGCAGTCCTTTCCACGCGCGAATGGATGTGATTGTCTCTGTCCAACCGGGTAAGGTCTCATAGACAGGCCGGGCAGCCGCCATCTGTTCCGGGCTCAAGCCGACAGGCAGAATATCATACTCTTTACCATGGAGCTGATAGGCTGTGCAAATTTTGATCTCCGGCAGTCCGGAGAGAATATCCAACTTGGTAACACATAACTCATTGATGCCGTTGATCATCACCGCGTAACGCAGGAGAACCATGTCCAACCAGCCAACCCGGCGCGGGCGGCCAGTAGTGGTGCCGAATTCATCCCATGGGTTGGCGCCGGTGCCGCGCAATCGTACAGCCATATCACCGGATAATTCGGTGGGGAACGGTCCTGCGCCGACGCGGGTCTGGAAGGCTTTCGTGATGCCAATGATGCGGTCTACGGGCATGATGCCCAGACCGAGACCGCTGAAAATTCCCGTGGCGGTGGTGTTCGAACTGGTAACGAAGGGATAGGTGCCATAATCAAGGTCGAGCAGGGTGCCCTGCGCGCCTTCGGCCAGAACCGAATCGCCGCTGCGAATAGCTTCGTGCAGAAGATTGGTGGCGTCTTGGATATACGGTGCAAGCTTGCTGGCCGCGGCCACCCATTCTGCCGTCATTGCTTCCACATCGAGCGGGTCTTTGTGGTATAGGGATTGAAGTTGTGTATCGACCTGTTTGAAATGCTCCTTAACCTTTACCCGAAAAGATTCCGGCTCGAGGATTTCTCCCGCACGCAGACCTCGACGGGCGGCTTTATCAATATACGCGGGGCCGATGCCTCGGCCTGTTGTGCCAATGGCTCCCGTACCGCGGGCTTCATCCTGCGCCTGGTCAAGTAGACGGTGCGCCGGGGTGATCAGGTGAGCCAGAGGCGACACCAACAATCGGCGGGGGGATATATCAATACCCGATTGCTTCAGCGAGTCGATTTCAGCCAGAAGGGTGAGCGGGTTGATCACCATTCCACTGCCCAGGATGCCAACGGTGTGCGAATGGATGATCCCGGAGGGAATAAGGTGAAGTTTGAATGTTTTTTGTCCTACGGTAACGGTGTGACCGGCGTTGTCACCTCCGTTATACCGGCAGACGATGGCCGCGTCGGCGGAAAGCAAATCGACCACGCGGCCTTTACCCTCGTCCCCCCATTGAGTTCCAACGGCTATATGGATAGGCATGACATTCTCCTCCTACTTGTGCTTGCTCTTCTCGTACTTCTTCGGGTCGACCGAGGCGATGTATGGCAGATTGCGGCCTTTTTCATCAATATCCAACCCGTACCCAACGACGAACACATCCGGGATGGCGAATCCCAGATAATCGATGGGTACATCGATTTTATGGCGTTCCACTTTGTCCAATAACGCGCAGATCTTCAGGCTGCGCGGGTTGCGGTCCAACAGCAGTTTACGCACTGTATTGATGGTGAATCCAGTGTCCACAATGTCATCGATCAGGATCACATCCCAGCCGCTGATGTTGGTTTTGTGGTCGGAATCGATACGCACAAATCCGCTGGATTCTGAACCAGCATAGGATGAAACGGACATGAAATCCATGGTCAGCGGCATCTGCACTTTGCGCATCAAGTCAGTGATGAACACCACACTGCCGCGAAGCAAGCCGAGCAGCAGCAGCTTCTCGGAATCACGATAGTCATTGTGGATCTGGTTGCCAATAAAGGTAACCCGCTTTTCGATCTCTTCGGGCGTGATCAATACTTTTCCTATGAAATCGTAAGGAAATTCGGGCTCGGATGACATGAACGCTACTCCGTTACAGGGGAAAGGATTGGAAAAACAGGTAAATGATACAGCATTTTCTGGTGATTGACTGTGTGAATTGGTTGAATTATTCAGGAATTTACGGGAATGGATAAAAGACGTCCTGAAAGAAAACAAAAAAAGGGAATCTGTTGTAAACCAACAGATTCCCTTCTGAATAATCCTTCCTCTGATATTTGAGATTTCGTCTAAAAAAATCATTCCACGCAGCGAAATCCTATTTCATAGTCAGAATAAATGGGTGACAAGCCCTTGCGGTTGATCGTGCGCACCAGCGACCGGTCATCCGCCCAGGAGCCGCCGCGCAATGCGCGCAGGTATCCGTAGGTCGGCCCGGTCGGATTCGTGTCGGGGGATGTCTTGTAATAATCTTCTTCGTACCAATCGGCCGTCCATTCCCAAACGTTGCCGGCCATATCCAGCGCGCCATATACGCTGGCGCCGTCCGGGTAGCTGCCGGTTTTTACCGTGTCCTGGCGTTTGGGGTGGAAAAAATTCAATAACTGGTAGGTGGGAACAGCCTCGCCCCATGGGTAGGTGCGCCCATCGGTGCCGCGGGCGGCTTTTTCCCACTGGGCTTCCGTGGGCAATGCGCGCCCGGCCCATGCGCAATAATCCTTCGCCTGCGTCCAGGTCACATTAATCACCGGGAAATCGGCGAATTTCTCGCTGCCATAATATCCAATCCGGTTGTGTGAGACATCACTGGCGGGCGCCGAACAGCTGCCGCTGGCCACGCACTTCATGTATTGGCCATTGGTGACTTCGGTCTGGTCGATCCAGTAAGCATCCAGTGTGACGGTATGTTCCGGCACGGCATTGACGGCGCCTCTGTTGGATCCCATGATAAACGAGCCGGCCGGCACGAAGAGCTGCACCATGCCGTCAATTTCAGATGTTTTGGCGGTTCCGATGCCCGGATTTTTCGCGGAATTCCCGGCATCAATCTCAGCCTGGGAAGATGTTTGTGTCGCGGCAGGGGTTGCCGTGACGGAGGGAGTCTGAGTCGCGGATGAAGCGGATGCCTGCACAGGGGAAAAGATGGAAAGGATGGTGCTGATAAGGATCAGAATGAGCAGGAATACGGCAGATTTACGCGGGAACATTAATAGAATCCTCCAATACAGACAAGTCGGGGCAATACCGGCACGCATTTAGATATTTTTTATCAATATGGGATTATAGGCGCGAATTATTTAGTTTTTATACAGATACTATAAAAACGAAGCAAAACATTTGTGGGCGGAAGTTGGTGTAAGGTAAACAAAGCAATACTCTAATGCGTCCATACAATTAAAATGGTGGTTTTTCGTCTTCTATATCTTAAAATTTGATGTTCTTTTCGTCGATATTGTCTCAATTTTCAAACATGGTTTTCTCGCCTGCACTAATTGCACCATCATTTAAAATGAAAAGGCGACACCATCGTTGTTCTCAAGGTTTTCGCAATAAACCGCATGCACATATGAGGGGAAAATCAATATAATAAATTCATACTACCGCCATTTCATGAGTGAGGGTGGAAAATGCAAAATCAAGTCGGACGAGTGATCAATAAACGTTACCGGGTGGACGAGTCTATTGGCCGCGG
>CAYNJT010000024.1:0-41281 GCA_964397625.1 uncultured Leptolinea sp. | reverse complement strand
GGGCACACCTGAGAGCTTTTTTATTCAAAAGTAAATTTCTATAGTCCTTTGACGAGATTGGCAATGGCCAGCAAGGCTAAACCAATGAGGGCAAACCAGAAAGCGAAGGAACTTAACACGGGAATGACAGCAACCTGTCCGAGGAGGGCAAGAACACCCAGAACAACAGCGATCCACCAGGTTATAACTTTCGGCGCGTTTAATTTCATGATAATTCTCCTTAATCTTTCGTGAAAAATTCTCCCCTGCCCCAAGGTCTTGATGACCGGTCGAAGAGATTTGAGATTAAAACTACTATAAACCAATTCGGATGAAAGTCAACCCATTTTAATAAAAATCTAATAATACAACCCCGTTTAACTTCCGGAGATACGATTTAATTCATCCAGCAGGGCTTGAGCTTTTTCACGGCTGAATCCAAGAGTGGATGCCTGCGGCATGGAAATGATGGTATTGACTGTCCAATTCTTGACCATGCCCAGCATTGGATTACCCGACGCGCCCGGAATATAGGTATCGATCATAGCCTTTGCTTTTGGGTCGGCCATCAGCGTGCCAATGGTCGTGTCTAAAGTGTATGTCATGCGTCCTCCAATATGACTTTTCAAAAATGGTTAGAGCCATTCAGATTGATTTTTAAATAATGCCCAACCCAGTAGAAAGAAGACCACCTGCGACAAAAGCAGCCAGATGAACGCCAGTGTCAGCGCGATGGCGGAATACAGCAAGGTCTGATCAAGGTTGGCGCGGGTATTCTCCAGCATGGTTTGAACTTTTTGTATTGAGTTTTTTGATTCTTTGACCAGTGACTCGTACTGGTTCAGACTGGTTGATACTTGCCCGATACTCTTTTTCATGGCCTCAAGGTTCCCTTTGACAGTATCAATGTTGACATCGGCTTTATTGACACTGGTTGACAGGCCTTTCAGAGTCAACGGCAGATCATTCATATCATCCGAGAGATTCTTTAATGAATCAGCCAGCGGGGTTTCAGGCGCATATTTTTGACCTGCTTCTGGTAAAAACGTGGAAAGCAAAGGGATATTGCCAATAAGTGACTGGAAGGATTGCACGGATTGGATGGTGCTCTCCAGTGACAGGGCAGCGGATTGCGCCGTTTCGAGCGACTTCGTCGCCGAATCCAGAGTGGAGGGGAGTGTATCGTTTAGCATACCATCCATACCGGTCAGGGCAGGCTGCAGGTCTTCCAAAGAATTAATGGTTGAATCTAGTATTGCGGTCAATGAATCTACACTGGCGACTGCCGATTGAATGGTCTCATCAGCCGCTGTTATGGTTTTACCGCTGGTATCAAGGCTGTTAATAACTGTGTCCAGACCGGTGCTAATAACCTCGGTGGCCTGCGGTTTGATCAACCACACCCCGGTGATGCCAGCCAGACTGAAAAACACCCCGGCAGCCCCCGCTATCATCAGCATCACGCCCAACACCCGGCGAAGCAAGGTCATGAAACCTCCAGAACAATTAAACCGTTCACAGTTAAATATACGTATTTATGGTTGGATGGTTGTGAAAGGCTACATCAGAACATCTCTCGCGTTCACGCCTACCATCTGGCAAAGGCGTTCGAATATCCGCCTTCGCGCCGCCGAATCTTTTTCGTGGAATTCGTAGATTATTTTCTTATCTGTGTCAAAATCAGACGCAGCTTTACCATACAGGTACAATGCCATGGCGGCGCAGTGCACGCGGATATCATCGTTGCCGATCATCGCGCTGCGCAGTACGGCGTGGCGAATGGATTCGGTGACCGGGTTCTCTTTGATCAGCCAAAGTGCGTACGTCAGCCCGTTGCCGATGGTCGTTTGGGGCAGAGTGCGGATCACAACTTCTTCGATGTAGTCGGCAATGCCCATTTCTTTTAGGAATTTCGCGGCAAAGAGACGGCATTCCAGGTTGGGGCTGTTCAGGCAATCTTTCAATGCCTGAATGCTGAAAGGGGTATTCAGCGCGGCCAGGGCTTCCACATCCCGCCAGTCAGAGTCTTTCCGGGAGATCAATAGCACCTCGATCTGCGCGATTTCTTCCTTAGTTAATTCATTCAGCGCGTCCAGGTCATAACCGATGCCGTCATGCCATTTGTAAAAGTCAATGTTCATGCTTTCCATGAAGCGCCGCAAGGCCGATCCAGGTGTAGATGTGTGATTTTCAGAAAAGCGCGCGAATTTATTCGCTGTCATTTCTCCCAATTACCCTTTTTTGTTATCTCGGATCTTCTGGATAGTGCGTTTGCTGAATATGTAAGACAATACCGGCATCAACAACCAGATGACATAAACAGGGTAAACACTTATAAAAACCAGAGGGATTGAAACCGCGATAAGAATTGGTGGATACAACCAGAGTCGATTAACCATTTTCACAACCTGAGGATCAATCATTTCTACAATCAATTGACCATTTCCGGCTGCGTATAACCATTGAACCCAGGAAATTAAACTAAAAAATGCGATATTCGCGCCAAAAAAGATCAAGGCAAATGGTTGTAGCGGATGGCTTCCCAGGATACCTGCCGAAGCGGGCAACATCACGATAAACATCAATGAGATTAGGTTAAACCAGACATATCGTCCGTCCGCGTGATCGATATACCTCATGGTACGCTGGTAGACGTCCCATTGTTGAGCGACGACGAGGAAAGTGAAAATAAAAATACCCACCTTTGGTAAATAGGCCAGAAAATTTTGTGAAAGATCAAAAGATGCCGATTCGGGAAGTTTTAAATCGAACGCCAGCAGTGTAAGTGCAAACGCAAAAATGGCGTCCCCAAGTGTTTCAAGACGTGATAGTTTCATAAACTTGTGAGATTCCATATTTAGACCTATCTTTTGATATACCAGCAGAGCCCTTCTGGTAATTTTCCCAGAGACATTTTTAGAAAAAATTATTAGACTGTTCTCAAAGGGGCTCCAGGCCGGGTTAAAACGCGAATCAGGCCGGCTTCCTGCGGGTAAAGGCGGATCATCTCATCGCGGTCGCCGCCTTCGTAATCGGTGTCTTCATAGCCAGGAGACATGGTTGTGCCAGCCAGCGCGTAATCCCCCCCAGGGAGCAAATGTGAACTCTGCCAGACGCCGCGAGGCACAGTAAACTGCACCTTCTGTCCGTTCAACACATCGTGTCCCAGAATTACTCGTTCACTATGACCGTCAGGGTAGAGCAGCAGCATTTCCACCGGATCCCCCATGTAAAAATGATAGGTTTCGTCCAACGGCAGCCGGTGGATGGCTGAAAAACTGTCAGGATCATCTGTGTAGAAGTACAGGATCGCGGTCCCCATGGGATGCGGACCAACACAACCAGCCGGTAATAAGTTCTCAGGGATTTTCTCGCTGGCTTTATACGTTTGCTTATAAAATCCACCCTCCACTGGCAGTGGTTCGAGCTGCAAGAAGTCCATCAATTTTTTTATGTAGGCTCTGTCTGTCACGGTTAACCTTCCTGTTTTTCGATATGTGTAATAGGAGAGAACTAGAAAAGCGGACAGGCCTGCACTCCGCCATCAACGATTAAATTCGTGCCGGTGATCCAGCGGGCGGCTTCACTGGCAAGGAACACACAGGCATCGCCGATATCTTCCGGTTCGCCCAACCGTCCGGAAGGAACACGCTTCATAAAGCGATTGTAGCCATCCGGCCAGGCCTCCGAGAGACCAGGCCTGTTAATCAAACCCGGAGAAACCGAGTTCACGCGAATTTTGTAAGGCCCCAGTTCCTGGGCGGCTGCTTTGGTGAAGGCGATCACCCCGGCTTTGGCCGCGGAATAGTGGCTGTGCGCGGCCAGGGGATTGGTGGCGTCAATTGACCCGATGTTGACAATGGCTCCGCCCTTACCTGCGGCAATCATCTGCCGGGCGGCAGCCTGGGTGCACAGGAAAACGGAACGCAGATCAACCGCGATGGTCTGATCCCATTCCTGGGGGGTCATTTTAAGAATCTCTGCGTTCGGGTAAATCCCGGCATTGTTAACCAGGATATCAGGAACACCAAACTGCGCGCAGACAGAATTGAACATTAAGTTGACTTGATCCGCGTCGGAAACATCCGCGGTGGCGGCAAACGCACGTCTGCCCGTGCGTACAATGTCATCACAGATAGCCTGGGAGGGATGCAGGTCACAGACAACCACGTCCGCGCCGGCCAGAGCGAAGCGTTGAGCGATCCCCGCGCCAATTCCCGAGCCGGCGCCGGTCACCAGGACGATTTTGCCGCGCAGATCAATGATCGAGTTGGATATCTCTTCAGTCATTGGATCTCCTGTCTGTAGATATGATAACGGCCGATACTTGATTATTGTAGCATTGCTGTTTCAAGATTTTGCCTGCCGGAAGACAGGTGCAGAATTTCAGGATGAACATTATTTACGGACTCAGAAAGAGACCAGTATCAGATGAAAAAAAGAGATTGACATGTGCCAATCTTTGCGTGGTGGACGATACTATCGAGACCTAAATGCTTACTTTGAGTGTATACGCGGCGTTGCCGCGGGTGGAACCAACCACGATGGTATAAATGCCTTCCACGATAATGGGCACAGTCCAGTTATTAATATCTTTACCTTCCTCGGTTCCGGGAAGCGGGTTGTCATCTGGTCCTAGAATGGTAAAGACGGCGTTACCTTCCATCGATGTGATGATAACGTCGAGTGTTTCGCCGGCGAGGGCATTCAGCTGGTAAACATCACGCTCACCTCTGATCACTGCTCCATTGATATCCACTGTCATCGGGCCGGCGTCGTAGCGGATGATCTGGTTTCTGGCGATGCGCGCGCCGAAGATGGTTAGAGGGGTGTTTGGATCACTACCCGGCACCCCGGCCGGCGCTGCCGTGGGGGCGATTGCCAGCGGAACGCTTGCATCCACCGGTATGTTGACACTTAACTGATAGGTGATGGGCGCTTGGCCGGTATTCCGCACGTTCAGGTAGTAATCCTGCGAGGCGGGAAAGACTCCTTCCCAGGCTGTGATGCCGGCCGTTTCCGGCAGGAGCACAATGCCATCCGCGCCCCATAACGATAAGGCCAGTCCATCGCCTGTTGCAATGGTCATCTTGAAGACCATTTTTTGACCCGCTCCTGCCGTGAAAACCAGTTGCTGGTTTTGACCAGGTTGAATATCGCCTGGCCTGTCCAGCATGGTTTTTCCATCAAAATCAAGCCGAATGGCATCCGGTTTGACAGGTGGAATTTGGGTTTTGTTTGAGCGCGAAATAGTCGGAACAACTGTGGGCGGGGCCAACAGTTTCACGGGTACGGGCAGAGTCGATTGGCACGCTGGAAGCAGAGCCGCTATTAGCAAAACAATACCCATGGCACTTTTGATTTGTGGGGACATCGTGATCTCCAGATTAACTGTTCACCTGATAGGCATGATGGCAGATCAGCATGACACCCCTACCAACCACGACATATGGTCAACGGTAAAGAAGAAATCGTCTTACTTCAGGAAGGCTTATTTCCTGACTTTGACGATCAGCCTGTACACGGCACTCCCACGCACCGGATTTACCAGAATGGCATACGCTCCGTCGGCTGGAGCGATGTTGGAAGAGATCCTCGTGTTCCTGCTTTCTTCTGTTCCGGGCAGTGTTTTCCCGTCAGGACCGAGAACATTGAAAACGGCGTTGCCTTTTGTGGCGGTGAGAACCACCTCCAATTTCTCGCCTTTCACCAGATTCAGCGTGAATCGATCGCGCTCTCCGTTACCCACACGGCCTTCCAGGGTTATATCCAGCGGACTGGCATCCGTGCGGATAATATCGTCCCGGGCGATCTTCGGTGTGACCACTGGTCGGGGAGTAGGCGGTACCGGTGTTTCAATGGCCGAAATGGTTAAGGTCAGGCGATAAGCCACAGGTTCAGTGGAGGTCGAAACAAGTTCTATATAGTAATCCTGTGTGGCTGGAAGCATCCCAGACCATTGTTTGACCGGCGCGGTTTGGGTGTATACAGTGCCATCCGCGCTCCATATGTACAGGTGAGAATCGCCTTCCGCGCCATCCGTTTCCATACGGATATCCATTTGCTGGCCGGCCATGGCGCGAAGCACGTACCGTTGACGCCCGCCCGCGGGCAGGTCGCCCTGGGTGGACCCGCTGGTGGAATTGGCTTTGAACTGCACGCGCGTGGCAGCGGGTTGAGCTATCGGCGGCATCTTGATGGTCAGCCGAAAGGTCAGTGGTTTTGAGGAGGTATTGCGCAGGTTCAGGTAATAATCCTGAGTCAGGGGCAGTGTGCCTTCCCAATCTGTCACACTGGCGATCTCAGGAACCAGTTGCCTGCCGTCTGCCCCCCAAAGCGATAGGATGCCGCCCATGCCGGTCTCAATGGTCGTTTTGATGCTGATCCGACGGCCGGCTTCCGCGTTGAACACAGCCTGCACGCTGCGGCCGGGATCAAGCTTGCCCGGTGAGGAGACCATGGTGGTTATGGAAAAGTCCAGGCGCGAGGCGTCAGGGCGGGCTTCCGGGTGCTGGGGCGCCATGGTCGGCGGCGCCAGAAGTGTGGCGGCCACAAAGGTGGGTATTACAGGCGCTGCTGTCGGAGGCGCTGCCGCTGTCTGGCAGGCAGACAGGGCCAGCATACTTGTCAGGCAGATTATTATCAGAACAAAGGATCGCGTCTTCATATATCTCCCTGGAGAACGGATCAGGATTTTGAAAAAGCACGGACCTATTCCATTGTACCTTTTATCACCGCTTTTCGTTTTGGTCAAAAAGTCGCGCTTGCCCTGAAAATGTTTACTCCGTACAATGGTTGTGGTTTTGCGGTAAGAGGGATAATCACCTGCCAGATGGGGTTAATCCATCTCCCCATTCATACATCGGGGATTATTAAACTGGAAAGGGGTAATAATCATGCAAACCAAATCCGGAAAGTCTATCCTGGCCATTATCGGCGTGGGTTTTCTTCGGGTTCTTGCCGGTCTGCTCAGCCTGATCATCAGCCTGCCGCTGCTCTTGCTGCCAAAGGCAACCGCTGTCCCCGCGCCGCTCTGGGTATTGTTTTTCGCCCTGGGGTTAACCGCGCTATCCTTACAATTCTGGATTAAACCGGGTTGGAAGGGGACGCTCTTCAGCCTGGCCGGGACGTTGGTTGTCACCACAATCGCCGTGCTGACGTCACAGGCGTTTGCCAAAACTCCCGCCATCCTGGGTGCTGACGGCAAACCTCTGCCCGGCAGTATTGCCACCCTGGAACAGGTAACCCTCAATGGCAGCCGGCAGTGGATCACTATCCGCGGTGAAGATGCCACGAAACCGGTGCTGCTCTGGCTGGCGGGCGGACCTGGCGGCAGCGACCTGGTCGCGGCACGCATCAACCTGGGCGGACTGGAAAAGCACTTTGTGGTGGTCAACTGGGATCAACCGGGTGCCGGAAAATCCTTTGACTCAGTGGATCGTTCCAAAATGACCGTTGAACGTTATCTGGAGGATGGCCGCGCTCTCGTATTGCAATTAAAAGAGCGTTTCAAGCAGGACAAGATATACCTGGCGGGTGAATCATGGGGAAGCGCTTTCGGCATCCTTTTTGTGCAGCGCTACCCGGAACTGTTCCACGCTTTCGCGGGCACCGGGCAGATGGTGGCCTTCACGGAAAACGACCAGATCTGTTACGACTTCGCGATGAACCTGGCAAAAGAACGCGGCGACACGGAAAAGGTAGCAAAACTGACAGAGCAGGGGCCGCCCCCGTACTACGATAAAGATGTTGCCATGAAACAGGGAACCTACCTTCTGGATACCTTCAGCTACATGAACCAGAATAAGGCGATCTATGGACGCAAGGCGTCCACCTGGGACGACCTGGCCGGGACGGAATATGGCATCTACGATAAGGTCTCCTGGCTTCGAGGCATAGTGGATACACTGGGCGTGGTCTACCCGCAATTATGGGATATCGACTTCCGAAAACAGGCCGCAAAGCTGGATGTGCCGGTATATTTCCTCATCGGACGGCATGATGTCAACGCGCCGGTGAAACTGGTGGAAGAATATTTGGCGGTGTTGGAAGCTCCGCACAAAGAGATCGTGTGGTTCGAGCACTCCGGCCACACACCGTGGGTTACCGAAGCGGATGAGTTCGTGCGGGTGCTGGCGGAGAAGGTGTTGAAGGAGAATCCGTGAGTTGAGGCCTGACTCACCTGTATAACCCCACCGCCACTCCCATTTTCAAAAAACGAAAATGGAGGGGACATAAGATTCGCGTGTGGCACAAAACCTTTAGGAATTTTTGCAAGCACCTTTCCCGAATCTATGTTTTTGGATTGGTGGAACGTCGGGAGAAGGCTTTGGCCATATACGTCTATATGGGATCCATCCTCAACGTTCACCGGCCAGTATCCGGAACAGGTTGAATTCCGATGCGGCCTACTCGCTTTTCTTTATTCTTTTATCGCGGGGTTTAACGGGTTCCGCTGGAGTCTCTAAAATAACTTCCACCGGTTTGATTTCCGGCGCAATAACGGCAGGCTGCAGCTTCTCCACTCCCTCGCGATACGCCAGGCCAATCAGCGCGCTGGTGACCAGCAGCATATAGAAACTGGCCACCACCGGCACAAGGATCGCCAGGCAGATGAGCAGGATGGTCATATAGAAGACCTGCATGATGAGTGTCATCAACATAACCATACCCATGGTCATCACCACGGCAAGCAGGAAACCGGCAAAATTCGCTTTGAGAACCTTCCACCAGCCGGTGAAATCGAAACCGGCAGAAAAGGAATCGTGGGCCACGGTGTGACCCAGTACAGCCGGCATAACGAACGCCAGGGCGATGCTCAATACCATACCCAACGCCATCAGCAGGAATTGCGCGGCCATACCCCCGAACATTAACAGCCCGGCGGCCGGGTTGTTCGATGAGCCTCCGGAGGCGGCCATGGTTATCCCGAAGGCGCCAAAGTAAACCACAAAGCCAAGCACTATGCAGATCACCATGGGAAGGAAGTAGAGGAATGACACACTGAACAACCGCCAGCCGTCCTTGAACAACCTTTCCCAATCCGTCCATTCCGGCAGGTACAGGTCTCCCTGTTCCACGATAAGGCGGTGGATGATCTGGTAGGCGAAACCCAGCACAAACAGGGTGGGGATGACCGGCAGCATCATGCCGCCCAGGGTGAGCGCCATGCCGATCAGCAGTTTGCTCTTCCAGTTGGGATCTTCAAACGGGTAAGCCAGAATGCGTTGGAACGGATGGATGGATAGTACGTTACTCATTAACCCTCCTTGCAGCCATGAGAATCATCGGACGTCCCCCAATGTTTTCATTATATAGGAACGATAGGGTGATTTCAAATCTTACTGTTGTGGTAGAAAAAATCAACGGCTGATCAGAAAATCCATATGAATGGATATGACGGTTTTCCCCTGTCTGTCCACGCGCTCTTCCATAAAAACTGGTTTAAATCCCAATCGATTATACAGAAGAAGCCCGCTGATATTCTGGTTGAAACAGGCCAGTTTCACACTTTTTACGTGATACTTTTCCCTGGCAATATCGATCATTGTGGTGATCAGGTATCGACCAACACCTTTACCCCGCATGTCCGGGCGAATGATCACATTGCCGATGGAGCAATCTTCCCCTGGCTGCATTTGGTGAAAATTGGCGAACCCGGCTGTCTCACCATCAAACAGGACAACCGTTGAGTCGAACCGCCGACTGACAGCATTACTCAGTTGTTCAATGGTCAATGGGAAGGTGGCGCGAGGGAACATGAAAAACAACTCCTGCTCATCCTGTGGAAAGGTGCAGATCAACGGGAGGTCAGGCGGTTCTACGGGACGGTGAGATAGCGGCAGGGGAGCATCAGGCATGGCGAGTCAATCACCTTCGATGGAATTAGAAAAGGCTGGTTGAAACAAACGCAGAGCGGCTACAAAAAACCAGCTGGTCAGGATAAGATAACCTACTCCTGCCAGGTTGGCAATAAAGGACGTAGGGATCATACTCACTGTGATATCTGCCAGTAACAGCAACCCTCCACCTGTGATGCCCATCCATTCCAAAATCCGGTTCTCCCCTTCGCGTGTGAGCATCACAAGGCAGACTGTCAGGATGCTGCTCATCACCGTGGAGCGACCAACCTGCTGTGTGATCACAAACAGGATAATTCCAATTGGTGGTTGTGCGAGAGATATGACAGCTCCAACATTTCTGATACCAAGTAGCGGGAAGGCCAGCGCAAATATCACCTCATCCACCAGAAACAGGATGACCAGATCGAGGATAGTAAACCCACTCAGGGGGTCGGGGTTGACGGGAATGGCAGCGGCATGCAGCCGGATGATCACCGTTAACCAGTTTTCTGAAAGAGGCTTCATCCAGCCTGCCAGGATGTCCGGTAGAAAACGTCCCATAAGCACGTAGAAGATTGGGATCAAGAAGAGGATCCCCAACAATAAGGCACACCCACCGCCAATGCGAGAGATCCACGTCTGCGCCGGTGCAAAACCATGAGACTTTACACCACTCATCAATCTCTCCCTTTTTTCGCGATAGAAAATAATCCTGTTATTTCACCTTGGCTGACCATCCCAATTGCCAGAAAACCCGGACGGCAAGCACTGAAAACACCATCCAGGGGATCAGAGAAAGCAGCGAAAAGATCAACCCCACCGAGCCGGCTGTGGAAGGGATGATCATCAGGATGCCGGCAGCCCATGCCCACCCGGTTGTGGCGCGGCTGAATACACGGCTGCGGCTCATCACCGCGGCGAAAATCAGCAGGGTAATGGCGTTTAAAATGTAATAAACGTCAAAAACCGTGCCCCGGTAAGTTTCCAACGCGGATTGCCCGGCGGCCAGCAGGATGGTTTGCTGTGTTCCATCAGTGGTGGAGTAATATTGGCGACTCAAAGAGAGCATTTCAAAGCAAGTGTTGGATGCGTAATACGCCGCGATTCCAATAAGCCCGAATACCAGCGCGATCAGGGTGGCGGTCGGGGCTTCCCTGTTTAACACGGCGAACAACCCCAGGTAGACCAGGATTAACAGGGTGTTGTTGAAGATGTATAACAGGTCCATGCTGAGTAACCCGAGAAACCAGTTCTGCCGGAAAAGCTCAAAAAATCCGGTTACTATTGTTGGGGGCGGCCAGAGGATAAAGATGATAATCTGGGTCACGGTCAACCCAAGCATGCCAATAAGCGCGACCCCGGCGGTGCGTATCAATCCTTTTCGCGGGTCGGGGTCTTCAAAAGATGGAGTTGATGACATATGGTTCTGATCTCCCGGCGTGGTGTACGATCTCACCGCGCATTATGGTTGGAATGCAAGCATACTGTACTGCAAAACCACACTTCAGACAATCGTTCTTGTTAAGTCCCCATCCTGCTTCAGTGGTTAAGGCTGGTAAGTGTCCTGAAGCGTAATGATCCGGAAAGGTCATTGAAGATGACATCCCCCGTTCTCACCGCGCGGATTCAGGCGGCGCCGCGCCTGAAAAAATTGGTCAGGAAACCAGACGGTTACGACCGGAGTTCTTGGCCTGATATAAATTCTGGTCTGCTCTTTCGATCAGTCTTGATGCAGTATCACCATTCTCAAACTGGGCAATACCGGCGCTAAATGTGACGGTGGAATGTGTGTTAAAACGCAAAGCCCGTACTTTTTCGAGTAAACGGTTATAAACGAAAGATGCTTCATCAAGGGAGGTGTTCGGAAGCACGATTAAGAATTCATCACCGCCATACCGTCCAATTTTATCGATATCACGACAATTGACAGCCAGGGTCTTTGAAATGTCTTTCAAAACCGTATCGCCGGTGATATGACCATGGGTATCATTGATCTTTTTAAAATGATCTATATCAAGAATGACTATGGACAAAGGCGCTGGGTGCCGGGAAATCCGATCGATTTCCTCTGTAAGGCAGTTGACCATATAAATATGGTTGTACAGGTTGGTCATGGAATCACGCACAGCCATTTCTTCAACTTTGCCTAGTTGGCGGTAGTAAAGCCGCAGAAAAGCCGCGATAATCATGAAATTGCCAACAATGGAGAACGCCAGACCTATTAAGATATCAATTTTTTGGACTGTTTGATCTGTGTACTGATACACCCATTCAGGATGATCAAATTCGATCAAGATAAGCGCGGAAGCAACCAGAAACAGGACCAAAACAATTGAAGCATTATGGATCATTTTCGATCTTGATGGTTTCCGGTCAATTGTCAGAATTGTGAGGAAAGACATGAACAGAGGGATGAAGTAAGGTATGCCGCTTTTTGATCCCCCATTAAAAAACCAGAGCGTTGGAAGATAAATAAAAATAAGTGAAACAATTCCTACATTACGCCAGAAATGAAAGTGTTGTTTAAAACGCGAGAAGTAAAATGCCAATAACAGAACCAGCGTGTAAAAGAAATTGGCCGCCACAAGTATAGGACTAAGTGATGCGATGACACATTCCACACCGGAAAGAAATGTGAATAACGCGGCAATCAAACAGGCAATATTAAAAATTCGGTGGGTTTCAGATAATTCATCTCCCCCCGTCAACCAGTTTAAAAACTTCCATCTATTCATTGAAGGCCGCATCTGTACTGGCAATCATTGCTTCTTCTTTATCAATCGATAAAAAGTGACTACTCTTCCAATCATTTACTCATAGGACAAGGTGGTATTGAATAACGCAAGCTCCACCTGGTTCTTCAAGGGTTGTTAAGACGTTCCTTTATATATTCTATCAGTTGTAATGTTATATGTATGTAAGGATCGGATAAATGTTGGGTTCTGGTTATATGGCCTGATAAATGCTAACCCTGATAATTACTCGAGATTATTGATGGCGCAAGTATGAAATATTGTGATTCAAATTTGGAGAAATACCCTTCATCTGTCTATAAATTCGCTGGAATTCATACAACGAATCATCAATGCGATCCCGATTACGCGGATCAGTCTTACAGGTATTCCTGAAGTGTACCTGCCCGGGGATATCATTGGTTTTGATCTCACCCAACCCGACCGCGACGCGCCGGGCGGCGACTGGTGACGTACAGCAAGCTGCGAGGTGAAAATGTAATACCCCGGCAGCCATCAACGTGACGATATAAGTTCTCTTAAATGGCACGAGCCCGGCCATTCTTCCAGAGGTGTCGATGTACTGGCGTAGGGCAGATGGCCGGGGTTTTCTTTCTGTTTCTCTAATTATTGATTGACCTGAGCATTGTCGTATGCCCTCTGAAGGGCTTTAATATCCAGCTTCTTCATATTAAGCATGGCCTGAGTCACCCGGCTGACCTTTTCCACATCGCTATCAGACATCAATTTATTAAGGATTTCGGGAACGATCTGCCAGGATAGCCCAAATTTATCCACCAGCCAGCCGCACTGCTCGGCTTCCGGGTTGGCCGAAAGCGCATCCCAGATGGCATCCAACTCCTCCTGAGTCTCCACATCAACCACCAGAGAAACGGCGGGGGTGAATAAATAATGCGGTCCGCCATTCAAAGCGAGAAATTTCTGCCCTTCCAGAGTGAATTCAATGGTGAGCACACTGCCTTCCGGTCCGGGTGTGTCTTTTCCATACCGGGAAATTTCACCTATGCTGGAATTCTTGAAAACCGACGTATACAGGGCAACGGCTTCTTCCGCGTTATTGTCAAACCATAAACAAGGATAGATTTTTTGCATGCGATATTCTCCAATAGATAACTTGACTAACTGGATTTCATCATAGCCAAATCAACGGGAGATACCAGCGTTTGTCTATGCCCTGAACGCCCTGGTTTATCCATATTTAATTCACTCAAGAAAATATAAACCTAATAAGATACATATTGACTTAATAACTTTTTTGTGTATAATAATTCTAAATAAAGAATTATTCTAAAAAATATGAACTCAATTGAAACCCTTACCCAAACCCTGAAAAAAGCCGGACTGCGCATCACACCGCAGAGACTGGCCATATGCAGGCACCTTATAGAAACTGACACCCACCCGACCGCGGGCATGCTCTTTGATGAGCTTCACAGACAATTTCCTACCATGTCTCTGGCCACTGTGTACAACACGCTGGACGCGCTGGTGGGACTGGGCGCGGTAAATGTGCTGGGGCCGGCCGGGGATGGCCGGGTGCATTTTGACGCGGATACCACTCCGCATATCAATCTGGCCTGTACTTCCTGCCACCGTATCGTCGATATCGCCTCGGAACAGGTTGGCAGTCTGCAGTCTGAGGTCAGTCATACTTCAGGGTACGTTATCAGGGGAGCTCGGATTTTGTATTACGGGGTATGTCCCGATTGTCAAACAAATCTTAGGTTGGATTAAAAAAAGGAGATTAAAAATGGAAACAACTGAAAATCAAGTCATTCCCATGCCGCGTATTGGCGATAAAGCACCCGAATTTAAAGCCGTCACCACCCAGGGTCCCATTAACTTCCCGGCCGATTATTCCGGTAGCTGGGTTATCCTCTTCAGCCATCCAGCGGATTTCACGCCGGTGTGTACCTCTGAATTCATGACCTTCGCCTCGCAGGAAGAAAAATTCGCGCAGGCCAACTGTAAACTGGTTGGTCTCTCAGTAGACGGTCTGTACAGCCATATTGCCTGGCTGCGCACCATCAAGGAAAAGATCGAATATAAAGGTATGAAAGATGTTGAGGTCAAGTTCCCGTTGATCGAAGACATTACCATGGAAGTGGCCAAAAAGTACGGCATGATCCAGCCCGGCGAGAGCAGCACCAAAGCCGTGCGCGCCGTGTTCTTCATCGATCCCAAGGGGATCATCCGCGCCATCATCTATTACCCGCTCAGCCTGGGTCGTAATTTTGATGAGCTGTACCGCGCGCTGGTGGCCATGCAGGCGGCCGACGCTTTCTCCATTGCCACTCCGGCTGACTGGCAGCCCGGTGATGATGTGATCGTCCCCACCGCTGGTTCCTGCGGCGTGGCCAAGGAACGCATGGAAAACAAGAAGGATATGAAGTGCTACGACTGGTTCTTCTGCACGAAACCCATTTCCAAAGAGACGGTGCTTAGTACGGTCTTAAAAAAGAAGTAGATCTATATCTGACGCGAACGGGAGAGTTCACTGCAACTCTCCCGTTTTTTTATGATGGATAACACTACAGGTTGCCGCGGGGTAAGTCTATAATGGATAAAGAATTATCCCAATCCTGATCGATAGTACTGAAATAAGGACAGGTATATGAAAAATCGTTCACTTCTCATGATCCCCGGCCCCATCGAATTTGATCCGGCTGTGCTGGCGGCTATGGGCGCGCCGACCACCGGCCACCTGGCGCCGAATTTCATTGAAGCCTTCGGACAGGCGCTGGAGCGCACGCGCGCGCTGTTCCAGTGTAAAAACGGTCAGCCCTTTGTGCTGGCAGGAACAGGCACCCTGGGCATGGATACCGCCTGCGCCAACCTGGTGGAAGCCGGCGATAATGCTCTGGTTGTCAACACAGGCTATTTCGGCGACCGCATTGGCGCCATACTGGAACGCTACGGCGCGAAGGTGACCCATGTGCGCCCGGCGCCCGGCCTGCACCCGGCTCTGGCCGATGTGGAAGCGGCGCTGAAAGCCGGTACTTACAAAGTAATGACAATCACCCACGTGGATACCTCCACCGGTGTGCTGGCGGATATTAAAAATCTGGCCGCGCTGGGCAAGAAATATGGCGCGTTGGTGATCGTGGACGGTGTGTGTTCCGTGGCCGGCGAAGAACTGGACATGGACGCCTGGGGGGTGGATGTGGCATTCACAGCCTCGCAGAAAGCCGTCGGCGTTCCGCCCGGACTGGCCCTGCTGGTGGCTTCACCCAAAGCGCTCGAAGCGTTGAAAGCCCGCAAGACACCCGTGGGCAGTTACTATGCCGACTGGAACAACTGGCTGCCGGTGATGCAGGCCTATGAAGCCCGCAAGGCAGCCTACTTCGGCACCCCGGCGGTCAACCTGGTGTTCGCGCTGAACGTGAGCCTCGGGCAGATCCTACAGGAAGGGTTGGAAGCCCGCTTTGCCCGCCATAAACGCATCAGCCGGGCTGTCAAGGCAGGTATTGCCGCGCTGGGAATGGGGCAGGTGCCGCAGAACGATACTGTGGCGGCGCATACCATGACGGCCCCGCGCTTCCCGGCGGATGTGACCGGCAGCGACCTGATTCCGGCCATCGGCAAGGCGGGGGTTACCCTGGCCGGCGGACTGCACGCCGATATCAAGAACGAATATTTCCGCATCGGGCACATGGGCGCGGTCACCCAGGGCGATGTGTTGGCCACACTGGGCGCCATTGAAAGCGGATTGGCGGCCTGCGGGTATAAATTCGAAGCCGGCGCGGGGTTGGCTGCCGCGATAAAGGTTTTTACTGCCGGTTAGGATTTCTCTGCCCATATTCTGTATTATCAAAAAACGAGACCTTGTGGGTCTCGTTTTCTTGATTTCACAGACAGTATTTAGAACGCCTGCTCGGTGGGGCGCACCAGCACTTCGTTGATAGCCGAGCGCCACGGCCGGGTGACGATGAAGGTGATGATATCGGCAATATCCTCGGATTCGAGCGCGGTAATGCCGGCAAAGGGTTTCATGGTCTGGGCGGCCACGTCGGGTTTCATGTGGGTGGTCAATTCTGTGGCCACCACGCCCGGTTCCACCACGGAAACACGCACATGCCGGCTGGTGACTTCCTGGCGCAGCGATTCGGTGATGGCCACCACGCCGAACTTGGTGGCGTTGTAGACACCGGCACCCACGCGGGCGCGCCGGCCGGCCACCGAGCTGATGTTGACCATATCAGCCACGTTGCGCGGTGAATTCGCGGCGGCTTTCAACAGGTGGGGGAGCGCGGCGTGCGCCGTGTACAGAACCCCTTTCAGGTTCACGTCGATCATGCGCTCCCATTCTTCCGTGGGGGCGTTCTCGATATTTCCCAGCAGCATGAGGCCGGCATTGTTGACCAGTGTGTCCAGGCGGCCAAATGCCTTGACCGTCTGCTCGACGATTGAGACAGCTTCATTTTGTTTGCTCACATCCGCGGTAAGCGCCAGTGCTTTGCCGCCTTCCGAGATGATCGAGGCAGCCAAGGCCTCCAATCGATCACGGCGGCGGGCGGCCAGCGCGACAGCCGCGCCCTGCGAAGCCAACTGGCGGGCGGTGGCTTCACCGATCCCGCTGCTGGCGCCGGTAACCAGCGCCACGGTCCCATCCAATCGTTCTGTCATGAGTTCTCTCCTGCAGGTAGGTGTTTTTTCTCAATTGTAACGGCGATGCGAAAATTTGTCCTGCGACATATACATTGTTTTATTGCCTGGGCTGATAAATTTCCACATTATCGAGAATAATGGTATATCCATTTTCACCACTATTCGGCAATGTATACGCGTAAAACGACCCGGTTCCAGATTCGGCCAGCGGCTTCTTTACTGTGACTTGATCAAGCAGTTTATCGTTCATGAATACGGTGATGCTGTCTGGATAACAACTGATGCCAATATGATTGACCATCTCGGGGGAGGATTTCATGGTGGCTGCTTTATTCCAGTACTGGCCGGCTGAGTTTTCTTTCGTCAGTGGGATGTAAACACCGTCAATGATCTCTGTGATCACATATTCCCGGCTGCCCAGGTCAAACTCAACATAATACAAATTATCGTCGTCCAGATAATTACAATCCACGCCAAACCGGCCCTCCTGTATCCCCGACTTACCTTTCACGTCAAAGACGATTTCTTTTGCGTTGAAATCAACCGGGAACTCTGTCCAGGCGTTGTAGTCTGCTTTCTTAATGTGGATCGTATAGATTCCATTCTTAACCAGCACAGATTCTGATTCACTATCCACCTGATACCAGTCAAACGCGTTGGAAGAGAAGTCGTCAAAAATTCGATTTTCCGACCATTCCTGTTTGCCTGTTAATTTTGGGCCGGTATCCGGGGATTCATTGGTGGGAATGATTTCTTGCGCAGGTTCTTCGACCGGCAGTACATCTTCTGGTTCGAGGGTGGGTGTGCGGGTGGGCTTTTGTTTAATGGCTATAGTGGGAGAGGGTTCAACAATTTCCGGTTCTACTGTTGCCGCCGCTTCCTCCTCTATAACGGCTGAGGTGGGCTGAGGTTGAACGATTTCTTGCGTGGGTTCTTCGGCAGGCGCCCCGCCAAGATCGATTTTTATGACGTCAGAGAGATCACCGCCCGACTGTGACAGGAAATAGGCCGCGCCGCCGCCAAAGACCAGCGCGCAGCACAAAAGCACGCCCAGGATAACCACAATGATGATGACCGTTTTCCAGGGGAATCCCGATGATCCGCTCATAAAATAGTTCCTCCGGCGTTTTTTGATTTTGTAACCAGAAATTTCAGAAAAAGATAAATAATCTTAACTACCTGTTATTGTAGTAAATAACCTGATTGGAAAAAAGCCTCAACACTGGAATTCGTTGGCTTGTTCATCCCGCTGATTTCTTTCCCGGGAAAGCGTAATCATCCCGCATGCACTTTTTGAGCAGGGGTACCAGCACACCCTGCGCCTGGTAGAGAGGCGCGGAGCCATACTGTTTTCGCACATATCCCTGATGGTACGTCACCACCTTCTGGGTCAGGTGAACCAGGAAGAACTGGCCCACCTCGCCGCCTTTGAAGGGCACCTGGTAGGTGCGCTGCGCGTACTCCAGCGTGTCGGCATCGAAGCCGGCCTCTGACAGGGCGATGACTGCCATGTTGGGGATGGTCATGCGCAACACATGCGGGACCTTGAACTTCGCGTTCACAAAGCGGTTGAATTTTTGGTATGCATCGACCAGGTGGTCTTTGCGGCCGAACAGGTCGTTGTCCCAGTCCAGGAACAGGAAATGGTCGCTGACTTTGCTGACGATCAACGGGTATGGTTTGGGGGATGAGGCATAGAGCAGCCCACGGATTCCTTCCAGGACAAGGCGGGTATCCAGCAGGTAACCTTTACCCTGCAATTCGGTTGACAGTCGCTGGATGATTGTTTGCGCGGCATTCATTGTCGGCTCCGGGGAATATGGCGGTATGGTTAAATGCTATCCATATCACCAATATATGCCATATACACAGAGTAAAACTCTGCTGAAGAATTATGGCCCGTTGCGGCGGCGTTCGATCACCACAGCATGCTGGCCGAAATCGTCATCCCTGCCATAGCCGATCAGTGTGAATGCCGGACGGGGATCCAACCCGGCCTCCTCCGCGGTGACGTACAGATTAGCCAGCGCGAGGATGTAGTCCCGCCAGTCGGGGTAGCCGTCCTGCAAAATGGATGCCCCCAGGCCAACCTCCAGCCAACGGATGTCTTTGGTTTCACGCAGCTTATCCGCGGCGGTATACATGTACCCCAGAAAGGCGCTGGACAGACCGGTCTTCCCTTTGAGGGTTTCCAGGATCCAGAGGCGGTCGTGTGGCTTCGGTTCGCGTAGGGCGCGAAGGCAAAGCTCGCTGAAAAGATCTTGCGTGTCGATGGAGGAAGGAACATTGATCAACAGGGTGGAGTAGGGGTACTCTTCCTGAAGCGATTTCAATCTTTCCAGCAGAGGCTGAAGTGATGGATCAGGTGCCGGCAGTGGCATGATGAGTCTCCTGTTGCAGAATTTTCACTTATATTAATGCAAAGAAAATGATTGCAGCAATACTTTCGCCGCAATCATTCCAGCACTACTTTTATTCCCTTTCGTTAACGCCCCAACAAATGGTCGATCTCTGTCATTTGTTCCGCGTTTAATGGGCCGAATTGCATGGCTTTACAATTCTCTTCCACCTGGGCTACATTTTTAAACCCGGGAATGGGGATGGTCTTCTCGCTGCGGGCCCAGATCCACGCCAGAGCGCCCTGCCCCAGGGTACGGCCATCGCTGGTGAGCACCTCTCTAATGGAGGCGAGCTTATCCAGCCAATCCCGTGTGGGTTTACCGTCCTTGAATCCCGGGTGCCACTGGGCATGATGACGAACATCATCATTCCCGAACGTACTGCCAGGTGTAAATTTCCCGGTTAACAGCCCCATACCCAGCGGTCCACGGTTGACACTGGCCAGGTTCCATTCTTCACTCAGTGATAGCAAGTCCATGTTCCCGTCCAGCACGCTCAATTGCTGCTGAACGGCAGTACAGTTGGGCGATGTGGAAAACGCTTTTACGGCATCCAGCCGGTCGGTGCTCCAACCGTACGCGCGGATCTTTCCCTGCTTTACCATATCTTCCAGAACATCTTTCGCAGCCAGTGCCCGGTCGATCTCCAGCCCCCACACGTGCAGGAAGTACACATCAATATAATCCGTTTGCAGGCGGCGCAGACTAGCTTCCACATCCACGCGCATCCGCGAGGCTACATCGCTGCCTTCCTCCGTTTGGTCATAATGGACGACGGATTTATTCTTCTCATCCACTGCATAGCCGAACTTCGTCGAGATGACCACCTTATCCCGTTTCCCTTTAAAAACTCTGCCCAGGAGGCGTTCGCTGTGACCCGCACCGTAGTTCGCAGCGGTATCAAAGTAGGTTGCCCCCAAGTCAAAGGCGCGTTGGATGGCGCGTTCCGATTCGGCATCATTCACTTCACTCCAGCCGGCTGGATCACCATTGAACATCCACGGGCCACCCACTGCCCAACAGCCCATCCCCAGCGCGCTAACCTGTATGCCGGATCGTCCCAATATACGGGTAAATTTGTTGCTCATTTCACTATTCCTTTCAGCCTGTTCTCTTGTTACCCGTTCCATTTTAGGGAAAATGTGGATTCAAAAATAGTACCAGATTGACAGGTTTTTCTTAATACCACCAGGCGAAAAGCACTGTGTGGACGAATGAATTGTGTAAAATACATGTATGCGCATCCCACTTGACTCGTCCAGCGAAACCCCCCTTTACCGGCAGATCGAAAAATGGCTCCATGAGAACATTCTTTCCGGTGGCCTGCCGCCTGAGACGAAGCTGCCTTCCACTCGGGACCTGTCTACCGAGTTGGGTGTTAGCCGTGTGACTGTGAAGAACGCTTATGATGAGTTGGAAAGTAACGGTGTGGTGTATACCCGCGAAGGTGCCGGCACCTTTGTGGCTCCACCCCTGTCGGATGGTGCAGGCAAATCTTCGCGCAAACCGGACGCCTGGCCGTTGTGGCAGGTGGACGTGGCGGGCGAATCTGATCCAACCTTCGAATCAGCCCAACCCTACCCGGCGCCAGAGGATACCATTGCCTTCATAGGCGTCGGTGACGCGCGCGAATTTCCCTTGAAGGAGTTTGCGCGTACTGTAAGAGAGGTGCTTGACCGCGACGGGACAGGCGCGCTGGAATACGGCGGTTTGCACGCCGGGTATTATCCCCTGCGTGAAACCATCGCCCACATTCTGTCCAGCCAGGGCATTTCAGCCCGGCCAGAGGAAGTGCTGGTTACTTCAGGGTCGCAGCAGGCGCTGGCCCTGATTTGCCAGGCGTTGCTCAAACCGGGCGATACCATTGTGGTTGAAAAGCCGACCTACAACTTCGCGCTTGAATTGTTCCGCGCGCTGAAATTAAAGATCATTGGCATTCCCATGGACGCTCAGGGTGCGCAGGTGGAATTACTGGAACCGGTATTGCAGCAGCACCACCCGAAGCTGATCTATACCATGCCGGTCTTCCAGAACCCGAGCGGCCTGTGCCTTAGTCTGCCCCGCCGCCGGTTGATACTAGATCTGGCAGCGCGCTACAACGTGCCCATTCTGGAGGACGATTTCGCCAGCGACCTGCGCTACGAGGGGAGATCGCTGCCGGCCATCAAGTCGCTGGACCCCGGCGGGCAGGTGATTTACACCGGCACCTTCAGCAAGATGCTGATGCCCGGGTTGCGTGTTGGTTATTTGTTGGCGGAGGGACCCGTTTTCGAGCGCCTATTGCGCCTGAAATGGGTGCAAGACCTGGCCACATCCAACCTCATGCAACGCGTGATGGATACCTACGTGACTGTGGGACGTTACCAGGCGCACCTGCGCCGGTCAACGCGTCTATACCGCAAACGCCGCGACGAGCTTCAATTGGCTATTCACGAACATCTCCCCCGCGATGTGTCGTACATTGTTCCGCACGGCGGGTTGTTCCTCTGGCTGCGCCTGCCCGATGGGATGAATTGCGCCGAATTGTTGCCCTTGGCCATGCGGGCCGGCGTGGAATTCTCCCCCGGCACGCGCTACTTCCCCGATCCGGATGATGGCAAGTCGTTCATTCGCTTGAATTTTGCCGTTCACACTCCCAAAGAGATTGACGAGGGCATGCGAAGGTTGGGGAAGGCAATGACACATTTGTATTAAATCTCAACCTATTTTACTTTCTTCCTCAAATTCTCTTCCCGGCGGTATTCCACAATACGCCGAACCAGGTTAAATGGAATGGGCCGGTCCAACGGAAACTGCACCGCGCCCTTGGAATTCGGGTATTTGGCGATCTCATCCTTGAACGCGTCCAGCCCGGTGGGCGCCGGGTAGAACCCTATGTGTTTTTTGAAGGCGGCAAAATGCACCAGGTTGCCGTTCAGGTAGAAGGTGGGCATCTGGTAGCTGATTTTTTCCGTGGCTTCCGGTGCCGTCTCATGGATCACCCGGCGGATTTCCTTGAGCTTCTTCTGAATGTCATCCGGAAAACCGGCGATGTACTCGTCAATCGTGGCAGGGCCGGTTTTGGTGGGTTCCATTTTGTCTCCTGTTTATGCAGCGGACTCTTTTCTGAAATGCTCCTGCAAACTGCGGTAGCGCAGTTCCTTTTGCCGCAAGGCTTTAATGGCTGCCACGGCCGCGGCAGCGGCGGAAAGTGTGGTCAACAGCGGCACATTCATGGTGACGGCTGCCGCGCGGATCTCCGCGCCGTCGGTATGCGATTGCGGCCCAAGTGGAGTATTGATAATTAACTGTACCTGACCGCCGCGGATAAAGTCAACCGTATGTGGAGACCCTGCGGACATTTTATTGACCGGCTGCACGGGCAGTCCCACTTTTTCCAGAAAAGCGGCCGTTCCCGGGGTGGCCATCAACTGGAAGCCCATGCGGTACAGGTCGCGCGCCAGTTTCAGTCCGGCGCTCTTGTCGTAGTCATTCACGCTGATCAACACCGTGCCGCTCTCGGGCAGTCCGGTGCCGGCGGCGATCTGCGATTTGGCGAAAGCGTGCCCGAAGTGCGCGGCGTGCCCCATCACCTCGCCGGTGGAGCGCATCTCAGGCCCCAGCAGGGTGCTGGAACCGGGCAGTTTCTTGAAGGGCAGCACAGCCTCCTTAAGGAAGAAGCCGTCCACCCGGGGTTCTTCCGTTACGCCGAGCTCTTTCAACGTCTTTCCGGCCATCACCTGCGCGGCGGTGTAGGCCAAGTTCAGGCCGGTGGCCTTGCTGGCGAACGGTACGGTACGCGAGGCGCGCGGGTTGACCTCCAGCACATAGACCATTTCGTCTTTGAGGGCGAATTGCACGTTCATCAGGCCGCGCACACCCAGCGCCAGCCCGAGTTGTTCGGTGTACTCGCGCATGATCCCCTGGTGGTAGTTGCTCACCTTGTAGGGCGGCAACACGCAGGCTGCGTCGCCGGAATGCACCCCGGCTTCTTCGATATGCTGCATCACCGCGCCGATAACCACGCGTTCGCCGTCAGCCAGCGCGTCCACGTCGATCTCGAAGGCGTCTTCCATGAACTTGTCAACCAGAATGGGCTGGCCGGGCGCCGCTTCGATGGCCGCCTGGATAAAACCTTCCAGACTATCCTCATTCTCTACAACAGCCATGGCGCGCCCGCCGAGCACAAAGGACGGCCGCACCAGCACCGGGTAACCCAATTCCGCGGCCACCCGGCGGGCTTCATCCACCGAGCGGGTGATGCCGTTCTCGGGCTGGGGGATTTCCAGCTCACGCAATAATTTGGCGAATTCCTCGCGGTCTTCCGACAGGCGAATGGACTGGGGCGACGTTCCCAGGATGGGAACTCCGGCGGCTTCCAGCCCGGCAGCGAGGTTCAAGGGGGTCTGCCCGCCGAACTGCACGATGACACCCACCGGCTGTTCGCGGTCGACTACATTCAACACGTGTTCCAGGGTGAGCGGCTCGAAGTACAGACGGTCGGCCGTGTCGTAATCCGTTGAGACCGTTTCGGGGTTGCAGTTGTACATGATAGTCTCGAAACCCAGTTTTGAGAGGGCGAAGGCTGCCTGGCAGCAGCAGTAATCAAACTCGATCCCCTGTCCGATGCGGTTCGGTCCACTGCCCAGAATAAGGATTTTTTTTCTATCGGTCGGATAAGATTCATCCTCGCGCTCATAGGCGCTGTACAGGTAGGGCGTTTCCGCGCCGAACTCAGCCGCGCAGGTATCCACGCGCAGGAATGTTGGCAGGATACCGGCCTGTTTGCGCAGCTCGCGAACCTCGCCGGCTTGGCGGTTGAGCAGCCGGGCGATGTGGCTGTCGGCGAAACCCATGCGTTTGGCGTCCAACAGCAGGGTGGAAAATCCGGCATCCTGCGGATTGGAATCGGCGATCTTCTTTTCAAGTCCGGCGATCTCGGCCAGTTCGGTCAGGAACCACAGATCATACCCGCTGGCCTGGCTGATCTCTTCCAGCGGTCTGCCCTGCCTGATTGCGTGGTAGACCCTGAACAGGCGGTCGGCGGTCGGATCATGAAGATTGCCCTCAGCGAAATTGTTGGAGATCTTGCCATTCAGGCTGTCCGCGCCAATCTCCAGCGACTGGACAGCTTTATTCAGCGCCTCGGGGAAGGTTCTACCCAGAGCCATCACTTCGCCCACCGATTTCATCTGTGGGCCGAGGATGGGATCGACGCCGGGGAATTTCTCGAACGCCCAGCGCGGGATTTTGACCACCACGTAATCCAGCGATGGCTCGAAAGCGGCTTTGGTTTGCTTTGTGATGTCGTTGGTGATCTCGTCCAGCGTGTAACCTACGGCCAGCAGCGCGGCCAGCTTGGCGATGGGGAAGCCGGTCGCCTTGGAAGCCAGCGCGGAGCTGCGGCTGACACGTGGATTCATCTCGATGACCACCACGCGCCCGTTGTTTGGATTGACGGCGAATTGCACGTTCGATCCGCCGGTTTCCACGCCAACGGCGCTCAACACGCGGTGCGCCAGGTCGCGCAGTACCTGGTATTCGCGGTCGGTAAGGGTTTGCGCCGGGGCGACGGTGATACTGTCGCCGGTATGGATGCCCATGGGGTCCAGGTTCTCGATGGTGCAGATGACCACGAAATTATCCGCCCGGTCGCGCATCACCTCCAGCTCATATTCCTTCCAGCCGGTCAGGTTCTCTTCAATCCAAGCCTGTCCGATGGGCGATTCGGCGGTGGCTTTGCGCACGGCTTCGGGCAGCTCTTCCGGTGTATTGACCCATGACGCGCCGCTGCCTCCCAGGGCAAAGGAGGCGCGCACCAGCAGGGGATAGCCGATTGTTTCCACCAGCTTTTTCGCTTCATCCAGCGAATGGGCCGCCCCGCCGCGTGGGATGGGGATGCCGGCGTTTTGCATGGTCTCGCGGAACAGCAGGCGGTCTTCGGCTGCCTTGATGGCCGGCAGGTTGGCGCCGATAAGACTTACCCCGTACTTCTCCAGCACCCCGTTCTCGCTGAGCGCCAGCGCCAGGTTCAGGCCGGTCTGCCCGCCGATGACCGGCAGCATGACATCCGGCTTTTCCTGAGCGATGATGGCTTCCAGCGCGTCGGTGGTCAGCGGTTCGATGTAAGTGGCGTCGGCGATCTCAGGGTCGGTCATGATGGTAGCCGGGTTGGAATTGACCAGCACCACGCGGTAGCCTTCCTTGCGTAATGCTTTTACAGCCTGCGTGCCGGAATAGTCGAATTCGGCGGCCTGCCCGATAACAATGGCGCCGGAGCCGGGGATGAGAATGGTCTTGATATCCTCGCGTTTAGGCATGTTTGCCCCCTTTTTCGATCAGGGTGAAGAATTCATTGAAGATGTTATGCGCGTCATGCGGGCCGGGAGCCGCCTCGGGGTGAAACTGCACGCTGAAGACCGGCCGGTTTTTCAGGCGCAGACCTTCCAGAGAATTGTCGTTCAGGCTACAGTAGGTGATCTCAACGCTGGCCGGGTCAAGTTGTTCCGCCTGGACGCAATAGTTATGGTTTTGCGCGGTGATCAGCACCCGACCGGAGGGCAAGTGCTGAACGGGATGGTTTCCGCCGTGGTGACCGAATTTCAGCCGGCAGGTATCCGCCCCCAGCGCACGGCCGATCAACTGGTGGCCCAGACAGATGCCGAACAGCGGCACGCCGCTCTCCAGCAATGACTTCACCGTTTCCACCAGATAGGGCAGCCCGGCCGGGTCACCGGGGCCGTTGGATAAAAATATGCCGTCAGGGCGGTGGCAGAGCACATCTTTGGCGGGTGTGTCCGCCGGATATACGGTAACCTGCGCGCCGGAGGATGCTAGGTGGCGCAGGATGTTTTCTTTAATACCAAAATCATAGGCGGCGATGGATACGGGTTGGGTGAAAACGGGTTCAGAAGGTACCCACTTACTACCCTCGTCAGGCAGCCAAACGTAGGGTTGACTGCAGGATACTTCTTTGACCATATCGCGGCCGTCCAGCCCCGGCCAATCGTTGGCCATCTGGATCAATGTGGCCGCCGGTGTTCCCTTTGTGGATAGGGCGGCTTTCTGCGTGCCGCCGTCACGCAGCTTGCGGGTAAGCCAGCGGGTGTCGATCCCACTGATGCCCGGCACGCCGGCCTGCTCAAGCCAGTCAGACAATGGTAGATCAGCACGCCAATTGGATACTGTATGGCTCAACCGGCAGACCACCACGGCCGAGACCTGCGCCCGCGCGGATTCGTCATCCTCCAGGTTGATACCTACATTGCCAATGTGCGACACCGTAAACAACACTCCCTGTCCGCGATACGATGGATCGGTGAGGATTTCCTGGTACCCGGTCATGCTGGTGTTGAACACCAGCTCAAATACCGCGTCGGCCTTCGCGCCAAATGCCTGCCCTTCAAGGACAGTTCCATCCTGTAAAACCAGTGTTGCTGTGCTCAATTTGTCTCCGCTCCTTGATCCGCCTCAGGTTATAAAAAACAGCCCTTCGAGAAGAAGGGCTGTCAGGTTTGACTCATCTGGTTCCGTGGCTCCGGCGGTGCTTAAGCCGCCATCCAATACCAACTATCCCGGTCTTCTCCATAAGAAGCAGGCAGGGTATGTCGGGATCGGATGATGGAAGTCGGGTTGCGCATATTGGGCGGTATTCTAACACACACAGGGAGAATGTCAATAAACCCGGTCAGATCAATCCCCATTGTTTACGCAGGGTATCAAATACCCCGGCACAGACAACGGTATCCGCGAGGGGGATCAGGTCGCTCTGCAGCTTACCCTGCCGAAACAGTTCTGCGCAATGGCGGGCTTCATAGATAAAACCGTTCGGGACGCGTTCCTCAAATTTTCTAACGCGCCTGTCACGCTCATCAAAGAGCTCCGACTTCTGAACGTCGTAGCAGGTGTTCAACACGATCTTCCCCTTTGTGCCGTAAATGAAGGCATCATCTTTGGCGTTGACCGTGAATCCACAGGAAAAAGTGGCCAGCGCGCCGCTGGCGAAGGTCATGGAAACGGCCGCGGATTCGTCCACGCCGGTTGGGGCGATCTTTGCCAGGCTGTTTACACTGGTGGGATTCTCTGACAGAATGCCGGTCGAGAATTCGATGGGATACACACCCAGGTCAAACAGGCTTCCGCCCGCCAGTTTCGGGTCGTACCAGCGGCTGTTGGGATCATATTCACCCAGGAAGTGGAAGCGGGTGTCGATCAACTTCACCTCGCCGATCCTGCCCTCCCGCACCCAGGTTCGCGCCTGCTGGTAGGCTGGCATGCAGCGCGTCCACATGGCTTCCATCAGCAGGGTGTTGTTCTTTTTCGCGAGGTCGGTCAGCTCTTCCGCTTCCTTCTTTGTCAGCACAAGGGGTTTCTCGCACAGTACAGCCTTGTGATTACTCAAACAGGCTTTGACCACATCGTAATGGAAGTTGTGAGTCACCCCGATGTAAATGATATCCACATCCGGGTCGCCCATAATTTCAGTGTAGCTGCCGTAGGCTTTTGTGGCCTTGTACTTCTTCGCGAAGGTTTCCGCGCGTGATAGGTCACGGGCAGCCACCGAAACCAGTTCGATGTCCTTTTCGCGGCCCACCGCGTCAGCGAACTTGTTGGCGATGTTTCCGGGTCCGATAATGCCATATCGTACGTTCATCTTTATCCTCATCTATTATTGCAGGTTTTCCAGATCTGCCAGATCCTGCATACGACCGGATGCTTTTTTGTTGATTTTTTGATCGGAAATATTAATGAAATTAACCTCAAGGTCGTTTATCCTGGTTTTAGCCCTGTGTTCATAGGCTTCGTTGAATTCAACTCCGGATATGGAAAGAACTAGATCAATCCTGTTCGGTGGATATCCCAATTGAATAGCCTGGTCAGCATCGGAAAAAATTTTTTCTTTTAGACCTGGTGATCCCATCCCGAATTGCGCAAGCGCCGCAACGATACGAGCAGGATTTTCACCCGTAATATCTACCCAGATATCAAGGTCTTTGGTGAACCTTGGGTGCCCATGAAAAGCGACGGCATACCCACCAACAACCAGATACCGGACTTTATTGTCGTTTAACGATGCGATAAACTCTTTGAATCCTGATTGAACATCGAATTTTTCCTTGGATTGGGAAGCCAGCCAGGTGTAATACTCACTGCGAATCTCTTCCAACGCGGCTATTCTGGCTTCATAGGACTGCTTTTGCCAGTAGGCAAAATCTGATTCGCGATCTTTTAGCTTTCGGAAATGAACTACCGGAGCGATTTTTCTTTCCATGAGTTAATTGTAGCCCGAAAACAGACTGACGCGGAATGAAGTGTAAGGATCCACATCGCCGCAACGAGTGAGGTTTAAGTTCGCGGGAAGATGATCTTCAGGTTTTCCGGCAGCCGTTCCGAATATTCGTAGATGTCGCGGAAAATGAGCGCCTTGGCCCAGGGTTCCGGATTCTGGCTGTTGGCTACCTCGTTGTATTTGATGGACATGGTCTTGTTGGCCGGGATCCCGCCAGCCACGAGAAAGTCGCAGATGGTGTTCTGTTTCTCAACAGACTTCCAGTTTTCTCGAATACACCACCATTTGCAGTTTTCACACGTAAACAGGTAGGAAAAGCGATGATATTCCGCCAGTTCAATCTTATGGAGATCTTTGCGAACGCCCAGAGACGGTTGAATGGAAGAACCTTTCAACAACCCGCCGCATTTCGGGCAGAGAATTGGCTGGCCAGGCCTGCGCGAGTAGGCTGCTTTAATGTCATACACCAGAAAATCGGAATGAACCGGATACGTGTCCACCTGGGTGGCCGCGCTGATCAGGGTAGTGCCGGTTATGGGCAGGTCAATGGTGTCAGAAAAATCCATGTAAGGGTAATATTGCTGCACCGGTTCATAGATCTCCTGCACGGTTTGTTTGTTGGGCTGCAAAGAGGAGATATCAACAGGATCAGAATTCCAGGAATTGATTGCCGGTCCCCGTGGGGTATACCGTTGGAGTGTTTCCGGGGTGGAAGGTGAGTTGCTCTGATAAAAATCATCCCCCATGGGAATATTATCAACGCGCTCGTGAGGCCTTTCCATTAATAAAAGGCCGGATACGATTACAAGCGCAAATGTGACCAGGGTTATACCGTCCCATGTAAATCCACCGATAATGGAACCAACGATTAAAATCAACGCAAGCGCTCGTACGGATGTGCTGGAAATACACCAATTGGATGTGATCTTGAGTTCACCCTTAATCAGGGCTGCTATCCCAAGAATGACAAGCGCCGCTGAACAGATCATCTATTCCCTGCAAGTCCCGTGTTGGTTTTCGTAACCCGATTTATCTTGTATACCCATTATACAAAACAAATTGAAATATAAAACCATCCTTACTGGTATTTAACCATCAATTCACGATGGATCTTTTCGCAGCCAGATGTAGGCCCGTCTGCTTGGGTGTTCCACGCCGGGGTAGGGGTAGCGTTCCACGGCTTCATAGAATTTAAAACCGATTTTCAGCGCCGCTTTCAATACTCTGTCGGTTTTAAGGAACCGCCAGGTTGCATTGGCGCCTTCCACCCCCAGGAATTTCTCCACGGAAAGTATGTCTTTCCCTACATGAAAACTGAACAGGCATTGGCCGCCAGGTTTCAATAGACGGTGCCATTCCTTTAATGCGGTTGCCACCTCGCGGTACGTGAAGTGGACGATGGCATAGAATGCGACGATCCCGTCTGCTGACTGCGGCGCCATCCTGGAAGCCAGCATATCGTCCAATTGGAATTCCAGCCCGGGGAAATTCTTTTTTGCCAACTCCATGGATTTGCTTGAGAAATCCAACCCGATGACTGTCTGCCTGTCCCTGTCACATAGATATTTCGTGGTCTGGCCTGATCCGCAGCCGAAATCATAGATCAAGCCGTCTTCAGGAATGGAATATGATAAGCGGTCGAGGATGGCGCGGTCAAAGGGCTTGCCGTCCAATTCATGCAGGAAGCTGCTGGCGTATTCCTCCGCAGCCAGGTCGTAACAACGGCGCACTTCGTTCGCGTTATACCCTTCCATTTTTCGTATCTCACTACATTGTCTTCCCTATTTCCGCCTGGGGAAAGACTGTTCGTACGCTGTAATTATGGCATCCCACTCGCGTTCGGCGGCTTCGTCAATGGTCTGCCGCGCCGGGTCGGCCTCAAACCAGGCGATTGCCCGTTTGACCCCTTCCGCCCAGGTGACCGCGCAGTTGAAATCGGGAACATAGCGTTTGATCTTACTGTTGTCGAAGGTCACACTGTGTGCTTTGTCGCCGAGTAATTCGCCGGTGTATTTGTCATCCCAGGCGGCCAGCCAGTCTGATGGGATATGCACAACGTTCAACTTTACACCCAGTGCATCAGCCACCTGTTCGTACAGCTGATTCCAGGTAAGCACTTCATCAGATGTTATTTGAAAGGCCTCTCCGAGTGTCTTTGGGTTTCCGAACAAACCCACCAGCCCCACAGCAAAATCGGCATTCCAGGTACAAACCCACAGTGATGTGCCATCGCCGGGAATGATGACTTTCCTGCCCTGTTTGATGCGCCGCAGCATGGTATACGGGTGCTGCCAGCTGCCCGTGCACAGCGGAATCTGCGTTAGGCCGTAGGTCAGCGAGGGGCGGATAATGGTCACGGGGAACCCATCTTTATGGTAAGCATCCATCAGGAGGGCTTCACAGGCGATCTTGTCGCGTGAGTATTGCCAGAAAGGATTCTCCAAAGGGGTTTCTTCCGTGATGCGGTAATTCTTGACCGGTTTTTGGTAGGCGCTGGCCGAGCTAATGAACACGAACTGTTTCACCCGTCCCTTGAAGAGTTCGATATCCCGTTCGATGTCCTGAGGAGTGTATGCGATCCAATCGACCACCACATCAAATGTGTGTTGGTCAAGAATATGTTTCAGAGTGGAGATGTCGCCATGCACGTCGGCAGTCAATACATGCGCGCCAGCCGGAAGCAGGATCTTTTTTGTCTGCGACCGGTTAAGAATGGTCAGATCATAGCCGCGTTGAACAGCCAGTTCCGAACAGGCAGTGCTGATGAGACCGGTTCCGCCGATAAAAAGGATTTTCATTTTTCATCCTCCCGAAAACAGACTATTTTTTGTTTTATCGAAACCCTAATATTATCAAAACAGCCAAAACCATTATCCAGAGCCAGCCGCCGTAATCGCCGGCACCTACGCCCAGGCCGTATGGTTTGATTCGCATGATCGGCATCCCATTGGCGCTTTCCACCAGTGCAGCATCTGTTACCGTGTAGGGATTAAAACCCATCATAAACCCGACGAATCCTCCGGCCTTAAGCACCTGCCGCAAAGCGGCTGTGCGCTCGGGTGATTCGGAAACTTCCTCCGCTGTACCGGCCACACTGCCGCCGGGAAGAATCACCTCGAGATTGGCAGAAGCAACCATGTTGCGATACCAATCCGCCTGTTGACCGCGCCCGGCCAGGCAATAAAGGTTACCGTTCATTATGGCATAGTTGACCGGGGTATACCTGATCTTCCCCGATTTTCGACCAGTAGTCTTAAGCACCATCATGTAACCCCAGATTGGGTTGCCGAACAAAGGTCCCAACCCCAGTCTGAAGAGAGGTACCATGAAAAACTTATTGACGAACCAGAAAAATTTTGCCATCAGAGGCGTAACCATATAAACCTCCTATCAAAAACAGCTCTTCAGGTCTGTATGGGATTTGTGAAACGCAGCCTTACTTTGATTCCGGCGGATACTCATACCCTTCGGCGATGACCAGGTCTCCCGATGAGACCGGCTTGCGGAAGGCCAGGGCGCGCTGATATTCGGGTGAGTTGTAGCATTCCACAGCGGCTTCATACGAAGGGAATTCCACCACGACATTGCGTGAGCGGGACGTTCCCTCGGGATTGATGAATTTTCCGGCACGTACCAGATGCCTGGCCCCGTATTTTTTGAACGGTTCCACGTTGGCGGCCAGGTATTTCTTATACTCTTCCGGGTCTGTAACTTCCAGACTGACGATCCAGTAACCTTTTGGCATGTTCTCCTCCCGAATTCTTTGGTGAAATCACGTACAAATGGAATAATACTATATTGGCAAAATCTGACAGGCTCAATTTCTCACATTTTTCCTGAATCAGATATTACGGCAGACGAGTTCACCCTTGTTAATGGGTATGATCAGCGGGGGGTGTAACAGCGCCTTTGGGGTTTTTAGATGCAAGCGGAGCCAGGATTTGGTCGGTCTCCAGTGGAATTGGACGTAGCCGCTTCACGCCGGGTGTGCCATCCTGTAGGTCGCGTGCATCCAGCACAATAATGGAATAGCTCTGTTGGGAGGAAGCATTTGATGCGCGGACAGTCGCTTTGAGGATGCAGTAATTGCCTGCTTCACCCACCTCGGGGTCTAAAAAAAACAATAATTGGGCGCAGAGAGGGGATGGTCTGTAATATTTCTTTTATCGAAGATTGCTTTCTTTTAGTGTCTAATTCTATCTGCCCGGTTCTTCACTGGCGAAAAATACGAGGGATCAAAAAAGGTGTGCTGGCTTTGTATGCCCGATATTGATCCCCGAAGCGTTCTTCCAGTTCGCGTTCTTCAAATTTTTTTATGTAGATGATAAGCAGCACCGCGAAAAGGATCACGCATGCAATACTGGAGATCGACCCGACCAAAATGGCGACCCCAAGGTAAGCAGAGATTGCCCCGAACCCCATGGGATTGCGGCATTGCCTGAACACCCCGCTGACTAACAGCTTCTGGGTGGCCACCACCGGGATAGGCGTGCCGCCGGCGTCAAATAATTGCGAGCCGATGGACATGAAACCATAGTACACGCCGACAACCACACATAAACCGCCGATGATCCAATTCACGATGCCAAAGTACAAGCGAGGCAGGCCTATCGTGGAATCCAATTCAGGCAAATAGTTAATCAAGGTCAAGGGGATTAAAAAGGCAAAAATCGCGCCCGCGCACAGAGTAACCAACAATCGCACGGGGAGCGAATATTCTTTTTTCGTCCATTTGATGAATTCTTTCATGGAATGAACCCTCCATGTCCTAATACTTACCCGAGACGCTGCCAACGGTGATCAACCGGTCGGATAAGCCAGTTGATTGAAGCGCGCCAGTCTCCACTGTTTCAAATCGGAGGCGTATTCGATTTCCATGATTCCGCAGAAATCCACTTTAAAATCCCAGCGGCGGTAGGTTGGCAACCCGAGTATGTGACATAACCACAGGCGGATGAGACCTTCGTGGCAAACAATGAGAATGTCTTCGTCATCCTGTTGTTTTTCATTCATAAAATCGGCGATCCGTTTGCGGGCGTCTTCACCGCTTTCACCACCCGGAAATTGAAAATCATGGTCTCTTGACTGAAAGGCTTTCCACACGTCCGGGTAGGTTTGCTCGATTTGCTCGTCACTCAAGCTGTCGATCAACCCGTTGTCAATTTCGTTCAGGCGCGCGTCCTTGATTGGAGTGAGGTTGAGCTTGCGGGCTACGTATTCCGCCGTCTGTCCTGTGCGGATGTATTGACTAATATAAATGTGTTGGATGGTTTTCGAGTTGAAATAATCCCATAACTTGCGTGATTCGACCAATCCGCGTGAGCTGATCGGCTCGTCCTGATGGCGCAAAATGGGGTTGAAGAAATTCCCCTTGGCTTTTTCCGCATGGCGCAGGATATACCATCTCATCAATCTACTCTATCACATAATAAAAATGGTCGCAGCATGGGTTACCCTGCATCAGAGTCTGCGAGCGGCGGAAACCGATACACGGGTTGAATCCGGCCGCGGCGTGCTCGTCGCCACTGCACACCAGGTGGTACAGCCAGTAGCTGCCATTGATTTGCCTCCCCAATTCCGCGTGCGGGCAGCGTACGCAGTGGATTTGCACCCCATTAAGTTGTTTCTTAATAATGACATTAAATCCCTGGTTTGGAAGAGGTTCCCAGAGCAGGCGGATAAAGTCATCAAGGTTGTTACGAGGCAGGTTGCGGGCGGTCGCTTCCCATTCTGGTTTGATATGAGCTGCCACAATTTTATCAATGACGCCGGCAACTTTATCACGGCCGTATTTGTTTCCGAGTGAATCGAACAGGTCTACTTTTAGGGTGGTCATCCAACTGGCTGAGATGGCATCCGCGATCACATAATCTTGATTGTTGAAATCTTTTCCAGAATACGATGAGGCTGTAAACCAGGGGGTAAGCCAGGGGAGCTGTCTTTCTATTGGATCGCTTTCCATACTGTTGTCATATCCCCTTTGCCTGATGTATAACCCACATTCTATCCCAAAATTGTTGTCGTCAAAATTACATGGCTGTACAGGACGTGGATTATCGATATTTGCGCTGCTCCGATCAAAACCATGACCTGTTTACTCACGCAACACAGATAAAAAATGAAACCGGAAGGTCAACCACTCCGGTTTCATCAGGATTTGTGCGAAGTTGGCAGGTGTTTCTTTCACTGGACGATTGATCACGCGTATTCGATCACTTCTTCCACCGGCCGGCGCATGGAACCTGCCATCACGGGCGCATACCCATAACGTACCAGCAACTGTGGCAGCGCCGTGTCGAGACTCAAAGCCTTTTGAAATTTTGAGCGTACTTGTGGAATTTCAATTGGCTGGTTGAGAAACGCAGATTTAATATCCAGCGAGGTCATGGTCAGCGCCAGGCGCTCGTAGACCTGACCGGTACGCACCCAGGCTGCTTTGTCTTCTGTGGTTGATATGATAACCACCGCGCCTGATGAACTCTTTAATTTCTTTATATCCGCGTCAGCCTGTTGTTGTGGTTTGGTGCCGCTGACAAAAAACTTCCCGATAAATCGCGGAACATCCGGATTCCCCGAACAGCGTGAATACAATCCATCTCGGGAAGCCAGGGCTTCCTTTTTATTGAAGCGGAGCCAGGCGATCAATTCATCAACAAACGATTTGTCTGTGTATTGAAGCAGCGTTCCCTGATTGACAAAATCAGCGGCCAGTTCCATATCCTCCGTGGTATTCAAAAAGCGAAGAGATATACCGATTTCCATTGGTAGTGATTTGAGCCGTTCAAAATCGGCGGGTTTTATGGGGCTGCCATCATAAGCAGAGCGTGTATTCTGGCGAGATGTGATCGCGCCGAACAAATCACTTTGCGACGGCTGCCCGACGCTCAGGTTAATCTCAATGAGATCATTCGCGTCCGGGTAGGTGACTTCGGCTTGATAGCCTGCCTGGCGGGCGGCGATCAGCAAGTTTTCCAGCGCGCACCCCAGACTGATCCATAGCTCCCGATCCTGCGGATCAACCACGGGAAGCTGCCGGGTCTTATCCGGTTGGATCTGAATCCGGTTGCCATTCACTGAAAAATGCCACGGCTGGGTGTTATGTCCGCTGGCGGCCAGGGTGGCATAGTGGATCAGATTTTTATATTTTTCACCAGTACTTGTAAGTTCCATGTTCTTGTTTCCTTCCACGATGGCATCATAGTTGATCCACGTTTGATCCATGTCTATATAACCGAGCCCGAGGGCGGCGATTCCGGCCGCCCCGGCTAATTTGAGGAATTTTCGTCGATTGACGGCTTTATTTGATAATGTGGTTGTCACTGTTTGCTCCCTTATTCCCAATCGTATGTCTGACTCTGGTCAGGTATGGCCGCATGAAATTGATAATTAGTTGCGCGCCGCGGTCAAAATCAGCCTTCTCAACCACCTTTCCCATACCTTCCAGATGGATCAGGTACTGGTTGGCCACGATCCATGAGATTGTCAACGCGTCTATGGCCTGAAACTCCGGATCGGGAAAGTTCAAAATACCGGCATTCTCCGCCATACGCGTTATGGCTATCTGTTGGTTGAAATGCTCATTGATCACCGGGATATGGCGTTCCCGCAATTCCTGATCCGCATTGATCAGGGGCACCATTTCACGGCTGAAAAAGCGGTATTTCCACAACAACTCAAAATTAGCCAGCACAAATTTTTTAAGAAAATCTTCAAATTGACTGTTCCTGTCTGAAAATCTGGCGGTAAGACTGTCCCAGTCTGCGGCCATGAGGTTGAACACCTCCCGAATAATGTGCTCTTTGTCCGTGAAGTGATAATACAGGTTGCCCGGGCTGATCCCGGCTTCTTTCGCAATAAGGTTGGTGGTAACTTTGGCCGTTCCCAGCTCGTTAAAAAGGTTGATGGCCGTCTGCAAAATCAATTCTTTGTTTGACATCTCTTCACCGTTTAGAGTAATTGCTCTAATAATAGAGTAAACACTCTAAATTGTCAAGGGTAAAAAAACCTTCTTTATAAAAGAAGGCGCGATTTGATTGCGAAGTTAGTCACTTCCCTGCTGCCCGGCCTGCCAACGCCCCGCTGCTGAAGGCAAAGTGCAGGTTGTAACCCCCGCATGGGCCGACAACATCCAGGGTTTCGCCTGTAAGATACAGGTCTTTTACGCGGTTTGATTCGAGTGTGACCGGGTCGACTTCGGTGACCGGCACCCCGCCCGCCGAGATCTGGCAATACTCAAAACCGCGAACGCCGTTCACATTAAATCGGGTGTGATTCAATATTTTCAGCAGAGCATCCAGCGCGGATTGGGTGATCTGCCCTACCGGTGTGGTTTCCGGGATACCCGCGTTCTTAAGGAAAACAGCCGAGGCTTTCGGAGGGAAAAAGGCGTCCAGGAAAACCCGCGCGGGCGAAGTACCTTCACGGTTGGAAGAAAGGAACCTGTCAAAGTCCGTCTGAAAGAAAGCCAGGAAATCCAACGAGAGCTCAAGTGCTCCTGCAGGGAAAAGCGAAACGTGGTGACTGAGATCCATCACAGCCGGACCATTCAAGCCCCATTCGGTAAAGATCAGGTTGCCTCGCGTTCCAGCTACCTGTTTCGAGCCATCCCATAATGCCGTGGCAGCATCAAAACGCATTCCCTGCAGCGGTTTGAGATTCCCCGTGTTTACCAGTACCGGAGCCAGGGCAGGGCGGTTTGGCAGGGTGGTGTGCCCCAGGCGTTCCAGAACGCGAAACAGATCGCCGCGCGATCCAAGGTCTGGATAGGCGCACCCGCCGGCTGACACGATCACCCGATCAAAATCCGCCATGCTCTCTTTTTCACCCTGTGAGAATCGGATGGTAAACGAGCGAGCGTTCTTTTGAATGCCGGTCACCCGCCTACCTGGTAGCAGCGTGATGCCGGCGCGGTTAACCGCGCTCGCGAAGGCTTCGACCACCGAATGGGCTGAGTTCGATAACGGGTAGTACCATCCGTCATCTGTCTTGCGGGCCGGTATGCCGATGGATTCCAGCATGGTTAAAACCTCATTGACTCCACAAAGAGACAACAAGGTTGCCATCCAGGTTGAATCCGCGCATGTGTACGCTTTCGGTGAAACCGCGTCATTCGACAGGTTGCAATGCCCGCTGCCGGTCACTGTCAACTTCCGGCCGACTGTGTCATTGCGTTCCAGCAGGGTAACGTTTGCCCCCTGCCGCGCCGCCTGTAGAGCAGCTATCAATCCAGACGCTCCCGCGCCGACCACCGCGATCTTCATGCTGGCATTATACAAGATTCAACCGGAAGAACGCTTCATTCTGAGACATCGAAGCGGATTCCTGCTTCAAGCCTCTCATTCAACCTTCCACACATGCACCAGCGGTTTGGCTTCGTCACCGAATTGTTCCAGCACATACAGAAGGCCGTTGGCGCGGTCAAAGGCCACATCGCCGATACGGTAGCGGCGCTGATCACCTGAACCCACATTCTGAACTTCCCAATCCGGCGGAGTGAGGAGCAGGCGCTCGTCAATGTCAATACTCGTGTACGGTTGCGGCTGCCATACCTCCATTTTCCCCGCGGCGACTTTTGCCAGATCGTCCGGGTTGTAGAGGATGAATTGCGCGTCAAATCGGTTTGACCACCAACCTCGCAGAGAGGCGCATCCGCCGCTATCTTCTTCACAGCAGCCCTGCATGTCCGCCGCCGGGCAGACAGAGCCATTCGCCAGCCGGCATGTAGGGTAATCTGTGACATGCGCGTCCACGCAGACCTGATCGGAGCCCTGAGAATTGACATACCCGTACCAGGTTTTGGCGCCGGTAGCTTTGGTGCCGGCAAACAACACGGCTGATTTTCCGCTCGCCGTGGTGATCCACGCGCCGCCTTCCCATTCGTCCGCGTGTTGGTAGCCCCGCATACAGCGCGTGTATTCTTCCGTGTTGCTTGATTTTTCGTACAGCAACAACGGTACTTCCTGTAGATGAGTCCCATTCGATGCGGGTGAACCGTCAGCCTGCCAGGGGCGATAGGCCAGGATGGTGGGACCCATACCCCCCTGACCGCCGTCGCGCATACGGCCGGTTGCCAGAACGCGTCCGCCGGTGTTCTTCCGCGCCCAATCTTCCGGTATTTCGAACATATACCCGTTCACACTGTAGGGGTCCTGCTGGCCGATATACCAGTATCCCTTTACATTCGGCTTCGATAGATTGGGTGAGAACCAGGCATGCGTAACAGCCTCAGGTGGTTCAATGTGCACTCCCCAGGCCAGGTGAATTAATGGGCCGGTTTCTTTGCGGTTCAGGTAGGTCATTCCGATCTTGGGGATTTCGTCAAATCCTGGGAATGCGCCCAGATCTGTGAAATTCTGTAAAAATTCCGCTGTATTCATTTCGGCCAGATCTTTGCTGTTCACCGGTAATGGGATGTTGATTTCAGCCACCTGCCCGCCATCTGGCAGCTCGCCAAAGGGGATGCGGTCATGCCCGGTAATGAACAACGAACCGGGGAATCCATCCTGTTTACCCTGCGGGTCGCCATCCGGATTGAAAGTCATGGCGTTTCCGCCGTAGGCAAACGTGTGTGGGCGTTCTTCTTCACCTGGCAGGCGAAATGATCCCAGGAAGGTGAAATCTACCGGCTGGAGTAGTTTTTCTGAAACGGTTGCCAGGGGCACACCGAGGGTTGGTGAGGTCATATCTTCTGGTTGAATAATGTTTGTCGGATTTTGCTTTGATAAAAATGATTTGTCTTCCGCCTGTGTCAAACCCATCAGGTTACAACTTAAGACGAATAGTCCGCTGCAAAAAAAAGCAACCAAAAACCCGGTTTTCATAAAAATCTCCCTTGTAGACCATCCACTGTTATTGATAAATCAAAAAAACTGTGATGAGCCGAAAATGACAAATCTGTACTCATCCCCATGGATTCATTATATGCATGCGTCGGGCAATAAAAAAAAATGGCATTTTCTTGAATTTATTCCGCATTTTTGTAAGAGAGCAAGAACATTCAAGAAATTGTTATATGCACGGCATATGATGATGCAAAACTACAACAAGGATGGAAGAAAATGATCGAAAAATTTGAAAAAGGGGAAGTTGCTACAGTTGAAAAAAGCTATAACATATCTGATGTGCCCTGGAACAAACACCCCACATTTGATGGTGTTTTCCTCAAACACCTGATAAAGGGTGACTGTACTGAGGGTAAATTCAGCTGCCATCTGGTAAGAGTTCAGGCTGGTTGCCAATTGGCGGACCATGTTCATCAGAATAACTGGGAGCTTCATGAGGTGGTTTCCGGGAAAGGGAAAGGATTTGTCAACGAGAAGGAAATTTCTTACATTGGAGGAACAGCTGTCATAATCCCTCAGGGACAAAATCATCGGGTTGCTGCTGGTGAAGAAGACCTGTATCTACTAGCCAAGTTCATTCCGGCTCTTTTGTAGTAAGAGACAATAACTGAATTGGAATACCCGGAATGTTTTATATATCAGGACATTCCGGGTTTGTTTATGACTAGGTACTGCCTGGGGGTCAGACCCACATTCTTCTTGAAAAATCTCGAAAAATGACTCTGGTCAGAAAAACCCATCTTAAAGCCCACTTCAGCTATTGATTCAATTTGTAGAAGCAATTCCATCGACTGTTTTATTCGGGTTTGTAGTAGGTATGTGTATGGCGGAACACCGATTGTTTCTCGAAATATCCGGTTCAAATAAAAAGGGCTGACATGAACAATTTGAGCAAGTTCATTCAGGCGAAGGATCTGTCCGGCATTGTCTTCTATGTATTTACATACCTGCTGTACAAACAAAGATGGTTCTCTTGCGGGTTGACCTGTGGTCTGTTTTTCTGCAAGGCAAAGAATAAGTCTGTCAAGCACACCGGATAAATCCACGATTTTTACTGATTCTCCGTTACTCTGCTTCCTTGATAAACATATCAATTCCATGGCAAGTTCCTTGTCAGAAATTCGATTGGAAGGAAAGCGCGGTAAATCATTTCTTCCGGTTTTTTGCCAATTGGCTGCCCGCATTATTTTCGGACTGATGGAGATGACCCAATAGTCATGGTTCTTCTCTCCAGGCATCTGGCAGGAATGGGGCTGGTGGGGATTAATGATGAAACAATCATTGGTTGACAGGAAAATATTCTGACCATCAACGTGGATGATTCGTTCCCCTTTCGTTATCACCCCCAGAATGAATGAATGATGAATATGACACGGGAAGGTATGCCCGACATTCTTTCCACGAACAAATTGGATGTCCGACTCACCCGCTGGATGGCCAAATTTAATCGTGGCTAAATCTGTTGATCCAGACATAACGAATCTTTGCTCTTTGATGGTATTTAATTATCCCACCGATTAATCTTTACAAGCGCGTTTATCGGCAAGTGACCCTGCAGGAAGTAAAGGCTGTCATAAATGTTGGAAGGTTT
>CAYNJT010000023.1:31048-41685 GCA_964397625.1 uncultured Leptolinea sp. | reverse complement strand
GTGAGATAGGCTTCATGATCACACATCCCTCTTATTTACAAAAACACTATCCAGACTACGGCCCACTGGAGGAATTGATCTCCAGTGATGCAATTGTAAAAAAAGCGCGTGCACTTTTGGCACAACAACAACCTGGTGCAGAGAGAGGTGTGTTGTCAATTGATGATGTTTTTTCCGCAGCCAGACATAAACAACCCTGGGCGTTGTCTGTTATTGATGAAACCGCCGAATATTTGAGTATGACGGTGGCCAACATCACAGCCCTCATCAATCCCGAACTGGTTGCTTTTGGAAGCGGGCTGGCCAGCGGCGCGGATCTGTTAATCCCCATGGTGGTTAAAAATCTAAAAAATACCGTTCCATATCTACCGCGGATTGAGGCTTCAACTTTGGGACATCGCGCCACCGTAATGGGTGCCATTGCCATTACGGTGCATCATAGCAGCGATTATTACGTGGTCAAGAAACTTTATTAGACCTATCAATCGATAACAGGGATTCCATTCTTTTAATAGAGGAGGTGATTTCTTTTTCTCTTTGCAAGGTTCTTCGAAAGTAAAAAAAGTGAACCAAATTGGAATGGAAGGATAATGAAGATGAAGAAAAAACTGAATCTGATTTTATGCCTGATAACGGCTGTAACCATGCTTTTTATTGCCGCACCGGTCTCCGCGGCAGTTCAACCAGCCTCTGATCCTGTCACCATTCATATCATCACCATGGATCAGGCAGGGATCAAACCGGCCGAAATTGACCAGATCGTGGCTGATTTTGAAGCCAAGAATCCGGATATCAAAGTCATCATGGAATATGTCGGATATGACAATGTGCACGACAAGATTGTCACCGGCATGGCTGCCAATCCGCCTGCCTATGACGCGGCCATGATCGATGTGATCTGGCCGGATGAATTTATCAAAGCCGGTTACCTGCTGGATGTTACCAATCGGGTTACCCCTGAAATGAAAGATGGTATCTTCCCCTCAGCCTGGAATGGCGTTACCCGCAACGGCAAGATCTATGGCATGCCCTGGTTGATGGATGTGAAATATTTCATGTACAACAAGGAAATGCTGAAAAAAGCCGGCTTCAGCAATCCTCCCAAGACATGGGAAGAGATGGCTGCCCAGGCCAAGGTGATAAAAGAAAAGAAGATTGCAGAATATCCTGTCATCTGGTCATGGAACCAGAAAGAGGGTGTGGTTTGTGATTTCACCGCGCTGCTCTTCGGCAATAATGGTAAATATCTCGACGATAAGGGCAACCCTGCTTTCAACAATGACCAAGGCGTTCAGGTTTTGAGTTGGATGAAGAAGACCATTGACGATGGATTGACCAATCCCAATTCGGTTTCAGCCGATGAAGGCGCCGTGGAAGCTGATTTCCTGGCCGGCAAGAGCGCTTTTGCCGTCAACTGGCTCTTCCAGTACTCTGACTCTAATGATGCCAGCAAGTCACAGGTCGTGAACCAGGTGGCGTTCGCCCCCATGCCCGTCTTTGAAGCCGGTGCCAAAGCCGGTGTCAAAGGCGCCAGTGTGGACGGCTCAAGTTCTTTCGCCGTGATGGCCACAACCCCTTATCCTGACCAGGTTTGGAAATTCCTGACCTACTTTGCCAGTAATGAAGTCCAAATGAAATACTCTGCTGAAATGCTGCCCATCTGGCAGAATGATTACAAGGGCGAAGGCTTGGAAAAACTAAAAGCCGCCACTCCGAGTAATCCTGTCACTGTTCCCGCTTTCCTTGACCAGTTCCCCTATGCCTACGAACGTCCGACAGTCGCTTACTACAATGAAGCGTCCGCTGCTCTGCAGCTGGCCATACAGGAAGCTCTGACCGGTGCCAAAGACCCCAAGACGGCCCTAAATGAAGCTGCCGCCAAATGGATTGAACTCGCTGGAAAGTGATACTAAAATTTAGAAAGGCTCAGGGGGGTGTGAAAACACCCCCCTGAACAAAATAATCTATGACGGCAAATGCGGAACCTGTACCACATAAAGGACTGTCACTTCGTGAGCAGGATAGACGTATCGCCTGGCTGTTCCTTTTACCCAGTCTGCTGGTCATCCTGTGTATTAACCTCTGGCCGATCCTCTACACGCTTTACCTGAGTTTCTTCATCAAACCCACCGGTATAAACAAGGCTATGACATTTGTCGGGTTTGGTAATTACCTGACGATGCTCGGAGATCATGTTTTCTGGGAGACTATCGGACGCACGTTGCATTTCACCGTAGTCTCAGTTGGGGTTGAACTGGTGCTGGGTCTCGCGATTGCCCAACTGATCAATTCTCGTCCTTTTGGTTGGAAATTCTTACGCTTTGCTTTGATCATTCCCTGGGCTGTTCCAACCATCGTCAACGGCGCCATGTGGCGCTGGATATACAGCGCTGATTTTGGCGCTTTGAACGGTCTGCTGATGCAGCTTGGTTTAATCTCGCATTACATTCCCTGGCTTACCAGGCCGGATTGGGCAATGAACCTGGTCATCGTGGCTGATGTCTGGCATATGACGCCCTTTGTTGCCCTGATTCTGCAGGCCGCGTTGGCAACCCTGCCTTCCGAATTGGAAGAAGCAGCCGCGGTTGATGGCGCGAATGCCTTCCAACGATTCTGGTCGATCCGTTTACCGCTATTGCGCCCGGCTATCCTGGTTGCCTTGATTGTTCGCACCGTGGATGCCTTCCGAGCGTTTGATATCGCCTATGTGATCACCAGCGGTGGTCCGGCTTTTCGCACGGTGACCATTGCCTACCTGACATATCTGAACACTTTTTCCTATGGAAAACAGGGCATCGGCGCAGCGATTTCCCTGCTCATTTCCATCTTTACCATGATCATGGCATTTGTTTATATTCGTTTCCTTTACAAACCCGAAGAGGATTGAAATGTATAAGAAAAAACTCTTCAACAAAGTGCTTTTATCGCTGTTGGTGATTCCGGTCCTCTTCTTTATCTTTTTCCCCATACTATGGCTGTTCAGCGCCAGCCTGTCAACGCAGGTTGAACTGTATTCTGTGCCTCCGCACTGGATTCCGCAAAACCCGACTTTGCAAAACTATCTGGATATCATTTCGCCGTCCCAGGCGACATCCAGTGTGCCGCGTACATTTGCCGTCTCTCTCGTGAATTCCATGAAAATTGCCGCGGCAGTTACCGTGATTTGCATAGTCATCGGCAGCCTGGCCGCGTATACCCTGGTACGCATTCCTTTTAACTTCAACAATCAATTGCGTATTGGGATTTTGGCCACGAGAATGATCCCGGAAATCTCCCTGATCATTCCCCTCTATATCATGGCGACCAGCCTGCAGTTGATTAATAAACCCATTGTACTGATCCTTACCTATCTCACTTTCGCCCTGCCGTATGCCATATGGATTCTGGCATCTTTTTTCCAGACCATTCCGGTTGAATTGGAAGAGGCTGCCCGTCTGGATGGGTGCGACCGGTTGGGAATACTCTGGCGGGTGATTATGCCTATTTCCGCGCCGGGTCTTATCTCCACCGCCATGTTTGTCTTCCTGGTTGCCTGGGATGAATTCTTCTATGCCCTGATCTTTACCAGCACACTGGCGGCAAAGACCGTTCCGGTTGCCATTGCTGAATTTATCGGCCGTTATAACATTAATATCACCGGTATGATGGCTGGTGGAATACTGGCGGCCTTGCCTCCCATCATACTTGGTTTGATCTTTCAACGTTACATTGTCAGTGGTTTGACCACCGGCGCAGTGAAAGGGTAAGCCCCATGGATGGAATGGTAATTGGCATTGACCTTGGCGGTACCATGGTACGCGCCGGAGCCGTGGAACGCAACGGCCATATACTCTCACTGGGCGAGACCACCATTCAAGCCTCTGAAGGCCCTCAGGCCGGCCTTGAACGCATCACCTGGTTGATAAAAACTATTGTGAAGAAGACCGACGTTCCACTGCTGGGTATTGGGATTGGGAGCACCGGCCCTCTTGATATTGAAAGAGGCGCTATCCAAAATCCATACACCCTGCCGGGCTGGGAGAATGTCCCCATCACCCGGCCGCTGGAGGAAGCGTTCAGAGTGCCTGTACTGCTTGAAAATGACGCTGACGTCGCCGCGTTGGGTGAGTACTGGGTGGGCGCCGGTCAAAATGTAAACCGGTTGGTGGCTGTTACCGTCGGTACCGGCATTGGAACCGCGTTGATACAGAACGGGGAAATCTATCGCGGGATCAACAACTGCCACCCGGAAGGAGGGCATATCATTCTCGATCCTGCCGGTCCGCCATGTTATTGCGGCGCGAACGGCTGCTGGGAAGTGTTGGCAGCCGGACCGGCCATCTCTGAACAGGCACGCCAGGCTGCCGCGCAAAATCCTGACAGTCTGATGGTCGCAATGGCTCATGGCGATATTAATAAAGTCGATTCAACCATTGCCGTTAATGCTGCCCGTCAGCAGGACCCAACCGCCTGCCGCGTTATTGAGCGCGCCGCGAGCTACACTGGTATGGGGATTGTCAATATGATCAATTCGTATGTTCCGGAAAAGATAGTGCTTAGTGGCGGGGTAATGAAAAGCGCGGATCTGTTCCTTCCGGAGATCCAGAGATGGGTTCACCGAAATAATCGCATGGTGCCTTCGGATGATATTCAAATCGTACTGGCAAAACTGGGGTATTATGCCGGAATCACCGGCGCGGCTTATATCATATACAAGTACCAGGATCTGATTTCTGGCGAGAAATTATAATAACTCACAGAGCGACTGGTCGGTAACACTGGAAATAAACCCGTTTTCATTTCACATCCAGAATGGATGGTCTGCGGGCATCATCTGTCCAGGTTTTTTTGGCATTGTATAATAACCCATCTCTCTGTAGTTCATTCTTTTTTAAACGGAACCTTCATTGAATGAAGAATAAACTGATCGGTAGGTTTTTTCAAAGTCCATTAACCATTTTCCTTTTCATTGTCACTCTCGAGATGGGAATGTTTTTTATTTTCCAGGTTTTGCTGCCGGGTGGACAGAGTGGATCACGGTTGTTTGGTTTGTCAGTTTCGCGTCTCATCATCCTGGCTGCCAGTCTGACGGCATTTGTTTTGTCTGGCTGCCTGTTGGTTCGAAGTCTATCTGAGAAATCAACACGATCACAGAAAGATAAGATTCTGTCACCCTTCCTGAACCACATATCATTACTAATTTGGTCTGGATTACTACTGATCGCGTTCACGGCTTTTTATTTTTCCATCCCTGAATCCGGCTTGCGCGGTGTGTATCCTTTCATTTTTTTACGCGCTGATCCATTCATTATCTTATTAACTCTTTTGGCGGTCGAATTTCTGGTTATGTTGATTTTCGAGAAACGCCGGCAGTTGAATCGGGAAGAATGGCACGGATTTAAGAAAAGGATCACAGAAACTATTCTTGCACCTGTAATGGTCTTTTTCTTCCCTTTTCTTTACCTTTTCCCTCGAACGATTCCAATAAATGGTGAATTCTATGGAGTAGCCAACGACTTCATCCCCACATCATACACATACAAGGTTTACCTGCTGGATTGCCTGAGCAAGTTCCATTTCCCGCTCTGGTCGCCGGCGGAATCTGCCGGGTACCCGTTCTTCTCCAATCCGTTCTCGCAGTTCTTTTACCCCCTGAACATCCCCCTGACAGGACTGTACATTATTAATCGCGGGTATTCCATATTGGATAACCAGCGCTATGCCGTGCTGGGAATCGCGATATTCGCTGTGGGTCTGTACTTCTGGCTGCGCAAGTTTTCCCTTTCAACTCGTGCCGTCTTCATTGTTTCGCTGATCATTCCGGTAAGTTATCGGTTGGCTGAATTGATCCGTTACCCGTCAGGGCTGCATTCCATCGCCTGGTACCCATGGATCCTGCTGGCTTTGACCAATCTTGCTTCCGCGCGGTCTTTCCGACAGATGGCCGGAAATGGTTTCCTGCTGGTTTTTGCCGGAATCAGCCTGGTTGCCGGCGGGTATCAGTATTACCTGTTTTACAGCGTATTCCTGATCATTCCTTACCTGGTCTTGTTGTGCGTCCCGGTGTTCCGTAAACGCTTCTTCCCTGAGAGCCAGCCGGTACGACTTATCAATTACGCGATGATCGCCGCCAGCGGAATTGCCGTGATATTGATCGCTGGGCCATACGCCCTGCGGATGGCACGCCTGATCTCCATGACCTCTTCACGGGGTGGAGGTGATTTCTCTTTTTCCACCACGGATGATTTCTCGGTTATTGATACCCTGGGATCACTGGTTTATCCTCCCACATCACAGGCCGAAGGCTGGTATTTCTTTGGTTTTGCCAGTGTGGTGTTAATCTTTGTTTTTCTCATATCTCGCCCGCTGTATAAAAAGGAAGCCTGGGCTTCAGCCGATGGGGGTAAAACCTGGAAGCATTGGTACCTTAATCCATGGGTTGCGGGATCACTTTGTTTGTTCTATGTAATCATTTCTTATATAACATATGGGAAGGATTCCTTCCTTTTTGTCTTTCTCTGGAAATACTTCCCGTTTTTCTCGCACCTGCGTTTCATAGGCCGGATAAATGTGGTGCTCCTGCCGGTGATCGCTTTGTTACTGGCAGTTTCCATCGATTTTTTTACCCAAATATTGACAAATATTCGTGACGCAGGTGAGGATCGTCTTCATTTAATTCGCCGTTGGACGGTTATCATCATCTCGGTTTGTGTGTTTTTGGCCGGAATTCAGTTTTATTTGTTCCAATTCCAAAAGCGTGATATTTACTGGGTCAAATACCTGGCCAATTTTTCCGGGAAAGAAGAACCATTCCTCTTTCTCTCTGCAATCGTCACCATGTTCTTCGCGCTAACATGCCTGCTTCTCGCGAAACGGCGGTTTCGTTCGACAACCGCTTTCTGGTTGGTGTTCTCCGCGCTCGTGCTGGTGGATATGTGGCCGATGAGCGCGTTTATGTGGTGGAATGGAACGCATTATGTCACCGAAGATCAGCGCAAACCAGCCGATATCGTGACCCGTGTATTCAGGGAATCATTTGACCATCGGCGCGATCCAACCTACAACGAGAACGCCATCAGTCTTACGCCCACTTACCGGGTAAATTACAGTGATGACTGGTATTTCTCGTTCTACCGCGACTTCTACTTTGCCCACGATGCCGAACCGAAAGCCAGGGAACGATTGCTCGGGGTAACTGACGGGCAAAGGGTATTCTTCTCTCGTTCCATAGACTATATAAACATCACGGATTTCTTCACGGATGTGGATAACAGTGTATTTGAATACACTATTCAGGAATTCAATGGCGACCGGCTTGAATTGAAAGTGGACGCGCCGGAAGACGGCTATGTCAGTTATATCGACAATTGGGATCCCGACTGGAAAGCCTACGTCAATGGAGAGGAAGTGCCGGTGGAAAAACTTTTTTCTACATTTAAATCTGTTAGGGTGACTAAGGGGTCATCGAAAGTGATTTTTTCGTATGAACCCGATATCTTTGGTTTATCCAACTGGCGGATGAATTAATCCGAAATCAACAACCGGTGATCCACAGGACCGGCGCCCACAGGACGTACCAGATCACAGAAACCACGCCGGCAGCCAACACGCCCAACATCACCTTCCACCAGGATTTGTTCTTTAATACCAGATACGCCGGGTATAACGAACAAATCAACATAACCACCGGCCACAGATATCCAAGCCAGATATCCCACATCAGGTAGGCTTTGGAATCGCCTGAGCAGGAATCGGTCAGCATACCGGCAATGCCCACAGCCGGCCGGTAAAGGAAGGCGTTAAAAGCGATCAATGCCAAACCCAGCGGTACAGCGATCCACATTTTCTTACTCTTGTACCAGGGAGGTGCTCCGCCTGCGGCTGACGGGGTGGAACCTGTTTCTGCTGTGGTCATGGTTTTTCCTCCAATAAAAAGACGATTGGATACCTGTTCAATATTGTACAGAATTCATACTGGCAAAGATAGTTAATAATCGCAGCAGATAAGTAATTGGCGACAGAATGTGGTATTTTGTGACAAAACTTATGATATTGCGACGAGGAAGAGATAATGTTAGATCAACCGATGAATCGTGGTGAACTGCTTGAACAATATGCTTCCGGGCCGGATACCCTTAACCGGATCGTGAACGGACTTTCACGCATTGACCTTGAAAAAAAGTTTTCCCCAGAGGAATGGTCAATCCGCGACATCATCCACCATATTGTCGATGGTGATGATATATGGAATACCTGCATTAAAGCCGCGCTTGGAAACCCGGAAGGAGCATTCTCCCTGCAATGGTACTGGGACAGGCCGCAATTGGAGTGGAGTAAGCGATGGCATTATGAGGGGCGTTCCCTGAAAACATCGCTTATGCTATTTCGCGCAAATCGCGAGCACATTGTGGAACTTCTGCGTCTTGATCCATCTGCCTGGGATAAGTCTGTAAGAATCCACTGGCCGGGAGAGGGTGAGGAATCGCGCGTCACAGTTGAGGATGTGGTGACGATGCATGTCAATCACCTGATCGGGCATTTGGAAGACATTAAAAAGATTAAAATTGCTTAGAAAAAACCTGTGTCAAAATGTGGTGCATTAATGATCCATTCACCCCGCCTGCCAAAACCCATGCCTACCGCTGCGCCTGAATTATTGACCGATCACGCGCATATCTTCCAATGTGTGCTAAATGGATTGGATTACAACAACCTGATCGCCCGAGGATTGATACTCGAGCAGGTCAGGGCGCGTAAAGTTCAGTTACTGCGTTCCAATCTGCCCGGCCTGCGGGTGGTTGATTCAATGTTGGAAACCTGCGAAATGTCAGGGTGTGAGTGGGAAGCAGCATCCTTTCGGCGGGTTGTCTTTCAAGGTTGCCGCCTGATGGGTACCCAGATGCTGGAAGGGCTCTTTGAGGACGTGGAATTCATCAATTGCCAGATGGAAGGGATATCCGCGATATCGGCAAAGTTTAAGAATTGCCGCTTTTCCAAATGTGTGTTGCGCAAGGCATCTTTTGATGGCGCCGATTTGACCGGTGTCGCCTTCGCGGATTGCGATCTGTCAGAAGCGGATTTTCACATGGCTAAATTGAAAGGCACAGATTTCAGCACCGCCCAGATCGGCGGGCTGCGTGTGGGGGTTGAAGAGATGCGAGGAGCGCTCATCGCGCCTCACCAGGCTTTGCAGGTAATCGGCTTGATGGGTGTGGTTATTAAAAATATGGATGAATTCGACAATTCTTGACCTTTGGACACATTTGGAAAACTACTCATTGTCATCTTGTAAAATACAGGTAAAATATATTCAATATTATGAATGCGATGAGTGGCAACTCCACAAACAGCCTTGATTCATTTTTCAAAGCATTTGCTCATCCGGCGCGTCTGGTTATTCTGGAAGAACTGCGCAAAGGGGAACAATGCGTTTGTCACCTGGAAGCCCGGTTATCGGCGCGCCAATCCTATGTCAGCCAGCAATTGGCTGTCTTAAGAGACGCCGGTTTGATCACCGACCGTCGCGATGGTTGGAATGTGTATTATTCCGTAAAGGATCCCCGTGTTTTTGACCTGCTTGACGCAACATATGCCCTGACGGGTAAAACCCCCGAACCCTTGCCGCCCATCACCGACTGTTGCTGCCCTCGTTGCAAGGTAGATGAAACATCAGACAGTCATTGTCTACCATCTATGTAATACTAAAAACTTTCTGTGGGAGTAAAGATGAAAGAGACACCGGTGAAGAAGTTGTCGTTTATTGATCAATACCTGACCTTATGGATTTTCCTTGCAATGGCCGTCGGGGTAATGCTGGGGTATCTGATTCCAGGATTTGAAGCCTTTGTTAACCAATTCCAGGTAGGCACTACGAACATCCCCATCGCCATCGGCCTGATACTGATGATGTACCCGCCGCTGGCTAAAGTGAATTACGATGAACTGGGTGATGTATTCCGCAATTGGAAAATACTGGGCCTTTCACTGGTCCAAAACTGGATAATCGGACCCATTCTGATGTTTCTGCTGGCAATCATCTTCCTGCGTGGTTATCCAGAATATATGACAGGACTGATCATGATTGGCCTGGCCCGGTGTATCGCCATGGTGATCGTTTGGAATGAACTGGCCAAAGGCGATTCTGAATACGCGGCCGGTCTGGTTGCTTTCAATTCCATCTTCCAGGTTCTTTTCTATAGTGTGTATGCCTATGTGTTCATCACGGTGCTGCCTACCTGGCTGGGAATGGAAGGGGTGGCAGTAAACGTAACCATTGGCGAAATCGCTCGAAGCGTCTTTATCTATCTGGGAATCCCATTCCTTGCCGGATTTTTTACCCGCTTGATCCTGGTCAAAGCAAAGGGTAAGGATTGGTATTATTCGAAATTTATACCAAAAATAAGCCCGATCACATTAATCGCCCTGTTGTTCACAATTGTTGTCATGTTCAGCCTGAAGGGCAATCTGATCATGACCATCCCGATGGATGTTTTGCGTATTGCCATTCCATTGCTGATCTACTTCCTGGTCATGTTCTTCATCAGCTTCATCATGGGCAAAGCAGTTGGCGCCGATTATCAAAAGACTACCACATTGTCATTTACCGCTGCCAGCAATAACTTTGAACTGGCCATTGCCGTGGCAGTTGCCGTGTTTGG
>CAYNJT010000023.1:0-30948 GCA_964397625.1 uncultured Leptolinea sp. | reverse complement strand
CGCACCTTTCGGAAAGCCTGCAATTTTTCTTCATCCGTTCCCTGAACGGCTGCAGGATCGTCAAACGGCCAATGAAGGCGTTGCCCCATACCCGGGAAAATAGGGCATCGATCTTCCGCCCTGCTGCAAACAGTGATTACATAGCCGAAATGAATTTTTCCCAGGAATTCTTCCAGCCCTTTTGACCTTGCACCTGACCAGTCTATCCCTATTTCATCCAATACTTTGATCGTGTACGGATTTACAGTGGAAGGTTCCAGGCCGGCGCTGTATGCATCGAACTTTTCTGAACCAATATGTGTCAAAAATGCCTCGGCCATCTGGCTGCGCGCAGAATTCCCAACACATATAAAAAGAACACGGGGTTTCTGGATCATAGAAATTCCTTTTTTTACTATGATACACAGGCAAAGTAAACAAATATTATCGTATATGTTAATATTCGTTTAACAAGATGGAATGAAGCGCCCTTATCGTATAGGTAAAGACGAGTTTATGAAACGTGAATGATTCTTACAATTATTTTTCATGAATATCATTTAGCATTTAACTTTTGCGCGTATAGTAGGTTATACAATGTTGATAATCATGTAAAATCTGTAGTAAGAAAATCGGTTTCTATCTTTTCATGGCACTGAGGAATAGAATGACGTTGACAACCATTGATGCAATTTCTGATGATCCAAAATACACCATCAAAGCCGTGTGCGACCAGACAGGTATTTTGCCGGTCACATTACGCGCCTGGGAGAGACGCCATGAGGTATTGAACCCACATCGTGGCGACAACCGCTACCGTTTGTATTCTGAGCGTGATATTGCCACCCTACGCTGGATTAAAAGCCGCATTGACTCAGGGATTTCCATCAGCAGCGCGGTGGCAGAGTTACGCCAGTTGCAGAAAAATGGCGGCTATCTCGAAGCGGCACCGGTCATTCCATTTTCTCAACCGAAACCAGCCGTACCACCCGTGCAACCGGATGAGATCGCCCACAAATTGTATCTCGCGTTGATCAAACATGATGAAGCACAGGCCAGTGAATTATTACGTGAAGCCTATGCCATGTATGACCTTAATACATATATGCTTGGTACGATGATACCCGCGCTGGTGGAAATTGGTGAAGCCTGGGCTAATGGTGTTATCCCGGTAGCAACGGAGCATTTCTCCAGCGCGTTTCTGAGGGGAAACCTGCTATCCATTTTTCAAGCGTTTCCCGCTCGCAGCAACGCGCCGTTCATTCTGGTGGGTTGTGCGCCGACGGAACTGCACGAGATTGGCAGCCTGATGATTGCCTTGATGCTGCGCAGCGAAGGATATCGGGTGGAATTCCTTGGGCCTGATCTCCCATTGGATGACCTGGTGGATTATGCCCGATATGAACACCCGGCCATGGTGATTATGGCGGCCACGTCACAAGAATCGGCTGAGGCAATTGACCATCTTCAGGATAAACTGTCTAAATTAAAACCGCCACCTCTCCTGGGCTTTGGCGGCAGCGCTTTTAACCAGCAGCCTGACTTGATCAAGAAGATAAACGGAACTTTTCTCGGATCATCATTGGATTCCGCAGTCTCTACTGTAAAGAACCTGCTACCCAAAGGCGGAAAAGTCAGCCGTTGATTTTCTTGTGGTTGTAGCTTTATGAACGGATTTAATCCAGTAATCTTTTCGCACGTAGGATACCCACCGAAATTGTATTCCTGAGAAGCGTTAAATTTTCGTTATTAATTACGGATACCTCAAGAGAAGGTACTTTTCCTCGCCAATCAGGATATTTATCTTTAATCAGGCTGCGAATAAACTCGCTTCCGTTAGCAATCATCCGCGGGGTCACCTCGCGCGAATGGCCCATATCGAGATGAGTGCCTACCATGATGTATTGCGTAAACGGGTTGCTTAATGTGAGGGCTTGTTGTACCCAATATTCCAGGTCATTAAAGGTATTTACTTCCACCAGCTTATATGAAAATAGAATGACATCAATTTGACCCAACAAGAATCGGTACGTGGAAATGATTTCTTCAAAACTTCTTCCACCGCTGATCCCTTCGCTTGCTTTTTGCCCGGGCGGCACAAGATATTGTTGCATAATCTGATAGGGTTGATCGGCGACTATCAATCTATCAAGCACATAACCAAACTCCATATTAGTGGATTTTTTTCCCGCTACCGGATTATCCGATTTAAAATCCATGGCGCTCGTAAGCGAGGATTTACCAACCGCGCCATTCCCAAGAGGCAGAACAAACCCGGTTACTCTCTTTGTTTCTATTGATATTGTTTCAGTCATTAACATAGGTCTCCACCAATCTCGAAGGTCTGAGGGCGCGAATATTCAGGTCATTATCAAGAAAAACCGGAATCTCCCGAATATCATTTCCACATCTATGGCGAACATATAGAACAAAGGTCTTATTATCCATTCTCTCTGATACTTCAACTCCTTTGTTGATTTGAGGGTGTGAGCGAACGACATCAGGGATGCTATACTCAATCTTTTCTCCGCATGTGTCACATTTAATGTTCTGACGGGTAATCAATATTCGAGGATTTTCCAACCTGGTTATCCCTGTAAAACGCACAAAACGTTTCACCGCTTCTTCATCGGTCAACTTGATCCCAGACGTAATGGTAAAAATGTTTTGATTGTGCAGTGTTAACAGGATTTTGTTCTCAGCGAGAAAAACAGTCAGAATATCCAACACCTGGTAAGTATTCTTCATTGATTTAACTATGATTGGGTCATAAACAGAACGGGAGGACCGATTCAAGGCTTCAAAGATTGCCCGGCTGATGGTGATCTTTTCTGACAGGATCAATGGTTGTGTTGAAAAATGCTCAAGCATGGCAGAGATGGGTCTGCCAAGAAAAATCTCCACACCAAAACGTCTCCCAGTGGCTTCAAAAAATCCTTCCCGGGAAATCAATCCGTGAATTGTTCCTTTGTCGAAAACGATTACCCCAGGATTAGCTGGATTGTTTTTAAACAAATTCAAGACTTCCTCTCCGGTGGTCTGTAGATCGACAATTGAATCAATGGCTGGCAATTCAGCCAGGGTGGATTCGATGGTCAGCGTTTCAGGAGGGGTGAAAAACATAAACTAATTGATTGTCTCGGTAAATAAATCTGTATAGAAAATACCATGCAATATTTACCTATCGGCAAAGGAGTGATTAATAAGCTGTAAATATAAGGTTAACTTACCGTTACCAAATCTTAGGCGAAGAGAATTAAAACCCGTGGTAAAAATAACCGCACTTACTCTCCTTATATGAGGTTCCTGATGAAACTATTGATTATTCTTGGCAGCCCGCGAAAAGGTGAAAGCTTCTGGGGGATCACCCGCATGGAAGAACAGTGGAAGACATACCCCGATGTAGAAATTGAGCATCTTTCGTTAAGAGAAATGAACATCAAAGATTGTCTTGGTTGTCATGCATGCATCTTTTTTGGTGAGACTATATGCCCATTGAATGATGACACGGCCATCTTGGAACAGAAAATGATGGAAGCCGATGGTGTTGTGATCACTTCGCCAGTTTACTCACTTCATATATCCGCATTATTAAAGCGGCCAATCGACCATTTTTCTTACCTGTGGCATCGCCCGCGGTTTTTTGGAAAGTACGCCATGGCATTGGTCAGCGGTGGAGGTCAATTTTCGGAGACGCTGAACTATATCAAGCTGAATACCCAGAACTGGGGATTCACCTATGTGAACGGTATAGGTGTGGCGCATCACGAAGCCCTTCAACCCAAGCGGCGGATCAGGCAGGAATTTGATTTACAGAAAGCGGCGATAAAATTCTACGAGGCTGTCAAATCTCAAAAGCACCCTGCACCCAGCTTGTATGAATTGATTCGCTTCCGGGTATGGCGCATTAATGCCAGATATCTGAAGGAATCTAATCCAACCGACAATGCGTATTGGACGGCAAAAGGATGGTTTAACAAACCATATTATGTGGATCGGCCGGTGTTTTTTCTTAAAACATTAGCGGCGGATGTCATGGAAAAAGTCATCCACCGCTTTATGCGATCAGTTTATCAAGGTTATTGATTCCTATTTGATGAACGCTTCGTAATCTTCCAGTGTGCCGTCATTCAAACAGCATTCAATGATCTGCCGGCCCAACGGATCAAGTTCCGGGTGCAGGTAATCACGCAGACATTCTTTAAAGAAATCCGTCAGTATTTTCGCGCCGGCATCGTAGGCTTCTTCGCCAACTTCCGGCTGGGTATCCACCTGCAGAAACCAGCGGGCTATCATACGCCCTTCGATCAACAGCTGGTGCATGGTGTATCCAAGCAGCGGGCAACGCGCCTGGCGGATTTGTTCCGGTCGGAATTTGGCATTGCCGCGGCGCGCCAGGTACTCGCGGGCGATCCATTGCGGCATAAAGCCAACCTTCCACGCGCCGATGTACTGGTTGGGGATCAACACATACGATGTGCGTGTGTTTTCTTTGAATTGTTTAAAAAGCAGGTTGGCCTGGTCAACCCGGCGGCCGGTAGCGAATGGCCAGTAAGACCCGACTCCTTCACTGCTCATTCCTTCGGTTTCCACGATACTCGGGTTGTCATGCCCGCGCGGCGCCACCAGACGCCATAGCCAGGCTAATGACGGCGGCAGAATGTGGAACATACCGATGATCCCATACGTTGGATTCTCTCTTGTGCAGGGAGGCGTACGGACACCCATGCTGCGGATATCCACGCTGACTGGTTCGTTGACAATGCCGGGAATAATGCGCCTTGGAATCACCACCCGCGGATTGGAACAACGCTTACCCGGGGCGTCCATCACATGCTCCCAGATCAACGCCCGGCTGTTTGGTACGGCGTCAATATTCAGGAAAAGCAGGGGTTCTGATGGTTCTGCCGTCAGACGTTCGGTCTGTACATCGGTACCGTAATGTTCAATATGATTGACGCGCATAAACCAGGCTTTTTCCGCATCGACCACAGTTAATTTCTTGTTATCGCTCTGAATGGATGGATGACAAAGGGCCATATCATCAGTCACCGGGCGAATCTGGCAGGTGCGTGGAATCTCTATATGGCGGGATTCTTTGGTCACAATATTCTCGCCCAGAAGAATGCGGCCGTCCATCTCCCGATGAACCTGTTCCAGCATCTCACTTTTGCCACCACCACTGGCGCCTTCATGCATAAAGGTGATCACATTGTCGTAAGGCGTGATCAATTGGGCGGTCGAACAATGCGTGGTAACCCAGCCTTCTTTTTCACCCAGACTGATCAACACGCCATACACACCTTTCTTGGCGCTGGGTCCGGGGTAGAGATTATAAGAATAGAGTTCATGCATACCTTCCAGACGATTATGAACAACCACTTGCTCGCCGGAGAAATGAGTGTGCCGGAATGGGGGCGCGACATAAATAACCATGTGCGGCATGAAATCTTCGGGGATCTCTTCATAAGGGATCATTCCCTGCAGCATGGCAAGACCCAGGGCGAAAAAGCCGGCGTTGGCCGGCGCGATGACCAGCGCGTCTGTACCCATACCTTTTTGCCCGGCCACAAATCCGAATATCAGGAGTTGTTGGGTTTTCAGCCAGTTGAAGGTGTCTTGACGGAGGGTGTCGAATTCGGTTCCGAAGCGATCCAAAAAAGTAGGCTTGTCAGTGGGGTTTTTATCGCCGATCACCATGCAATCTGGATCGCGGCGGCGCATGTACGGTTCGAGGTAATTGGCGGCCACTCCATTGCGAACCCGACTGACAGTAGCTTCAGTTACCCAGCCTTTCCCCTTTACTTCGTAGGCAACCTCAAAGTAGCTGCTGCCTGTACCGCCGCAGGAAAGGTCGATCAACTGGGGAATGGTACTGGCGGCAATCACCCCAGGGGCGGCGTTCAATATTTCAATTGCTTCAGGTGGAGGGTTATATTTGCGAAACTCCATTGGGACGTGTCTCCTCTGGCATTCAATGGCAGTTAAATTAAACAATTATAGTACGTAAAATCACATACTCTTTGAACATACCGGGTGATTTTTGAAACATTTTTCCCTTTGCTGCGTATTTAGATATGGTACAAATTCAAGGAGCGAAAAATGGGTTTACTTAAATTTCTTTTTGACGTTGTCATGGGGATCATCGGGTTGGTTTTTGGGATTATTGGAGGTGTGTTTGGCCTTGTGGTTGGCATTTTAGGATGCGTGGGTGGTTTACTGCTGGTTGTTCTGTTGCTCATCCTGCTTCCCATAGGTTTGATCGCGCTGATCTTTTAACAGAAGAATTCTGTGCCGGTCAGGTATTTCTAAAACGAATTTCAAATACACTATTGCATAATTGGGATTATTTGATAATATTGAGATGCAAGCGGTCGGGTGCCCCCCTCACCCGGCTGCTTGCACTTTATTACCGAAATTAATGAAATCTCCCAAATGGCAGTTGTTCTAAAAGTGCACGTGAAGATCCATAACCCCGGGGATATGAAGCGGCAAGGATCATGAACGGACGTGATAATCCCCTTCGATAACCCATTTGTATGTGGTGAGCTCTCGCAAGGCCATAGGGCCGCGAGCGTGCAATCGTTGTGTTGAAATGGCTACCTCGGCACCCAGCCCTAACTGGGAGCCATCCGTGAAACGGGTGCTGGCATTTACATACACTGCCGCGGAATCCACGCGGGCAATAAATTCCTCCGCGTGTGCCGGGTTATTGGTCAATATGCCGTCGGAATGCGCGGTGGAATGCCGGCTGATGTGGTCAATGGCTTCATCCATACCATTGACCACTTTAATCCCTAAAATTAGAGCCAACCATTCGGTGTCAAAGTCATTCTCTCCAGCCGGGTGAACAGTTGGTGGAAGAGGCTGTGGAAGGCAGGCGGCTGCTTTTTCCTCCACCCTAAATGTAACCCCATCTTTCGTAAGGGTTTCAACCACCTTTGGGATAAATCGAGCAGCGATATCCGTGTGCACAAGGATGGTATCCAGCGCGTTGCAAACACTTGGCCGCTGGATCTTGGCATTACGAATGACCGGCAAGGCCTTCTCCATATCGGCGCTTGAGTCCACATACAGGTGGCAAATACCGATTCCACCGGTGATTACGGGTATCAGACTGTTTTCCCGGCAATACGTATGCAATGCTGAACCGCCGCGAGGGATGACCATGTCGATCTCGTCATGAAGTTTGAGTAATTCAAAAACCAGTTCGCGGCTTGGACTGTCCACAAACTGGACGATGCCTTCCGGTAAACCGGCGGATGCCACACCTTTGTGAATGGCGGCAACCAGAGCGCGGTTGGAATTCAGGGTTTCGCTGCTGCCGCGTAGTATGATGGCATTGCCTGATTTTATCGCCAACCCGGCCGCGTCCACTGTCACATTCGGGCGTGCCTCATAGATCACTGCCAGAACTCCCAGCGGAACCCGCTGCTTCCTGATATGCAATCCATTGGGCATGTCCTGACGGTCGAAGATCTCTCCGACCGGGTCGGGAATCGTGGCCACCCGGCGCAGATCAGATGTGATCCAATCGAGACGTTCTTCATTAAGCATCAGACGGTCGATGAAGGCGGCTGAAAGTCCGGCTTTTGTCCCCGCCTCGACATCCATTTTATTCCCGTCAAGTATCTGTTCACTGGAATTCTCAATCGCATCAGCGATCGCCATTAACGCGGTTTCTCTGACCTGCGTGCTGGAAACTGCCAGTATTTTCGAAGCACTCCGAGCGGCACGAGCCAGGGCAAGAGGGGAAGTGGGGGCCATACGTTAACCTTTCTGTTTCTTGAGGGCGGGTTTTAATAAAAGCATGTTATTGTGATGCACAGCTTCGTCGCCTTCTGTGAAGCCAAGAATATCTTCAATCTCATCCGACCGGCGGCCTTTGATCTGTCTTAAATCCGCGGCGTCGTAATTCGTCAAACCCAAAGCCACTTCAGCCCCATCACCATCCACAATCCGGACGGTAGCTCCTCGACTGAAATCGCCGCCAACCTCCCGAATACCAACCGGAAGGAGGCTGCCGCCTTTCCGTAACGCCAGTGTGGCGCCTGAATCAATTGTCAAAATGCCGCCGCTGCGTTTCCCGGCCAATAGGAAGCGCTTTCGGCTTTCCAGTTTGGAGACCAATGGCGGGAAAAGTGTGCCCATTTCAGTCCCCTGTGAGGCTTTGAGGATCACATCTGGTTCGGATCCGGCCGCGATGACAACTTGCACACCGGCACGTCGGGCCAGGTCGGCCGCGCGCAATTTAGTGATCATCCCGCCTGTCCCCAGTCCTGTTCCAGAACCACCGGCGGCCTCCCAGAATTCCGCGGGAATTTCGGCCTGATCGACCCGTTGGATCAGGCGCGCGTTTTTGTCTTTTCGGGGGTCTCCGGTGAAAAGACCAGTCTGGTCGGTCATTAAAAGCAAAAGGTCGGCTTCAACCAGGCTGGCAACCAGAGCGCTCAAATTGTCATTATCACCAAAGCGGATCTCTTCGGTGGCCACTGTATCATTTTCATTGATAATGGGTACGACACCGCCTTCAAGTAGACCTTCAATGGTGCCGCGAGCGTTCAGGTAGCGGTTTCGGTTTGTCAGGTCTTCGCGAGTCAGGAGTACTTGCGCGCTAAGTTGATTGAACATGCGAAAGAACTGATCGTAATAGGCAATCAAACGCGGCTGACCAATGGCAGCCAGCATTTGTTTACCGGGAGTAAACCGCGGCGATTCAGCCAGACTCATGGCTTCACGCCCGGCCGCTATAGCTCCCGAGGTGACAAGCGCCACCTGCGCGCCGTTTTCTTTCAATTGAATGATTTGCCTGGTAATGTCAAAAATTCGGGGGATGGACAACCGGGTTGTCCCGGCAGTCAGGGTGGAAGATCCTACTTTGATGACAATGCGGTGAAATTCCATGTGAACTCACATTTCGACTTCAATGGTATCCGGCTTGCCGGCAACTCTTTCCTCCAGCATGGCTGTGGTCAATGATTTGGGACGCTCGATGGGCTTATTTAACGCGCGCGCCCAGACGGCATGCGCGGTAATTCCCAGTATACGCGATACACCAAACAGAACCGTGTAAAAATCAAATTCTCTAACACCGTAATGATACTGCAACGTTCCATTGATGGCATCCACGTTGGGATACGGATTCTTGATCTTTCCCGTTTCCTTGAGAACATCAGGGAGAACTTCATAGATCCGGCAAACGAGTTGGAATAACTCATCATCCGGCAGGTATTTTTTTGCAAAGTCGTACTGGGCGGTGAACCGAGGATCGGTGGTGCGCAGAACCGCGTGCCCGTACCCGGGAATCACCCGTCCGGACTTCAATTCCTGACGGGCAAAATTGGCCATTTCCTCTTTGGAAGGAAGGGTTTCGAAGTTGTTATACACCCGCAGAAGCCAGCGCAGGCATTCCTGGTTGGCCAAACCATGCAGCGGCCCGGCCAGGCCGTTCATGGCGGCAGCAGAAGTCAGGTAAATATCAGACAGCGCTGAATTGACCAGGTGGGCGGTGTGCGCGGAAACATTCCCTCCTTCATGGTCGGAGTGCAGCAGGAAGAACAACCGGCACAATTCTTCGTATTCATGGTTGTTGGGGTTCTCGATCATGTAGGCGAAATTTCCGCTCCAATCAAGATCGGGGTCAGGAGCCAAAATGGAGCCGTCTCGGTATTTCCAGTTATAGATGATGGCAGCCAATGCCGGTAATTTGGCCGTCAGGCGAATTGAATCATCGAGCGTGGGGATCCAGTAATCGGACTTTGACAGGCCTTCTGTGTATCTTCGCGAAAAAACCGAATCCACCTGTAAGGCCATGATGGCCTGAGAGAAGAGAGTCATCGGGTGCGTTGTCCTGGGCATGGAATGGATCATATTGATCACATGCGTGGGGATTTCTGCGTGTTTTTTCCACTCGTTTTCCACTTCCATGGCTTCTTCGAATGTTGGAAGTGAATCTGTCATCAAAAGAAAATACAAACCGCCGGCCATGGGAATCTCGCACCCTGGAAGCCTGGGTAATTTTTCCAGAACTTCAGGAATCGTATAACCCCGCAGGCGGATGCCTTCATAAGGGTCAACATATGAGATGTCGGTGACCTGGATCTGAACCCCGCGGATACCCTGGTAAATCTGACTGACGGTAACATCGCACACTTTAAAATCGTGAAAATCTGTTACCAGATGATTCACCCGGGCGCGCCAGGCGGGAAGCATATCGGCAATGCGGTCGTGAAGGATCATTTTTTTACTCCATTATCCTGGGGGGAAACGGTCCACGGTAACCCATGTCGCGTGAGATTTCAACAGCGGCATGGATCAGGGGAGGGGTGAAAAGTTCAATAACACGAGGGTTGAAACGTTGGGTGGGGCCGGAAATACTAATGGCGCCAACCGGTTCGTTAAATTGATCAAAAATGGGGGCGGCAATTCCGCTGGCGTCAGATATCCATTCACCATGACTTACCGCCACACCTTTTTTCCGGATCTGCACCAATTCTTCCATTAACTGCTCACGATCTGTAATGGTGTTGGGAGTCAACCGGACCATATTCAAGGTGGCGAAGACCTCTCGCAGACGGTCTTCCGGAAGAAAAGCCAATAGCACCTTGCCGGCTGATCCGGCATACAGCGGCAGTCGGCGGCCAACCCTCGCAACAATGCGCACCGTCTGGGCGCTTTCCAGGCGTTCAACACATATCCGATCATTGCCCTGAAGAATATACAGGCTGATGGTTTCATTTGTCGAAATATATAATTCCTCAAGGAATGGAAGAGCGCGTTTTCTAAGGTCAAGTGTGGCGGTGTAGATGCCTGCCCAGGTCAATACACGGGGCCCAAGACTGTAAGCTTTCGACTCTGGATTCTGGCTTAAAATCCCCAGGTTTCTCAATGAGGCCATCAGCCTGCCGGTGGCGCTGCTTGAAAGATTGACAAGTCGGGCGGCTTCACGCACACCGATCTCAGGTCTGTCTTGGTTGAAACAGTCCAGTAGGGCAATCGCCCGGCTTAAAATGGGGGATACATCATTTTCCATTTTTATGTCTCATAATTAGGGACACTGTCCCGCTATCTGATATTATTATAGAGGATATTTTTGATGACCGTCAAGGGTAATCTTTGGGTGAGATTTTTATTCGTTTATCGAAAATAGGAGTGAACCATGGAAAATTCCACCACAGAACGTACTGAACAGATCATTTACCGTAAAGATAATCGGTTGATCGTACCGGAGAACCCCGTAATTCCTTATATTGAAGGCGATGGAATTGGCGCGGATATCTGGCGGGCTGCCCGCGCTGTTTTGAATGCTGCCGTAAAGGCAGCTTACCAGGGCAGGCGATCGCTTGTTTGGAAAGAGGTTCTGGCAGGAGAGAAAGCGATGAGGCAGGTTGGTAATGGCCTGCCGGACGAGACTTTGCAAGCCTTCCGTGATTATCTGGTGGGAATGAAAGGCCCGATGGGCACACCGGTTGGCGGTGGAGCGCGTTCATTGAATGTCGCCCTGCGAAAGGAATTGGATCTCTATGTTTGCCAGCGGCCGGTTCGCTGGTTCAAAGGATTGCCGGCACCGGTGGTTCACCCCGAGATGGTAGATATGGTGATCTTCCGTGAAAACACGGAAGATGTATACGCGGGCATCGAATTTGAACTGGGTTCTGAAGAGAATTTACGCTTCGCTTCACTACTGAAGGACAATTTTCCCACCCAGTACAGAAAGGTCCGTTTCCCCGAGACGACCGCTTATGGAATCAAACCGATTTCATCGGAAGGCAGCCGGCGGTTGGTTGTCTCAGCCATCCAATACGCTCTCCAACATGGGCGTAAATCCGTCACCTTGATGCATAAAGGAAATATCATGAAGTTCACTGAAGGCGGATTTCGAAAATGGGGTTATGCCGCTGCCGAAGAAGAATTTGGTGATCGGGTATTCACACAACTGCAATGGGAAACGCTGAAGTCTGAAAAGGGTGAAGAGTATGCCAACCAGATACGGCAGAACGCTCTTGCGTCCGGAAAAGTGTATGTGAAAGATATGATCGCGGACGCGGTGTTCGAAGCCGTCTTAACCCGCCCGCAGGAATTCGATGTGATTGCTTCTCCCAATTTGAATGGCGATTACCTGTCAGACGCTCTGGCTGCTCAGGTAGGCGGGGTGGGTATCGCTCCCGGCGCCAACATGAACGACACCACCGGCGCGGCTGTTTTTGAAGCCACACACGGTACCGCGCCGCTCTTTGCAAACCAGAATAAAGCCAATCCTTCCTCCCTGATCCTTTCCGGCGAGATGATGCTGCGGTATCTGGGGTGGACGGAAGCGGCGGACCTGGTTATCCGCGGATTGGAAGGCGCCCTGGCCGCGCGCCGGGTCACTTTTGATATTCACCGTCTTATCCCAGATGCCACACTGGTATCTACGGATGGGTTTGGTGAGACGATGATCCAATATATGAAATAGGAATATAGAATGAAACAGAATTCTTTCGAGGCCCAGATATTACAGGTTAATAATCGGAACTACCACTATTACTCAATCCCCAAAATAACCCAGATGTACGGCGTGGACGCATCACGACTGCCTTACAGCATCCGCATACTGCTGGAAGCGGCCATACGGAAATGCGATGGATTGTCTATCTCAGCGGACGATGTTGCACGACTGGCTCGTTGGAAACCACGCGCAGAAGACCGCGCTCCGCTGGCTTTCTTTCCGGCAAGGGTCATCCTGCAGGATTTCACCGGTGTGCCGGTGTTGGTTGACCTGGCCGCCATGCGCACGGAAGTGGAACGCCGGGGAGGGGATCCCTCACGGATCAATCCGATCATCCCGGTGGACCTGGTAATTGATCATTCCATACAGATGGATTTTGCCGGTTCATCCGACGCGCTGACGAGGAACACAAAGATTGAATTTGAGCGTAATCATGAACGCTACGCTTTCCTGCGATGGGCGCAGCAGGCTTTCCAGAATTTACGTATCGTGCCGCCCTCCCGGGGGATCATTCACCAGGTGAACCTGGAAAGGCTCTCTCCGGTTGTTCAAACCTCATCTGATGCGATTCCGCTTGTCTATCCAGATTCGGTTCTCGGGACGGATTCGCACACCCCAATGATTAATGGACTGGGGGTTCTTGGCTGGGGTGTGGGCGGGATTGAAGCCATTGCCGCCATGCTTGATCAACCGGTGGAATTGCTGACGCCAGATGTGATTGGCATTCACCTGACCGGTCAATTGCGCGATGGTGTGCTGCCCACTGATCTGGTACTTCACCTGACCCAGTTATTGCGGAAAACAGGTGTAGTTAACCGTTTCCTTGAATATTTCGGCGCCGGGCTGGATAATCTCAGCCTGGCTGATCGCGCCATGATTGCCAATATGACCCCCGAAAATGGAGCCACCGTTTCGTATTTCCCGGTTGACCAGTCAACACTGGACTATATGCGGCTGACCGGCAGACCGGCAGACCAGGTTGATCTGACCGAAGCTTATTTCAAAGAGCAAGGATTATTGCGGGTGGCAGGAGGCAGAGATCCAGAGTATTCGTCAACCATTGAATTCGACCTATCAGATGTGGAACCATCCGTTGCCGGGCCGAAGCGTCCACAGGATCGGGTTGGGTTGAACCGTATCAAGTCTGAATTTCACGCTGCCCTCACCCGACCGCGCGCTGACCGCGGCTATCAACTGGCGGCTGAAAAGCTTGCCTCCAGCGTTGACCTGCGTCTGCCGGATGGTTCTCACGCGACGCTCCGGCACGGTTCTGTAGTTCTGGCAGCTATCACATCCTGTACCAACACCTCCAACCCGTCGGTGATGCTGGCAGCCGGTTTGCTGGCAAAGAAAGCTGTTGAAGCTGGTTTGCGAGTTTCGCCCTCCATAAAGACCAGCCTAGCACCCGGTTCAAGGGTTGTGGCCGATTACCTGGTTAATTCAGGTTTGCAGTCTTATCTGGACGCGTTGGGTTTCCAGGTGGCTGGATTTGGCTGTGGAACCTGTATTGGCAACTCAGGGCCTTTATCAGACGAGGTTGTGAAAGCCATCAAACAGGGTGAACTTGTTGCCGCGGCAATACTCTCAGGCAACCGTAATTTTGAAGGTCGGGTATCTCCCCATACCCTCGCGAATTATCTGGCTTCTCCGCCGCTGGTAGTGGCATTCGCGCTGGCCGGTCGGGTGGATATTGACTTTGAAAAAGAACCTCTGGGTGTTGGCAAAGATGGAAAACCAGTGTACTTGCGAGATATCTGGCCGAATCAGGACGAATTAACCAGAACCGCGGAAAAGTATGTTACTTCGCAACTCTTTGTTTCAGCATACGCGGATGTATTTTCCGGTGACAACACCTGGAATTCATTGATCAACCGCTCAGGTGCAAATTATCAATGGGACAGTACCTCAACGTACATTCAGGAACCGCCTTATTTTGATCTGATTAAAGATCGGAAACCGATCAGTCAATCCATTGTAAATGCCCGGGTCTTGGCCATGTTTGGTGATTCGGTGACCACTGATCACATTTCGCCGGCCGGGAATATTGCTGCCGATTCCCCTGCGGCCGAATACCTGAAGAGCCTCAATGTTTCTCCAGTTGACTTTAACTCCTATGGTTCGCGGCGCGGCAACGACCGTGTGATGGTGAGAGGAACGTTCGCGAATGTACGATTGCGCAACCTGATGGCCAGGGGAAGGGAAGGTGGATATACCACTCTCCAACCTGACGGTGAGGTAATCACGATTTATGATGCGGCCAGGTATTATGAGAAAACACATACTCCGCTGGTTATTCTGGCAGGAAAAGAATATGGCACCGGTTCAAGCCGCGACTGGGCAGCCAAAGGCCCGATGCTGCTGGGCATCAATGTGGTAATTGCCGAATCTTTTGAACGCATTCACCGTTCCAATCTGGCCGGAATGGGAATACTTCCCCTGCAATTCCAGGCAAATGAAAACGCCTCTTCTCTCGGCCTTACTGGTTATGAGTCCTTCGATTTTTCATTCGAGAATCAAGTTGTCTCGCCAGGTTGCCGTGTTATTGTTTCAGCTCATAAGGCAGACGGCCAGACAGTTGTTTTTAACACAGTATGCCGTCTGGATACTCCGCTGGAAGTTCAGTATTTCCATAAGGGCGGCCTGCTCCCCGCGGTGCTTTCAACCGTGGTGAATCCAGCAGCTTGATGGCGACTTCTGCGTACCTGAAATGATAAAATAGGAGAAATTTTCAACTTCTACAAGTTAAATCAGTGAACACGAAATTTCTTCAAAGGTCAATCTCATTACTTTTCGCTGCCATGATAACAGGCGGATGTTCGTCCAACCCTGTCGTGGCGGCGAATTTTTTTGTCACTCCCACAGGAACACCCACACAAACTCAGGAACCATCGGCAACCCCAACCTTGCCTCTTCCTACCGAAACACCATCACCCATAATCGCTCAGGAGGTTACTACGCCTGCGCTTCCCACATCAGAATCGCTGGAGATGAGTGTGGATACGCTGGTTATTCCTACTACTGGAACGGCTGTACCGATGGATGAGAATGGCCTGCCGCTTTCTCATTACATCAAGGGCGTCACTGGTCATAAACAATATTTCAAACTAGGCTGTGAGGCTGCCGCAACCCACGATTGGGCGTGGTTCTTTGGCGTGAATATCAATGAGTTTGAATTTCAAAACAAACTGCCCCTTTCTGATAATCCTGAAGTCGGATTTGTCGGCAGTGTGAACAGCAAGTGGGGGCAGGCACCGCCATATGCCTACGGAGTCCATGCCGCTCCGGTGGCACGCTTATTGCAGGATTACGGAATGCCAGCCACAGCGGTGAAGGATTACTCCCTGACTCAATTAAAACAACAAATCGCGGCTGATCGACCGGTAATTGTCTGGGTTATTGGAAATATGGTTGGTGGTGTTCCTTATGAGTACACCGCAAAAGATGGGCAAAAAGTAATCGTCGCGGCTTATGAGCACGTGGTTATTGTCACTGGCTATAATGAGACACATATCCGGTATTTAAACAACGAAAAGTATTTTGACACCCCCATAAAAGTGTTTTTAAATTCATGGAAGGTACTGGGCAATATGGCACTGATTGCCGGAAATTAGCATATGGAGAAAAACATGATCGATATCTATGTGGGCCGTCAACCCATATATACGCCTTCCATGGAAATATTTGGATACGAATTGTTGTATCGCGCCAAAGAAAATACCCAGGCGCTCCATCGGGAAGGTGATAAAGCTTTTTCGCAGGTCCTTTTTAATACTTTCATCGAAATAGGAATTGAACGGATCATTGAGGACAAACTGGCATTTGTTCAAGTTGACCGTTCCTATCTGACGGGCAAGATTCCGTTGCCATTCCCCAAAGAGCAGATAGTCATGAGCATTCCTGCCTGGGTAGACCTTGACGATGAGGTTCTGGTATCGATTGACGCGCTGCGGAACCAGGGTTACTGGTTTGCGCTTGAAGATCATCCGGATATTGAGCTGACAGAAATCAACACGCGCAGTATTAATATTCTCAAATTAAATATCCACCAATTTCCGCTTTCATCACTTCGCGACCGCGTGTTGGAATTTCGACGATTCCTCTGTCGGTTATCGGCAGATCATGTTCAAACTCAGGAAGAGTATGAGGCCTGTAAAGAACTGGGTTTTGATTTCTATCAGGGCAATTTCCTTTCCAAGCCCAAAATCATCCATGGAAGACGATTGCCCGCGCGCCGTTTTTCATTGTTAAAGTTGTTAACCTGTCTTTACGATCCTGATGTGGATATGCGGGAGTTGGAGGAATTGATCCGCCAGGATGTCTCTCTCAGTTACCGCCTTCTTCGTATGGTGAATTCTGCGTATTACGCGCTGGATACAAAAGTTGAATCCATTCGCCACGCCCTTGTCATTCTTGGTCTCAAACAGATCCGCGCGTGGCTGACAATTCTTGCCATGTCTGAAGTGAATGACCGTTCAACCACTTTAATGACTACGGCAATGATCCGGGGGAAAATGTGCGAATTGCTGGCGATGGCTCAAGGTTATAAACAGGAAGACCGATACTTCACAGTTGGCTTATTATCCATTCTTGATGCCATCATGGACCTGCCCATGCAGGAGGTCCTCGAAAGCCTTCCATTGACCGATGATATTAACGCCGCTCTGCTGAATCACACAGGGCCGATTGGAAATACGCTGGCGTGTGTTATCGCCTATGAAAATGGCGAATGGAACGATGTCGACCAGACAGATATCTCCCCCGTGGTTTTACGGGATTCCTACCTGGCCTCCATCGCCTGGGCGTCAGAAGCCAGCCAGCGCATTCAAATCTGACCAAAGTGGCCAGAATCCGCTTTCAGCCGTTCCATAAGACGGTCCAGAGGTATGGGCGTGCTGAAATGGTATCCCTGCAACTTGTCGCATCCGTTGGCATTCAACAGTCTGGCTTGTTCCAGGGTTTCAACACCTTCAGCAACAACATTCAGATTTAGGTTGTGGCCTATCAAAATGATGCCCTGAACCAGAGATAAATTCTGTGGATTTGATGTCACTTCCAGAATGAAGGATTTATCGATCTTGAGGGTATCAATGGGCAGAACAACCAGTGAATTCAACGAGGAATAGCCTGTGCCGAAATCATCGATGGAGATTCCGACCCCCAGGTTGCGTAATTCCTGAAGAATTCCCCGGGTAGTTTTTACATTCTTCATCAACAATGATTCGGTGATCTCCAAAACGAGACTGGATGGCGCAATCTGAGCTTTTTCCAGGGCAATTTTTACTGATTCAACCAGGGTGTTCCGTTCCAATTGTCTGCCAGAAATATTCACAGACACGGTCAAATCACGCCAGCCGGCGTCCTGCAGCCGCTTGATTTCTTTGCAGGCCATCTGTAATACCCATTCACCGATTGGAATGATCAATCCGGTGGATTCTGCCAGGGGAATAAAAGCGTCTGGAAAAACCCGCCCCAATTCCGGATTATCCCAGCGCAGTAATGCTTCAATCGAAATTATTTTTCCGGTTTCGGCGCTCACAATGGGTTGATAATCCAGAGTCAACTCGTTGCGTTCCACAGCATGGCGCAGGAAAGCTTCCATATCAAGTTGTTTGTGGGCGCGTTCGTTTAATTCCTTTGAGTAGAACTGGAAATTGTTTTTTCCAAGTTCCTTTGCCTGGTACATGGCCATATCCGAATTTTTCATCAATGTGGTGACGTCGTCACCGTCATTCGGATACAGGCTGATGCCGATGCTGCTTGTTATGTAGAATTCGTGGTTATCAATTCTGAAAGGGTAAGTGAAAAGGCCCAATATTTTTTGGGCGAATGTTGAAGCACCGATGATTGAGTCAACGGATGTGCCTTCCAACAGCACGGTAAATTCATCACCTCCCATACGCGCGATGGTGTCATTCTTTCGCGCGATGGAGATCAGCCGTTCGCTGACCTGTTTCAAGAGGATATCGCCTTTTTCATGGCCATAGGTATCATTGATCACCTTGAAGCGGTCGAGATCAAGATACAGTACCACTACCTGCTGGTTGTTCCGTTTGGCCAGCTCAAGCGCGTGGGCCAGCCGGTTCAAAAACTGGCTGCGGTTGGGAAGGTTGGTAAGCGGATCCTGAAAGGCGATCTGGCGAAGATTTGTTTCGATGAATTTTATTTCTGATATGTCACGAAGATACAGGATGTAATTGGTGATCTGACCGCTGCTATCTTTGGATGGCTGAATTGACACCCACGCGGGGAAAATCTCCCCTGATTTGCGTATATTATTGATCTCACCCTGCCAGATGCCGTATGTCTTTACCTGATGGATGATATTGTCATAAAAATCATTGGAGTGATGGGATGACCGAAAGAAACTAATTGGTTTGCCGATCACTTCCGTGAGGCGGTAACCTGTTATGGTAGAAAAAGCGCGGTTAATGGACACAACCCGGCCTTTACGATCTGTCAACAGAATACCTTCGGTCGCGTTTTGAATAATCGATGTCGATAGGTCCAGGTTTTCAATTAACTGGTTTAGCCGGGATTGTTCCCGGCCGGTTGCTGCAACTTCAAGAACCTTCCCGTGCGCATCCATTTTCGCTTTGAGAATCCATTGCACGTTCATGGCTTTGTCATCGGGGCTGATTAAAATGGTCTGTACCACGCCTCGTGAATTGTCACGCCGTAATTCCTGCATCTGCATCTCAAAGCGTATCCAATCCTGAGCAGAAAAAAGTTCATAGATCTTTCGTGTCTGAGGATTAAAACCGGCACGGGACAGGTAGATGGCGAAAGATGGATCCACTTCGATGATGGAACCATCCGGGTTCAACCGACAGTAAAATTCAAGGTCGGTATCATTTTCTTTTTTTGAGTCCAGGATGGGCCGTAAAGTAGCCAGCAGCGCTTTTTGATCCCCCCAGACGATATCTGTCGTGCGGGCTTCCACCATTCCAGCCAAATTTTGTGTGGGCACCGGATTGAACACAACACTGGTATCCGGAGTGGGCGAAAAACCACAATATTGTCCAATGATCTCTTCAGGGGTTTGTTTGTAAATGGATATGGCGGCTGGATTGGCGAAAATGATCTGCTGTGAATCATCGATGATTATGATTCCATCCACAGACTGGTCAATAATGGATTGCCATAACGAAACATCAACAACTTGCATTTCTTTTGGAGATGAAATGCGGGTTGTATGGCGTGCCCGTGTTGTTGTAATCCTTTTTATCACAAACTCCTCATGGAAATCTAAAAATCTCTTTCGGATGGCTTCGTTGGAAAACACTTTGGAAGTGGAATGTGACGGCATAAGGAGTCAGATGTGTTGGTCAGAAAGAATTTTTTGGATGATTCGCGCGCAGGTTTGCACGGTTCATCGACCAACAAAGGGACTGGCGGCAGAAAGGATACATTGCATAATCCATACCAGCCTCCAAAAAAACCTCAGGATCAAATAGCCTGCAAAATATCCGAGAAAATTTTGGCCGAAAATTCCAAATTTCTCATAACAAAGCACAACTATTACAATCATTTTCGGTTGTCTTGATTCTTTATTCACTCAGCCAAACAGAAATTTATGTATTTTTTACTATTGGAAAAATTCAACTCATTTTTAAAATAAGAAGAGGACTATTCATAACCAGTAATTCATGTATAATTAATAAGCTATTCTTGTTAAATAGTAAAAGTTCATTGGGATAAAAAAATAACCTTTGCTTTCAACCAGAGTAAATAAAAACTCTGGATGACTAAATTTCTGCACAAATCTAATTAAAGTTTGAATTCAAATTGCCTGTTAAATATCGTGTTGTATTTGCCTGAGTACCCATGCTGATTTTGCACGGCCATTGGCAGTCGCCCCGCCGAAGCACAGACCCCGGCGGGATGCTCTTTTGGGCTGAAAACTCCCGGATGCTATCGGAATGCATCGGGCACCCTCCGGTATTGCATAGCGGAGTTCCATCAGCGCATCCATTTGCCATGTCATCGCGCCGGTTGCGTGAAGAGATTGCGGCAGGCACTCCGTTATGGGATGCCGAATCACAATCTGCATTCCTGGCGTTGCCTACTGTGGGATCAATACCCATTCCATCATCACCGTTCTTAATAGAAAATGAGATCAATTTGCCGAGCGGTGAATCTGGACTTGAGCATTGGTCAGTATCTGGATTGTGGCTACCGGCATCAAAGGCATTTGGTGTATTGATTAACCTTCCAGAAGATGCACCCGGCAGCAGCTTTAAATTAGGGGCTGATCTGCGTTTCTGGCGTATGGTTTCAAACCTGGTTTTGGAAACATTGGCCATGCAGAAACTGATCCCCTCGCTTGAACCGGCGGATATGATGGGTCAGAGTTTTATCGCCCGCTGGCGTCCGGTTCTGGATGGGGAAAATGATGAACAACGCCTGCGAATACTGGCTGAGAATATGCCATCCATATGCCGGGCGGAACCCCTGGATGCCGAAGCTGTCATCCGGCATAACTATCCATCTTCCCGTCGAGTAATTGATTCTTTCATTGAATGTATGTGCGACGGCCTGATGCGAACCTGGACACGCAGTAAAGCCCCACGGATCATGCCCGGTGAAGATGATCCGGCCCTGACATGGATAGTCTCGCTCTTTCAGGAAGACGCCGGAGTAAAGGCCAGTTCAGCTCAACTCCAGGCTCTGGAGAGCGGCTTACGGGCTTGGAAACGGTCTCTCACAGCAGCCGGTGATTCCACCAGCCGGGTGGCATTTCATCTGATATCACCCGACACGCAGCCGGAGAACCCGGCAGAAAAATGCTGGCGGCTTGATTACGGCCTGCAGGCGAGAGATGATCGATCCATTCGATTGACCGCTCGGCAGATCTGGGAAAATGGAATATCCTCAAAACCAGAATACGCGGACCGTTTCCGTCAGCCTCAGGAAAAACTGCTCACCGGCCTGGGATATGCCGCCCGTTTGTTCCAACCTATTCTTCCCAGCCTGGAAGTAAGTAAACCAGACGGGGTTGACCTTGATACCGGTGAAGCGTACCGGTTTTTGCGCGAGGTATCACCATTAATGGAGGAGGCTGGCTTCTCCATTACTCCTCCGGAATGGTGGGACCGCAAAGGCGCCCGATTGGCTGTTCGTCTCAGGCTTGAACCGGAAAAGACCGATATTCAACCGCAATCAACGACCGGCAAGATGGGTCTTGATCAATTGGTGCGTTTTACCTGGGAGTTATCACTGGGTGGAGAACGAATTTCCCGGGAGGAGTTTGAGCGGTTGGCCGCATTGCGGTCTCCGTTGGTTCAGATACGTGGTCAATGGGTTCAATTGGAAACCACCCAACTCGATGCCGCTTCAAAATTCTGGAGCAGACAGCAGCAAACCGGCTCAATGAATTTGGTACAGGCTGCTCTGTATTCGCTGGGCGGTGAAGAAGCTTCTGAAGGCTTGCCTGTCGATGAGGTTGTGGTGGATGGCTGGGTGCGTGAATGGCTGCACCAATTGGAAGACCAGGGACGCTTGATCATGCTGGAACAACCAGCCAGCTTAAAAGGGACTTTGCGCCCTTACCAGCGTCTCGGTTATTCGTGGCTTACCTTTTTCCGAAATTACGGCATGGGCGCGTGTTTGGCCGATGATATGGGACTTGGTAAGACCATTCAAGCTCTGTCGGTATTGCTGAAAGAGAAAGAGACCAATGGATCCTTGCCCGGCCCTGTATTGCTGATTTGCCCCACTTCAGTAGTCACCAACTGGGAACGGGAGGTGCGGAAATTCAGCCCCTCTTTAACCACGATGATTCATCAGGGGGCTGGAAGATTACGGGGAGCCGAGTTTACCAAGGCAGTTGGTCAGGTTGATCTGGTGTTCAGCAGTTACGCGGTGGTGCGGCAGGATGCGGAGACAATTCAGGCAATTCCCTGGTGGTCTGTCATTCTCGATGAAGCGCAGAATATCAAGAATTCAAGCGCGAAACAAACTCAGGCAATTCGTAAATTACAGGCCAGCTACCGATTGGCACTGACCGGTACACCTGTGGAAAACCGGTTAAGTGAATTGTGGTCAATCATGCAATTCTTAAACCCCGGGTATCTGGGTTCATTGGAAACCTTCCGACGCTATTACGCGTTGCCTATTGAACGATTCGGAGACAAAGAGGCCGCAGGTCGGTTAAAGAAGCTCGTTTCACCATTCATTTTACGCAGGTTAAAGTCGGATCCGACAGTCATTCAAGATTTGCCTGATAAAATCGAGGTCAAAGATTATGTCAATCTGACACGTGAACAGGCCAACCTCTATAAATCCGTTGTGGATGAAGTCATGGCTCGGATTCAGGCATCTGAGGGAATTGAACGCCGCGGACAGATCCTCAGCCTTCTGACTCAGTTGAAACAAATCTGCAACCACCCCTCTCAATGGGAAAAGAAAGAAGCAGACAGTATTGTGATGGATGATTCTTTCAGCCGGAGCAGCGGGAAATTGTTGCGCCTGTTGGAGTTATTGGATGAAATTATTAGCGAAGGCGACCGGGTGTTGATTTTTACCCAATATGCCGAGATGGGGAAGATTTTGTCTTCCTGGCTGCCAAAACAACTGGGTGTTAATGTTCAATTCCTTTATGGTGGAACGCCACCTGAGATGCGAGATCAGATGGTCAAACGCTTCCAGGATGACCCGCACGGGCCACCCATCTTTATTCTTTCCTTAAAAGCCGGTGGTATTGGGTTGAACCTGACTCGTGCCAATCAGGTGATCCATTTCGACCGCTGGTGGAATCCCGCGGTTGAAGATCAGGCTACAGACCGGGCTTACCGCATCGGCCAGAGTCGCAATGTTCAGGTGCATAAGCTGATAACTGTAGGCACGCTGGAAGAAAGAATTGATGACATGATCGAGTCTAAGAAAGGCCTGGCAGATGCCATCATCGCAAGCGGTGATCAGTGGTTGACGGAGATGAGCACCGATGAATTGCGCGATCTGGTTACTCTTCGAGGATAAGAGATGTCGGATAATCCTTTAAACCCTTCGAATCCTTCACAACCACGCAGACCAAGGCGTCCTTATAACCCCCGACAGGGTGGCGCCACAAATCGAACAACCGGACCAACAGAAAATACCGGTAGTTCAGGGTATTCAAAACCTGCCAGTACATCACGAAAGGGGAATTCTGATCTTTCGAAACCGCAAAATCCTGCACGCCGGCGTTCACCTGAGATTCTGTCTGGAAGTAAACCGGGTTCCAGGGAGAGGCGGCCGTATAATCCCAACCGTCGAAAACCGGTTGACCGTCGGAACAACCACGAGTTCAATGGGGAAGAAGCATCCACCCGCGCTCCATCCATTCCGCTGAAAGCTGTTGGCGGCATAAAAGCACTGGCTGAGAATGGACAATTTGGACGCAACTGGTGGGCGCGCCGTTGGATCCACGCAATGGAAAAACTGATGGACGGGCGGCGGCTGTCTCGCGGACAGGATTATGCCAGCCAGGGTCAGGTTCTCTCTATGGGAGAGATTAAAAATGGTGTGGCTGCCACTGTGCAGGGTTCGCGAGTGAAACCGTACAGGGTGACCATTCAGGTTATGCCGCTCAAAGCGGAAGAGTGGGAAAAGGCGTTGGAAGTGCTTGCCAGCCAGGCGGTCTTCGCCGCGAAACTACTGGCCGGTGAAATGCCGGAAAATATAGAGGAAGCTTTTCAAAGCGCGGGACTCAGCTTGTTTCCCGAACGACCAGGAGACCTGGTAACCCAGTGTTCCTGCCCTGATTGGGCCAACCCCTGCAAACATGTCGCCGCGGCTCACTACATATTGGGTGATCGCTTCGACGAGGATCCTTTCCTCCTATTCCGCATGAGAGGCCGGTCGCAGGAGCAGGTTTTGGATGGTCTAAGACTTCACAGGGGGGGAGTTGTAGAACAAACTGAAACCGCTTCACAGGTTGAGGCGAATACCCCGCTGGATGGAGACCCAGAAGCATTTTGGGAACCAGGGGAATCATTATCCGCCTTTTCCGTGCAGATCAAACCGCCCAAAATCAGTCTGCCGGTTTTGCGCAGGTTAGGCCAACCAGAAATCATTCGAACGTTTTTGATGGAAGATGAACTGGCAGCAGCTTATGAATCGGCATCCCAGGCGGCTCAATTCCTTGCATACAGCGATACTGGCGCGGGAAATGGCGAGGGCGTTGGGGAGACAGAGCCCGATGATGAGGGTTGATCAAATTTTCTCTTGACGAAAACTGAAAACGGCATAAAATATTGAGCAGTCACTCATTAATTGAGCGGAGGCTCAAAATGGCCGGTAAAACTGAGACTAAAACTGTTTCAGGAATATCTGAGCGCAGATTGCATAGAATTGAAGAACGCCGTGAACAAATCCTCACGGCGGCTTCGAAGATCTTTGCCGAGAAGGGCTATCAGCGTGCGACCACCCGTGAAATCGCGGAGGAGGCTGACCTCTCAGAAGGATTAATCTATTCCTACTTTGAGAGCAAAGACCACCTGTTGCTCGCCATTCTGGAAAAGCTGGCCAGCTCGGGTTTTAATGAAATGTCGCCTGTTGAAGAGAATGAGTCATTCAACCATGATATTTTGAATAAGACCTTTGAGATACGTCACGGTTTTTTGGATGAAATGGATTCGATGATGCGCGCGACGATGGGTGAAGCCATTACAAATGGGCATTTTCGGGAACATTATTTCAATGACCTGGTGAAGCCAGCGCTGGAGACCATGGAAACGCAAATCAATAACTGGATTGCTTCCGGGAATATTGAAAAGACCGACGCCCAAGCGGCATCACGATTCCTGTTAGCTGAAATCATTGGTCTATTCTACCTGCGAGCGGTTGACGACCCTTATCTGAACAAAAATTGGAATGACAGCAAATTTATGAAACAAATTTCCGGTTACTTCGTAAATGGATTGAAGTAGACGGTTTTTGCTTCCTGGGAACTCCTATGTTTACGATCATCCTGAAAAACTTGCTCCGACGCAAGACTCGCTCATTGTTGACAATACTGGGAATCAGCATTGGCGCCGCCGCCATTATTGGCCTGGGTACCATGGCGGATGGCTTTCAGGCAGGTTATACCAATATGATGGCTGGCAGCAAAGCGGATTTTGTCTTAAGCCAGCCGGATTCGTATGATATCAGCATGAGCGCAGTGGATGAGGGGATTGGTAAAGAGCTGGCGTCATTACCTGAAGTGGACAAAGTCAGCGGAATGACCGAAGGCATTGTCACTACGGAAGATTCTCCGTATTTCTTTGTGTTTGGATACCCGACTGATAGTTTTATTCTTTCCAGGTTCATTATTAAAGAAGGAATTGACCTGGCGTCGCCAAAAGCGGCCTCTTCAAAAGGCAAGCCAATCATCCTCGGCATTCAAGCCGCAGAAGCCATGCATAAAAAGGTGGGCGACACCCTACGGCTTACCCAGAATGTTTATCGCATTATCGGGATATATGAAACCGGCGAGGCTTTTGAAGACAGCGGTGCCGTGCTTCGGCTGGAAGACAGCCAGGCATTGCTCGGTAAAGCTCGTCAGGTATCTCTTTTCTATATTCAATTAAAGGGACCGGAAAAGAAGGTCTCTTTCCAACAGAAAATCGAAAAACGGTACCCTGATTTGTTGCTGGCAACCACCAAGGAGTTTGCCAACAAGCAGGGAATGGTCGATTACCTGAAAGGTACTGTATGGGCAATCGGAGGTCTGGCCATCTTAATTGGCGGGGTGGGAATGATGAATTCCCAACTTATGGCAGTGTTCGAACGTACCCGGGAAATTGGCGTGCTGCGAGCCATCGGCTGGTCTGGCCGTCGGGTGTTGATGATGATCCTGGGCGAATCGATCCTGGTTTCATTAGCCGGCGGATTTTTTGGAAGTCTTATTGGTTGCCTCTTTCTGCTGGCCTTTTCAAATGTTTTACAGAGCTGGGGCGGTACTATTGGAAATATCCGTCCTTCATTGATCATGCAGGCATTCACCACAGTATTACTCCTGGGTTTGGCCGGAGGTGTATACCCTGCCTGGAAAGCGTCGCGCCTGCAGCCTGTGGAAGCCATCCGGTATGAAGGCGGCGGCAGCGGAGGGAAAAAGCAGCGTTTTCCGATAGGCGGAATGGCAATACAAAGCCTTTGGCAGCGCTCCACCAGAACCATTCTGACACTTAGTGTGATTGGACTGACGATCGGGGCCATACTTGCCCTGGAAGGCATCGTTGAGGGCATGGTCAGCGCCATGAATGCGACATTCAATACAAACAATGAGATCATGATCCGTCAGGCAGGTATTTCAGATACCGGTTATAGCGCGATTGATGAACGCTCCGGCGCGAAGATTGCGGCATTCCCGGAAGTCGAATCGGTGACTGGTTTGGTGTTCACCGCTGTAATATTGCCGGGTTCATCGGGTTTCTTTGTCATACAGGGGTATGCGCCGAAAAGTTTTGGCGTGAAGCGTTTCAATGTGGTAGAGGGACGCCCCATTGAAGGAAACCGAGAAATCATGATCGGCCGTATGATTTCAGATTCGTTGAAAAAAAAGGTTGGAGAAACACTCGAACTTAGCAATTCCAGGTTTAAGGTTGTTGGTATTTATGAATCCAGTGTGGGTTGGGAGGAAATGGGCGGTGTTATGACCCTTCGCGATGCTCAAAACTTCATCGGGAAGCCGCGGAAAGTCAGCATGTACGCCGTCAAATTGAAGGATCCGACAACCGCGCGGGCAACAGTCGATAAGATCAATTCAGAGTTGCCGGATGTGCATGCTGCCCTGTCAGGGGAATTTACCGATGAAATGCCGGATATGCAAAACTCAACAGCCATGGTAGATGGAGTTTCGTTTGTGGCAATTTTTCTCGGTGGTCTGGGGCTGATGAACACCATGCTCATGGCAGTTCTTGAACGAACCCGTGAGATCGGGGTATTGCGTTCGATGGGCTGGCGAAGACGATCAGTACTTGGAATGATCGTGAAAGAATCTGTTTTGCTGGGTGTTTTGGGCGGCCTGGCCGGGATTACGATCGGATTGTTGCTGGCTTTGTTGATGCGGTTGGAGCCCAGTATGGGAGCCCTTATGTCGCCCTCTTTTCAATTGCCCATGTTTATCCGTGCAATAACCATTGCCATTTTACTCGGCGGATTTGGTGGTGTATATCCAGCCTATCGTGCCAGCCAGCAGCCGCCGGTGGAAGCACTACGTTATGAATGATCTGGAGGTACCTATGAAATCACTGCGTGTTACGACTATAGTCTCTTTGCTGGTAGTCTTATTATTGCCAGTTTTGGCCGGTTGTGGGAGCATTGGCGCTGAAAATGCGCAGCCAACGCCAGAAGCACCTGCAGTGCGGGAAAACTTTATCAGTGCCACAGGTGTGGTTGTGCCTGCCCGTTGGACTATGTTGAGCATTCCCGCGTCGGGTGTTGTTGAACAGGTTATTGGAAAAGAAAACCAGGTTTTCCCTGAAGGAACCGTGTTGTTGCGTCTCAAGGGTAAAGCCGCGCAGGAAGCAGCCGTATCTGCCGCTGAAGTGGCTCAACTGGCAGCTCAGCGCAAACTGGATAACCTGTCCAAAGATCACAACACTGTGCGGGCTGCCGCGCAGCTTCGCCTGGCTGACGCCGTCAAAGCGCTCGACAAAGCCCAGGAGAAGCGTGAAGCCAAGAATTACAAACGTGCTGATACGGCTATCATTGATCGGGCAAAGGCTGATTTGATTCTGGCGCAGGATGAATTCAAGAAAGCCAATGACCTGTGGGCATATTACCAGGACCGCGATGAAGATGATCTCACCCGCGCGGGTGTATTAAGTATGTTCTCTGCCGCCCGACTGGCGAGAGACAAAGCTGTATATAACCTGAATTACCTTCAGTCTCTTCCGGATGATATGGAAGTCGCGCAGGCTGAAGGCAGCCTGGTTGTGGCGAAAGCTGAACTTGAGGAAGCGCAGCGCCAATGGGATAAGGTCAAGAATGGACCTGACCCGGACGATCAGAAGCAATTGGAAGGTGAATTGGAAAATGCAAAAAAACAGTTGGAAGCTGCCCGATCAGCATTGGAAGACCTTGAATTGAAAGCGCCATTCAACGGGACCACCAGCCGCATCAATGTGCGTGAAGGGGAATGGGTAAATATCGGTCAGAACGCCATGCTTCTGGCAGATCTCACTCAATTGCAGGTGGATACCACGGACCTGAATGAGATCGATGTCGCCCGAATAAAGGAAGGTGCTCCGGCGGAGATCACCTTTGATGCCCTGCCGGATACCAAAATCCAGGGTGTGGTTGAACGTATTGCCGCTCGATCATCGGAAGGTTCTGGTGTAAACTACACCGTAACCATATCCATGCAGGACCGGCCGGAGAAACTACGCTGGGGAATGACTGCTTTTGTGGACATCAAGGTGGAAGAATGACCTGGACGGTTGAAACCCGGGACCTTTGCCGCATCTACGGTAACGGCGATGAAGTACGAGCCCTGGATAATGTCAATTTGAAGATTGCTCCTGGTGAATTTGTGGCTGTCATGGGCCCCAGCGGTAGTGGAAAGAGCACTTTGCTAAATGTTCTTGGCGCGTTAGATAAACCCACCTCAGGCCAAATCCTGATCGATGGAGAGGACCTCGCCAAAATCAAGGACGTTGACGCTTTCCGTGGAAAGAAAGTGGGATTTATCTTTCAATTGCACAATCTGCTTCCCACATTGACCTCGCAGGAAAATGTTGAAATTCCCATGCTGCAGTACAGCTCACCCAAAGAACGCGTGAACGGGCCAGAGAATTATTGGAAATTGTGGGAATGTCACACCGGTTGGAACATCTTCCCGGCCAACTTTCCGGCGGGCAACGTCAACGTGTGGCTATCGCGCGGGCTCTGGCCAACCGACCGTCTCTTGTGCTGGCAGATGAACCTACTGGAAACCTGGATTCTGTCAACGGGCATGAGCTGATCAAATTGCTCAGGGAATTGAACGAAAGCCAGGGAACAACCTTCATATTGGTCACGCATGACCATGAGGTGGCCGCTCAAACCCGACGGGTGGTGCGTATGGCAGACGGAAAAATCACTGGAGATGAGAAGATTGCGTCACCCGTGGAACAGGACCTCAAAGACCTGCGTTATTCATTGATCGGTCAGGCCATCGCGGATGGCGATATCCAATCGCTGCAAAAGGCCGGCCTTGGAGACAATGAAATTAAAGCGCTGCAGAAAATTTTAAAACGCTAAATAGCTAAAAGTATAAAGAAACTCTCCGAAAGGAGAGTTTTCTTATCTTATCGTTCCATGGATACAACCTGGGATTCCCAGCGGTGCCAGCCGCTAAAACGTTCAGAAAGCAGGCGCTTGCCTTCACCTGGTGGAGTGAGACCCATCAATTCCAGGTCCGCGTCCATCATAATGCGCACCAATTCTCTAAAATGAATGCGTGGTTCCCATTTCAATATATTCCGCGAGCGGCTGGCATCAGCCAGCAGATAATCCACTTCAGTCGGGCGGAAGTAGCGCGGATCGATCTTGACAAAATCGTTCCAGTCAAGATCGACATAACCAAAAGCTTCGTTCAAGAACTCGCGTACGGTGTGAGCCTCGCCGGTACCAATAACATAGTCATTGGCTTTTTCCTGCTGCAGTATCATCCACATGGCTTCCACGTATTCAGGAGCGTAACCCCAGTCTCGTTTTGAGTCCAGGTTGCCCAGGTAGAGGTGTTCCTGTTTGCCGGCTTTGATTGCCGCGACGGCGCGCGTGATCTTGCGGGTGACAAATGTTTCGCCGCGCCGTGGCGATTCGTGGTTGAACAGGATCCCATTGGTGGCGAACATGTTATAACCTTCACGGTAGTTGCGGGTAACCCAATAGGCGTAAACCTTGGCCGCGGCGTACGGGCTGCGTGGTTCAAAAGCTGTGTTTTCATTCTGCGGGGGTTTTGCGCCGCCAAACATCTCGCTTGAAGATGCCTGATAAAAATGGGCGTTCGTGCCGCTTTTTCGGATGGCTTCCAAAATGCGGATTGTCCCCAAACCGGTTACATCACCGGTGTATTCCGGCATGTCAAAACTAACACGCACATGACTCTGGGCGGCCAAATGATAGATTTCTTCCGGCCGGATGTTGTAAATCACATCGAGGAGTGTGTCGCCAGTGGAAACATCACCGTAGTGCAGATGCAAATGAACCTTTTCACCATTATTGTGGGGATCATGATACACATGATCAATGCGTCGTGTATTGAATGTGCTGGCCCGGCGGATGATACCATGTACTTCGTACCCTTTACTGAGTAAAAGTTCTGCCAGATACGACCCGTCCTGGCCGGTAATGCCGGTAATTAACGCTTTCTTCAAATTTTCCTCCAACCCGGTTTGTCCAGGAAATGGTACTGTGTCATTTCGGTCTTCCAGAATAAAACCGGTTAAGTATACCCATGCAATCAGGGTGTGTCAATTAGTCGCTTTAGTTCATTTAGAATGTTACTGAAAGATAATCGTTAGCTCAAAAGAAAA
>CAYNJT010000022.1:20739-42082 GCA_964397625.1 uncultured Leptolinea sp. | reverse complement strand
GGGCAGGAGTGATTCTGTCTTAATCAAGGCAGTCCTGTAGAAGGGGAATTAAAAGAGCAGCCGGCCGGAAAACCGGCCGGCTTTTGATGCCGTAATGAATTACTCCGCCGTTACCGGCACGTATTCGGCGTAAGTATTGCCGTCCATATCTTCCGCGATAATGCCGATGAGGTACTGGCCTTTGGCCGCGGGATGTTCCTCCCACGTCCAGGGCGTATCACCGAAGGTCAGGATTCCAGCTTCCTTATAAACCGTTTTAGTTTCCCCCCCTTCACTCTTCATGGGAATCCACTGTTGAAGGATGCTGAATTTATCGCCCTGTTCCGGGGTGATTTCGTGCTGCGGGCCGTTGCTCTCGGTTGAGTTATAGCCCATCACCCGCAGCAAATTGCCGTCGCCATCAAAATATAACATGGCATAGCGGTCCTTTTCACCATTGGCAAATTTGTAAATGCCATCCACTTTGTACAGCGTGTCTTCGGTGCCGGCACCGAATGTGTCCGGTTCGAGAACCACCATCTGTTTGTGGGTGCCGTCATTGACCACATACGCCAGGGGTTCCCAGTCCATTTCGATGGGAATATCCCCCTCGCCCCAGTCAGGGATGATGCGGCCGTCGATATCCTTGGTCGCTTCTGAATCGATGTAATCCAGATCAATGACCTGTAACTGGTCTTGATCTTTTGTGAAACGGCCGCTGAATATGTACAGATACGACACATTCTCCCCTTTAACCGTGGTCGAGAGGGTGACAGGTTTGCCAGTTGAGGCAGCAGTACCTGTCAGTTTGATGGGTTCAATGGCTATCTTCCCGGCTCCCGGCGCGGTGACCGTGGCGTTTTCAGCCGGCTTGTTGTTCGGTTTTATCTCCATGCCGTAGTAATGGAATGCCAGGAAATCATCCCACTGGCTTTCATTCGCGAACCGGCTGGCCGTTTTGATATAGGTTCCATAATCCGCCCCGTCCGCCTGGAAAAGTCTGGAAATGGGGAAGTAGATCGAAATCCCATTGGAACCTTTCTGGTTGGGCCCGTGTTTTTCCGCGATGACTGCCTTCTTGATGGCGGATTGCAGTTGGAGGGACGCTTTACCAACATTCTCACTGGTGCTATTCTTTTCCAGTAGTTTGGCGAAGTTTCCCAGGTCGATATATGGTGATGGAATATTTTCGCCGAAGACATTTTCATATGCTTTTGTGTGCGCGCGCGTTCCGGCAACCACCTTCTGGTTGATCTTGCTCATCGGGGTCACCAGGTTATCCAGCGCGGTCATAACAGCCGGTATTTTGGAAAGATCGATGGCTGCCAGGGTTACTGTTTTTGATTCTTCGTTTGCCAGTTGTTCCGCGCTGACTCTGCCGGTTGTCTCATAGGTTCTGGAAACGTATTTTGCCCGCGCTTCCGGGTCGGTGACCAGGGTGTCTTCATTGATATACGTATCGACGATGGTCTTAGCCAGCTCCGCCGGATCGATCTTTGGATTGGACGTGAGTTTTTTCAGGAAGGCCGTGTACGCCCAGCCCATGGAGGGCTCCGTTTCCTGCGAAAGAACGGCGTAGTCCGCGTAGGGTGCGGTCATGCTCAACACTTCAAGGCTGCCCATCAGACAGGCGTCAAATCCGATAATATCGAATTTTTGGATGCCGGTTTTTTTCTGGATTGCGGCCATGGCATCATCCAGCTCATTGAGATAGAGCATGTCATCCCAGCCGTCGATGAGAATATCTTTCGGGTTGCTTTCCACGTCTGCGTCCGTCCAACCGCCCGGCCAGCCGGTTCCATGATCGCTGAGAATAAGGATGTAGTGGTCGGCCGGGAATTGCTTTGCCGCCCAGGTGACAAAATCAACCAGCACATTGCTATCGGCCATGTTCACTTCGCCGAGGTTGGCCAGTTCCTTTGAATTTACAAATTCAAGATCGTTATCCTGGGTGAGGTAAAAACGTTTGGCTCCCGAGAAGTTCTGTTTGCCTTTGAAACCTCCGGAATAACGGTCGATCTGGGCGACCAGGTTTACTTTTCCGGTTGATCCAATTCGTTCAGCTTCGTTCAAGTCGGTAAAGATATCCTCTTCCAATACCTGGTCGTCCGCGTCCTGATAGAACATGACCGTCCATGTATCGCCTTTGGCCGCTTTGGGAGAGGCCGGTTCATTGGCAGCATCACCAGAAGAAGCAATTTCCGGCGCGATTTCCTCCTCCCCTTCGGCCAATGGTTCAATTGCCTGTGGTTCTTGTTCTGCGTTACTGGTTTCTTCAATAGTAAATGAACAACTTAATGACGCCATACTGAGTGCCAGAATCACGGCGAAGAGCGCGTAGAATAACCTTAACTTTCTGGAAGAGTTCTTTTCGTTATTCATGGTTTTCCTTATCGGGCAGGTATTGATGTAACAAAACAATCTTAATGATTTTACCAATACTCGTTTGTGGGAGGCATATTAAATGTGTTAAAAATAGGTGTACGATACAAATTATACGTGTATGCCTGGGAGGATAAATGAAAAATATCTTTCGCGAGAAGCTGCGGTCTGGAAAAATGCTTTGGGGAACGCTGGTTTCCCTGCCTGCTCCGGAAATTACCGAGATCCTGGTGGACACAGGTTTCGACTGGTTGTTTATTGATATGGAACACGCTCCATTGGAAGTGCGCGATGTGCAGAGAAATTTACAGGCAGGCGGTGATGCCATCGCCGGTATTATCCGGCTGCCCGCCAATGATCCGGTGTGGATTAAGAAAGCTCTGGATATTGACCCGGCTGGTATCATGCTCCCCATGGTTAATTCCGGTGAGGATGCCCGTAATGCCGTACGCTGGAGTAAATACCCGCCGCAAGGCGACCGCAGTGTGGGCGTGGGCAGGGTGCATCGCTATGGCGCCAGATTGCAGGAGACCATCGACACGATCAACGATTCTGTGGCCGTGGTGGTGCAGGTGGAGCATATTCAAGCCGTGAAAAATATTGAAGAAATCGTTGCGGTAGAGGGTGTGGACGCGGTATTAATTGGTCCTTACGATCTTTCAGCCAGCCTGGGTATCCCCGGAAAAGTGGGTGATCCGGCTGTTAAAACGGCCATTGAAAAAGTCCGCCTGGCCTGCCAGAAAAAAGGTATGCCGATCGGAATCTTTACCGCGTCAACCGCGTTTGCCCGGGAATGCGCGGGTAACGGGTTTACGCTTGTGGCTGTTGGCACTGACACCCTTATGCTGGTGGATGGTTCACGCCGCCTGCTGGCTGACCTGAAAGCCTGACATGTTCCGTCTGGAAACAGAGCGCCTGTACCTGAGACCTCTCGACACGCCGGATATTCCCGCGTTTTCCGCCTATCGTTCCGACCCGGATATTGCCCGATATCAGGGCTGGGGAACACCGTTCACCGAGGAACAGGCGGAAGAATTCATTGAGCAGATGAAAGCGGTTACGCCCGGAGAAATCGGTCAATGGCTGCAACTTGGCATGGAACTAAAAGACGGCGGCACCTTGATTGGCGATGTGGCTTTCCAGATCATCAAAGACAGTCACCGCCAGGCGGAAATCGGCATGACTCTGGCCGCGAACCATCATGGGAAAGGGTATGGGTCAGAAGCAGTCACGTCTCTTGTGAATTATCTGTTTGGTGAATTGAAGGTTCATCGAATCATTGCCAATTGCGACCCTGAGAATTACCCGGCGCATCGCCTGCTTGAAAGAGTGGGTTTCCGCCGGGAAGGATGCTTCATCGAAAGCCTCTGGTACAAAGGTTACTGGGCATCAGAACTGTGGTTTGCCATGCTGGAACGTGAGTGGAAGGAAAAATACCCGGGATAAAGGAGGCAAGGATGGACGAATTTCGTGATCCTGATGGCCCTGTTGAAGAATTCAGCCGGGGTAGATTTGTAATCGGTGGACAGGCGCATTCCGACCAGGGCGAAGGTGTGGGTAAAGATATCCGACTGGTCGGATCGGTTGTTTCGGAATGGAAGGAACGCAAGGGGCACACCCTCTCACCGGCCATGATCACCGGAGTATTCGACTGTGATGTGCAAGTCCTGGTGATCGGCACCGGCATAGACGGAATGGTCAAAGTGCCTGATGAAACCCGGCAATATATTCACGACCACGGCATCAGCCGGCTGATCCTGCTGCGAACACCGGCCGCCTGCCGAAAATACAACGAACTTTATCGCGAAGGTCGATCTGCGGCTTTACTGGCTCACGGCACCTGTTAAGCCAGCCGGGTTATTTTTGTGACAGATGGTTCTTGCGCGTCGACCTTGCCATTTTGACGACAAGAAATACTGTTATTCCTTGTGACGCTGAATTGTTCTGCCGGCAGGTACTTCTCAATGAACGGTAATTCAGGTGTGTAAACAAAACTCCCGCCTGGCATCAATGAGTGGAGAATGTTCATATACAGGCGGGCATAACGGTTGGGGTTTCCGTATTTATAGCGATGCTGAAACAGGAAATGGTTCGAAAACGCCATGTGCGATAGGACGGTCCCCCAGTTATGCGGTTTGAAATCAATATCGAACCAGTCGACCTCTTTCAACCCGGGAGTATTCTCCACCAGGCGATCCACTCCCAGAGCTTTGATCCCCTTCCCGCGAAGGTATTTAACCAGCGGGCCGTTTTTTCCGCAGCCCAGATCAAGCACCGGTTCGCGCAGTTCATTAAGGTTTAATCCCATTAAGCTTAATTGAAAATCCGGTGAATATTCACTGCAAACCACCTGTTTCAGGATGATGTTCTCCTGCACCTGCCAGCCGGCTTCCCGGTCAAAGAAGCGGGAAATATTTAGACTGAGATCATTAAAGTGGTCTCTTACCAGCCTTGTGAAATCACGCTCAAATTCAGGAAATGATGGACTGGACTGCAGCACGGTTTTCATTCCCTGCAAGTAGGACTGATACAGACCTAACAGCCTGTTCTGTTCCTCTTTATCCAGGTGAATATACTGGTTGTTGTTATAGGTAAATTCCAGACTTGATTTGACAAAAACCTGCGCCAGACTTTCAGAGTAACATGGGTCTGCGAGTATGGAAGCCACTCCCGCGCGATTTTCGTACATAAAATCCAGGTTGTCTTTTTCGAGCCGGGTGAAGGTTTGATCCAATTCATACACATCTCGCATGGACCGCCGGGCGTTGGACTTGTAGCGGCGCAGGACAAAATTGGTGAGTTGGTTGTAGATTTCCTCTGTTGATTCGGGCATGATGAAAGGGTTTGAAGCTATTTTAAGGGCAGGTTCTTTTTTGGAAAACGGTAGGTGATCGCCAGCCCGCCCTCCGCGGTTTCGCGGTAAACCTGCGGCAGGTCCTGCCCGGTTTGTTTCATGACCGAAACGACCTCATCGAAAGATACTCGGTGGGAACCATCGGAATAGGTGGCGAAAGTGGCGCAATCCAGGGCGCGAGTGGCGGCAAACACATTCCGTTCGATGCAGGGGATCTGTACCAGCCCGTTGACCGGATCACAGGTCAGGCCGAGGTGGTGTTCCAGCCCCATCTCGGCGGCATATTCGATCTGCCGGATGGTGCCGCCCATCAACTGGGCGGCGGCCGCGGCGGCCATGGCGCAGGCGGAGCCGATCTCCCCCTGGCAGCCCACTTCCGCTCCGGAAATGGAAGCATTGTGCTTGATCAGATTGCCGAACAAGCCGGCGGTAGCCAGAGCGCGCAGAATATGTTTTTCTGATGTCTGCACAGTGTCTTCGATGTGGCAGATTACTGCCGGCAACACACCGCAGGACCCGCAGGTCGGGGCAGTGACGATCAGGCCGCCGGTGGCATTCTCTTCCGCCACAGCCAACGCGTATGCCGGCAGGAATCCTTCACGCACCAGATGGCTGCCGTTCAACAGGCTTTTTCGATGGAACGTCCACGCCCGGCGCGAAACGCCCAATCCACCCGGCAGAACGCCTTCCGCTTGGATACCACGCTGTACAGACTCATGCATCACCCGATTGACCTCTTGCAGGTAATCCCATATGTCCCTGCCTTCAAACGATTCCACGTATTCCCAGAAGGTCAGTCCGCTGGATGTGCAAAATTTCAGAATGTCTGCCATGTTGGATTGTGGATAAACACAGGCGGGCTCGGGCTGGTTTTCTTCCAACAAGGCTCCGCCGCCCGGACTGTACACCCGCCAGATTTCCAGCAGCTTCCCGCCACGATCCAGCGCCTCAAATTCCATGCCATTGGGGTGAAGAGGCAGCAATTCGTCCGATTTCCAGATGATCTCAACCGGCCTGGGGGCCATTTCGGCGGTGATGGCCGTGTCGGTTTGATGACCTCGGCCCGTGGCGGCCAGGCTGCCGTACAGGGTCACGCGGAATGCCGCAGCGGCAGGCTGCCGACCGGCAAAGATTTCTGCCGCCCGTCTTGGCGCCATGGTGTGGCTGCTGGATGGGCCATGCCCGATCCGATAGATCTCGCGAATGCTTTCCATAAAAACTTACAACTTGTTTGATTGGCCGGGAGTCAGGGCGTTCGGGATGGCTTCGGCTCCCGCATTGAAGGCATCGTCAATCCCCTGCTTGACGGCTTTCCACCATTCACGAGCGGCAGCCTGTCTGTCGGTGTGAAATTTCTCCAGCCACAGGTCAAGTTGTTCATCATTAAGACCAGCCCTGGCCCACTGTTCCAGGAAGGTTATCAGTAAATCTACCACCCGTTCGCTTTCCCAGAACACGCTCTTGGGGGACTCGGCTTCATGGATCGCGCGCGCCAGGGCGAATTGGTGGGATTTGTAATCCACTTTCAACCCGTAATGGGCGGACAGAATTTCGTCGGTGATTGTTTCACTCCACTTGCGGTGGAAGCGGCAGATGCCGCTATTCTCGTTGAACAACTCATAGGTCATACGCTCCACGTTTTTCCGGCCAAGTTTGTCTGGAGGCAGGAACTTGCTTTCATAGAAGACGAAATACTTGCCCATCATCGGCATGGGGCTGAACATACCCGCCACCCAGTACTGATTGGGAACCATGTGGCCTTCGTCTCCATGAGGGATGAACACGGCGCGATCCACACTGCGGATGTGGTATTTTTTATCCAGCTCAAAGGCTGCCGCTCGAATGCCCAGTCGGAAGATCTGTCCGGCCGGATCAAACAGTAAAACATCGATAATCGCTTTGGCATAGGCGGCATTGCGGGCGCTGTCTTTGACCAGGTCGAATGCGGAGATGTCCTCGGTGAATTGGAAAGACAGCTCGCTCTTGGGGGGCAGATTGAAATCTTCCGGCGGGATCAAGTCATTGGCCACCAGATCCATAATCCAGGCGACGGTGCCGCCAATTTGGATGGCGTCAAAACCCATTGAATCGGCATAATCGTTAATCATTTCTGCCGCGCGCTGGTCAAACACCCCGATCTGGGGACCAAGCGCGTGGTATGGCTCGTAATCTTTTTTGAATATGTCGTTTATCTTTTTGCAGACCACCGGGCAGGGTTCACCGCAGTGCTGGAAATTCTTGGTTTTGATGGTCTCTTCATTGAATTGGACAAGGTAATGTTTTAAGATGAAGTCTTCGTGCTGTTTCAGACGTTCTTCATCGGAATGGTAAATACTGGTGTAGTTGAAGCTTAAAATGCGTTCGGCCATGTCGCGGTTGTTGACGCCAAATGTGCCGCCGGTCTCGAATTCAGGCACATAGCGATATTTTTCCGTCACCGAGATATCGGTCTGGATGGTCTTCTTGCCGAAGTGTTCCATAAAGTAGGCGTCGATTTCCGAGCTGTCGCGCAGGTCAGGATCTTCCCACTCGCCGCCGAAAATGATGGCCGCCAGGTTGTTGGTCTGCAGCAAACGTGATCCTAACCCGCCGCGACCGGCCCAGTCAGTTACCACGGAAAGCGACCCCTTGCGAATCGGGTTGGAGCCGATGGCGCCTTCCTGCGTAAAGTATGCGGCAGGCCCGACGGCGCAGATACGCATCTTTCCTTCCTGATATTCGCCTTTATACCGGTCGAAAAGCGCCTGTTGAAGCGCGAAGAAACCCGCCAGCGGGCGGCCTTCCGGATCTGCGTACCCATTCCACAGCGCATGCGCATTAACCGGTTCCAGGCGCACAAAAACCTCACCCTGTTTGTGGTTTAACAGAAGCACGCTGGTTTCCGGCGCGCGGCCGCGCAGGGAAACATAGTTCACCCCCACGCCGTGAAAGGTATGAGCCGCGCCACCCATGGAGGAAATATAGAAACCGTCCCATTGAGTAGACCAGCCGGTGAAAACCAATCGTCGAGAACCGGGGATGCTGCTGCCAGCCAACAGACCTTCTCCGAACGAAAAACTATCCGGGTAAATGCGGTAGCGTTTCCAACCATAATCCACCGGCCCGAGAATATCCGGATCTTCAATCGGTTTCAAGTACCAGTGTTCGTTGTTAAGGTGTACCGTTAATTCTCGTTGAATAATGGGGTATATCATGGATTCCCTTCCCATATGAAACATCTTTATGAAAATATGCCGCAAATTGTTGAAGCCAGATACACCAAGTTTATCCAATAATGGCGATTTCACCAATATGAGAAACCCGATTCCAATAGCGGTATTTTCTGGAAAAACTTACCTACACTATAATAATCAGAATGGATTCTTCAGCCGGTATAAAACCTGTAGAAGGAGCCGGAATAAACAACCCGGAGGAATGGGCTGGAAATAAAACTTCGGTTTTATTAAGAGGAATCTCGTGCAGAATGTAGATATTTCCACAGGAAACGCATCAATCAAGACGCCGCAACTTATTCTGGTTGCCGGTGGATTGATGCTTGCTCTGATTCACAAGAGGTTGAGTTTTGTTCTATCGGAACAATGGCAGGCGTTGAATACAGTTTTCTTAATACTGGGATTGGTCCTGTTTCTCGTTGGATGTGTCGCCTTCCGGCTTCCAGGATTTTCAGTCAGAATTACCCGCCTGCTTGAATCCTGCGGCAAGGCGACCGGACTTACCGCCAGCCGTTTCACGCTGCAACTCTTCGCCTTCCTTCTGGCGATCACGGCAACCCTGGCCTGTGGCTTTGAACCGCGCATGCGTGATCCTATTATTGCCCCACTTTCCTGGGTGGGCGCGATCGCGCTGTGTGTGGCAGCCGCCTGGGAGGAAGACTCGTCCCTGGGAAAACTTGCCGGGAATACACTCTTTTGGGCTCTGGGTCTGTTCTTGCTGGCTTTTCTGCTGCGTGGATTGAACACGGCCATTTACCCAAACGCACTCTCCGGTGATGAAGGTTCTTTTGGATTGTATTCAAACACATTTCGCAGTGGGAGGACAAACAACCTCTTCTTTGCCGGGTGGTATTCTTTTCCATCCTTATTTTTCTTCATTCAATCCTGGGGAATCACTTTCCTGGGGCAGACTACAGAAGCCCTGCGTGTTCCATCCGCTGTGGTTGGCGGACTGACTGTGTTGGTAACGTATCTGGTGACGCGGGCCATGTTTGGACATCGCCCCGCATTGCTGGCTTCCGTGCTGCTGGCTTTTTCTCATTTTCATATCCATTTCTCCCGCCTCGGGTTGAACAACATCTGGGATGGATTCTGGTGGACAGCTACTCTGGGGGCTTTATGGTGGGCCTGGAAACAGGAGAGAAAAGCAGCTTTCACCCTGGCGGGCATCTGCCTCGGGCTTTCTCAATACTTTTACACATCCACCCGCGGACTGTACGCGGCTGTACCTGTCTGGCTGTTTTTTGCCGCGCTGCAAGACAGGCCGCGTTTTAAGCGGGCATGGCCGCATATTTTGCGAATGTTCATCGTTTCGGCTTTGGTTTACCTGCCGCTGGCCTGGTTTTACTTCAACAAGCCGGACGAGTTTAATGCCCCCATGCTGCGGGTTTCCATTCTGGGTGAATGGCTGGAGGAAAGAACCCGCATCACCGGGGAATCCGCGTTGGTCATTCTGGCAGAGCAATTCATTACCAGTATGCTGGGGTTGACCTGCGTGCCTCTCAAACACTGGTACACACCGGGAACCAGTATTTTGCGTCCGGTCGCGGCCGGTTTGTTTTACCTGAGCCTGCTCATTTTCTTGATCAAGAAGTACAAAGACAACCGGCTTTGGTTGATCTTCCTGTGGCTGGGAGTGATCATCACTGGCGGCGCCCTGAGTAAAGATACCCCCGGCTCGCAGCGTTATATCGCGGCGGTGCCGCCGGCCATGATGATTATTGGATATGGTATGAATGATGTCATCTCATTTCTCCAAAGGCGTTTTGAGAGTAGAAGTAAATTCATTTCCGCGGCCTTGCAAATATTTATACTGATAACAGCGGTCAGTGATGCCTGGTTTTATTTTTATGATTATTCCCCCCTGAGCAACTTCGGCGGATTTCAGACCCAGGTGGCTCAGCGATTGGCAACCTCATTAAAAAACCAGGATGAATCCCTGGAAGTGATGTTCATGGGCTGGCCGGCAATGGGGTATCGGTCCATAAACAGCCTTTCTTACCTGGTTCCTCAAATTGAGGGGGTTGACTTACCTTATTCCTGGGGTGATCCGCGAAACCCGGTGCCATCCAAAAACAGGGTAATGTTTGTGTTTCTCCCTGATAGACAAGAAGATCTGAACAAGTGTATGAAACAATATCCCGGTGGTGAGCTGCAGGAAGAACATGACCTGCGCCATACGTTGTATTTCCAATACCTGGTAAATATCTCGCAATAAATTCTCGCGTAAAAATTTTCCAAAAAACCGAAAAACCACTTTGAACTTACATGTAGATGTTGGATAATACTAATTGACATCCTTCCTTTTTACGACAAGGGTTTATTGAATACTGGATCAATAAGATACACAGACGGTAGCGGAGTGTTTATCTGTTGAAAAAACCAGCCTTTTTTAAGTCTTTTTTTCATCCGTCTTCATACTCTTCCTCCGCGGCAAATCTTGAAAAGTGGACAATAGAAGTCTTGCGATTACTGGTCATCATAACAATTATTCCAGCTATGATTGTTTTGATCAGTATTCTGATGGGTATCTATAAAATAAATGAATCCCATCCGGTTTTTATTGACCTTCTGTTGTTAATTGTTGGCTGGCAGGGCGCGATAAGAGGGGGATGGCGTTGGGCAAGATTTATTCCACCGATTGTTTGCTTTCTGCTGGGCACTTACAGCCTGGGAGGATATAACATTGAAAACACCTCCATACTTCTGTATGGATTCGCGGTAATTTTGTCTGGGTTTTTACTGGGCAACCGAACCAGTTTTCTCTTTGTTATTCTTTGTTCAATTACGTATACCTATGTTTTATGGCCTTCCATAAATTCTTCATTTGTCGGGCATATTACGGCATCAGTGATCGTTTTCATGTGTTTGTCTGGATTTCTCTTAATCCAGTGGTATTTCGCGCGACAGATCAATCTGTATATCCTTGGACAAACGAAGGCCCTGCAGGCTTTTGAAGAAGAAACCCGGCTGCGGCAAAAAGCGGAAGAAGCCCGACAGGCTCAAGAATCACAATTAAAGCGATTAACCGACCACATGACTGACATGGTGGCTGAAATTGATCTGGGCGGAAATTACCTGTATGCTTCTCCATCTCATTACACCGCGCTTGGATACCACCCGCATGAGTTGGAAAAAATAAACGCGTTTGGACTGATTCATCCTGATGATCGGGATAGAGTCTCCGAAGCCATTAAAATGGTTCTGAATTCCGGTATTCCAGGAAAAATCCAACATCGGACCAGGCACGCGGCTGGACACTATATTTGGGTTCAAACATCCGGCATTATTGTAAATCACGAAGACACCAGTATTAAGACGTTGATATTATCCAGTCATGATGTAACATCCCAGAGGTTGGCGGAAGAGAGCAACCTGGCTTCAGAACAAAAATATCGCTCCATTATCGAAGGCGTGCCTCTGGGGCTTCATATGTATACGCTTGATGAGAATGACAATCTGATCTTTTCTGGTTTCAATCCGTCAGCGGATTCGATTCTTAATCTCGATCATGAAAAATTTCTGGGGAAAACCATCGACGAGGTTTTTCCCGGACTTTTGGAAACAGAAATCCCTGATCGCTATCGAGAGGTAACCCGGACAGGGATTCCATGGAATGGCCATCAGGTGGTTTATAAAGACAAAACAATCCATGGGGCTTTTGAAGTCCATGCCTTTCAGACTTCACCCGGGAAAATGGCCGCCTTCTTCTCGGACATTACCGAACGAATACAGGGTGAAGAAGCCCTCCGACTATCTGAAGCGAAATTCTCTACGGCCTTCCATACCTCGCCTGATTCCATCAATATAAACCGGCTGGTTGATGGTTTATATTTGGATATTAATCAGGGTTTCACTGAATTAACCGGTTTTACAAAGGAAGATGTTATTGGGAAAACATCGGTTGAATTAAATATTTGGGTCAATCTGGAAGATAGAAAGAAACTTGTTGCCGGTATAAAGAAGGATGGTTATTACCGCAACCTCGAAACTGATTTCAGGGGAAAAGATGGACGGATTATCCACGGGTTGATGTCAGCCAGCCTGATAAAAGTAAATGGTGAGGACTGCCTGTTAAATATCACTCGTGATATTTCAGATCGAATACGTTCAGAAGCCCAACTGCGTGAAACTCACAAAGAGTTGGAACGCGCCTATGAAGCCACTCTGGAAGGTTGGGCGCGCGCGCTTGACCTCCGTGAACATGAAACAGCCGATCATAGCCGACGGGTGGTTGAATACACGGTCAGGATCGCGTCGCAAATGAAGTTGGACGAAAACTTAATGATGGATATTCAACGTGGGGCATTGTTGCATGACATTGGCAAAGTTGGCGTACCGGACAATATTCTCTTAAAACCCGGTTCATTGACGGATGATGAATGGGTGATCATGCGCCAGCATCCCATGAACGCGTATCATCTATTAAAAGACATTGAATATCTTCAACCCGCTCTGATAATCCCATATGCCCACCATGAACGCTGGGATGGATCAGGTTACCCGCGGGGATTGAAAGGCGAAGAAATTCCGCTGGCGGCACGTATATTTGCCGTCGTTGATGTATGGGACGCGCTTATGTCAAATCGCCCATACCGGCCTGCCTGGGACAGACAGGTTGTATTTCATTACCTGCAAGAGCAAAGCGGGAAATTGTTTGATCCCGAAGTTGTAAATTTGTTTCTCCAAATGATGGATACTGAAAATGTCGATCAATGATCAGTTCAAATCCAAATGAAAAAAGTGCCATTACATGCCATATCTGATGCTTGGGAGTATGGATTCTTCCATGAAATATCTGTAAGATGAATATGAACTGGTTCGACTTTCGGGTATCTTAACCTGACGGGAGAAAAAATGAGTATTGAACGTATGCCTGTAATCTTTATTGGACATGGCAGCCCCATGAACGCCATAGAGACCAATGAATACTCAACTACCTGGACAGAATTAAGCAAACAGCTGCCCCGCCCAAAAGCAATAGTATGTATTTCAGCTCACTGGGAAACAGAGGGAACCTGCATCACAGCCATGGAAAAACCCGCGACAATTCATGATTTCGCCGGTTTTCCACGAGCCTTGTTTGAAAAGGAATACCCCGCGCCGGGTGACCCGAAATTGGCCATTGGGATATGTTCTACTGTGAAACCGGTAACCATCCGGCCTGACCTGAATTGGGGGCTTGATCATGGAGCCTGGTCTGTATTAAGTCGCATGTACCCTGACGAGGATATCCCCGTTGTGCAGATCAGCCTTGACCATACCCGGAGCGGAGAATATCACTACAACCTGGGAAAATCACTTGAATTTCTGCGTGACCAGGGCGTGCTGGTGATGGGAAGCGGCAACATCGTTCATAACCTGATCATGATGTCATGGGGCAGCTATCCGTATGACTGGGCTGAGGAATTTGACCAAAAAGCACGGCAATGGATAATGAATGGGGAGCATAATCCTTTGATCCACTATGAAAAACAGGGTAAGGCTGTGGAACTGGCGGTAAATTCAGGCGAACACTATTTGCCGCTGCTTTATGTCCTGGCCATGCAGAAAAAAGGAGAGCCGGTATCCTTTCTGAACGAATCGATTTTGGCCGGTTCCATTTCCATGCGCTGCGTGTTGATTGGTCACACCGTTAAGGATTGAACTACAATTCATTGATCCTGTGAAACCGAAACAAGGAGAGTCACATGAACAAACGCGAAGCCGTCTTGAATCTTCTGGAAACGCGAACCACGCCGAAATACATTCCCGCCGCTTTCTTCCTGCACTTTGATCCCACCTGCCATACCGGCCAGGCGGCTGTAGATAAACACCTGGATTTTTTTCGGTATACCGGTATGGATTTTGTGAAAATTCAGTATGAACGCAAATTTCCACCCATCCCGGAGATTAAAACGCCGGACGACTGGGCGAAGATGCCGGAATATCCGCTGGATTTTTACGCGGAACCCCTTAGAGTGGTCGAGGGTTTGGTCAAAGCCGCCAAGAAAGACGCCCTGGTTATCCTGACACTATACTCACCATTCATGTTTGCCGCCCAGACCACCAGCTATGACTTGATCACGCAGCATATCAAGACCGACCCCGAAAAGGTGAAGATCGGTATGCGGACCATAACCAACAGTGTGATGCGTTTTGTCACAGAATGCATCCACCTTGGATTGGATGGATTCTACACATCCACGCAGGGTGGTGAGGCGGCCCGCTTTTCGGACCCTATGTTGTTTGATACCTGCATTAGGCCGTATGACCTGGAATTAATGGAAGAAATAAATAGAAAGTGTTTGTTCAGTATTTTGCATGTATGCGACTATCAGCTTCCGTATGCCAGCATTTCTCGTTACGCGGATTATCCAGGCCAGGTGGTGAATGCCAGCCTGGAATTGACCGGCGGCAGGATCAGCGCGAAGGATGTGGCCCGGTTGTACAAACGCCCCTTCATGGGCGGTATGGATCGTCTGGGTGTGCTGGCTAAAGGCACCCCAGCCGAGGTCAGGAAAGCCGCTGAAGCCGTTCTGCAAGACGCGCCCGAAAGGTTTATCCTGGCGGCAGATTGCACCGTGCCAGCGGATACGAATTGGGACAACCTCAAAACGGCCATCGATACCGCGCACAACTGGAAGTGGTAGAAGCAGCCTCAAAATGCTCGGACGGCTGTGATTAATTTCGCAGCCGTCCTTTTTAGTGATCCAACTTTTACAGTTTTTTCAAATCATTGATACGCTTTAGCATCTTTGCGATCCCAAACAGAAGGAGGAAGAGGCACAGAACCATCAGAACGGTCAACCATATCGCTACCGGTCGGAAAGACATATTACTCAAATTGACAATATTGATTACTGTCAACGGTAATATGGCGGAAAACAAAGCGATCAACCGTTTGTATTTGACGGTTTTTGATTCGGAATCGGTAAATATCTGAGGTGCTTCTTCCCCGGTTACCTCTTTTCGGAAATATTGCCAGTAGTTCATACAACCAAGATAGGTCCAGCCAGCATCCCGGAATATATTCAGGTAATCGTCCATTCTTCTAATACTCGGTGAATAATCCAGTCGGTAGGCATAATCCTTTTTTTCACCTTCTTCAAACGTATAGATACCCGGGAAGATGACTTTCATCATGTGGAACCCCTGGTTGGACATATCTCTCAGCCAGGCCTCTTCTTTTTCATCGTCCCAGGCAAAGAACCAGCGGAATTTGCGAAATGTTTTTGTAGTTGACATTTTTTACTCATTTCTCCAGAAATGGTAGCAGGGAACTGCCGTTTTCAGCCATGATTTGAAGCCGGCGAATCTGTTCTGCCAAAACCAGCCGTCCAAGGTCTGTAAGCACGTAATACTTACGACGATCCTCTTCACCGGCGCCGCGGATCAACCCGGCCTTTTCCAGGTTGGAAAAGGCTCCATACAGTGTGCCGGGTCCGATAAGGATGTTCTTCCGGCTGATGGATTCCACATATTGCATCACACCGTACCCGTGGCGCGGCTCCACCAGGGAAAGCATGATGTAGTATGTGGATTCTGACAGTGGTAGGTATTTCGATATCTCTTTTTCAGTCATAGTATGCGCCTCGCTATAACGCAAAGCGATATAATACCAGACGATATATCGAGTGTCAAGGTATATGCCCTTATCCCAGTCTTCTCCGAAAACTCAAGGGATTTGGGAGAAGGAAAAATCCTTCGGCTGAATTTGAATCCCCGCCAGATAGCGACTTAATAAAAATAAGGGCGCACATAGGATGCTTTCTTCCAATGCGCGCCCCTAACGGGTCAATAATTTATTATGGGCTACTTGGACAACATTTCTTCCATGATCTTACGGGCGATCTGCGGATCAGCTTTGCCGCGCATTTCCTTCATCACCTGGCCTACAAACCAGCCGATCAGCGTGACCTTGCCGGCTTTATAGGAAGCGGTTTCATTGGGACAGGCCGTCATAATCTTCGTACAAACATCGCGGATGGCGCTGTCGTCACTTACCTGCGCCAGGCCTTCGTCTTCGACGGTCTTCGCCGGGGCCAGGCCTGTTGATTCCACTTTGGATAGCAGGCTTTTGCCGGTGGATGTGTTGATGGAACCCGAATCCACCAGTTTAATGATCTCAGCCAAAAAAGCCGGGGTGAGTTTCAACGCGCTGGCCGGAATACCGGCTTCATTGACCATACGCAGCACGTCATTCATGATCCAGTTGGACACCCGTTTGGGGTCGCCTTTATACGCCTGGACGGTGGCCTCGTAGTAATCAGAAAGGGATCTCTCGCCAGTCAATATCTCCGCGTCGTACTCAGGCAGACCGTAAGCCTGGATAAAACGCGCGCGTCGTTCCAGCGGTAATTCCGGATAATCTTTCAGAATGGCGTCCCGCCATTCATCGGTCATGCGAATAGCCAGCAGGTCTGGCTCGCGGAAGTAGCGGTAATCGGCTTCGGTCTCCTTGGAACGCATCTTTTTCAGCACGCCGGTATCCTCATCCCATTCCAGCGTCCAGGTCTCAATCTTGTGGCCGGCCTCCACTTCACTGATCTGACGTTCAATTTCTTTGGCAATCGCTTCTTTTACGGCATCGATGGAATTGACATTCTTGATCTCAGTCTTGGGGTTCAAATGTGTGGCGCCTTTTGGCCGGATGGACACATTGGCGTCGCATCGCAGGTGGGCCTTCTCCATATCCGCTTCCGAGATGCCCAACCAGCGCAGCAACTGGCGCAGTCGGGTCAGGTATTGCGCGGCTTCGTCCGCCGAACGCAGGTCAGGACCGGTGACCATTTCAATGAGCGGTACACCACAGCGGTTGAAATCGATCAGGCGGCGGCCGGGTTCATTACGGGTCTTGCCGGCATCTTCTTCCAGGTGCATGTTATCAATGGTAACGTGGCGCACATACCCCTGTCCGTTGGGCGTATTGACTGGTATATCCAGGTACCCGCCGGTGGCAATCGGTTTGTCGTATTGCGAGATCTGGTATCCCTTGGGCAGATCAGGGTAGAAATAATTCTTGCGGGCAAAGTAGGAAACAGGCAGCAGGTTGGAATGCATGGCTTCAGAAAGCAGCACGGCTTTTTCGACCACAGCTTTATTCAAAGTGGGTAGTGAACCAGGCAGACCGGTGCATACCGGGCAGATGTTCGTGTTGGGCGGATCAAACCAAGAATCAGCTTTGCAAGAGCAAAAGATCTTGGTGGTGGTGTTGAGCTGAATATGGGTTTCCAACCCGATGATGGCTTCGTATTCGGTCATACTCACCTTCTACTCTGTGACAGAACCGGAAAGAACGGCAGGTTTTTCTTTCCGCCAGGCATCCGCGGCGGTAGCCTGTTCGTAAGCGCGTCCGATGCGGAACAGGGTGGATTCGCTGTAATCAGTGCCCAACAATTGAATGCCGATGGGTAATTGTTTTGAATCCAACCCGGCGGGCAGCGACAGACCGGGGATACCGGCGTGATTGGCCGGGACGGTCAACTGATCGGCGTACTGCATGAGAACCGAATCGCCGTACACCGCGCCCATTTCGAAGGCCGTGGTCGGAGTGGTGGGGGTGAGCAGGGCATCCAGCCGGTATTTTCCGTTCCGATCGAAAATCTGGTCAAAGTCGCGGCGGATGATGGTGCGCACTTTCAACGCCCGGTTGTAATACTGTTCGCTGTACTGCGCGGCGGAAACGTACATGCCCATCAGAATGCGCAGTTTGGGCTGCGGGCCAAATCCCTGCGCGCGGGTCTTCTTGTACAGGTCGCGCAGTTCATGGGTGGTCTCAGGGGTGCGGAAACCGTATTTTACGCCGTCGTAACGGTGTAAATTGGAGGCGGCTTCCACCCGGCTGATCACAAAATAGGCCGGAATGCCGTAGCGGGTATTGGGCATGGGCACATCGTCAATGATCTCGGCGCCCATGTCTTTGAGCAGCGCGGCAGCCCGCCGCACAGAAGCCTCGATTTCAGGGGAGATGGGCTGCATAAGCAGCTCTCCAGTGGCCGGGTCGGGGTAGGTGATGCGGAAGTAATCCGGTGATAGCCCGATACGCATGCCTTTGACACCCTTTTCCAATTCCGAGAGGTAATCGGGAACCGGCAGATTGGCGGCGGTATCATCCGAAGGATCCGCGCCAGCCATTACTTTTAGCATCAGGGCGGCATCTTCCACGCAACGAGCCACCGGACCGGGGCAGTCCAGCGAGCTGGCAAAGGCGATCAACCCGAAGCGCGATACGCGTCCATAGGTCGGTTTGACACCTACCACGCCGCAGAAAGCGGCCGGTTGGCGGATGGATCCGGCGGTGTCTGTGCCAAGAGAAAGCACGGCCTCACCCGCGGCCACCGAAGCGGCGCTGCCGCCTGAAGAACCACCCGGCACGGTGTTTGTATCCCAGGGGTTGCGCGTGCTGGGCTGGAACGCGGATGATTCATTGGATGACCCGTAGGTGAATTCATCCAGATTGACCTTGCCCAGGGTGACGGCGCCGGCGGCTTCAAGGCGTGCGACGGGAGTCGCCGTGTAAGGCGAGATGAAATTAGCCAGGATTTTGGATGCCGCGGTAGAGGGGGTGCCCTTAAGCACAAAAATATCCTTCACCGTCAACGGGATGCCGGCCAATTCGCCGGGGTCGTCTCCGGCTTTCAGTTTTTTATCCACCTCTTGGGCCTGCGCGCGGGCACGCTCGGCGGTGAGCGTGATGAAGGAATGCACGCGCTGTTTATCTTCTTCGGTAATCTGCCCGGGGGTCAGCGTACCCGGACGGCCGTCTACCTGCTCGATACGCTTCAGTGAAGAATCGAGGATTTCCACGGCGGAGACTTCTTTGCGCCGCAACATTTTTCCCAGTTCAACAGCAGATTGGTCGCATAGGTTCATGGTCATTTAAGAGTAATATGGGGAATTTCAGGAACGATGATATACCCGCCGTCGGTCTCCGGAGCCTGCTTGATGATCTCGCCGGGTTCCGGGTAGGGTTTCCAGGTGTCATCTCTGGGCGCCGGACTGTTCTCGGCGGTATAGGGAACACCGTGGGCGGTTATCTCCAGACCGCTCTCCAGGGGAATGGCTTCCAGTTCCTGGATGGCTTTCAATTGATGGTTTAATTGCAGCCGCAAATATTCAGACTGAGTGGGTTCCAGTTCCAGCGCGGCAAGGTCTACCAGATGCGCAAACACTTCAGGGGTGATGGGATCTTTCATGGAGGCCTCCTGCCGGTAATTGTATCGTATTTTGAATCCGTTCATCTGGCGTAAAAAAACCATCCCTGTCTTTTTGGCAGGGATGGTTTGATGATCAGGATGTCAGCTTATGGACAGGTGGGATTGAAGTTCTGGTCAACCAGGTCGCCGCCCACACCAGCGTAATCGTATTGCGGGGGAGTGAACGTGCAGCCTGGATGGGTGACCTTAATTGTGCCGGACCATCCGCTGTAAACCACCACGCTGTAGTTTCCGTCCAGTTCGGGTTGCAGGGTGACCACCGCGCCGTTATCCGCGGTAACCGTCGAACCCGCAGCCGGGCCCACATTACCGGATATGGTAAATGTGGCCGAAGGTTCTGAAGTGAAATTCTGTCCGCCAGTATCGGCGTTGATGTTGGTGTAGGTGTATTTGACTGGCGAGAACTTGAAGCCAATGCGCGACGGGGTAATGGTGCCGGACCAATTGGCTGGTACCACTACCGAGTAATTACCCATTCCATCAGGTCCGGTAACGACCGCGCCGGGATCGCCAGTTACTGTGATGGATACCGCTGGCACAGGTTCGCCCGCCGGGGTTGCGGTGGGTCCCACACCGACATTGCCGGTAATGGTGACGTTTGCCGGAGGTGGCACCAGGGTAAATGTGGCTGTGGCTGCCGGGACAAGGGTGTCTGTCATGGTAGGCGCCAGCGTGTCTGTTGAAGTGGGCGGCATTATTGTGTCAGTGGGTGTCGCGGGGATCGCTGTGTCTGTGAAAGTCGGAACGGCCGTGTCAGTATTGGTCGGAACAACTGTATCCGTGTTGGTGGGAATGACAACTGTGAAGGTCTGCGTCGGAATCGGTGTAAATGTGGCTGTAGGCACCCCGGTAAATGTGGAGGTGGGTGCAACCGTGAATGTGGATGTTGGGGCTGTTGTAAACGTTAATGTGGGAACACCTGTAAATGTTGCCGTTGGCACCAGAGTATGTGTACTGGTGGAAGTTGATGTTGACGTATAAATGCTGGTCTGCGTGGCTGTGCGGGTGACTGTTGGCGTGGAGGTACGCGTGGCTGTTGACGTGAATGTGGAGGTTGCCATGCCGCCGGAATAGAAGAAGCCAGAGGGCCCTATCCAACTGGTGAAATTGCCGGCATTGTCCCGGGCGCGCACGCAGATATAGTAATAGGTGTTGGTTGTCAGGGTCGGGGCTGTCCAGGTATTGGTGGTGGTGGCATACACGTTATTATTACAGTCGATGTCTCCACCCCAGGCGACCTGATACAGGCTAAAGCCGCTCCAGGTATCCGCAGAGGGGTTCCAGTACCAGGTGGGGGTTGAATCGCTGGTTGGCGAGTTGGTATACGGGATACCCGGATTGGTGGGAGGCGTGGTGTCTGTTGAAGCTGTCTTAGTTTTGGTCGCCGTCTGGTAGGCATAGTAAGTAAGCGCCCAGTTGGGAGTGCGGGTGGGAGAACGATAAAGAGTTCTCGTCGGTAAAATCACAATGGGCTTGACAGGGGTTACCATAGCCGGGACAGCACCGGTAACCGAAGGCACACCGGGAGTCACAGGGGTGACTGTCCAAACGTCTGGCAGTGATCGCGCGGTGGCAGTGGCCGCCGCGGCGTTCATGGTTGGCACTCTGGTGGGCGGGGGAAAGGGATTCAGGAAGGAATACGGGTTGACGTAGATATTGATGAACAGGACCGTCAAGATCAACCCTGCCAGCATGATGATCGAAGCCAGAATGTCCCA
>CAYNJT010000022.1:0-20639 GCA_964397625.1 uncultured Leptolinea sp. | reverse complement strand
ACAGGACCGTCAAGATCAACCCTGCCAGCATGATGATCGAAGCCAGAATGTCCCAAAATTTTAATTTCATCTCGTCCCTCTTATACCTGAAACCTGATTATTATGCTTATTATACCGATGGAAATCTTATAATTATCATATCGGAAAAATTTGATGTTCGAGCTTTTTTTAAGAAAATCGTAGACTGTTTGAAGTACCAAAAAATTAAAGGCTAGGAGCAGGCATATTCTAAAGACTAAAAAATTTTTAAAAACCATCTTTAAAAACAATCTCTCCGGGATATACACTTCCGGAGAGATCGCTCCAGGAAAAATAAATAGTACTAACTTACTGTATGGGAGTTAGTTCCCGAAGACCCGCTGAAATTTGTGTCTCCTGCATAAGTTGCGGTAAGCGTTCCAGGTCCAACTGTGCTGGAGGTAATACTGCAAGTTCCAGATCCACCCGAAAGGGTGGCAGAACATGAACCACCGCCTGAGAATGTGATTGAGACTGTTCCCGTTGGTGTTCCCGCGCCACTGCTTACTGTGACACTCACAACATACGCAGCTCCTGAGGCTGAAGGCTCCGGGACGCCATTATCAACCGTTGTAGTAGTTGAGGCTTTGGCAATGGTTACATTCTGGGTGTTGCTCGCCGCGTTGAAGTTGGTGGTGGCGGCACCGTCAGCCCGTACGACACAGGTTCCCGCCCCGGATACCGTGAAGGTGCTGCCCGCGCTCCACGCGCATGGTCCACTTACCTGGCTGTAGGTCAATACGCCGCTGTCTGTATTGGTTGTAGTCGCGCTCACAGTGAAGGTCGGATCACCATACGTGACAGAAGGCGCTCCGCCAAATGTTATTGTGGCGTTGGCTTTTTGCAATGTAACCGTGAGGGCGGCACTGGTTGCAGCATTGTAATTGTCGTCGGCCGCCTTGGTGGCGGTCACCTGGCAGGTCTGGCTGACATCCACAACGGTCAGGGTGGTCCCGGCCACCGAGCATCCACCCGAACCGCCAACGCTAAAGGTAACAGCCCCGGTTCCAGAACCCCCGTCGGAGCTCAGAGTGGCTGTGTTACCGTAAGTAACCGGATTTGGAGAGCTTGAAGCGGTCAGTGTAGCCTGGTTGGCTTTTGACAGCGGCACATTCACAGACGCGCTGGTGGTCGCAAGGTAATTCGCGTCAGCCGCCTTGGTGGCGGTGATATCGCAGGTGCCGCTGGCGTTTGTCACACTTAGTGTTGTACCTGAAACAGAACAACCCGTTGAAGCGCCTACGCTATAGGTTACAGCACCCGTGCCGCTGCCACCGTCCGTGCTTAATGTTGCCGTGCTGCCATAAGTCAGTGATGAAGGTGTAACATGGGCGACAAGGGTCGTCTGGTTGCCCGGATTAACTGTGTGGGCGATTGTGCCCACTGACCCGGCATTCGAACCGTCGCCGCTGTAGGTAGCTGTTAGAGTCTTGCTTCCAGCCGTGGTGGGGGTCAACGTACACGAACCCGTGCCGCCGGCAAGGGTGATGGCGGGTGAACAGGAAACGGTGCCGTCGCTGACTGTCACGGTTCCAGTGGGTGTGCCAGATCCGGTGACTGCAACGGTTACCGTGATGGCATCACCCACCTGGGAAGGATTGGGTACATGACCGGTTATGGTGGTTGTGGATGCGGGGAGGGACGATGTAGTAAAGGTCATGTCGCCGCCATACGTTCCACCAATGGCGTTGTAGGCTGCCGCACGGAAATGATACAGGGTGCCGGGTGTCAAACCTGATATGGTGGTACTCACGCTGGTTGGAACAGAACCGGTAACCGCGGTCCCCAGTGTGACATTGGTTCCATAAGCGGCAGTCAAACCGTATTGGAACACAACTGTAGTCGAGCTAAGATTGGCTGTCACCGTTCCATTCAGGACGGCTGTAGAATTGCCGATCCCTGTGGCGGCGTTGGTAACCACAGTGGGAGCGGCTGTTCCGCCGTAATTAAACCCGTTGGGTCCAGCCCACGGGGATTCATTACCTGCGTTGTCCACCGCTCTGACGAACATGTAGTACAACCCGGTCGATGTGATAGTGGGGGCGGTCCAGGAATTTGTATCTGACGTGTAGATGGTGTTGTTGCCGCCGCTGTCTGTGCCCCAGGTGATCTTGTAACCCTTGAGTCCGCTGCCGCCCGAATCTGTGGAAGCTGTCCATGTAAAGGTGGGAGTGGAATCCGAGGTGGGATCATAGCAGTAAGGGAACCCCGGGGTGGTCGGCGGCGTGGTATCTGAGCTGGAAGAACCGGTTGCGGTTTTGGTTGCTGTTTTGAGAGCGATGGATGTTAAAGTCCGGTTGGGAGTGTTTGTAATGGATTTAGAGGGGGATGGGCTGGCGGTCCGGGTGCTGGTGGATGTTCCAGTGGGAAGCACGAGATGAGTGCCGGTCACTGTAATGGTCGAAGTAGTATAGACTTTTGTGACGGATGGTACTCCCGGGGTTTCCGGAGTGGATGTCCACAGGTCCGGCAGGGATCTCTGGGAAGGTGTCAGGGTAGGTACCTGCAAGCTGGCCACCGGTGTCGGCGGGGGAAATGGATTAATAAAGGAATATGGATTGACAAAGATATTTATGAATATGGTGGCCAGTGCCAGCCCGCCCAGCATCACCATTGAAGCCAGAATATCCCAGAACGATAGTTTCATCGCTTCCCATCCTTTTAACAAAAACCCAGACTGTGTTTTTCAGTATAGTCCGGAAAATTTCAGAGTCAAGCTGATACAAACCAGACTGTATCCTGGAATCTGAAATACCGGTTAGAACCTACCGGCATAAATCCCCGTTTGGACATGCCTCGTGATGGATAGCTGCCGGGAAATCCAAGGATTAAAGTGCAAGAATCGAGCCTAAAGAAAAAACGAACTTAAAAATTATAACAAACGCTCTAACATTAATTCGCATATGTGAACGCCACAGGGCCTTCCCAGTCCGATTCATTCCCAATAGCATCAGAGGCGCGAACACAAAAATATTCAGTCACACCCTCTTTCATGGGATATACGGGCGTCCAATGGGCAACTGTGGTAAAAGCTACCGGCTTGCCGCATTTATTGGCCTGTCCCTGATAAATGGAATACCCTGCCAGCCCGCCGATCATTCCTGAATGTGTGTCTGTGGATTCCGTCCAGGTGAAATAAGGCCGCTCTGTGTTTGCCGGGCTGTCCGTTTTAAAATTACGGGGTTTTGCAGGGGGTTTGTCGTCATATTTGAAGAGGAAGGTGGATGGCGAACCGACGATCTTTCCTTTTGGAGAAACCGCCACCAGCCGGAAATAATAGATTCCACTGGTTACTGCCGCATGGCTGAAATGCAGATTCGATGTTTTGATGGATAATTTCCCATTTTGCTTTGTGCCAAAATACAACAGGTAATGATCAATCTCCTGACTGGATTTGGATGTGCTCCAGGAAAAAGAGGGTATGGATTGAATATTCTGCCAGGTATTGTTGAACACACCGATGGGCGCGGTAATTGTCAGTATCTTTTTATCAGCTTCCTTAACACCGGTTGGCACCAGTGGATTCTTCGTTGGCAGCATCACACCGATTGATCTTGGCGGAGTGACTGTAGGAATATCCTTTCCATTTTCAGGTGGCATTATTATTACAGGGGTGTTGGTGACGGCGTTTACGGCCGGTTCTAAATCTTCAATGGTCTCTTTCAATACATCCGGTGTGTCGGTTGGCAGCGGCGTCCAGATCTCCGGCAGGGCAATGCTTGATGGGGAGATGGAGGGAACCAAGACCACTTCGGCCGGTGTGGGCGGAGGGAAGGGGTTTAATGCCGATTCGGGGTGGTTATAGAGATGGAAAAAACCTGCAGCCATGACCAGTGAGGCTGCCAGCAAAATGATGGAAAGGGTGTCCCAAAATGAAGATTTCACGTTACCGGGGTGTTTCTGATCAGGATGATTAAGTATACATTCCAATTCTACACATCGGCTACTTTGCCGTGGTTTGGGCTTGATCACAGAGACTAATACAGGCATGCTATAATCATCACGTGGTGAAGAAAACGCATGAGCTTCCACTAGAGGGGGATACGCGGACTGAAGCCGATGATCACACCCACCATGTTCGGGTGCAGGCTGCGGTTGATTTACCGCCGGGGGCAGAGGTCAGGATCACTGTTCAATACCGACCAAATGAAAACGCGCCATTTAAATCAGAGATTGTGGATTTGACCGGAGGCGATGCCCCCGAGCGCCGCCTGCTCTTTTTTGATCTTGAGAAACTCCCGGCGCCGAAGCAGCTCTTTGAAAGGATAAAAGCCTGGTGGCGTCAATTTTCTGCCCGGCCGAATTACTCCGCCTATTTGATGGCTGCCGCTCTGGTTGTGTATCTTATGCTGCGTTTGATCCGCCTGTCTGATTTCCCCATCTTTTTCTTTACGGATGAAGCGATTCACACCATGCTCGCAGACAGTCTCCTGAAGAATGGTTTTTCCAGCGCCGATGGCGAATTTCTGCCCACATTTTTCAAGAGCGGTGAAACGCTCAATGCCGGTTTTCCGGTCTATATGCACCTTTTGCCGGTGCTCCTTGGAGTGCGATCTGTATTGGCTACGCGGCTGGTATCAGTGATAACCACCCTGCTGGCCGCCGCCGGGTTGGGAATGATCTATTCCCGCGTTCACAGCCCCCGGCGCGGTTGGCTGGCGGTCTTGATCCTTTCGATTGTACCTGCCTGGTTTTACCATTCGCGAACAGCTTTTGAAACAGTTATCGCCGTATCGTTTTACACCCTTTTCCTTCTGGGTTATATCGAATACCGCGACGGAAATCTGCGCTGGTTATATGCGGCCATTACAGGGGCGGCTCTGGCATTTTACAGTTACAGCCCTGCCCGTGTGGTTGTGGCTTTTACTGCCTTCATTATGCTGATTTCCGATTTCAAGTATCACTGGAACAATCGAAAAAACCTCTGGAAGCCGTTATTGTTCTTTGTGGTCATTACCCTTCCATATTTCCGATATGTATACCTGCACCCTGTTGAAAACCAGCATCATCTCGAATTATTGAGGAGCTACTGGGTTAGAAATGAGCCGCTTTCCTGGAAAATCTGGCAGTTGTTTACAACCTATATCCAGGGATTGAATCCGTACTACTGGTTTTTCCCCAATTCCATTGACCTGGAGCGTCACATCATGCGGGGAATGGGGCACCTGGGCTGGTATTTCCTGCCATTCTTCATTGGTGGAGTGGTCATAGGTATTAAAAACTGGAAGGATTCCGGCTACCGGTTAATGTTGTTTTCGCTACTGGCAGCTCCATCCGGCGCTGCGGTGGCTGAAATCGGGATAACCCGCGCGCAATTTATGGTCATTCCGGCCGCATTCTTTATTACTATTGGTATTGAATATTCCATTGAATGGCTCAAAAAGCGGATTAAGATAACACGGGCGATTGAGACCCCTGTGTTTCTCTTACTGGCATTGGTTAATTTCCTCTTCCTGGATAATGTTCTCACCCACGGCCCGACATGGTTTGATGATTATGGGCTTAATGGATTGCAATACGGCGCGCGGCAGGTTTTCGGCCGCATCAAAGAGATCCGCCAGACCAACCCGACTGTCCCCATAGTGTTGACACCTGAATGGGCAAACGGTACGGATACCCTTTCCAACTTCTTTCTGGAGGGGTTGCCTCCCATCGAATTGGCGGGGTATAAAGCGTATATTGATGAGCTAAAGGATTTTAACGAAAAGACCATATTTATCATGACGCCCGACGATCTGACCAATATTATCTCAAGCGGTAAGTTCGAACCGCTGAAGATCGTTGATGTCATTTTCTACCCCAACGGAAAACCCGGTTTCTATTTCGCCCACATGAAATACAACCAATCCGCCCGCCTGGCGTTTAATCAGGACCTGGAAAAGCGGGATGATCTGCAAGGCGCCAGCTTCACGCTTCACGACGAAGTTGTCAGCATGGCTTCATCCATCCTCGATATGGGGAACCTTCCCCAGCTGTTTGATAATGACCCGGCAACGTTGATCCGCACAAAAGAAGCAAATCCGCTGGTCATCGAACTTGTATTTTCCCAACCAAAGGTGATCCATGACATTTCAGTGCGCATCGGAGGGTCGCCAACAGAGGTTGCCGCGTATGTTTTACCGCAAGGGTCAACTACGCCGTACGCCTCCAGTGTGACGGTTGGCTCTTCGACTGAAGTGCGCCGGATAAATGTTCCGATCCGGCAGGATAAACCGGTAACGCAGATTCGTTTGGAAATTCGCAGTATTCTGGACAGCACACCATCGCATGTTCATCTCTGGGATCTGGAATTGAAGTGAGACTTCCCGGTTCATTTTCAGTTTCTCCGCGCCTGACGGGGAAGATTTGCATGGTTGCTGTCGGCGTCTTTTTTTTCGCAATCACTGGTTGGACGCGTTTTTCCCTGTCTTTGATCAATTGGAATCTCTATGACAAACTGGGAATGAAACCAGGGGTCTGGTATCTCTGCGTCAACGGCCTGCTGACTGGATTGGTGTATACTGTGGCTGGAATTCTGGTCTTGTTCCAACCCGCTAATTGGAAGAAAGTTGTTACTGGACTTTTGATCTCCGGTCTTGCACTATACTGGATTGACCGGATTTGTTTTGCCACTGCACAGGATGCCCGGAGCGGACTACCCTTTTCGCTGGTATTTTCAGCCGGCTTGACTCTTCTCGCTCTGGTACTTATGTATTCCAAAACAAAAAAAGCCGATAATTAGATTGGATATATAGCGATGGCTGATGAAATTGAAGTAAAGTTTCTTGTAAAAGACCTTCCCAGGCTTGAGCTACGTTTGAAAGCCTTGGGGGGGAAACTTATCCACCCAAGGATCAAAGAAACCAATCTACGCTTTGATACCTCGACCGGAGACCTTTCACGTGACCATCGAGTATTGCGGTTAAGACAGGATCAGGATATTCACCTGACATACAAGGGCGCGGCTCAAGTTAATCATACAGTGAGTGTTCGCGAAGAGATTGAGGTAGAAGTCAGCAGCTTCGAAGATACACGATTAATCCTTGAAATGCTGGGGTACAGGCCTTTCATGCTATATGAGAAATACCGCACCACATATATTCTGGGAGATGTGGAGATTACTCTGGATGAGATGCCATACGGCCATTTCACAGAGATTGAAGGCCCGAACGCCGGCCGCCTTCAGGAAATAGCCGAATCCCTCTGGCTGGATTGGTCTCTGCGCTCCATGGAAAGTTATTCCGCTCTGTTTGAACGGGTTAAAGCCAATTGCGGCTGGACGATGCAGAACCTATCGTTCGAAGACTTCACCGGTAAATCAGTCACACCCAAAGACCTCGGCTTGAAATTTGCCGACCGGGTGGATTAATCCATTTGGCGGGTCTAGCGTTTACCGATGGTCGCGGCATAGACCACCAGTTCGTTTTCTCCGTCCAATCCAAGAGCTGAATTAAGTAAATCATCATCATAGGCTGCAATACCGCAGACACCACAATGGATGGATTCAGCCGCCAGGTAGAGATTTTGACAGACATGCCCGGCATCCAACAAGACATAGCGGTAGGCTCGTTCTGAATAACGCCATGCCATGCGTTCCATTACAGCTGCCCAGAAGAAAGAGGCTGCGCTGGTGCGAATGTGGCTCTGGTCCTTGCACGCGATAGTGATCTTCTCATTGATACCGACTTCCATATTGTATGGATAAATAATATGGTGTAGCGCGGAGTAGCGATACAAACCGGGATTAAGGTCTCCTACACGGTTAATGAGCAGATAAGTCTCAAAGGCGTGCCGACAGCCTGCCGAAGGGACGACCCGCATTGTGGCCGGCCGATCTGAAATGGATTTGACCCCCTGGGTAACCCATAACAGGTAGGATAGTTCATCCATACTCAATTCAGTCTCTGTGTATTTTCTGAGTGAGGAGCGAATTTCGATGGCAGTGCGAAGATCCATGGATGGAACAGACACTTTTGCCGGATCGGGTAGTTTAATAATATTGGCATCTGAAGGAACGGGTTGTTCAAGAGGCGGTTGGGGAACACCTTTGCGCTGATCGGGTTCGGTCAGGTGGGCATATTTTGTTTTTAAGAAGAATTCATTACCGATGGACATGGATTTTTCCTCCCGATATGAATAATTATAGAAAAATTATGGCGTTTGACGCAAGAGGCGCCGTGAAATTGCTTTCCATAAAACGCTGACTTCTTTGATCCGGAAGAGGATCAGAATCAGGCTATATATAGCAACTCCCAGAACCAGTCCAATAAGGGTAACAAGCCAGACGGGCAGAGAAATACTCCAGGCAAGCCAGAAGAAAAGCGCCGCGGCCATAAATCCGCAGGCGATAAGGCCTTTCCAGGCAGCATCCAGTATGTCGTTCCCCTGTAAACCATTTAACCGGCGGCGCATGATCACCAGCAGGGCGGCCATTTCCAATCCGGTGGCCAGTGAATTGGCCAACGCCAGACCGCCATGCGGCATCCAACCTGCCTGAATAAAGAACGTGGAAAACAACAGACTGAACCCGATGTTCAATGACATGGCCAGCACACCGACACTGACCGGTGTTTTTGTGTCATGCAGGGCGTAAAAAGCCCGGCTGACTATCTCGACGACACAATGGCCGACCAGCCCGGCGGCGTACCACAACAGCGCCCATGAAACCAGTTCGGTGGAGTGGTCGCCAAACCGGCCGCCCTGATATAGAAGGCGAATAACCGGTTCTCTCATTAATATCAATCCGACAGAGGAAGGCATGGCAAGCAGAAGTACGGCGCGTAATGTGGTTGCCAGCGAGGATTGCATCTCATCCAGCTTTCCCAGAGCCGCCTGGGCTGAAAATGTAGGCAGGGAGGCGATCGCGATGGTCTGCGCGATCAATGCCTGGGGCATCATCATTAATGTAAAGGCTGTATTGATCCCCGTCAGGCTGCCTTCCGGCTGGCGGGATGCCAGGTTCGTGTTAACCCAGAAATTCAGCTGGACGATACCGGCTCCAAAAAGCCTGGGTAGCATTAAACGGCCGACTTCACGAACAGCCGGATCTTCCAATCCCAACAAGGTTTTATATGGAGCTTTCAACCGGACAAGTGACGGGATTTGAACCACTAGGTGCAGGGCGGCTCCCAACACGGTTCCCCACGCCAGACCAAAAATCCCGATGGTGGGTGAAAGAAAAAGGACACCCAGAATGATGCCGATAGAGTACATCGACGGCGCCAATGCCGGGAAAAGAAAGACCTGATTGGCATTGAGAATGCCCATGATCAATCCGCTGAGACCGAAAATCACCACGGATGGCAGGATTACACGCAGCAATTGAACGGTTAGACGGAACTTCTCCGGTTCATCCGCGAAGCCCGGCGCGAGCAGGTATTTTACGATTTGTGGGGCGAAAATAGCGGAGAGTGCGCTGACAACAGTCAGGATGATAACGACCAAATTGGCAATGGAAGATGCCAGGTGCCAGGCACGTATTGTTTCTTTACGGGCCAGAAGACCGGTGAACGTGGGTACAAACGCGGATGCCAGCGCGCCGCCGGCTACCAGGTTAAACAGGGTTTCCGCCAGCCGGTTGGCGGTATTAAAGGCTTCCATTTCCATGCCGGTACCAAACCCGCGTAAAATCAAAATACCCCTCACAAGTCCGATAAGGTTGCTGAGAACAAAAGCCGCCATCACGGTTCCGGCGGCGCGGGCGATCTGGCGGTTGGCAGATTGGACTGTATCAGGTTCGGCGGACATGGCAGAGATTATACGATATAAAATATAATACATTTGCCTGTATGAAAGCATGGCAAGCCCGCATCGAATATCTATGCATGTGAAACACAATCGATAAAAGGGGAATAATTTCGAGAAAGAATTGAAAAGGACTGACCATGCCTGTAAAGAAATCTACTCCTGATCTTGATAAATCACCTGAAGTACCAGAGGAGGGCGCTTTGGTTTCGGGATCAGGTGAAAAAGGGGAACCGGCATCACCACTGCCCGAATCAGGTTTCGTCGCGCGACCGGCCAGGCCTTTCAACCGGATATGGTTGGTAATTGGATTGTCCGTGTTGGGAGGACTTTTGCTGGGTTACCTGTTGAGTTTTCTCCTAATGGTAAAACCAGCCCGGGAACAACTGGCGGTAACCTCGGTCACGCAGGTGGATGGAGAATTGTCTGCCAATCAGATCAAGTCTGATCTGTCGAATACCCGGCTTCGACAGCAGGAGATGGAAATCCGATACTTGACCGCGGCTGCCCGTCTTGAAAGCGCCAATCAGTATATTCTTCTGTTAAGAATGGAGAATTGCGTGACCACCGCTCACCTGTTGGTGGAACAAAAAAAAGGACTGGAAGCGCGGAAAGCCCTGGCAGACCTGCGTTCCCTGTTTGATCAGCTTTCACCCTATATTAACAAGAAAGACGCGGGAGCCTCAGACACATTGGACTCCTTGATCCAGACTGCTGTTCAGGACCTGACCAGTGATCCGGAAACAGCCCGAAGTGATCTCGACGCGATCAGGGACTACTTGAAAAAAGTGGAGACCACTCTGTTCCATATGGAATAATTCTTGCATATGCTATACTCTGAACGTATCCGGTGAGTATATCTACTGGAATCTACCGACAAAATATCGATGAACATAGACCAGGATTCCACTCAAAAGCCAGTAAATCTGTTACTGGAAATTAGTCGTGAGTTAACGGCCGCTCTCGATTTACATACTGTTTTGGAAAGGGTACTGTCGCTTTCCACCGGAAGTATCGGTGTGGAGCGGGCCAGTCTGATCGTTATTGATGACCGCAAGAAACCCATAGACGCGGCCATTATGGTGGATGGCCGTATCATCGCGCATCGAACCGACCAGCTTCAAGCTACCATTGAAAGCGGACTGGCTGGCCGGGTTATTAAAGAAAAAAAGAGCGTCTGGATTAAAGACACAAGCAAAGACAGCCGCTGGTTGAGACGGCAGGATGATGAGCCGGATAAAACCGGGTCAAAATCCGCCATTTGTTTACCTTTAATGCAGCGTGACTCACTGGTGGGCGTGCTGACCATTGTTCACCCCCAACCCGATTTTTTCTCACAGGAAGATTATAAACTGTTGCAGGGTGTGGCTGACCTGTGCGGCTCTGCCATCGGTAATTCGCGCCTGTTTGAGTCGCTCAAATCAGCCAACCGGCGATACCGCGAATTGTTTGATGACAGTATCGATCCCATCTTTATTACCGATATGGAAGGCGAAATTCTCGAAGCCAACCGACAGGCCAGCGGCGTCACCGGCTATCAACCGGTTGAGTTGATTGGACGTTCGTTGTTCGACCTGCAAACACGCGATCGTTCCATCATTCAGGAGGAACAATCCCGTCTTTCCACCGGTATGGCGATCTCATTTGAATCAAAAATGATGTTGCGCAACGGCGGAACCTTGCCGGTTATGGTACACATCCGCCGGGAAAATATTGACGATGTGGATTTGATGCAGTGGTTATTCCGGGATATCAGCGAACGCAAGGAACTTGACAGGCTGCGTGACGATCTTTCAGCTATGATCTACCATGATCTGCGATCCCCTCTGGCCAATATAATCTCCAGCCTGGATATTATGCTGGCCTCACAGCCCGATCTCACCACGCCCAACGCAGGACTGATACAAATCGCCTACCGCTCTGCGGAACGCATGCAGCGCCTGATCAGCGCGTTGCTGGATATCAGCCGCCTGGAAGCCGGGCAATCCATTCTGAAACCGAAGATTACTGAGGCGCGAACAATTTTGCAGGAAGCGTTTGATGTGGTAAAGCCGAATATAGATTCAAAACAACAAACATTAGCGCTCGTCCTACCCAAAGAACCGATTTTTCTATATGTGGATATAGACATGATGCGCCGGGTATTAATCAATTTGACTGAAAACGCCAACAAATTCACCCCGAACGGCGGCGCAATTCAAATGGGTTGTCTGGTTAAGGATGAAAAAGCAGAGCTGTGGGTTCGAGACAGCGGACCGGGAATACCCGCGGAAAGCGCGAAAACGATTTTTGATAAGTACGTTCGTCTCCAGAATGAAAACACGCCTAAAGGACTTGGACTTGGTCTGGCATTCTGCCGGCTGGCAGTGGAAGCTCATGGGGGGAAAATCTGGGTTGAAAGCTCTCGTGGACAGGGCAGCCGGTTCGCGTTGACTGTACCTCTTGCAAAAGAGACTCTTTAATTCCTACTGGAGTTCATGAAATAATGGAAGAAATCGCGCAAAACGTCTTTATCGAGACAGGTTTTATGGGTGTGACTATCGGCGCTATCCCGTTTTCACAGGGGCAGATCCTGATCGACGCGCCATTCCGCAATGATGACATCCGTTCCTGGCGCGCCTCATTGGTCAACCTGGCTGCCGGTGGAGAACGAGTTCTCATTAACCTCGACGCGCATTACGACCGCACCTTGGGATCGCGTGCTATGGAAGCCACTTTGATCGCCCATGAAGCCACGGCCATTGCTTTTCGCAGCCGGCCGTTGACGTTTAAAAACCAGCACCTGGGAACAGGAGCTGACTGGGAACAAAGCAACAACCTGGGCACGGTGCGCTGGGTTCCACCGGACCTTACGTTTGATTGCGCCATCTATCTCTATCCTGACAGCCACTCTCTGGTGATGGAACACCACCCCGGTCCCATGGCTGGATCATGCTGGGTGGAGATACCTGGCGAGAAAGTGATCTTCGTTGGCGATGCGCTTCCAGTAGATCAACCGCCTTTCCTGGCAAATGCCGATATTCCGGCATGGATCACATCCCTTGAGATACTGAAATCCCCGCGTTTTGCGGGGTATAAAGTCGTCAGCGGTAGGGGGGGATTGACTACATTGGATAAAGTCCCCGCGCTGATCCAATGGTTGGGTAGTGTGGAAGAGAAGATAAAAGCAATGGGGGAGAAAAACGCTCCGCCCGAAGAAACCGCGGCATTGGTTAATGGGTTGTTGGGCGCGTTTTCCTTCCCGGCAGAATTTAAGAGCCAATACACGGACCGCCTGAAATGGGGTTTGTTCCAGTATTACGCACACCGTTACTTCCCCATGCGCGCCGAATCGGAAGAATGATCATGTCTGCCGAACGCGCCAACTGGTACAAACATGTTATTGAAGTTACCCGCGGGAGGATCGTAGAGTCGATTCATTTTGGGGCGGCTGCTGTTGTAACCAGCGAAGGACGATTAATCGCGTACCATGGCGATCCGTACGCGGTTTCTTTCATGCGCTCAGCGGCGAAACCTTTCCAGGCGCTGCCATTCATCGAATTGGACGGTGATGAAAAGTTCGGCTTTACCCCGGCCGAAGTTGGATTGATCTGCGCTTCACATTCGGGCACTGACGAACACCGCGAAGCGTTGATGCGCTTACAGGCAAAAATAGGTATCACTGAAGCGGATTTAATGTGCGGAACGCATCCCCCATTCCATCAACCCACAGCGGATTCGTTGCTAATACAGGGGCTAAAGCCCACCTCCAACCGGCATAATTGTTCCGGCAAACACACTGGCATGCTGGCGCATGCCCTCTTGCGTGGAATGCCGCTATCGAAATATCTGGAAATGGATTCGCCGGTTCAACAGAGCATCCTTCAGGATTTTGCGGAAATGTGCGGAATGCCCGCGGAACAGGTTGAACTGGGGATTGATGGATGTTCAGCCCCCAACTTTGCCGTTCCATTATTCAATGCCGCGCTGGGTTTTGCCCGTTTGAGCGATCCGCGCGACCAGAAACCTGAACGCGCCAGAGCATGCCAGAAGATCTTCGACGGCATGGTTGGCGCGCCCGGCATGGTGGCCGGCCCGGGACGCTTCGACACCCTTTTCATGGAAACAAAAAAGGGACAAATACTGACCAAAACAGGCGCGGAAGGATACCAGGCGTTTGGAGTTCCAGCGACCAATGGCCGACCCGGTCTGGGAATTGTTTTGAAAATTGCAGATGGAGATTTGACCGAGCGAGCAAGAACACTGATGGGATTGGAGATTTTGCGTCAATTAGATTTGTTGACGCCGGATGAAGCCACCCAATTGGCCGCCTTTGATACCCGGAAGATAACAAACTGGCGAAATATCGAAGTCGGCGAGATACGGCCGTGTTTTGAGTTGATAAAGTTGGCCTGATGTAAAGGGGTGACGTATGCGAATTCCCCGTATCCTTGTTATTGATGATGATCCGACCATTACCCGGATTGTGAAATTAACCCTGCGTAATAAAGGGTATGAAGTAAATTGCGCAGAGGATACCCACAGTGGATTAAAAGAATTATTTCAAGAAACAATCGACCTGTTGATGCTTGATTACATGCTGCCCGAACAGAATGGTCTTTCTTTCTTAAAAGACATCAGGGCCGAACCGGAATTAAAAAAGTTGCCAGTGATTATGATGACTACCATCAGTTCAGGGGATGTTGTTCAGGCTGCCCGTATTCTGGGCGCCAATGATTTCATTACCAAACCATTTGATTTGAACACACTCCTGGAAAAAGTAACAAAATATGTTCCCCTTCCACAGGAAATGGAAACGCCTGCTGACAACGATGAGTTATCAAACGCTTCAGATGACCAGCCGGTGACTTAAGGTTTTCCCCATAACCAGAGCGTCTTCTCCGTCAGAGTAGTACCTTTGGCGGGATTCTTTTATCTTATACCCCAGTTTCTCATACAATTGAATGGCCGCCTGGTTGGACTTTCTCACGCAGAGCTGAATGGTCTGCCGGTGTACCAGTTTTTCAATTTCTTTCATCAAGGATTCACCGACACCCTGTCGGCGGAATTCTGAAGCCACTCCCACAATGCTTACCCAGGCGCAGGGTTCGAAGAGGTTTTCTTCAACCGATATAAAACCCACAAGGGTATCGCCTGTTTGCGCTTTTATGTGAATTCCCCCCGGAAAGATCAAAGCTGTCAAAAGATCAAGCACCGGCCAGGCGTCTTCTTTGAACACCTCATTAATCAACTTGCGTAAGGCGTTCAAGTCTTTCAGCCTGGCCGGTGACGTGCTAAAGATCAAGCTTTCGAACCAACTCCTTTAACGAAGTTGTTCAACATGCTCGTAAATTCCATGGGGAATATATACTTGGTCGCTGGATTGGCGGACATATTCTTCAGAGTATCGAAGTATTGCAGGGTGACGGTATGCTGATCGAGCTTGTTGGCCACCGCGTCGATCTTTGACAGGGCGCCGGCGTAACCTTCAGCCCGTAATTGCTGGGCCTGCAGCTCACCTTCGGCTTTCAAAATACTGGACTGTTTTTCGCCTTCCGCGCGTAGGATGGCTGCCTGTTTTTCACCGGTAGCCACATTGACAGCCGCCTCGCGGGTGCCTTCTGATTCGGTCACAATGGCGCGGCGGTTGCGTTCCGCGGTCAACTGCCGGTTCATGGCTTCCTGAACTTCGCGCGGCGGGATGATCTCGCGGATTTCGACGTTGGTTACTTTTACACCCCAGCGTTCAGTCACTTCATCCAGCCGGGTGCGAAGCATGGTGTTGATGTGTTCGCGTTCCGAGAGCACACCATCCAGCGGAATACCACCGATGACGGAACGCAGTGTGGTGGTGGCCAGCCCCTGGGCGGCCAGTTCAAAATTACCTACCTGCAATACGCTTTCGGTCGGGCTCACCAGTTTGTAGTACCAGAGGAAATCAATGGAGATGGGCGCGTTATCCTTGGTAATGGACGTCTGATGCGGAATCTCACGCACCTGCTCGCGCAGGTCAACCCGTACCGGTCGATCGATGACCGGAATAAGCAAGACCAGGCCAGGGCCTTTATCGCCAATACAGCGGCCAAGTCGAAAGACGACCAGACGCTGGTATTCAGGCACAACTTTGATAGCCGACGCGAAGAAGAAAATCGCGATGACCACGATAAACCCAACCAGACAAATAACGGGGGTAATTGAAGCGGGATCCATAAAAGTCTCCTTAGATAGAGTATTCTTACTCGTGCAAAAGGTCAGAAGATGATTTTTCCTCTGCCCATGGTTCAACTTCGAGTGTGAAACCTTGCTGTGAAATCACAGTCACTTTCGCGCCGGCAGGTATGGGTTCTTTTGATCGGGCGCTCCATTCTTCATTCTGCATGAAGACGGTTCCGGAATGGTAAACGTCCGATCGGGCGATCCCTGTCTGTCCAACCAGTTTACCGGTGCGGCTGTAGGGTTTCATCTTCAGTGCTTCCAGGCCCCGGGTCGCGATGATCCACATCAATCCGGTGACCAACACAGATGTTACCGAAGCCAGGATGGGATTTATAGCCGGCTGGCCTGATTCAGTACGAAACATGAACACCGATCCAACAATCATGGCCACAATGCTGATCACCAGGTAGAGCAGGTTGCGAGATTTGCGGAGCACAAACAGGAAGGGAAACACTCCTCCTAATAAAATGATCAGCGCCCACCAGTTGATGGGTATATTTGCCACCGAGTAACCGGCAACAATGATGGCAAGAACGGCACCAACCTCCAATAAACCGGTACCGGGGGCGAATAACGCCAAAACCGCCATAACAAAACCACCCACCAAAATCACATAGGAAATATTCGGATCTAATAAAAAGTTCATATCACCCTTCTTTTCTCGTTTCATTATATACAAGGCATGGAAGGCTGGCAATAAACATTCAGACTCATTAACTATATACGTTGCAGAAGGAGAAGGAGTATCATCAGGTTACCTGATCCTACTTTATGGAGTGTTTTATGGCTCAAATCACATGGCTTGGTCATTCCGCGTTCTCATTGTCCACAAACGGAATGACAATTTTGATTGACCCCTTTTTTAAACGAAATCCTTCCGCGGCCGCTTCTGTTGAGGAAATTAAGGCAGACTACATCCTGGTCACCCATGGGCATGGCGATCATCTGGGTGACACCATCAGCATCGCCCGCCGTACCGGCGCGACCGTGATCAGCAACGCGGAAATCTGCGATTGGCTGGAGAAAAAAGAAGTAAAAACCCACGGGCAGCATCTTGGAGGCGGATTTCAACACCCCTTCGGCTATGTGAAATTGACCTTCGCCGCGCATGGTTCCGCTCTGCCGGATGGTTCCTGCGGCGGCAACCCGGCTGGTTTCCTGATCACTCTTAAGGAAAATGGAAAGAAAGTCTATTTTGCCGGCGATACCGGCTTATTTGGTGATATGCGCCTGATCGGCGAAGAGGGCGTGGATCTGGCCTTCCTGCCGATCGGCGACAATTACACCATGGGCCCGGCGGACGCGCTGCGGGCGGTTAAATTGATCCAACCGGCGCGGGTGGTGCCCATACATTACAGCACCTTCCCGCTCATCCGGCAGGACGCGCAAGCCTGGGCGAAAGAGGTGGACTCACAAACATCCACCAGGGTAAGTGTGCTTTCGCCGGGAGAGGGCGTCACTCTTTAGGCGGGTATCTTTTCGGCCGGTTGATAAACCGCCACGCGGTCGCCGCTGTCCTGAATAAGCAGTGGGCCCCGTCTGAGGAACAGACCGCCAACCACCCACAGGTCGCCCACCGCGCCAGTGATATTCATCACCATAATTAGTCCCACGTGAAAAATGAGGTCGCGGGGCACGAAGGGGATGATGGCCATCCCCAGGGCTGTAAGCACGATCAATGGACTGATGGCGGTGACCAAGTAGGGATGCCTGGTGATGTACACATCCGGGGCGGCCGCGTAGGCGTATCCCGGGCCGATGGCAAAGATGGGTTTTCTGCCGGTGATTAACCGGAAACAGATGCCGTGAACGCCTTCATGCAGGATCACCAGCAGGATGAAATCCACAACCATAGCCAGCAGAAAGAGCGCAAACTGCCCGATATTATCCACTTCAAAGGTCAGGACCACACCGATATCCTGCGGCCGGACAAGGTAGAGATAACGCGGCAGCAGCGCGGCAAACAGCAGAAACAACCCAAATCCGATCACGTTCAGGATGATCATCATGCGTGTGTTATCACGCAGGTTGAATTCGGCGGTCTGCTGATAACCCTCCGGCAGGGTATCATGGGTCAATGCCGTAATTACTTGCCCCATTCAAGCACGATCTTCCCGATGGTGCTGCCGCTTTCGAGCTTCGCGTGTGCGCGTTTCAGGTTCGCAGCGTTCACCGCCCCGTAGTTTTCTTTCATCGTTGTGTGGATCTTCTTTTCATCCACCAGTTTGGCGAGTTCATTCAATATTTCACCCTGCCGGGCGATGTCTTCCGTTTGGAAGGCGGAACGCGTAAACATAAATTCCCAGCAAATGGTGGCGCTCTTGCGCTTCAGCAGATTAATATCCAGGATCGGATCGGGGTCATCGATCAGGCATAATTTGCCCTGTGGGGCGAGCATTTCGACGATCTCTTTATAGTGCGCGCTGGTCTGAGTCAGGCTGGCGACATACTGGACCTGCGGGATACCGACACGCTTGAGCTCATCCAGCAGTGATTTGCTGTGATCAATGACATGGTGCGCGCCCATCTCTTTCACCCAGGCCTGGGTTTCCGGCCGGGATGCCGTGCCGATGACTGTCAGGCCGGTCAACTGGCGCGCCAGCTGGATCATCACCGAACCCACGCCGCCCGCGCCGCCGATCACCAGCAGCGCGCCGGTGGTTGTCGGACCGGGTTTTAAACATAAGCGGTCGAACAGCATCTCCCAGGCGGTTATGGCAGTCAATGGAAGCGCGGCTGCCTGCGCGTGGGTGAGGGACGCTGGTTTTCTTCCGGCGATGCGCTCATCCACCAGTTGAAGTTCGGCGTTGCTGCCGGGGCGATTGTTCTGTCCCGAATACCAGACTTCGTCGCCCACTTTAAACAGGCGGGCATCCGGCCCGGTCTGAATGACCACACCTGAAGCGTCGTACCCGAGCACGTTTACCTGTCCTTCCTGCGGGGTAATGCGCTTGCGCAGTTTGAAATCCACCGGGTTCACCGAGACGGCTTTAACTTGAACCAGCAGGTCCAGGCCGGCCGGTTTCGGGTCGGGCAATTCCACATCCAGCAGCGCTTCGGCTTCGCTAATGGGCAGAGATTTGTAATATCCAACAGCCTTCATGGTCATACCTCCAGATTATTAGTAAAGGGACTGATGAAATTCTGATTTGATGTCAGGGTACGGAGATGTTACCCTTCAGGGCAAGAAAAACGCCCAGAAAGAAGTTCTTGTACACAACATCCACGTTTGAAAAGCCGGCCTGTTTTAACCAGGCGAGCTGGTCTTCCAGAAGGGCGTCTTTGTCAAATTCGGTGCGGCGTTTGATGCTGGCTTCGATCTGCTCCTGAGAGGCGCCGGAAGATTGGACGTGCTGCAGCCAGCGGTTCCAGTAGAGTTTACGCAGAGTATCGGTCCCGCCGCGGATCTGGTCAATGTTAACGAAGGCTCCGGCCGGTTTCAGGATATGGTAAATGGATTGGAAAAGGTGGCTCTTCTCATCGTCTGTCAAGTGGTGAATGGACAGACTGGATATGACCAGGTCATACTCGCCTTCGCCCCGTAAATCCCGGTAGTCAAAGACATCATACCGGAACTGGGTTCCGTATTGGCTGAAGCGCTCGCGGGCGGCATCCAGCATCTTATCAGCCACATCCATCAACACAAAACGCGCGTTGGGGAAAACATCCAGCACGTGCTGCGAAAAGGAACCCGTCCCCGCGCCCAGGTCCAGCACGCGAATGGGCTGGTCGTGTTCAAAGGGAATCACCCGCACACCCGTGCCGAACAGGTCGGAATAACCCAGCAGGGCGCGTTTCATCCAGTCGTCGTAGGTGGGGGTGGAAGCATTAAAAGCTTGATCAATGGTCATGGGTGGGTCTCCGTGCCCATAATCATACTGTATTTGACTTGAAATTCAAAAAGGCGCCAAAAATCGAGACGGCAGGCTGTAGAACGTTTGGCGCGTTATCGATCTGCTCAACGGATGGTGGTCTGCAGTTCGACGATGTTCCCTTCCGGGTCGGTCATGTAGCACCAGGTGATGGATTTGTCCGTTCCCACCGGCGTGGTGACGATCTCGCCAACAAGCGCGCCGCCCAGGGCTTTCACCTCTTCAACTGCTTCAGGCACGTTTTCCACCCGAAAAGCCAGATGGCTCCATCCAGGTCGGTTGACCCGCCGGAAACCTTCGTCACTCAGGTGGTTGTAGGAGAAGATCTCGATGGTGGGACCGGAATCCCCATAACCGGGCAGGCGCAGATGCGCGCCGGTGATATGCGCCTGTGGAACGCCGGTGCCTTTTTCAAGAGGCTCACCCTGCAGGTCGCGTTCGGGCGGGACAAGCACACAACCGAAGGCCTGCGTGTAGAAATCAGCCAGTTTGCGCCAGTCGCGCGCGATCAGGTTGGTGTGGGTATAGGTGGCAGAAATAGTCATGGCATTCCCTCATAAACAGGTTGAGTTCATTGTAGCCGGGAAATCCGAGGCGGGCAAATATTGTGCGAATTTTAAATTGCATGCATACCCCAAAACCCCCATCCCGGCCTTCCCCCAATCCGGAATACAGGATTGGAGGAAGGTGCCTTTCATCTATTTACACTGTGGTGCGTTGACTATACGTCGCGAAGGGAATAGCCAATGGTTTCTAATAGGTTCAAATTAGAAGCGTTCAATTCAGTTTACGTGGACTACCACCAATCCGCTCCCCGAGCCTGTCGAGGGG
>CAYNJT010000021.1:18685-42432 GCA_964397625.1 uncultured Leptolinea sp. | reverse complement strand
GCATATTTGACACAATCGGGCTTTCGGGTATAATAGCAAGTCGCGGTCCACTAGCTCAATTGGCAGAGCAATTGACTCTTAATCAATGGGTTCAGGGTTCAAGTCCCTGGTGGATCACCAAATATATGCCGGTCTTTCGACCGGCATTTTTAAATTTTCTGAATACCTCACCCATCCAAATCAATTATGAGGTTTATTGTTCCTTCTCTTCGTATTCCTCAATCCCTTTGGTTTTCTCCCCAGAATCATTCCGGGAATCCTCATTTGAAACTTCCCCGGGTTGAACTGTACTCCGGATTTCGGTATTCAATTGTTTGATTTCCCGAATACTCTCATCGAGGTCAGCTTCTTTAACCAGCTGCCTTGGAATGGATTTAATTTCTTCTGTCGTCGAAACCAGATCACGCCAGAAAGGGGATCGGACAATCTTGCGAATCCACAATGCGGATTCGCGCGCGTATTTCACCATTCGTTCCGGCCCGAAAACGATCAAGGCCAGAACCAGGATGATGATCAGTTCCAGAGGGCCGATATTGAAGATTTCCATAGAGGTTCAATGAACCAGATATTCAGCAGATCAGGATTTGGTTTCGTTATTACTGCTGTCCGTCTTATTTTCTGAATTATCGTCCGATTTTCCGCTAAGACCATCGCGGAACGTGCGGATACTCTTGCCAAGCTCACCCGAGATCTTGGAAATGCGTCCCACACCAAATAAAAGAATAACGATAATCAGAAGGATCAGTAATTCAGGAGTTCCCAGATTCATTAAAACCTCCAATTAGTGTGTTCCTTGCGGTTAGCGCACAAGAAACGCCAGGAAAATGCTCAATAAGTATAACCCCAACAGGGGCGCCATTAATAGTCCCATATTGGCCGGGTCAGTCGTGGGGGTAATGATTGCGGCCATCGCGGCAGAAGCCACAATGGCAATCCGCCAGCCTTTCAATAATAGACAGGCGTTGACTATCTTTAATTTGGCCAGAAGGAAGATGACCAGAGGAAATTCAAAACTGACACCGACCCAGAACATCAGGTTGGTCACAAAACTCATGTAATTTGAGAGACGTGGGATGGTTTGTACTCCCAGGAAGGTGATCAGAAACGGTATAGCCGCCTTCAACATGACAAAGTACGTGAAAGCCACACCGGCCAGGAATAGGATAACGACAAACGGGATGCTGGTGAATAGCCAACGTTTCTCGCGCGGTTCCAGACCAGGAACAATGAACGCCACGATTTGATAAGCTATAACGGGCAGCGCGATAATAAAACCGGAAAGCAATGCCACCTTCATGAACACAGAGATATTCTCCGTCACCTCTATGGATTGAAGATTCTGCAACCCGCCAATTGGCTGTACCAGTATGGTGATGATCTGGTTGGTAAACGCGAAGCTGGCGACCACGCAAATCACCAACGCGATCAGTGCTTTTAATAAACGGCTGCGTAATTCTTGAAAGTGAGGGCTTAATCCGGCCAGTAATGAATCTTCCGGTATTTTTGTCTGATCATTCATGGCTTTTTTTCACAATGCCGTTCATTGAAAAAAATTTCATTTGAAGTAATTTTGACAATATGAGGAAGGATCGGGACGGTCGCAGGGAGTCAGTAGAATATCCAGTCCGGGTTGAACATACTCCGTGCCGGCATCCACCACTGATGTCCCACCACGCAAAGGTTTACGTTCAAATGCTGAAAGATTCGCTACTGCTTTTCCGCCGTTCTCTTTCAGGATATTTATGGCGGCTTTCATTAACGCTGTTTCCGGGTCATCCGGTCTGGCAGCAACCTGATCCTCGTAATATTTCAAAACATCGGCTCCCCCCAGTTCAATGTCGGCCGTAATATATCGGATCTGGGCTTCCTGTTTGCGGTTTTCAGGCACATCCCGTTGAACGGCATCATCCGTAAATGGTAATAAGGCGGTGGAAAATGTACCATTGCCAGTATTCAACGTTGAACCCACCTGTATCCAGCCGCTTTTTCCATCCGGCAAGGTCACCTGCCACCAGGCGGATTCGGAGGCGCATTCGGGGCCTTTTTGCAGAGTGACCCGTACATGATGCGGAATCAAGGTCACTGTATCCGTGGAATCAGGAGCATTGCGAAGGTCAACCCTGGTTACCGGCCCATTCAATTCGACATAGGCCTGCATTCCCACCGCAAGACCGCGGGGTTCAACCCCGGGGCAGGTAATTTCAGTTACCGCCGGAACTGGAGCAGACGCGGGTTTAGACTCCGCAGGGGTACAACCAGATAAAAGGGTGAAGCAAATTATTAAGAGGATGATGTATTTCATGGTTTAAAAAAACATCCGTGTTTGATGAATATGTGCTACATCATATCATCCACTGCGTAATTTTGCATTCCATAAATCTCACCATCCCCCGAGTTTCCAGCCTTCAGGGGATGGTGCAGGTTTGCTTGCTTGTGTTGTTTTCAGGGAAAAAGCCGGTAATCCTAGGCGACTGATGAAAGTTCTACCTGTTCTTCCATGGTCAGGATCTTGCTTAAATCCAGCAGGATCACCAGAACATCGTTGAGTTTGGCGATGCCGGTAATAAAATTCACCCGCGATGATGTGGTCATCGAGGGAGGGGGTTCGATGGATTCAGAAGGCACACGCAGCACTTCAGATACTCCATCCACGATCATCCCGACTTTGACATTTCCAAGTGCCACCACCATGATGCGAGAATCCCGTGATGCTTCCTGCGATTCAAGACCGAACCGTTTTCGCAGATCAATGACAGGTAAAACCAACCCGCGCAGGTTGGTAATCCCTTCCACAAATGAGGGTGAATGTGGGATGCGGGTAATTTCCTGCATTTTTATAATGCTTTCTACCGATGAAATATCAACGCCATAATGTTCTTTAGCCAGTTCAAAAACCACCAGTTGTTGTTCCATACCCATCACCTCTTTCAGAGAATCTGATCCGGTCCAATTTTTATAATTGGGGATCTGTCAATTCATCTTGTTCCAGTTTAAACTGATTGATAATATTTCGGAGGGTGCCAGCCATTTCAGCCAGTGCTTGAGCTGAAGCGCTGACCTCTTCCACCTGCGCTGTCATTTCTTCCGCTGAAGCGCTCACTTCTTCAATTGCCGCGCTGTTTTCTTCACTGATGCTGGCAATACTTTCAATGGCTTGTGTTAACTCGCTTGAACCGGCAGCCATTTCTTCCGTACTGGCAGTATTCTCTTCCACCACTGCTGATACCGTATCCATTGATGAGACCAATTCATTCGCGTTTCTGCTCATTTCACGGGTAGCTTCAGCAGCCAGTTCCGCTTCTTTATTCACATCTTCGGCAGCCTTCATAATGGATTCCAGCGCAGTGCCCGCGTCATTGGCCTTTACAGCGCCGCGCTCAACCTCCTTTGAACCTTCATTCATGGCTGTTACCGCGTCTGCCACTGTTGATTGAATACTGCGGATTAAATCGCCAATCTCTTTTGTAGCATTGCTCGATCTTTCTGCCAGTTTCCGAACTTCATCTGCCACCACGGCAAATCCCTTGCCATGTTCACCCGCGCGGGCAGCTTCAATAGCCGCGTTCAACGCCAGTAAATTTGTCTGGGAGGCGATGTCATCTATCGTTTCCACAATAACGCCGATCTGCTCGCTGCGCGTCCCCATCTCACGCACTTTCTCGGCCGATTGTCCAACTTTCTCCCGGATGATATCCATTCCTTTGATGGTTTCTTCAACAACCTTCCGACCCTGTTGAGATAATTTTGCCGCTGTGTTCGATCCTTCAGTAACCGATTGCGCGTTATCTGCCACCTGTTGAATGGAATTATTAATCAAGGCGGTAATCTCACTGGTACGGCTTACAGCCTGAGCCTGATCCTGAGCACCCAGAGAAACGCCGTCAATCGCTCGGGACATATTTTCAACGGTCGATGCCGTTTTCGCAATGTTTTCAGCTTGAAGCGAAGTACCTTTTGCCACTTCCTGTATTGTTGTGGCAATCTGTGCGGTGACCTGCCCGGCTTGCGACGAGGCTTCAGCCAACTGTTGTGAGGCCGCGTCCAGTTGCCCGGCGCTTTGAGTGATCAATCCAACTGTTTGCCTTAAGCCCTCTACCATGTTCTTAAAGGCATTTCCCAGTTCATCCTTTTCTGAAACCGGGGTAACGTTGATGGAAAGATCATTATTCGCAATTCTATTTGCAGCTCCACCCATTCTCTGAAGGTAGGCGATTAGATCATGAAGGGCTTTGCCCACATCCCCCAGTTCATCTTTGCGGTCAACCAGCTCCTTTTTGGTCTTATCATCCATATCCCGTAGCAGATCGCCACCAGCCATGGCTCGCGATCCTGTCACCATGATCTTCATTCCCCGGGTAAGAGAATTACTGATCAGGAATGCAATGATCAAGCCCAGAATGGATCCCAGTCCTCCAAAAACGTACATTTGCAGAATACGATCCATTCTGGTTGATAGCCCTTCGTTTTTCAATCCCTCTGCTTCTTTATCATTCAAGGCCATCAGCACAGAAAGTGCGTCCCCCAATCCTTCCCGCGCGGCCACAACCCGGCCATCTCCGCTGATCATACTCATGGCTTCGGCATCATTACCGGCACGAACCGTTTTTTCAAATTCTGCCAGGGCTGATTTAAACTCTTCATAGGCTTTGTCAAACGCCTCAATGCTGGCTTTATCTGCTTCTGTATTACGGGTAGCCCTGTACGAGTTCATCACATCGGCGATTGAACTAAGGTTATCCTTCATCTCGCCGAGATATTTATCCTGTTCGGCTTTTACAGCGGCTATTTTGTAATAATCACCTCTAACAGCGAACATTTTGGCCTGCGCCTGGGCAATCTGTTCCATGGGAATCAATCGTTCTGAATAAATGGAACTGATATATTTCGAGACGACATCCAACCCACTGGCGCCCAGAATTGTGACCACGGCAACTGCTATAACTACGATCAGGAAACTGCCAATAAGTTTGACCTTTAATTTTAAGTCGTTGATAAGTTTCATATATCCTCTCGGAGGTAATTATTTGGGGTAGCGACCGAGATGTTCTCTTTAATCTACCTGTTATGTTTCCGGCTCGAAGAAGCCAGGACTTTTTCGAGGTCCAACAGAATCACAAGGTTCTCATTGATGTGCGCGATCCCGTTGATAAACGCGGATTCGATTGTGGTTGACATAGGCGGAGGCGGTTGGATCGCTTCACGGGCAACTTTCAGCACTTCCGTCACTTCATCCACAACAATACCTACTTTGGATCCTTCCGCGTTCACGATGATGATGCGGGTGTTGGATGTGTTTTCACAGGAGGCCAGGTTGAAACGCCTGCGCAGGTCAAGAACGGGCACAACCGTACCACGTAAATTCGTGACTCCCAGAATATAGGACGCGGAGCGGGGTACTTCGGTTATGTCCTGAAGCTTGATAATGCTTTCAACGGAATGAATGGTCACGCCGTAAAGTTCTTTGCCCAATGAAAAAATAACCAGGTGTTCTTCATCACCGCTTATGATTTGCGCGGCTTGATCGATGTTTTGTGCGATCCGGCGAACCTGTTCCTCATCCACTTTCTTTTTTTCAAATGCTGGCATTGGGGGTGACACGGCAGCGGTTGAAGCTTGCGGTAAAGTGGATTTTTCAATTGGTGTATCCACGGCAGACTCCTTCACAGTCACATTCGTTTCAACAGGTTCCAGAATAGGAATTTCAGATGGTATTTCGACCGGTTTTACAGTCGGTTGGTTGTGTTCTTCCACAATCGGCTTGGGGGAGGTTGCAGGTTTCTTAACCGGTTTTGGAGGTTTAGATTCTTCTTTATTTGAATCAGGCTTTTCAACCCGGGGTTTGGTGCCTTCAACAGGAACTTTCCCTGTTGTGAACAGGCTATCCAGGGTGGATTTGATCCGCGATTTCTTATTCATGAAACCTCCTGAAGTTCGCCTGAAAGTTTCTCAAGCTCTTCTGCAAGCCTTCCATATTGCTGTGTGGCACGCGTTTTCGGGTCGTACTGATTGATTGGCTGGCCTGTAGCCACACATTCTTTCAGGCGCGTGTCCACCCCGATCACAGAGGAAAATAGTTTGGCCGAGAAGTTATCCTGCAACTTGGTCAACACGTCACGGCAAATGCCATTCCGCTGATCATACATCACAGCCAGGATGCTGAATTCCAGGTTTGGATTTGTGTGTTCCCTGATGGCATCCACAGTCTCAATCAACCGCACCAGGCCGACTGCGGCAAGAAATTCAGTCTGGATGGGAATGATCACCCGATTGGAAGCTGTCAGCGCCATAACGGTTAACGGGCCGAGTGATGGTGAACAATCGATTAATATGTAATCGTAAGAGTCCTGCCATCTTTCAAGCAGTGATTTCAATTCATTTTCATACCCGGGTTTATCAGAAAGCAGACGCTCAATCGTCCATAGACGCGAATCCGAAGGCACAACATCCAGGTTTTCCATTGAGGTGTGCCTTACCAGGGCATCCCACGCAATTTTCCGAGGATTCAGCGATGTTTCCAGCGCGTCGCTGATGGTTTCGCCTGGAGTATCATCCGGGTGCCCGAGTGAAAGCGATAAATTCGCCTGCGGGTCAAAATCAATCAACAGGGTACGTTTACCCCGCTCCGTTAAGCTGGCGCCCAACGAAATGCATGTAGTTGTTTTTGCCACACCGCCTTTTTGATTGCTTATTGCCACTACATGTGACATGGATATCCTTAATACCTCAGATGAATTTGTTGTTTTTTCTTTCGTTTGACTGATCGGACTCTGGTTTTTCTCTTTCCGCAGATTCAGCAGAATCAGGAGAATTAAGTATTCCGGTAGTGCGGGGAGTCAACCAGGCCTTCATCATGGAATCAAGTATCTCGCGGTCCACTTTTACGGCCTTTTCATTTCCTTCTTTATTATCAATTGGTTCCAACATTGGCCAAACTCCCTCGGGCATCCATGCCTCAACAGAATACAGTCGATAGGCCGATCGATTTCACGATCGCCTATCAGTATTCTAAGGAATTCCCGGTGCCAAAGGCATTAACTGACGGTAAATAACCAATAAAACTCTTATAAATCCTGTTTACCAGGATTTATACCTGGCGCGTTCGGCACCTTTAGCAAAGCCGCGTTTGCGCCCTGGCGTGAAGCTTCTCTCAACGCCAGATGGATGGAAACTCGGCCAATTTCACTGGTCAACGGAACGACCACACGGGGAAAGTCAAGCGTTGAAATGGTGGCGCCTTTTCCGAGCAGCATTGTGGGGGGCGATATGGTGGATTGGAATCCACTCTTAGACAGCTTGACGCTTGCTCTTCCGGTGATCACATTCCCCAGTTCGGCGATGCCGCTTTGAGCCAGACTGCTCATTTCATGCAGGTTTTCACCCAGCATGCTGGAAGCGATATTCAGCGCGGCTTCATTGCTGAATCCATAAAAGACGATGCCCTCAATATCACCTACCAGACTGATGATTACAGTGACATCATCGGTCAGGTAAGCGCCTTTATCCAGCGACAGATCACCCCGTTGCATGGGGATGTTTACTTCAGCCTTAAGAACTTCATACGCTGCTTCCACAAAAGGAATCAGGTATTGAACTTTCATCATATACTCCTTTCCTACTTCATCGGTATGTTGATGGGAAGGTAATTTTTACTGGTATCACTTCCCGGAGGACTTTCTCTGAGGGCCAGATGTACGGTAATATCACCCATTTCTGTCTTGAGTTGAACTACCACCCGCGGAAAGTCCAGCGTGGAAATCTGAATTCCTTCCCCCTGCACCAGTGTTGGCGGAGAAATTTCAGATGAAAAGCCTTCCTTGCTTAATTTAACAGTCGCACTGCCGGTGATCACATTACCCAATTCAGCAATACCGCTTTGAGCAAGGTTATCAAATTCAGTAAATTCCTGACCCATCATTTTGGAAACAAGCTGCAGGGCGGTATGGATGGATAGGCCATACAGAACAACACCCTGAACCTGGCCAACCAGGCTCAACAGCACGGTGATCTCGTTTGATGTCAGAGCCGATTTTTGAAGGCTTAGGGTACCTTTTTCCACTTTGGCACCCACTTCTTTTTCAAGAACCTCGGCAGCTGCCTCTACGAATGGATTCATAAATTTGACATTAGCCATAGCGCTATCTCCGAAATATCCAATGGAAATTTAGATTTTTTGATAAAAAGATATTCCAATGCTGCGCAGTCCAAAATCTTGGGGATGAGGAATGATCTCGGTACCACCGATAAATAAGACGCCGCCTTTTCGCAATGAACTGGCGAATTTCTTATAAAGTAGGTCTTTCGTCGCACTGGTAAAGTAGATGACAACATTCCGGCAAACGATCAGATCGAAATCAGTCTCGAAGGTATCAGAGATCATGTTCTGTTCGCGGAATGTGATTTTTTTGATAAGCGATTCGGTTACATAAAAGGGCGGGCCGCCTGGCCGTAAATACAAGGAACGCTGAGCAGGACTTAAACCACGAATTTCTTCTGGAATAAACGCGCCTCCTGACATCGCTCTGGCGATGGCTCCTTTATCCAGATCTGTACCCAGGATATAGTGCTTGCGGTTGGGCGTCAACTCCTCCATGATCATGCCCAGGGTGAAAGGTTCAGCGCCGATAGAGCAACCCGCGCTCCAGATACGCAAGCCAGGTTTGCCGGCGCTTTCTTTTAAAAGCATGGGAAGTACCATCGTTTGAAGATGCTTCCAGCGTTCTGTATCCCGAAAAAATTCGGTCACATTAATGGTCAAATAATTCCGAAATTTCAATAACTCATCCTGGTCAATCTTGATCTTGGCAAAATACGCATCCCAGGAGGGCATTCCTGAACGCACCAGCCAGGAATCCAGCCGCCGGCGCATTTGCTCGTCCTTGTAATGTTCAAGGTCAATACCAACACTTGTTTTAACGATTACTTTTATCCGATCGTAAACTTCCTGTTCCATCTTATTTCCCCACGGCCGTTTTTATGGCATCGGCAACCCTGTCCAATGGAACCACTTCGTTGGACGCGCCGGCTTCAAAAACAGAGCGCGGCATTCCATACACCACACAGGTCTCTTCCGCCTCTGATATAACCCATCCGCCAGAATTATGAACCATGAGCGCGGCATTTGTCCCATCGCTACCCATCCCGGTCAGAATGGCGGTGACTACCCTCGGACCGTACAATTTGACAATGGAAAGCAGGGTCACATCAACAGCCGGGCGGACACCATGAACGGTTGGATTCTGGTTAAGGGTAACTTTCTCACGGTCGTCAAAGACCATATGAAAACCTCCGGGGGCGAGCAACGCTTTACCAACTTCCAACCCATCGTCAGGAGCGGCTTCTTTTACAAATAATTCGGATGTATTGTTCAACCTCTCGGATAGTGAACGGGTAAACCCTGCCGGCATGTGCTGTACGATCACAAACGCGGCCTGTATATCTGAGCTGAGCATAGGGACGACAGTATTTAAAGCCCTGGGGCCACCGGTTGATGAACCGATTACCACAATCTTGTCTTGATTCCGTAGCGGCCTTACCTTTTTCTCAAGGATACGCGCTGAAGGCTGCTGTTCAATGAACGTGGCAGGCGCGGGTGTCTGCCAGACTCTGGCTTTGGCCGCACGCAAAACCTTGTTCGCGACCTCACTGAGAATGGAAGCCATATTGGCTTTATTATCAGGTTTTGCCACAAAATCCACGGCGCCCAGGGTTAAAGCTCTAACTGTTTCCAGTGTTCCTTCAGATGTCAGGCTTGAGAGCATAACAACCGGAAGAGGATGCCGTGACATGATCTCCCGCAGAGTTGAAAGCCCGTCCAAATTGGGCATTTCAACATCCAGTGTGACCACGTCTGGCTTGAGTTTGGGGATCATTTCCAAAGCTTCGCGGCCGTCTTTGGCCGCGCCCAGAACAACGATACCCGGGTTCTCATTCAGGTGTTTTGTAATTGTGAAGCGCATGAAGGCGGAATCATCCACCACCAGCACCTTAACAGGGGTAGAACTCTCGACCTGGTTTCCCATAGGATCTATTTGATGGCTTTGGAGATAGCCTGCAATACTCTGTCGCTGTCGTATGGTTTGACCACAAAATCTTTCGCGCCGGCTTTCACAGCTTCCATAACCACAGATTCCTGACCGAGAGCGGTCAGCATGATAATCCGCGCGTTTGGATCAGATCCCCGGATGGTTTTCAGGGCTGTCAGTCCGTCCATTTCTGGCATTGTGATGTCCATTAGAACCACATCGGGCTTAATCTGTTTGTACAACTCCACAGCCTTCGCACCATTTTCTGCTTCATTAACTTCGTAGCCTTCCCCCGCCAGCATTTTTGTAATACGCACTCGAAGGAATTCAGCATCATCAACTACTAGCACTTTTGTCATTCTTCCAACTCCTTTTTGGATTAGGCTGCGCCTAAATCTCGTTCTTGAGATCCCATCATGCGAACAGTCATACGTCCATCCGCAATATATAAACGAACGGTTCTACCAACCTGTCCGCCAACCTCTTCACTATGCAGTTTCAGGTTTAGTTTCTTTAATACCTCATGCGCCATATTAATATTCCGTGTGCCGATATCAAATGTTCCAGAAAGCCCGGGAGATACCAGCATGTTCGCGCCACCAGCCATTTTGATAATCAAGCGTGACTCAACGGCTCCTTCTGCGATGACTTTTTTCAACAACATCGGAATGCCGGTGTCGACAAATTTCGCGTGATTTGGATCATTACCCGCCTTGTGCTCGGGCAAGACAACATGGATCAATCCCCCAACTTTGGCAACCGGGTCGAACATACCAATACCCAAACAGGATCCAAGGCCAAAGGCAATCAAAACATCCTGCGGATCATGGCTGACGATATATTCACCCAGACCGACGGAGGACATTGCTCCACTCATTCTATTTCATCTCCGCGACAGAAATTTTTTCCATTGTTTCGGGGTCCGGGATGATCCAGAAATCAGCTTGAATTTTTCTTTCACCTATCTGGAAGGCAGCTTTGAACATTAGGATGTGATCAGAAACAGCGCCAAGTGACGCAATTACCACATCGAGAATCGACCCGACCATGTCGACCATCACAGCCGGGGGGCTGGGCAATGCCGAAAGTCCGGTTAATTCATTAATGGCATTCAAGAAAAAGGAGCCGGTCAAGTTGCCAATCTCGGAAAGGGCAGACCGTTCCATGCTTCCAAAATCCTGGGTTGTACCGGTGGGTGAATCCAACACCATATCGCAGAATTCCAATGCCTGCTGGTAGGAAATGATCATCATAATCTGGCCAACCAGATCGCCATTAAACCGCAGGTATACACCCACCGCGTCAGCGTCAGGGCCGCCCAGCATATCGGCGATTTCTTTTAGAGGAACCAGGTCCACGTCCGGTGAGGTTACGGTCAAATCCTGACCGATCATTTTTGACAAACCCTGGGCAGAATTTGAAAAGCCGCGTGCCGCAACGGCAAGCATTCTTTTTTTCAGTTGTTCATCCATCTTTCGTGAATCTGCGGTCATCTAGGCCTACTCCTTTTTATTACTTCCAGATTTCTGTCCAGAGACCTGGAACAGATCCTGAACGTCCACGATAAGGATGACTGAGCCATCCCCCAGGATAGCCGCGCTTGCGATGCCAACCACCTCGCCAATTACAGAACCAAGCGATTTAACAACGACTTCTTCCTGGCCGAGAAGGTTGTCGACCGCCAACCCCATTTGTTGTTTTCCCATGCCTACAACAACCACATAACGGTATCCCTGCTCTTTACGGGAGGATTTGAATCCAAATGTGTCAGCCATTTCGAGAAGCGGCAGTACTTTATCCCGCAGCCGGATGACCGGCCGAGAATTTACAGTCTGAACTTCATCGATATTGATCCGCAATGTTTCGAGAACAGTAACCAACGGAATTGCCAGGGTGTTCTTGCCGATCTGGACCAGCAGGGTGGGTACAATAGCCAGAGTTAGCGGTAAAGTGACCATAAACCGCGTCCCTTTGCCCTTCTCAGTTTCAACCATTACTGTTCCGTTTAATCGCTGAATATTATTGCGTACGATATCCAGACCAACACCGCGGCCAGAGACATCGTTGATCACTTTGGCGGTGGAGAACCCTGAAGAGAAAATTAAATTTATGGCTTCATCATCTCCCAGTGACGCGGCATCTGTTTCGCTGATGATCCCTTTGCTGACCGCTGCCGCCCGAATCTTATCAGGATCAATGCCTTTGCCGTCATCTTCCACGGTAAGAATGATGCGTCCCTGTTCGTGGCGGGCCGTTAATTTGATCACCGCTCTTTCCGGTTTTCCGGATTTCGCGCGCTCTTCCGCGGTTTCAATGCCATGATCCACAGAATTGCGAATCAGATGGATCAACGGATCATTGATTTCTTCGATAACAGACCTGTCAAGCTCGGTGTTCTCACCTTCTATGGTCAGGTCGATTTTCTTGTTCAATTTAAGAGACAGGTCGCGAACCATTCGAGGGAATTTGCTGAAGGTGTTTGAAACCGGCAGCATGCGAATGCCCATCACTTCCATCTGTAATTGATCGGTAATCCTTCCAACATGGGTGATCGTGTCAGACAGAACATCCAACTGGCTGCTGTTGCGAATGGAGGCTTCCAATGTTCCACGAATTTGATAAAGCCGGTTCCGGTCAGTGATTAGTTCACCAACCAGGTTCATCAGATTATCCAGGCGTTCCACACTGGTGCGCACAGTTTTTTCCACCGCGGCCGGGGGACCGCTGATTTTCTGATTGTTGGTTCCCGCATTATCCGCTGCCGGAGCTGAAACGGGTGGATGATTCGTGGCAGGCTGGGGAATCTCTTGTTTCACCGGTGTGTTTGGAATAGATAACACCGGTGATTCTTGAGGCGTCTCCTGTTTTTTCTCCTCAGTGAGGGTTGTTCCGGCCGGGAAAATCTCCACTTTATCTAATTCTGAGAGTGTATCGAGCGCTTTTAGAATATCGACGTCAGATTTCTGAGTGTCAAGATCGATGGTGATCACATGGACAGGTTTGGAGGTTTCAATTTCCTCCTGGGTGGGGTCCATCTTTTTGATCGTTCCCAGACCCTGCATTTCCATCATTACCTGAAAAGCTCTGGCGGCTGAAGCAATGCTGTTCTGCGAGATTTCCACCCGGATCACAAATCCATTGCCTTCGTTTTTTACCCGTGTTGCCGGCACAAGGGTGTCAGCAGGTTTCTTAACCTCCGTCGGCGCTTCCACTTTTGCCGCAGGCGCGGGGGAAGTAGTTCCTGCCAGAACCAGCGCTGAGAACCGGTCGGTTAACACATCAACTGCCACGCCGCATTCCTGGCGGGTAATAACTTCTTCTCTCAGGTTTCGCAGAGCGTCAGTGGCCTCAAGGCAGAGATCAATAAGATTGGTTGTTACAACAATCGTGTGCTTACGCAGGCAATCCAACGCCGTTTCCATGGAATGTGTGAGGTTGACCATGCGTTTATGACCGATCATCCCCGCAGTACCTTTTAGTGTATGCGCCGCCCGGAACAACGCCTGGAGCAGCTCCATATTTTCACCTTCTCGTTCAAGACGGATCAGACCGTCATCCAGGACTTGAAGTTGTTCATCCGTTTCTGCCATGAAAATCGGAAACTCGTCTTCAGCCAGATCAAAGTTCAATTCCATAAGGGTATCCTCTAACCATTCCAGGTGAGAATGTCGGTTGCCTTCCGGTCACCGTTTATTACTAAAACTAAACAAATTTGATGCGAAAAAGCCCCTTCACACGTTAATAGCATACAACAAATAGAATCTCCATCAAAGTGCAAATAATGAAGCGATTCTGCCAGGAACCTTTTATTATCCTAACAATTCCTGGTCTATATCACTGTAAACCCACCATAAAAAAGAGGGGAAGAATGTGTTAATCCAGGCTTTCAGGATGAATTTCGTTGAATATATAGTTGTTCAGACATAATTCTTTGATAGGGAAGACTTTTAAGAAAGACTACAACCGCTTCCCGGTTCACTACCCGTAGTATGTAACCCTTGAACTCAAATTTGGACAGGTCCTGAAAGATTAACACCCCCTGAACGGACTGACCGGTATCAATTCGCGTCGAAAAATCCTTGCGAAACCGGGCACCCTTTTCGGATATATCCAGAACTTTGAAAGTCATTCCAAGAATGACAATTTCTGGCGCGAATTCCGGAGGATACATTAACCGGTAATATTGTCTGCGTTCAACAGCCGGCCTGATTGGCAACGTCATATCAAAATCATCCCTGAATGGATTTTTCCCGAAGCCGGTAAACCCATCCCAGAACTTCGGCAACTACGGCATATAACTCAGAGGGGATCTCTTCTTCCAGGTCCACCAGAGAAAGCGCCTGGGCAAGTATCGGGTCTTCTCGAATAGGAATTTGATTTTCCTGCGCGATTTTTAAAATTTTATCAGCAATTTCTCCCCTGCCTGTGGCAACCACCCGGGGAGCTTCATCCGTATCGGGATCATACTGTAAAGCGATAGCCGTTTTTATGGCGCTTCTGGCGGGAGGTTTGGCCGGGTTATCCATACCTACACCTCAATATTGATTCCCTTTGAACCGGGATATATCTCGGGTTCTTCCTGAGTCAGAACCGGTCCAACCGCAGCGACATCACAATGTGCCACTTTCAGACTTAACCCCAGCTTCTCGAGACGGGTTTCCAGGTCAGGAAGGTTCTCCACCGCCCTGTCTTTCAAATCATCCGAAGAAACAGACAACCATGCGCCCACGCGTTTCCCGATAATCGACAGATCGGCTGTCACATATTCGCCGTCCTGAAGGTCGACAGTCAGAACCAGACGCGTGTTTTCCGGATCAATACGTTTTACCTTGCCTTCTGAGCGATAGGCTATACGCAAACTGGCGGGGAAAAATCCATTTTGTTGATTCGCCTGCCCCGGGATATGTGCTGCCACCGGCAAATTCACCAACAGCCAGGGTGGATTGCCATTCTCAACCGGCCGGGCGGTATTAAGAAATTGCATCTGGCGAACGCCTTCCATAAACTGGTCAATGGTGCGCACCGCCGATCGTAGACCGCCTTCATCAAGAGCCCTGCGCAGTTGTACCATGGATAACCAGCTATCCGCGCCTTGAGGTTTTTCGCCACTGACCTGTCTTGCCAGTTCCGCTTCCAGCGATTTGCCCCATACAGAGATGGCCTGCTTAAGGTCATCCAATAGCAGGGGTTGTTCTTTTGACCAATCCAATGTGGCCGATTGCAGCAGCGTTAATACCTGTTTGGCCAGTCTGGCGATTTCAGTGCCGGCCTGGCCTTTGGCGAGGTCAGTCAACTGTGCCTGCAACCGGCTGACGCTATCTGCCAGGGTTGGCAGGGTCTGCAAAGCCAGCGAGAGTGTATTCTGTGTCAGCGGCATTCCGCCAGCTTTCAACGCGGCTGCCATATCGGCTTCCGTTTGCCCCCAACCGGGCAGGCCATTCAAGGCCTGCGATAATTCTTCCAGTGTTTGATTGTTGATGGGAAGGCCATGACTTAGCAGGGCCTTCCCAAGCATGATATTTTGATCGGTTGTCTCCATGTTGCCAAGGATCAACAGATTTTGTGACAGCATCGCCAGCGCAGATGTGGGCTGTTTTGCCAGCGCGACATCCGCCGCTTTTGCCAGTGCCAGTTGAATAACTCCATCAATGGAGCCCTTGACAATGAACTGCGCGAACCGTTGATCTTGAAGCAGGGCTGCCTGATCATTGGTTTGCAGCCGGCCAACCACCCGATACCCCTGGATGACCATTTCGATCTGTTCACCATTTACGCTGAGAATTTCTGCTGACACCTTCTGGTTAAGGTGCAGCTGTAACGGCTGATCGATCGGTCGGGCGCCGGGTTGAACCGGCTGCAATCCCTGGACTAACATTTCAGGTAACCCTGCTTTCCATCATTTTCCTGAACCGATTACCGACCCAGATTTACCAGTTCCTGCAGGATCGCGTCGGACGCGTTGATGATGCGGGAGGAGGCCTGGAAACCGCGCTGGGCAAGGATCATGTTTGAGAACTCGCGGCTCATATCCACATTGGAACCTTCCACGTAGCCAGAGGCGATTGCTCCACGTCCACCGGCATCCGGGGCACCGATGCGGGCTTCACCCGAGTTCAACCCGGCCGTGTAGTAATTGTCGCCCTGCCGGACAAGGCCAGTGGGGTTGACAAACATCGCAAGGGAAAGCTGTCCGATCAGACGCTGGTCGCCATTGGAATAGGCACCATAGATCTCACCGGTGTTTGAGGAGACAGTGAACCCCATCAATGAACCAGCTCCCAGACCATTCTGGCTGCCCAGCGCCGCGCTGCTGGCCGTATCCAGCATTGTCATTCCAGAAAGATCAAGTTCCACGGTTACTGGATCTTCAGCCCCTGGACGAGCCCGAACCTGTACAAGGCCTGACGAACTGACATACTGACCGCTGGTATCAAACCGAATTGTTCCAGTAACCGGATCGCCATTCTCATCCACAAGTCTTGCTACGCTTGTTGTGTTATTGGGAGAAATCCCGTACGTCCAAACATTGGGGTTATTTGTGCGGGTATAGCGTATAACAACCGGTATCAGGTTCCCGAGTCTGTCATATACGCCCATGGTCACATCATATGAACCAGCGGCTGTTCCAGTTTGTGAACCCACACTTACATTGTTGGAACCACCAGTGGGTTGAGATATTAGAGACAAGTCAAGGTCTATATCAGCAGTCCCGACTGTGATGGATGGATTCGCGGTAGAAGTCGCAGCGTCATAGTCGCCTGTAACTGCGTCAAAACCGACTACAAAGTTGCCCAGATTGGCTCCATTAAAATCAACTGAATAGTCCCAGGTAGTTGCCGTAGCTCTCGTAAAATTCAGGGTGACAGTTTGTGTAATGCCATCTGAATCTTGAACCTGAATATCCAACGATGTTGTATCAGGACCCCCACCCGGACGGCTCAGGGTACCTGACAGGACTACCTGATCTGTAGTAACCGGGATTGTTGTAGAAGAGTTCAAATTACCCAGGATATAAGCCTCCGTTGTTTCGCGCGCTACGGTTGAGTCGATCGGCATTTGAATGTCTTCCAGGGGCGACCCGGTATCGATATGCCCAAGTGCATCAGCCATCCAACCCTGAATACGGTAGCCGCTGGAGGAATGCACCAGCATACCCTGGGCATCCAGTGCCAGTGAACCGTCCCGTGAATACAGGTTGGTAATTCCATTACTGTAAACGAAGAAACCATCACCGGAAATGGCCATATCCAGGTCGTTGCCGGTGGCCGTTAACGCGCCCTGCGTGAAGCTCTTGCCGATGGTGCCCAGGTTGGTTCCCAGACCGATCTGCACGGGGTTGGTGCCGCCAGTCGTATTTGACGGCGCGCCGCCTACATTGATGTTTTGCGCGAACTGGTCTTTGAAGCGAACAAAGCTGCTTTTAAATCCCGGTGTGTTGACATTTGAAAGATTATCCGCGACCACATCCAGGTACTGTTGATTCAGGTACATGGAATTAATAGCGGTGAACATTGAACGTATCATTTTACCCTCCGAAAATTGTGTTACAGGCTTCCTCCAAGAGGGCCGGCCTGTAAAATCCGATACTACTTGTTATCGACCGAATTCGCTGAACCTTCGGCCTTATCTGCGAACACAACACTGTCGATCTGGGTGAAGACACCCTCACCGCGCTGTTTCGCGTCCATGGTGGTTACCACCACCCGATCCTTGACATTGACGATAAACGCCAGGTCATCCATCAGAATGAGAGATTCTTTCCCGCCGCGGGCTTTGGCCTTTTCCACCGCCTCATTCAGGCGTTGAATGCCATCTTCCGGGAGGCTGATCGCCCGATCATCCAACCGCTTTTGGGCGTGATTGGAAAACCGAAGGCCTTCGACCTTTGCCAGAGTATCAGCAAAACTGCTGCCCGATGCCTGAGCGCGATTGGAAACCTGACTGCCGGATTGGGTAGTTTGCGATTGAACAGGATTAACCCGAATCGGATCCGTCATGCCATCCTCCTACGCGGCTTCAGTCTCATCAACGGCGTCGGTGGTTTCTTTAGCGGCTGTCTCCGTTTTGGTTGCCGTCACTTTGACCAGCTTTGATATCTCAACACTGGCATCGCCAATAGTCAGGTAAACCTTAGAGTCAGCAGTGGTCACTCCACTTACCAAACCGGTCTGTTCCTTGTCATCCTTGTCCAGATATGACACGGTCTTATCGATGAGGTTTGTGGCCGACAGGAATTGATTAGCCTGAGACATGGATGATAAGGCTTTACTCATCTTCTGCAGTTCCTGCAGACTGTTCATCGAAAGCATCTGCGCGACCATTTCTGTGTCATCCATGGGTTCCAAGGGATTCTGATTGGTCAACTGGGCCAGCAGCAGGCTCATGAAGGTCTCGCTGGTGTCCTGCGTTGAAGAAGGTTTGGTTGTTGATGACGACGCGGACGCTGTTGCGTCTGTGTACTTGCGATAATTATCAACTGAGATCATATTTACCTCTCTTACACCCGGTAATCCAAGCCGGATGAGGATACTGACAGGGAAACCGGTGAAACAGTTTCGGTCTCGGGCTGGAATGATGTTGTGACCGACCGGTTCATGTTCTGCGATTGATTCTGTGAAGCGTTGGCAGATTGTCCCTGCGCTCCCTGGCTGTTCACAGACATACCGCTGATGGATACTCCCGCGTGGCTCAGCGATTGCTGCAACTGATCCAGATGGGTTTCCAGCAGTTTAGCTGTTGCCGGTACTTCAGCCGTCATTACCACCCGCATTCCATCGCTGTTTGAGACCAGGCGAAGATCAATCTTTCCCAGGTTCTCAGGGTGTATCTGCAGGCGCATCGATTGACTCTGCTCCCGTACCATCTCAGCCACTTGCGTACTGACCTTCTGGATAATCGGCAGGGCTTTGGGCTGAACAAGGTTTTCGGCCCGCGTGTTCGTTGTGGCATATACACCGGCTGTGTTGCGTGCCGCGGTCATTTCCGCCACGTCATCCGGTTGGGCTGTGATGTCAACCACTTTTACAGCCGGTTCCTGTGTACCCATTGTCTTTACTTCAGCCGCATCATCAACTGTAGCCGCCATGACCGCTGTTTTGGCCGTGGTGTCAACCGCCGAAGTCTGGCCTTCTAGGTTCTGAGAGGCCGCGTCGACCAGGTTCTGGAAATCCTTGACTTCGACTTTCGGTTGTTGAAGCACCTGCTTCAGCTCGTCCGGCAACGGCTGGGGTTCGGTTTCCGGTAGTTCAATAACCGGGGTCTGGGCATTTTGAGGAATCTGGGCAGCGGCAGGGGCTACTGCGGTTTCAACCGCTTCACCGGTAGTTTGAACGGCTTCTACCTGCTGAATTACCGGCGCCACCACGGCAGCCGCCTGGGCGATTAATACCGCCATGGCAGCTTCTTCCGCGCTTTTTTCGGCAGCTTCAGCCTGACCCGTTTCCTCGTTCGCGGATAGATCTTCCGGCTTCTTGTCTTTCACCGATTTTTGATCCACCTGCTTTTCGCTCGTTGATTTCCGTTCGACTGTTTTTTCATTAACCGGTTTTGTATCCACCGGATTATCCTGATCGGCTCGAGAATCTTCGCGTTCAGTTTTCCGTTCAGAGGAACGGCTTTGTGCTGAAGAGTCACTGCCGGCAGGACGCTCTGTTTTCACAGTCTGCAGAAACTTATCGAACGATTCACCACCGTCGCCATAAACCGCTTTGGGCTGTGCGGTGGTCGGTTCTGGCGCTGCGCGCGCCAGAGTGGGCACATCTGCACATATCATAGGCTCACCTCGCTATTTGCTTTAAAAGATTGAGTTTTTTCGAAACGGCCGTCGTTAGTGCGCTGTACCGGATGCCGGTCTCGGACATTTGCACCAACTCTGTGTCGATATCGACATTATTGCCATCCGCGCGTTCAGCCCCACCTGTGCGGAGTCTTGCCTGATACGGACCGGAAGCGTCATCCTTTGAAAGAAGATGTTGTGCGTTGGTCCGTGCCATCGTCAGTTTCGGTGATGAGCTCATGGACTTCTGCAACGCGCTTTCAAAATTCAATTCAAGGGCTTTATATCCCGGTGTATCCACATTGGCCACATTTTGACTGATCACATTCCGCCGGTAGGAAAGCCCGTCCATGGCTTTACTGGCAATGTTCAGGGCTTTATCGCCGTACACAGGATCTGTCATCGGTCACCTTCCTTTCTATCCCTTGCCGTATGTCGAAAGAACACGTTTGACATACGTCTGGGTTTCCTGATAAGGTGGAACACCGCCGTATTGCATGACGGCGCCGGCTCCAGCGTTGTAGGCTGCCAGAGTATTGGAGAGGTTTCCACCAAATTGATTCAAGAGTTCGCGCAGCAATTTGACGCCGCCTTCAATGTTTTGCGCCGGGTCAAGCGGATTCTCAACACCTAGGCTCTCAGCCGTGGCGGGCATCAATTGCATCAATCCCAGCGCTCCGGCGGAAGAAACCGCGTCTGCCTCATAATTCGATTCGTTCTGGATCACGGCCTTTACCAGGTCGGCATCCACATCATATTTCTGGCTGGCTGATTGAATAATTGATTCAAAGCTGCTCCTACTGGAAGAAGCGGTTGAGTTTTTGCTGCCATAATTTCCCAGAAGTTCAGCCAGGTCACTGTTTGACCCACTGGCAGTAAGAGCTTTCTCCAGTAGTTTTATCAACGCCTGCATCATGACCATTTGAACTTCGGAGCTTGTGCTAGAAGACATACCGAACATTGGCGGGCATCCTTTCACGCATTTTCTTTTCATTAGCCGCGTGCGCCTGGCTGATGTAAATATCATCCTGCTGTTGTTTCTCACGGGAATTGTCCCGCTCGATGTACGTCTGCAATTCCTTTTGACTCAGTTTTTGCAGAGCGGCTTCATCCTGTTTGGCCTGCACCAGTGACAGGCGGGCATTCTCGACTTCGATCTTTAACTGGTCAATTTCACTCTTTTGTCTGTCCATGCTCTTTTGCAGCCGTTTCAAGAATGAACGCGCCTGCAATATTTTCTGAAGGTTGAGGTCGCCATTTTGAAACGATCCGAGTTCATCCAAAAGTTTCTGTTGTTCCTGTTGCATGGTTTCAAGTTGTTCCTGCGCTTTGAGCAGCTGATTTTGCAGCCGGCCAAAAAGAACTTCCAGCTTTTCTACTTTGCTATGCCGGTAGTCCAGCACATTTTGCAGAGAGAATTTAGGCGGCATGGTCTACTCCTATTTCTCCCCCGATACCTTCCAGTTTGGATATGGTCTCCGAAAAATCGGAGAATTCTTTGCCCTGCAAGAGGAACGATTCAATGATGGGCATAGCTGTTATGGCTTCATCCACTTCCGGGTCACTTCCGGCAACATACGCGCCGATATTGATAAGATCGCGGGCTTTTTCATAGGTGGCCAGCAATTTGCGGGCTTTTGCCGCCCAGGAGCGATGCTCCCGGCTGGTAATATGCGGCATGACTCTGGAAATACTCCCCAGCACATCAATGGCCGGGTAATGGTTGCGAGTCGCCAGCTGACGGCTGAGAATAATGTGCCCGTCCAGAATAGAGCGCACCGCGTCGCAGATCGGTTCGTTGAAGTCATCGCCTTCCACTAAAACTGTGAAATAACCTGTAATGGAACCGCATTGGCCGGTTCCCGCCCGTTCCAACAATTTTGGAAGCAGGGCAAACACCGATGGTGTGTATCCCCGGCTGGCGGGAGGTTCACCGATGGCCAGGCCGACTTCGCGTTGAGCCATGGCAAACCGGGTGACTGAATCCATCAGGAAGGTCACATCCATTCCCTGATCGCGAAAGTTTTCAGCGATTGTCATGGCCACGTAGGCGGCTTTCAAGCGCATCAGCGCGGGCTTGTCTGATGTGGAGACAACCACCACAGACCGTTCGAGGCCTTCCTTGCCCAGGTCGCCTTCCACAAAGTCACGCACCTCACGGCCGCGTTCACCGATCAAGGCGATGACAGATACATCAGAACGCGAACTGCGCGCGATGGAACCCATCAACGTGCTTTTTCCCACGCCTGAACCGGCGAAAATACCCATACGTTGGCCTTTACCGCAGGTGAGAAAACCGTCAATCGCCCGAACCCCGGTTACCAGTGGTTCCGTGATGATCTGCCGTTCCATGGGGTGCGGAGCGGCATTATTGATCGGTCTGGTCTCCACTTCACCCAGTGGCCCGTTACCGTCAATGGGCTCGCCCAACCCATCCAGCACCCGCCCCAGCAACTGGCGCCCAACAGGCGCCCGCAATACGGTTCTCTGGGGATAAATGGAGCTATCCGGCTGGATGCCTTCCATGTTGCCCAAAGGCATGAGCAGGGTTGTACTGTTGCGAAACCCCACCACTTCTGAAAGGATCTTCTCACCAGTGCGGGCGCGAATTTCACAAACTTCGCCAATCTGGCAATCCAGACCAACGGCTTCAATCGTCAAGCCGATAACCTGTACCACACGGCCGGAAACCCGCAGGGAATTGCAGCTTTCCAGCGAGCGTTCAAAGGGAGACAGGTCAACCGGTAAAACCTGTTTCACTCTTCAACCTCCAGATTGATCTCCGCCGACTTGATGGTTGAGGTGATCTGATCCATCTGTTCTTCCACCCGGCCATCCACCACCCCGAACTGACCGTCAATAAAACAACCGCCGCGGGAGATGTTCTGACTGGAGACGATTTGTATTTGCTGGCTATTCAAAGTGATCTCAGACTCCTGCCAGAGGTTAACCAGCAATTTGGCGTCTTCCGGGTTAAGGTATATCCGCAGATTGCCCAACCGGCTGGCTTCATTGATCGCCCGGCTGACAATATGATCGATATTTTCCGCGGGCAGCTCAAAACCATGCCCGAATAATTTTTTTCCTATCGAAAGTACCATCTCTATGATGCGACTCTGACTCTGGCGCATCACCTGTTCCTGCCAGAGCTGGGTCTCCTGTAATATTCGTTCCACCTGGTGCATGGTTTCGGCTACTTCGTTTTTCGCGGCCGCCATTCCTTCCATGAAGGCTTTTTGTTTTAGGCTTTCAGCTTCATTCCTGGCTTCAGCCAGCAACGCGGTCGCGGTATTATTCGCTTCAGCAACGATCTCATCAGCCCTGTTCTGGGCTTCCATCAGAAGATGGGAATGATCCTCCACTTTGCTGGTTGGAATGGTTTTTTCCACTTTGACTGGATTTTCACGAATAAATTCGGAAACCGACCATGTCTGGATCACATCCCTTTTGGTTATGCCGTGAATAACGGGTGAATGGGGATTCACGGTGTTGACAGTCGCAAACATGTCGGCTAACGATCCCCGATCTACTGCCGTTTGAATAACCATATCATCCGATCCTTCCACAGGTTCTTCAGGTGGTCTGGCGGTCGGTTTCTCATGATGGCCAGCAGGCACGCCATCAAATTCCATCATCTGAAATTTTGTCAGCGGAACTGTCTGCTGATTTTTCAAAATCTTAAAGGATGACGGCATCACCTGATCCTCCACCGGAGCCTACAATCACAATTTCTCCGGCTTCTTCCAGGGCGCGGACAAGTTCAATGATTTTCCTCTGTGCCGCATAGACATCTTTGGCCAGTTGCGGTCCAAGGATTTCGATTTCCTCTTTCAAGCTTTCCCTGGCGCGTTCTGAAAGGTTTCGATACACCAGTTCCCGCAGCTTTTCCGGCGCGCCTTTCAAGGCCAGTGCCAGATCATTTTTATTAACTTCCCGGGTGATGCGCTGCA
>CAYNJT010000021.1:0-18675 GCA_964397625.1 uncultured Leptolinea sp. | reverse complement strand
TTCGCCAGGTCATCAAAGGTGAACAGGGAAGCGCGAATTTCTTCGACCAGCTTTGGATCGGTGGGTTCCATGGCTTCAAAAATGCGTTTTTGAACGTCTCGATCCACCTGGTTCATCATTTTGACCAGGAAATTCACGCCGCCTGTGGCGCGAAAATCAGCGGCAGACAGCACGCCGGATAATTTTTGCTTGAGGTTGCGTTCAACCACCTGCACCACCTGCGGAGAAACCCTGTCCATCCGGGCCAATCGCAGCGTGACTTCAATCTGCAGATCAGTTGGCAGGTTTGTCAAAATGTCCGCCGCCAGTTTGGCTTCCAGGTATGAAAGAACCAGAGCGATGGTCTGCGGGTGTTCATCCTGCAGCATCACGGCTACCTGACTGGTATCCGCGTTGCGCAGCATTTCAAATGAGGATATCTGCTGCCTGGCGGAAATTCTTTCCAAAATTTCGGCGCCGCGGCGGGGGCCAACCGCCCGGGCCAACAATTGGCGGGTGTATTCTGTTCCGCCGCCGACCAGGTCTACCCCTGAAATGCCCAACGCGTAAGCCTCCTCGAGCGCGGCCTGGCGCACTTCGCCGGGGATGGAGCCGCTTTCGCTGATGGTCAGCAATAGACGCTCCATTTCCGCTTCCCCCAAATATTGGAGTACGCGGGAAGAAGATTCAACACCCAGAGAAAGCAACAACGCGGTTGCCTTCTCAAGACCTGTGATAGATTGCCCCTGATCAGCCATTCTTCTTGTCCTGGTTTAACCACATCTGGATCACATCTGCCACACTGGCCGGGTTGTCCTCTGCCAGGCGGGCGATCAATGCCTGCATCTTCTGTTCTTCCACGCTTGTGACTTTCGGAGCGATGCGGGCCGAAGCTTCCTGCAAAAGATTACTGCTCTTTGCTGCCGCCGCGGATAACCCGGCAGGCTGTTCGCCAGCTGCTGAAGTCAATTCAAATCCAGCACCGGGCATCCCCGCGGGACCCCCCAGTTCAGCCACCGGCTTGAGTACCGGTTCCCATACGTCAATGGACGCCACGCGGAGATTTTTCAACAACCGGCTGATGTACCAGAAGAGCGCGGCCAGCAGCAGGATTCCACCGACAATTTCAACGATCAATGTAATCATCCGTGTGCGGTCGGCCGCTGCCAGGTCTTCGGTCTGTTGTTCCTGGTATGTCTTATCAAAGGTCAGGGTCTGAACAGAAAGCTGGTCGCCGCGTTTCTGGTCAATCCCCGCAGCCGCGGAGATGGCGGTTTGCAGGGTTTGTAATTGCTGTTGATCACTAATACCATCCACCAGCACTGACAGGCTGATGTTATCCACCATTCCCGGGCGGATGATCTGGTGATTTTCTGTCTGGGCGACCTCATAGTTGAGGGTCTCTTCCGCCCGCTCATAGAGTGTGGGTGAGCCGGTGGTTGTGGCAGCTCCTGCCACCGGAGTGGGCAGATTGGCAGTTGCCCCGGCGACGCCGCCGGTGGCGTTGCTATCAAGGGTGTATTTTTCGGTGACTTTTTGTGAACTGCGGATGGCGTTCGGGGTGGGTTCAAATGATGTAGTGGTAATTTCCTTGTCGCTCCAATCCAAGCGGACAGAGGCCTGCACAACAGACTTGTTTGGACCCAGCGCGGTATCCAACAGTGTTTTGACTTTCTTCTGCACATCGCTGGCCGCGGCCAGTTCCGCGGCTCTGCGACTGTCCACCTGGGAAATGGCGCCTGAGGTTCCATCGCTGGTACCGGATGCCAGTACATCGCCTTCCGTGTTGACAACCACCACATTTTCAGGAGACAGGCCTTCAACGGCATTGGCCGTCAGGTAGGTAATCGCTCTGATCTGACCGGCATCGAGCTTGCGGCCGCCGCGTTCTTGAATGGTGATGGAAGCGGTTGTCGGCGCCTGGTCATCGGCCAGGAGCGCCTTTTCGGGCTTCACAATATGAACGCGAACACCCTGCACCGCGTCAAGGCTGCCAATGGTGCGCTCCAGTTCGCCTTCAATCGCCCGCTGGTATGTAACGCGCTGGGTAAATTCGGTCATTCCGAGTGTGTTCTGGGTTAATAATTCATACCCTGAACTCCCCCCCTTGGGGAGGCCGGCGTTTGCCATTTGCAGACGCACGTCATAGACTTTGTCGGATTCAACCAGAATGGTTGTTCCCTGCAGCTTATAGTTGATCCCCGAGGTCTGCAGTTGTTGAACTATGGATCCGGCATCCGCCTCATCCAGTCCGCTGAATGCCACGCTGTAAGTCGGCTGGGTTGCCCAGGTGATTAAAACCGGAACCATGACAAATGTAAATACAATAACGGCGATCAGGATCACTCGTTGGGTTGGTTTTTGTTTTTCCCAAAAATCAGTGGCCTGGGTAGTAATTTTCGCGAGCATAAGCTGAAGTCCTTAAATAATCTAATTCTTGCCAGAAGCCTAGACGTTCATCCGGGAAATTTCTTTGTACGCGTCCACCAGTTTGTCACGTATACCGATGGCGATCTTGAAACTGATATCCGCCTGATCGGCGGCAATCATTACCTGGTGAATATCCACATCTTCGCCGGCTGCCAGTTTTGTCATCAGGTCGTCGCTGGTTTTCTGCGTCGCGTTTAAATCCTGCAGCAGACTGTCAAAGGTCTTGCCGACTTCTTTGAGGGTATCCTGCTGGGGTGTTTTACTTATGGAATTGATCTGCGATGGAATGGAAGAACGAATTCCTGGAATATTCATGGATGTCATCTCCTGTTAATCCGCCCGAAAAATCAGCGGCCGATTTCAATGGCTTTGTTGGCCATTGTCTTGGCGGCTTCCACCATGGAAAGGTTGGCTTCGTAAGACCGGGTTGCCGATAACATGTTGGTCATTTCGATCGCCAGATTCACATTCGGGTAGGTAACATACCCATTCTCGTCAGCATCCACATGGGTGGGGTCATACACGGTCTCGCCGGGTGTGGTGTCTGTCTTTATTTCCGCCACTTTTACACCCTGCAAATTCAGGGCTTTTTCGCCGATGCTGCGGTTGGTCAACATCAGGTTGGCCAGGAAGGGAACTTTGTTATTGGCGGTGAAAACCACGTCTTTACGCTGATAGGGTTGGCCATTTTCAGTTTTTGTGGTTTCCGCGTTGGCCACATTGTTTGAGATCGTGTCCAGACGGAGGCGCTGCGCGAAAAGCGCAGATGAACTAATCTTTAGACTGCTCCAAAAACTCATATTTCGCTCCGGTAATTAATAGATCAAACGGAAAACCGTTCTTTCGCTCTGAAAATAGATTAACATCCCGCCCCTTTAAGGGCAGTAAAAGTGAAATGAATGATGTGTAAAAAACACGTGAATAGAATCGGAAACCCCGCCAGCTTCCCCCCACTGACGGTTGTTCCCAGAGCGAATAGATTGGATTACTAAGGTTGTTCCGTTATTTCATCAGGCTGAGCGAGCAGCCAGTGTAACTCCGGCAGGAACCTGTTGAGATTTCGGGGAATTCATCTGTTTCTCGATAGTTACCCAGGCTTCCCGCAGCTCAACAAGGGTTTGTTTGGCCTGATCGTAATTCTGCTTGCGAATGCAATCAAGGCACCAGTTATAGAGGGATAGGAGGCTGCCGGCAATCTCTGCGTAGTCATAATCCAGGGCGTCCCGCAAAGCGCTGACGGCTTTGAGCGCGGTTTCCATGTCTTTCTTATCGCATGAGCGGATTGCCAGATCATAAGCCATGATGACCAGATGAAGGGGTGTGGCGGTAAGAACTTCCTGTTTCCGATAAATCTGGCTATGACTATACATGATATTGCTTCCTCCTCAAAAAATTACTGCTGCTACAAAATCTATATTCGGCCGGGACGGAAAACTCTGAACATTCAAACCGTAAAAATTCCGTTAAGAAGCTCAGGCATTTTTCTGAATCAGACCACCCGACGGAATATCCTTGTAAGCATCATTGGGAACGGTGCGGATCACCTCGGAAGAGGCTTCGTCCACAATCATCACCACGATCTCGTGGTCTTCCTGGCTGACTTTATAAACCAGCCGGGTGTTTCCCGGAAATGTGTTCATTGGGACAGGTGATTTTTCCGGTTCAACCGCTTTCCGATGAACGTCCTGGTGAGCCTGCGGGCCAACAGGAGCTTCGCCACCGGCACTGCCAACGGGATTTACAGAGATGTCGAACATAGGATCCTTCCTTTCAAACACTGGCAGACGTCCCTTTCTGCCGCTTGCTGGATCGGTCCTCCATGACCGATGCTATAAATATAGTCGGTAGTTTTTCTCTACTATTTAGTAAAGAAAAAGTTAAAGTCAAAAAAAAGGGCCGCGAAAAAGCGGCCCAATTTGATATTGTTCAATTTTCGAAAGATCAGGTGGAATATTCCATCAATTGACCGGTGGGGATATCTTTGATCGCCTCGGGTGGGATGGTGCGGATGACTTTGTCGGTTTCTTTATCCATGATCATTATGGTCACGTCGTTGGTTTTTTCATCCACACGAAATTGCAGACGGGTTCCGCTTCCGGTGACATTCGAAGCGTAAGCGCTTCGCGCTTCCTGCTGTTTCACCGCGGACTTCGGCTTCTGTTCGGCCCGATTCATCGAACCGATCAATTCCATTCCCGCGCGACCCACTGGATTTGCAATTGAATTTGACATGGCATCCTGCCTTTCTGCCCCGATCTTACTTCGGGTACACCAGCCTTCATGGTTGGTGTATTCTGCGAATCTAACTTCTGTTTTTTTTATCGGCAGGACAGGAAAAAACTTTAGGGTTTTTCAAATATTCGTTTTCAGTATGTATTAAGTAAGAGGCTGTCTCTTCGGCGACAGCCTCTTACCGCCTTAACCTGACTTCTGCAGGAGTTGACCGGGTGGGATATTCTTGATGGCTTCTGAGGGAATGGTTCTAAGAATCTTGTCAGATTCCTTGTCCCTGATCAGGATGACAACGTCGTTGGTCTTTGCGTCCACCTGGAACTGCAGCCGGGTTTGAGCGTACGAGCTCGCGGCCGGGCTGGATTTCACCGGCTGGCTTGACGCCGCGACCGGTTTTTTCTCCTGTTTGGGAGAATTAAGGCTGCCGGTCAGTTCAACCGCTGCCCGGCCAAGGGAGGAAATTGTAGGATCAGACATGGCTCCTTCCTTTTCCTAACGCCCCGACATCCTTGTCAGGGACGGTACAACATAATCCTGCTAAAAACTCTATCCATACCAGGCCGAATTCATCCTGGACTGGTTCATGAAGGTTTCCATCTGCGCCTGGTATTCCGCGTAATACTTCACCAGCGATTCCTCACGCCGCGACAGGCGTTCGTTGATCGAGGTGATCCGGCTGTTCAGATTGGTAATCGTGCTTTCAGCACTGGTGATGCTGCTGCTCACATAACCATTCGCTCCCGCGTAAGTATCCACTTTACCGGCCATGGCTTCCATGGCGGCATCCAGCAGCCTGGCAACATCCTCAAAATGAGTGTTGAGAGCGGTAGCCAAGGCGGATGAATTGGATATGGTGGCTGACAGGTCGGTATTGACGGTGATCCCAATCTCGGAAAGGTTCTTGTAAATACCGCTGTTGGTGTAATCCTGGTTCATTAATGTGATCAGTTCATTGCCCACGTAGCGGACGCCATATTCACCATACAGGGAGCCGCGGGTATATGTTTCGTCAGCGTTCTTTGTGGTGGCGGTGTTGGTGCGAACGTATTTCGTCAGATCGTTGAACGCAGAGAGGAATGAATTGATGGCTGATAATGAAGTGGCGGTATCTGTCTTCACAACAAGATCGGCGCTTTTCCCTTCAGCGTCTGATGCCAGGTTGATGGTCATACCGTCGATAACGTTGGTCAACCCGGTATTCGAACTGCGCACCATATCCATGTCGTTGATGGAAAAACGAGCGTCTTTCGGGGTGACCTTTGTGTTCAACACGCCGCCGGTCATCACTCCCAGTGATGCCAGCACACCACCAGAGGTGTCTGTAGCGGCCATAACGTGGTTTAAACCGGTTGACTCATTTTTGAGCACCAGATAATTGTCTATGATAGACGCGTTTACTTCATTGCCAGAGCCGTAAGTGGCATCATTGATCTCTGATTTGATATCCACCAGGCTCATGTCACTGGTGACGTTTATTGTCGCACCTTTGGCCGTGTAAGCAAGTTGAAACGCGCTTGAGCCCATATTGGCTGCTGTGTATAAGTTGGAATCGGTACCAAAAGTAACTGTCAGGCCTCGACCGGTGTCATATAGCCCGCCGCCAGTGGGAATGCTCTGCCAGCTGGAAGTGAAATCGCCGGTGGACCCATCCTGGATGCTCTGGGCTGTTCCTTCGGCGTCAACAATGCGGAATTGCCAGCCATCGATGGCGTCATTGCGGGTTTCCACGTAATAAGATCCTGTGCCAAATTCCTTCTGCCCTGAGAGAACAGTGGTGGTGCCATCGGAATTGATCGATGTAATTGTATCTTCCAGAGGGGTGGTGATCGAGGCGCTGCGCTGGGCAGCCCCGCCGATCACAAATGATCCGGTCAGACCCAGTGCCTGATTGGAATAGGTCTGTCGGGTGGAACGGACTTCATGGGCGGTTGCCAGTGAGGTCACGGATAATCGGTAGGTTCCGGCGGAGGCCGAGGAGCTCACCGTGGCGGTTGCCACGGCTGTACCGGTGGTCAATGGTGAAACAGAGACCGACCGGCCTGGTTCCAGTCCATAAATGGTCTGGGTGCTGCGGAGTTTGTTGATGGCTGTTTGCAGTAAATCAAATTTGTTCTTTAAATCCGTGTACGCCGCTTTTTTTACGGTGATGGAATCTTTCTGGGCGGTCAGCCGGGTGAGCGGCTGTTTTTCCTGCATCATTGTGTAGTTGATGAGATTCTGGTAATACGAATCCAGGTTCTCGATGCCGGATTTTGAAGAATATGAAGAAACTGAAGATGCCATTTTCGCCTCCGCGGCGGTCACTTGATTGCGTTTCGGGGGGAGCCTTTTTGAGGCTCCCCCCATGGGGTTTCACATTACGTAGTTAAGGATACTATATTCAACGGATTATCTGAAGAGGGTCAAGAGGGAAGCGGGAGCCTGGTTCGCCTGAGCCAGCATGGCAATGGCCGTCTGCTGCAGGATCTGGAACTTGCTCGAGTTCACCTGTTCTTCCGCCATGTTGGCGTTCATGATCCGGTTGTAGGAAGCTTCCACGTTGATCTGGGCGGCGGATACCTGGTCTTCCTTGAATTCCAACCGTCCGGTGAAGGCGCCGATGGTGGCCATAACGCTATTGACCGTATCCAGTTTGCCTTCCAGGTATTGCATCAATTGGCGGTAGTCTGCTGCGGTTACCAGATCGCCGCCGCTTTCACCCTGCTTCTGCACATCATACGCGCCGGCAGCGGTGAAGTTGACTGTGCTTTCCTGGGTTACTTCCACATTACCTTTGGCGCCCCAGGTAACGGTCAAACCATTGCCGAAGTTGTATTCTGTGACGCCATCCAGGTTCAAAACGGATGCTTTGGTGACGTTGCCTGAACCATCGGCATTTGCGGCGATGAGCATGGCGTTTCCGGATTCGTCCAGCAATTCGATGGTGTCATCCGTGCCGGTTCCCGTGAGGGTGGTGATACGCACCGTATAGGAGCCGGAGGATAAAACGGACAGGTTGGAGTTATCAGCTGTACCAGCAGTCGCGGTCAGCAGGGTCATACCATTGTTGGCGGTAGCGATACTTGCCGAGGCAGTTGTGCTGCGGGCGGCAATACCAAGGCTGTCAGTCACACCCTGTGTACTGTTGCCGTCTGTGGCAGACAGGTCAAACAGACCATTGACATCGGTAATATCCTGCCAGTCAGCACCGGTCTGGAAGGAAAGCTTGGTAACTTCATACTGGCCGTTGATCAGTTCATTGCCATTCCAGGCAGTCTGTTTGACAATGTCGTCGATCTGTTCGGCATAGGCGTTCAACTGTTTCTTGATGGCCGCGCGTTCTGAAGGGCCCATCGTATCTGAAGCCGCCTGGCTGGCTTTGTTTTTCATCTGCACCAGAATGTCGGTGATGCGGCTGACGCCGGCTTCAGCAACAGCCAGCAGGTTTTTGGCATCGCCAATATTGCTCAGGGCGACTTTCAGGCCTTCACTGCGGGAGTTCAACTTGGTGGCGATGGTCAAACCAGCGGGATCATCCGCGGCTGAGTTAATGCGCCGGCCGGTTGACAGACGGGTCTGGGCAACACCCAGTTTGTTGTTAACAGTCTGGAGAGCCCACAGGGAATTCAAAGCGCCGATATTTGAAGCAATACGAGTTACATCTTGATTAGCCATTTCAAACCTCCATGTTTGATATTCGCCGGGGGTTCCTTCCCCCAGCTTTGGGGAATATGGGTTCCGTTTGTGTTTCCCGCGGTCAGCCTGGAACCCTGATAACTGAACCGCGTTTTTTCAAAAGATCATTGGAGTTTATTTTGTAATAATGCCTCCTTGATATTTCCTTTTGATCATCTACATAAGATTATCGTCACCCATCCCGGAAACTGAAGGAAATAATTTAAAAGCGGGTAAATTTCACGTAAATAATTTTCGTCTCTATGAAAAGTTAATATGGTTTTCCTGTACTAAAATTAGGGCATGTATCTTTCTCTCTGCCTGATCGCGAAAAATGAAAACAGCTATCTGCAGGAATGGCTGGATTATCACATCCTGCTCGGGGTGGAACATTTCTGGATTTATGACAACGAGAGCGCGGTTCCACTGGCGGAAACAGTAAAAGAGTACATCGATTCCGGCCGGGTGACCGTTCATACCATCAAAGGCCGCGCCATGCAGATCCACGCGTATGACCACTGCATACAGACCTATGGATCAACATCAACATGGATAGGTTTTATCGATACCGACGAGTTTCTGGTTCCGGTTACCACTGTCTCTCTTCAGGAATTCCTCAAGCCGTTCGAACCCTATGCCGGATTTGCCGTCAGCTCCCTGTTCTTTGGCAGTAATGGGAATGTCAAACGCCCTGCCGGCGGTCAGATAGCCGGTTACACCCATCGAACCCCCAACCGCTATTCCCGGAATCGCCTGGTCAAGATGATCGTGCAGCCCGGAAAGGTGATGTTCCCCCTATCGCCGCATTCCTTTCTTTTTAAAGAAGGTTGTTATTGTGTTAACGAAAACGGATACCGGGTGGATTCGCAGGAATTCCCCTGCCATATCGACACCATTCAGCTCAATCACTACTTCACCCGCTCCCAGCAGGAATGGGAGGAAAAAATGAAACGCGGCGGCGGCGCCGGTATCGCCTATTCAGACGCCCGTTGGACACAGGTTCATACCTATTCCACCCAGGAGGACACGCGTATTTTTGACCTGTTGAAAAAAATTCTGCCGAACGGACCTTCCACGGAGGCCGGTTGGTCAAAACTCTTTAATAAATCAGAAACACATTTATTAACAAAACTGCGCCAGGCAGCCGGCGACATACCTGTCCCCGACTTCACCCCCCTTGAGGTGACCGAAGTCCACCCCCGGCCGGAAGTGGTTGAATTTAAGAAAGAAATGGGGATGGGAACGGCACTCTTGAATGAAGGCAAAATAGTGGAAGCCCGCAACTTTCTGGCCGGGCAGATAAATAAATGCCCGTTTGATCCCATCCGCTACACCAATTTTGCCAGCGTGTGCCTTCAATTGAAGGAATATCAAACCGCGTGGAATGCCATTGCCCAGGCCTGGCGGCTCGCGCCGCAATCCCTTTATGTGCTGCACGCCATGACCGATTATTTCTTTGCGATCGGCGATTACGCCCAAACCGAAAAGACCTGCCTGCTCGCTGCCGCGCAGGGCGACCCCGAACCCATCAGCATTGCCATACTGGCGCTGGCGCAATACCGACAGGGCAGGCAGCAGGAAGCCCGCGAAACAGCCCGCCCGATCCTGCCGCGGTTGACGCCGCGCGATCTGGAAAATCCCATCTTCGCGGAACTTGCCGCCTTGATGAAATCTTGACCATTGAACGTGTTACTTAATCGCCTGTAAGACCACAGCCAGGGTGTCATTCTTCACTTCGGTGTATCCCCGTTTGAAGTTGGCCTTGTAGATGTACCGGAAATCGCTTATAGCTGTTTTACCCACCTGATTGGTATATGAGTCTTGATCAAGGTAAATAAAGTTCTCCACCTGAATGATGCGGGTGTGAGATGGGTCTCCCCATGCCCAGACTGAATTCCTGTCCGGCACGGTCAGAAAGAACAACCCCCGGTTTTTTAAAATACGCCAGTATTCCGAAAATTCAGCAAAAAAGAATTCATAATCCCCCTGCCGGGCAAGATGTTCCAGTACCTCATAGGCATGAATTTCATCAAATGTATTATCCTCAAAAGGAAGTGGGTGTTTTCGTAAATCCCAGACCACATCAGGGTTATGGTCAGGATTGATGTCCAGGCGGGTAACATTGGTAAATTCCTCATGCCCTTTAACCGAAATTTTCTTGACAGTACTTGAACCGCAGCCCATCAGCAGCTCTCTATAGCCTGTATTGCCGCGCGGCAGATTTTCCGCTTCGGTCTTAATGGATTTAGATTTTTCCCGGACGGGTTTACCAATGCTTTCTTTTTTCAAGGGGTCATCCTTTGATCAGAACAGGTGTAGATTGAATTATTTCCATTGATGATAATTAGATCTTCCTGCTTGCTTTAACCCAGGTATAGGCTCTAACACAGAGCTTTCTTTTTGCCATGGTTTATGATAATGGCAGCGAGACCTGTTCATTCCAATGAGCGGGCTATTCGGAATCCCACGGCGAATGAAATATGATTGGCCATCTGGCCTTCGCGGCTCTGGCAGCGCGCCAGGCGGTGGCTGTAATACCAGGCGCCGCCCCGCACCACATATTTTGGGTCTTTGGGCGGCGTGGGAGGAACTTCGCCATACGGGTATGGCAGCAAAAGATCGCTTGTCCATTCATAGACATTACCGGCCATATCAACCGCGCCAACCGGGCTGTCTCCGGCCGGAGAATATGATCCAACCGGCGTGGGACCGCCTTTGCCGCTATCCTTTGTGTTGCACCGCCAGGGATCGAAATTATCACCCCAGGGATAAATGCGGCCATCCGTGCCGGAAGCCGCGCGCTCCCATTCCCCTTCCGTAGGCAGGCGATAGGTCTTGCCGGTCATTTCACTTAACCAGGCACAGTAATTTTCCGCGTCAATCTTGCTGACATTGACAACCGGCAAAAATTCCATCCCTTCGGAATACTTGAAACCCTGCCAGCCTTTGGGAACTTTATAGCCGGTCTTCCAGACGAATGAGAAATATTCAAGATTGGTAACCGGATTCATGCCGATCTCAAATTCTTTTCCCATTACCTGTGTACAGGGTTGCTCAATCCGAAACAGTCCGTCTTCATACCATTCATGCGCCCAGTCCTCATTTTGGACAAGCATCATGACATGGTCTTCAGAACTTCCCATCCAGAAAGGCCCGGCGGGAACATGCACCATTTTTGGTTCGTAAGCGTTATTCTTTTGAGAAGAATTACCGTTTTGACCGGAATGTGTTGGGGTGATTCTTGGTATAGGCGACATGTGTATCAGCCTTGGAAGGAATTAATTTGATTATAAACCAGCTATTAAACAGAAACTACTTTTTTAAATGCTTCAACGCGTCTTTTGCCAGCGCGAAGTCTGGTTGAAAAAACAGAACCCGCTCATAGCATTTTTGAGCGGATGCCAGATCCCCGCCCATCTCGTAGCACTGTCCCATGAGGAATATAGATTCACAATCCTGCGGATTTGATCGGATCACGCTTGCCAGAATCTGCGCGGCATCACCCAGCCGGTCTGCCTGCTGGTAATACAGAAACGCCAAATTTTTCAATGTCTGCGCATGATCCGGCTTATATTGAAGCGCTTCAAGGTAAGTGGTTTCCGCGTTATGGAAATCACCGGCAAACATATATGCCACCCCAAGGTTGTTCATAGCCTCAATGGACGCGGGTTCAAGGTCAATGACCTTTTGAAAAAACGGTATGGCCGCTTCGGGTTTATCCATATGAATCTGGCAATCGCCCATGGCCGTAAGCACCGCTGGCGTTTCGGGGAATTGCCGGTCTGCCAGGCAAAGCTGCTGCCACGCGGTTGACCAATCCTCTTTTTTAATAAGGGATTGAATATCACGCATGATTTTTGTATAGTTCGAATTCTTCATAGATTTCTGGCTTCACTTCTGGCAACCAGTAAATTGCTTTTTTCACGAGATTGCGTTGTATTCAGTGGACGAGTGGAATACAGGCTGCCCAGGCGCACATAGGTATCCACAATTGATTGTACATTTTCTTCAAGACTTTTGCTGATCGCGAACAGGTAAGGCCCCACAGAAGCTTCCGCCCGGTAATCATTCAGGTAATCAATAGTCTCAATCGCGGCTTTTAGCCAGCTTTCGGCCGTATTTTCCACAATCCAACCGTAACTTTGCAGATCGTAGACTGCCGGACCCTGACTGGCAATCCATGGAATTTTCAAAGCCATGTATTCCAGCAGAGGGCTGCACGCGCAGCGATGCTCCAACTCTCCAATAGCCGGAGCCAGTCCGATATCAATCCGGCTCAATTGTCGGTACCAGCCGCCGCCTGAAGTCCAGCCCACAATTTCGACCTGGTCAGCCGGCAGACCGAGATTGCCAACCGCTTCAGGATGATCCACAGAGAAAATGATCTTCGCGTTTTTCCGCATCTGACAGACCGCTTCCAGCGCCATCAGCACTTTCCCTTTTTTAAGGGATTGGAGGCGGCGAACGGTTCCCCGCCAACCCAGATTGATGGTTTCATGCTCCTGATGGGTTACGAGATTCAACCGTTCAAGGTCCAGATAGTCTGGCAAAACCAGCGAACGCGTGTACGCGTTCCAGTCATCGCACAGGCGCTGCGAAGGTGTCGTGGCACCATGTGTGGATTGAAGAGTCCATTTTAATTGGGTCAGCAGTGAAGCCGCCGATTGTGGTAATTCCCCTGCCTGCAACCCGCCATTGATCTCCAAATCATGAATATCAAGCAATTCTTCCTCATCCATCAGTTGATACGCATCCACAAAATCCGCGATGATTGTCTTATCGCGAGCTTTCCAGTGCTGGATACGGGTCAATATTGGAGACCATAATCCCCGGTGGATGATGATGTAATCGCTTTTCTCAAGCAGGTCCTGAACATCAGGTGAATTGGACGCGAAGTCCCTCCAACCGATGAGATCAGCGGAATAACGGCCTGTTCTATTGATAGCCCTGGCAGGCGCCGCGCAACGATGCTCCACGGAGAGGCGCAAGTCTTCTGACTCGGGACAGACGAATACAAAGTTCATTCCCGCTCCTTCAAAAAAGCCTTCGGTCGGGTGGTCTGTATGGCACGTTGAACGACAGACGTCCAGATATGCGCCATCTTTTTTGCTTCACGGCTATGCGCTTTTTCAAAGCCATCCTGGGCCAGCTTTCCGCGCAGTTCCTGATCCTGGATCAACGTCTTTATGTGGGTGTACCAATCATCCATCGAGCGGGAGATCAATCCCCCGGCATTCCATTCTTCAGCCGCCGGAAGCGGAGATGAGACCCATGTAGTCTTGCGGATGCCGGCTTCCATGTATTTTCGGTCGCCTTCCAGAACAGATAACTCATCCTCTTTTCCGGGGAATAAATGGATATCCGCCTGGGCCAACAGGTATGGATAATCATCCGGCTCAGTGGGGGGTAAATACACCCGCCGGGTGTCTGGGATCGAATCAAACAGGGGGAAGATGTCAGGATCGCCGCTGATCACGAGCCGGACCTGCGGGAATTCCCTCATTATTCGAATGATCGCCCGCCGGATGGCGGCAACTTCTTCCAGATGGCCCGCGCCGCAAAAAATGCCCATACTCATTTTGGCAGACGTCGTGGCAGGTTTTGTCCACAGGGTATTCCGATCTGACCAGCCGTCAGGCACAGCGAAAGCCTGATAACCGGCATCTGAGAAATGCAGGGCAGCCCGAGTGGATGGCAGTGTAACAATATCAGCTAATTGAAGGGCAGCGGTAAATACCCGTGTATCCGCCAGGTTGCCTCCATTCAATGAAATGGCAAGCGGACTGGAAGGGGAAACCAGTCGAAAATCGGTGTCGAGGTCAAGCAGTACAGGTTTTTTGGAACCTGCCCAGGCAGCCAGACCTTTCATACAATCCGGATTGCTGTGCGGATTATGAGCGATAACCAGGTCAAATCCATCCCAGGGTATTGCAGTATCAGCCCATGAGTCCTCAACCTTCATTCCGCTGGATTCGAGCGCCAGTTTCATGATTTTTAATCGCAACGGTGATAAGTGAGAGGATTCGCCGATCAATAAACCTCGCAAAATCGGTTTTTCACCGGCGATGCTTATTTTTTGGGCAGTGGAAGATATGTCTCGCGCTTTTTCGCCGCCCTGCCCTGTTAGCAGACTGCGCTGCAAATCAATCAATTCTGTAGCCAGATCAGATCGGCCCTGAGCCCGCGCCTGACGGATGTTCAATTCCAAGATAGCCGGCAGGAGCGCGTCAATTTCCTCCAGATGTTCCGAAACACTTGTTGCTGGTGATTCACTGTGCAGGGTGTTTTCCAGCAATTGAGCGGCTCTGCGTATCTGTTCTTCGTTAATCGCCGCGGATTTCCCAGTAATGTGCTCCGCCAGCCGGTTGATCGCCTGGGGATGCAGAGGAGGAAATCCACCGGCAATACTCACTCCAGACCCGGTCGATTTCCCGGCCAGCTCAACACGCTGCCGGATGTCTTTGCGTTCTTCATCCGCGCGAGCCGCCAGTTCATAAATCAATCGGGCTGCCTGGGTATCGCCGGCCATCAGGTAGGAGTCGCCTACGATAACCAAGGTGGATACATCATCGGGAAATTTTTCAAGTAAAGCCGCGTAAGTCTGCAGAGCTTGCGCGACCATATCACGTTGCAGGTAGTATCTTCCGAGATCGCGCAATCGCTGCAACTCGGTGATGTTTTGAAGGCTGTCAGCTGTGTCGTTTAATGCCATATTGAAAAGTAATCCGAAAGAAAAGTATTCGTTCCAAATTACTGTAGCGTATTGTATTTACAGGTTCAGTAAATCAGATATGAAACCTGCGTAAAAATCCGTAAAGAAGCAAATCGACCCTACTTTTCTTTGGGTTCTTCTTTCTTTTCTTCTTCCGGTGGTGTCTGCTGCAACAAAAGGTCGCGAAGTCCCTCAAAGTGCTCTGATTGTTTTTCCCCCGCCATTTGTTCAGCCACCACACTCTGTTCCTGGATGGCTTCGAAAAGTTCCTTGCGAACGACCGGGACTTCCCTGGGTGCGCTTATCCCGATCTTGACTTTCTCTTTATCAATGGCCAGTATGGTTATGGTAACGTCTTTACCAATAACGATACTTTCCTCAAGTTTTCGGGTAAGAACAAGCATTGGGAATCCTTTTAAGAACACGTTTTTGACGTGTCTTAAGGTTTTCTATGGATTTATAGGTGAATTATACGCTAACCGAGCGACTCGAACAAATTGACCATGGATTGAGTACGCGAACTGATGGTTACCACAGTTTGGTAAATGGTCTCCTGATTGGCCAGTTCGGCTGTGACTTCCGCGATATTCGCTTCCTCTTTTTTCGCGAGAAGGGCTTTCAACTCTGTGTTGCTTGCCCCAATACGAGCTTGAGATTCCTCAAGGTCGCGGATGCGGGAACCATTGATGGTTGTTGCCAGGGTGACCGTATCGAGCGATGTATCCAATTCTGCGGCTTGCGCGCGCAGAGTTACCAGATCATTATCTTCCAGAGCGTTCCGCGTAAGGATGAGCGTATTTATGAAATGCTCAAACGTTGACTTACCATCGATATTGACAGTGATGGTTTCACCGGGGCCAATATCACGGCGAATTGCCTGAAAATCCTGTGGAAGGCCCAATTTGTAATTTACAGAGGCAATCCTGTTGGGATCGGCCGCGTCGTATACAATTTCAAAGGGCTTCACATCCGTTGTGAAACCGGAAAAAATATAGCGGTCCAAATGCTTGGTGTTGGCGATTTCAATGACTTCATTGAGCATGCCATCGATCTCCTCGGCGATGGCCTGGCGGCTTGCATCACCCATAGTCTCTGAAAGACCGCGCATTACCGCCGAGATGGCCCTTTGCGCCACATCACCCGCCTGTTGCAGGGAAAAATCTGTCGCGTCCATCCAATCTTTCGAATTTTGAGCGGTGGATTCATACACCTGTGACGTCTGCAAGGCTGACTTCAGGGTAATCACACTGGCATTGTTACTGGGGTTGTCAGACGCTTTCATGTATTTTTTTCTGGTAGCAGCCTGTTTCTGAAGCTCATACAGCTTATCAAGGCTTCCCGTAAGGTTATCTACATTATTGTTTACGATCATTCTATTCGTTATTCGCATGGTTCACCTCCGGGCTACCGGCCAACCAATCCAAGGTTGGTCACTACGATCTGAAGCATTTCATCAAACGCATTCATTAAGCGGGCGGCCGCCTGATACGCGCGCTGGTATTTCACCATATTGGCCGCTTCTTCATCGAGATTGACACCGATTACAGATTCCCGTTGATCATCAATAGCCTGCATAATATTGGACGAATCCGACACGCCGATTTCAGCGTGGCGTTGTTCCAGTGCCAGATTTGTGACACGTGAGGTATTAAAGTGGCGGATGGATGCCTGTCCCTGGGTTGCCACAGGGTCTTCTACAGCAGTCAGGGCTGTAATTGGTGGTGTGCGGGTGGGGAAGGTGGTGGTGTTAATACTGTTGGCAATATCCAACGCATTGTTCCCATCACCCGGAGAATCGATGACAGTAGCCGCGGCCACCTGTTGATAACTGGTTATCGCCGGGTCAATAATGATGGAAAGCGCCGGAATATTCGGGATGGGTTGTGCCGGTGTGGCACCGCTGAAAGCGAAGAAATTCAACCCGGTAATGGCGCTCAGGTTCGTGACTGTGGGTGGAATTGTGGAGTTGTCATAAACCGGATCAATCAGGTTATAACCGCTGCGATGAATGGCATTAACCCGGTTTACCAGCGAAACCGCTTCATCATTCAAAGCGGATAACTGGTCTTCAATGACTTTATCGCGGGCATACATTAATCCGCCAATCTCACCGGTTTCCACAGTGATCGGTGTATTCGTCGCGTCATCGGCCCAGGTAACCTGGACAAGATTTTTTGAACCCATGGGTGTGGCGTTAAGTTCGAAAGAACGGTTGCCAATAACCAGCGCGTGTCCCTGAATCGAAACCAGAACCTGCCCGTTATCCTGCACATGGGCAATAATACCAATATTGGTTGATAGCTTATCCAGCAGCCGGTCGCGTTCATCTAAAAGGGCGTTCGGCTGGGTGGTCGCTGACTGTGAGCGCCCGATTTCGGCATTCAATTCAGACAATTGTCTGGCAATCTGATTAATATCGCCAACCCTTTGGGATATCGATAGGTTTTGATCTCTTTGGATTTGCAGCAAACTGGCCGCTCGATCATGAAATCCCTCAGCCAGCGAACGGGCTGTTGCCAGCAAATCCTCGCGGTTCGCGGCGATATCCGGATCGGTGGCCACATTCTGCCACGCCGAGAAGAAATCATCCATGCGCTGTCCGATGCTATCCGATGAAGTATCCGCAATGTTGATTTCGATCTCCGTCAGCATATCAGTCAACATGGAAAATCTTGATTTCTCTGAAAGCTGGTTCCTGTACTGCGTGTCATAGAAGTTGGATGTAAACCGCTGGATACTGCTGACATACACACCGGTGCCAATATTTTGCACCCCGGCAGAGTTGGTGAACGCCATACTGCGGTTTGGATAGCCGGCTTTCATTACAGCCTGCTGGCGGTGGTACCCTTCTGTGTTGGCGTTGGAAACATTATTCTGCGTGATTTCCAGCGCCGTCTGCTGGGCCAGCAACGTTTGAAGCGCGACATTAATTCCTGAAAAACCGGCCATCGTCTGTCTCCTTATCCCCGGGTATCCATACCGTAGCTGGCCGGTGGAAGACCGGCTTTCGACGCAGCTATAGCTGGTTGATAGTAACTGGTAGAAGAAAACAGGCTGACCAGGTATTCCTGAAGCGCGGTAATACGGTCAACATTCATCTCAGCAAGCGCCAGGTTGGCCCGGTTAAGCTCACGGATCTTACTTTGCAACGCAGCAATACCTTCCTGAAGGCGGTAAATGCGTTCAGAGGCAGTTAACTGCAAACGTCGCAGGAGATCGGTCAAACCCAATACCTCATCCTGCAGCCCGAATATTTGAGACAGTTTTTCCATATGCGAACGCCGGGCTTCTTCATTGCTGCCCAGCTCATCCAACAAACCCTCTTTCTGTTCCACAAGGTGGGAAAGAGTGTTGACATCTTTCTGAACCAGTGCCTGACGTTCCTGTTGCAGCACGGTGAGAAGTGTCTGGCATACACGAAATTCATTTACCATGACCGCTTCCATCGCGCTCATGATTTCCTGTGGCGTTTCTTTGGGTGCCTGAACTACCATCGTTCCTCCGCTATCAGGCCGCCCGGTGTGAACCATCCTTTACCGCTTAACAGCAGTAAAGGTTACTTCAAGCCCGGTAGGCCGCTCATTTTCTTGGCCAGTTCTTCGTAATTGACCTGGTATTGTCCTTCCAGGATCTGGTTGCGAAGAGCTTCCACTTTTTCCATGCGGACT
>CAYNJT010000020.1:40814-42605 GCA_964397625.1 uncultured Leptolinea sp. | reverse complement strand
CCTTCCTTGCCCATAGTCAACGCCTGACCGGTGCCCACGGCAACCATCTTGACTGTGTAGCCGGATGCTTTTTCGAAGGCAGGCAACAGGACATCAAGCAAACCGGAATCGCGCGTGCTTGATGTTGTTGCCAGGATTATCTCTTGTTGATTTTTGTAAGTACGTCTCTGCGAAATTGCTTCAGATAGTGGGAGGTTCGCTGCAAGGGGGTAACAGGAAACAAGAAATAGGCTTGCAAAAATTGCGATCTTGAGATACCCACTTTGTTTTTTATCCATTGGTTTTCCAGGATTTATATATTTTGAGTAAATTATTTTTTAAGCAGCAAATTCTAAGAAAGCAAGCTTCGATTTTACATTGTTAATATTGATACGCTTCCGGTTGATAAATAGATACCCAGGCGTTAATTCCGCCGGTCAAATTTCTCACTGCTGTGAATCCGGCATTCTTCAAAATGGACACCGCTCTGGCAGACCGACGTCCAGAACGGCACAAGACGACGATCTCCTTGTGCCTGTCCAGTTCATCCAACTTTTCGTGAAGTCTTTCAAGAGGAATATTGATTGAATTGGGAAAAGTGGAAATTTGTAGTTCAACCGGGTCACGCACATCCAGGAAAATAAAAGACCCATCCCGTTTGATTTTTTCGTGAAGTTCTTCGGGAGTGATACGATTTTCCGGCGGTAGAGAGAATAGACTTAAATCTGCGCAAGTCGCGGCGGAATCGGTCAGTGTATGAATGGTGGGACTTTCACCACACACCTGACAATCGGGTTGTTTAGAGAAGCTTACCTTGTGGAAAGAAGCTCCAAGAGCGTCGTAAACCATAAAATAGCCGATCAAGGGTGTCCCGATACCCAGAATCAGTTTTATTGTTTCTGTTGCCATCATGGTGCCCACCACTCCCGGTAGAATTCCAAACACACCTGCGTCAGAACAACTGGGAGAAAGCTCCGGTGGGGGTACGTTCGGGAAAAGGCATCGGTAGCACGGCCCGATTTTTGCGTCAAACACACTGGCCTGACCTTCAAACCGATAGACCGCGCCATAGACTTCCGGTTTTCCCGTCAATACGCAAAGGTCATTAATCAAGTAGCGTGTGGCAAAGTTATCCGTGCAATCTAAAATGATGTCATACTCCCTGGAGATATCGGCGGCTGTTTCAGAATTAAAAAAAGTACTGATTGCATCCACATGGATATACGGATTTAAAGCCAGTAGTTTTTCTTTCCCGGATTCGGATTTCAAATCGCCCACATGTGCCGTGTCATGAAGTATTTGCCGTTGCAGATTGGATGCATCGACCACATCGTCATCCACCAGGCCAATATGGCCAACACCGGCGGCAGCCAGATAGTAAGCAGCCGGAGAGCCGAGCCCCCCGGCGCCAATCAGCAGTATGGAACTTTCTTTTAATTTTCGTTGACCCTCCAGCCCAACTTCGGGGATCATCAGGTGGCGGGAGTATCGATAGATTTCGTCCTGTGAAAAAGCATCTTTCATTTGGTGAAAACCCCTTACATATGAAGCAAGACTGGGTGGGTGTTTAAATACTATTATACAAGGGAGGAAAACCCCGATGCGATTAACAGACAACTACTAGAGAAAATCAAGATTGACAGTAACGGAAGGATTGTGAAATGGAAAAACAAATTTGATTTTTCCAGAAAAATAGATTCAGCAAAATGACTATCGTATAATATTGAAGCTTTTTCTGTTGAATTCCTCTGATTCGCAAAGACACAGGAATAGTCAATGCCCGAATTTCTTAAACTGATTCCCCCAGGTGAA
>CAYNJT010000020.1:22425-40714 GCA_964397625.1 uncultured Leptolinea sp. | reverse complement strand
AAAGACACAGGAATAGTCAATGCCCGAATTTCTTAAACTGATTCCCCCAGGTGAAGCGCTGAAATGCTGGTTTGACTATATACCCGCACAACCAACTATTCCTGAAAGAATAAAAACAACGGACGCTCTTGGACGGGTGTTATCCGAAGATATTATTGCCCCCCATCCGCTGCCAACTTTTTCACGAAGCACAGTAGATGGCTATGCTGTAATTTCCAAAGATACATTTGGCGCGAGTGATAGTCTGCCAGTCTACTTAAACATCACTGGTGAAGTGCCGATGGGTTTCAAACCTGAGAACCAGGTTGTTACTGGAACGGCTATTTTAATCCACACAGGCGGGATGTTGCCTGAAGGCGCCGATTCGGTTGTTATGCTCGAACATACACAATCAAGCCGACCCGGTGAGATTGAGGTAACCAGATCCGTTGCGCCCCTCGAAAACAGTATTCAAATTGGGGAAGATGTCAAAACAGGGGAAGTTGTCATTCCATCAGGAACGAAAATTCGATCCGCAGAAATCGGCGGTTTATTGGCTTTTGGTATTCAATCAATTATGGTCTCCCGGAGAGCCAGAATAGGAATCATCTCAACTGGAGATGAAGTTGTACCTCCCTCTGTTGAACCTTCTGTGGGACGGGTCAGAGATATCAATTCCTACTCCCTGCAGGCGCTTGTCCATGAACACGGTGGTGAAGCAATTCAATATGGGATCGTCCCTGATGAACCGGCGCGATTGAAAGAAGTACTTTTTACTGCCCTGCGGGAATGCGATTCAGTGCTCATTACCGCGGGATCTTCAGCCAGCGCGCGTGATATGACGTCACAAGTCATTAATGAAGCCGGAAAACCGGGTGTTGTGGTTCACGGAATAAATATCCGTCCCGGTAAACCAGCCATCCTGGCTGTGTGTGATGGCAAACCGGTAATTGGCTTGCCTGGGAATCCGGTCAGCGCGCTGGTTATTGCCCGGCTGTTTGTCCCGGTGATGATTGGGAAGTTGCATAACCAGACCTCATTAAGCTTACGAAGCCAGATAACCGCCCGGCTGACCATAAACATCTCTTCTCAGGCGGGTAGAGAAGATTACATCCCTGTTAAGATCAGTAGTCATGACGGTGAATTTTTCGCTGAACCGATATTTTTCAAAAGCAACCTTATTTTTAATCTGGTGAAAGCGGATGGGTTGATGATCATACCAGCTGACGCCAATGGATTAAACGCGGGTGACACAGTTCAAGTAATGTTCCTATAGAGGCCTATGAGTATCTACCTTCACGATATTCCATTGGAAGAAGCAAAAGAACGATTTCGCCTGGAATTGGAATCCGCCGGTCTTTTTGGATTGTTGGGAGTTGAAGAAATTCCTTTGAACGAAATGGCTGCTGGACGGGTTCTGGCAGAGCCGGTTTGGGCAAAGATATCGAGTCCTCATTATCACGCGTCCGCAATGGATGGTTTTGCCATTCGCGCAGATGACTCGCGGGGAGCTTCTCCATCAACCCCCGTGATGTTGAAGTATGAAGACCAAACGGTGTATGTGGACACCGGAGATCCTTTACCGGAATGGGCTAACGCGATTATCCCCATAGAGAATGTTGAGCCGCTGGATGAAAATGGAAAGGTTGATAACAGTAACCCCCGGCATCCATATACGATCCGGATAAGGGCAGCGGTAACTCCCTGGAGTCACGTGAGACCGATGGGGGAAGATATTGTAGCCACACAGCTGGTTATGCCAGCCGGTCAAACTCTTCGACCGGTGGACCTGGGAGCGTTGGCTGCGTCGGGTCATTCCAGCCTGAGAGTAGCCCGCGTGCCAAGGGTGGCCATTCTGCCGACAGGGACGGAACTTGTGCCAATAGGCAGTGATTTACGGACAGGCGACATTATTGAATTCAACTCCATTGTTCTGGGCGCTCAGGTGAATCTTTGGGGAGGGAAAGCTGACCGTTATTCAATCACCATGGATAATTTCGACGCGATCTGTGCTCGGGTACAAGAAGCCGCCAGAGATCATGACCTGATATTAATAAATGCCGGATCTTCGGCCGGCGCGGAGGATTTTTCTTTTTGCGTCATCGAGAAGTTGGGCAAAGTACTCGTTCATGGTGTTGCCGTTCGGCCAGGACATCCCGTGATTCTGGGTATGATCAACCGCGAAACCAATCAAAGAATACCCATCATCGGTATACCGGGGTATCCAGTTTCCGCTGCATTGACCGGAGAGATTTTCGTCCAACCCTTACTATCAAAATGGCTTGGACAAGAAGATCAATCGCAGGACAACAAAATAACCGCGAAGATTACACGAAAAGTAAACTCTCCTCAGGGTGATGATGATTTTATGCGTGTGGCTGTAGGCCGAGTGAATGCCCAGGTATTGGCAGCTCCACTGGCCAAAGGCGCGGGAATGATCAACACGCTGGTTCACGCCGATGGAATTGCCCTTATTCCCCGAGGAATTCAAGGACTGGAAGCCGGTGATGAAGTGGAAGTCAAGTTGTACCGAAGCCAGAAGGACATTGACCGGACGATTTTTGCCATAGGTTCACATGACATGACCCTGGACATTCTGGCCGAATTTCTTGTGAAAAAATCCAGACGGTTGGTTTCGGTTAACGCGGGAAGTCAGGGTGGACTGGTAGCTTTACGGCGAGGAGAAGCCCATTTCGCGGGTTCTCACCTGCTTGATCCGCAAACAGGGATCTATAACAAATCCTACATTCATCAATATCTACCTGATACACCTGTCTCGGTGTTCGGTTGGGTTGGTCGTGAACAGGGGCTGATTGTGCAAAAAGGCAACCCCAAAAGAATTTTTTCGCTTGCAGATCTGCAAAGGCCGGATGTTTTGTTTATAAACCGTCAACGAGGTTCGGGGACCCGGGTGCTTTTGGATTACCATCTCGGCAGGCTGGGGATTTCATCAGATGAGATAAAAGGTTATCAACAGGAAGAGTTTACCCATTTGACAGTCGCCGCGGCTGTGAAATCGGGCAGGGCGGATTGCGGCCTGGGCATTACGGCAGCGGCCAACGCGCTTGACCTTGATTTTGTACCCCTTTTCCTGGAAATGTATCAATTGGTGGTCCCCAATCATGTCCTGGAAAGTCACCTGCTTGATCCGGTCTTTGAGCTGGCGCAGGACAATACTTTTCGAGATGCCATTTTAGAACTTCCCGGTTATGACCTTTCACAAATGGGACAATTGATTTTTCGTAGTGGGAACTAATTCCCATCATAAATCCAGAATCAAAACAAACTTTAATCCTACTATTTTTCACTATTTATTTAAGGAAGGCTTCAATAAAAACTCTGTTATTGAAGCTTCGCTCTTTTACAGGGAGTTATGCCTTTGTTGCGAGACGGATAAATCTCCGGTAAAAAGGCAGACAGCCGTACTGTATATATAATAAAACCAATCTTTCTTGCAGATAGAGAAAAAATGCAGATCATCCAACACATAAAATCTGATTCCGCTGTGAAATTGCTCGGTGATCCTACACGATTGGAAATTTTGAGAATTCTGATCGCCAGAGAAGCGTCACTCTCGCAGATAGGATCGACGATCAATATCCATCCGGCACGCGTCCGGCACCATATCAAACTTCTTGAAAAAGAAGGATTGGTTGAACTGGTGTCTGTCCAAATGGAAAAGAATTATATAGTGAAGTACTATCGGGCAACGGCAAAAATGTTTGTCGTAAACATGGCTGTATTGTCCGAACCGCCTGAAGATGACCACCTTGTTGTTATGGCCAGTGATGATCCTGCACTTAATTTTCTGATTACCAGGTTGAATAACAAAATGGGCAGCAGCTTTATTTACACACTACCGGTTGGAAGTCTCGATGCTTTAATTTATTTGCGAGAAAACTTTAGCGACATTGCCGGCTGCCATTTATTTGACCAGGCTAGTGGTGATTACAACATTCCGTATGTGCAACATCTATTTAGCGATCAAACGATGGCCATAGTGAATTTTGTTGATCGGCAGCAGGGTTTTTACGTCAAGAAAGGAAATCCCCAGGGAATAACGGGCATAAAGGATCTTTTACGAGGCGATGTTGTTTTTAAAAATAGAAAAAGCGGAAGCGGTACCCGACTATGGATTGATCAACAATTTAAACTGTTGAATATAAAAAAAGATGAGGTCAATTTCTCGAAACCGGATGCATCCACTCATTCTGATGTGGCAAAAGCTGTGGATCTTGGAATGGCCACAACAGGTATTGGTGTGATGTCGGTTGCGGAATTATTTAATTTAGACTTTATTCCGTTGTTTTCTGAACAATTTGACCTGATTATGAATGAGAAGACCTATTTATCTTCCCGGTTTGAGCCGGTAAAGGAAATCCTGCGAGACAGATTATTCAAGGAGTTGGTTGAAAAAATGGGGGGGTATTCAGTCAAAAAAATGGGGCAGGTAAAGTTCATCTGAATTAACTGCTGAAGTGATTAATTAAACAAGGCCCCGGACAAGCGCTATCGTTTTCAATAAGGATAATGAATCTGAATTTCTACTTTAAAGAAATCTTTAAATCTTGATTTACCCTAAAAAAAATTATAGTATAAAACCATCGAAGGTATCCCATTGATGATAAAAGTCAATACAAATCTTTACGGTTCGCTAGCCAGATTCGGTGGTGGAAAACACGTGGCTCAGGTTGACGTGGAGTTAAGCCCAGGTTCGGGGAAAGCCGAACTCTTGAGCTTACTTGGAATACCCGAAAATGAACGGGGATATCTATTCATCAATGCCGTCTTATGTGAAGTTCCGGGGATCAGTACTGGAGCGAATGAACTACTGCAGGATGGGGATCATGTTGGAATCTTTTCTGTTGATCGATTGATTCCATTCCAATATCGAGACGGCCTTCCAATCTCTGAAGGCCTTAAAAAGGCGCTCCAAAAACATGGAGCCATGCACAACTTTTATTCGTAATGCCAACAGTCACATCGCTTTAAGTTCTTAATCCAGGCAACATCCACCAATTCTTAGACAAAAAGGAGCTTCAAGTATGCCAAAGAAAATTTTAAGAATCAATATGACCAATTTGAAGGCAACGTATGAAGATGTTCCGGCAAAATGGTCGCGCTGGGCGGGTCGTGCTTTGACATCGGCGATTGTTTGTGACGAAGTTGATCCAATGTGCCATCCACTCGGGCCGAACAATAAAATTGTCATCGCCCCGGGGTGGGTATCTGGATCACCGGCGGCACCGAGCAGCGGGCGTACTTCATTCGGTGGTAAAAGTCCATTAACCGGCGGCATAAAGGAATCAAATGCGGGCGGTCTTTCCTCGCAAAAAATTGCTAAACTGCGCCTGGCAGCGATCATCATTGAAGGCACCCCGGCAAATGGGAAATGGTATACCCTGGTCATAAATAAAGACGGCGTCAAATTTGAAAATGCCGCTGACCTGGTTGGAAAAGGTATGTACGAGGTCGATGAAATCCTGGATAAAAAATACCCCAAACAGGCGATCATCGGAATCGGTCCGGCTGGCGAGATGAAAATGTCCAATGCCGGTATTTCTGTAAATGACCCTGAAAACAATCCTGGCCGCTATGCCGGACGCGGGGGTTTAGGCGCCGTGTTGGCCGTTCGAGGTGTCAAGGCTATAGTGGTCAGTGATGAGGGCGCCCCCGGTGTGGAAATCGCGAACGAGGAACTCTTCAAGGAAGGCCGCAAGAAACTGACTGAAGCCATTCAAGAGCATGGATTGACCAAGAAGGGTGGAGCTTTGAATTCTTATGGCACCGCCGTACTTGTCAACCTTCTGAATGAAGCCGGTGGATTACCAACCCGCAACTTCAGCGCCGGTCAATTTGAAGGTGCCGCGAAGATCTCAGGCGAGGCAATGGCGGAGTTTTGTGAAAAACGCGGCGGTGACGGCATGATGGGACATGGCTGCCACCCCGGATGCATCATTAAATGCTCCAATATCATCCCCGATGAAAAAGGCAAAGCCGTCGCTTCCTGCGTGGAATACGAGACAACATGGTCATTGGGCGCGAACTGCGGCATCGATAACCTCGATTACATTGCCAAGATGACTCGTGAATGTAATGACATCGGCGTTGATACAATCGAAGCTGGCAATACAATTGCCGTTGCTATGGAAGGCGGCCTGCTGAAATTCGGTGACGAAAAAGGCGCGCTAAAAACATTTGATGAGATTCGCAAGGGCACACCTCTTGGCCGTATCCTTGGTCAAGGCGTGGAGACAACAGCAAGAGCGTTTGGCGTTAGCCGGGTTCCGGTGGTAAAACACCAATCCATGCCGGCGTATGAACCGCGTGCTGTAAAAGGCATTGGGGTTACATATGCCACCACTCCGATGGGTGCTGACCATACTGCCGGTTATACGATTGCCCCTGAAATTGCCGGTGTCAGTGGAAAATTAGATCCATTATCTGATGAAGGTAAAGCCGAACTCTCCCTAACCTTCCAGGCCGCAACGGCGTTCATCGATAGCACTGGCTACTGTCTGTTCATCGCATTCCCGATCCTCGATATTGCCAAGGGTTGGGCCGGTATGGCTGAATCTGTGGCTGGTGTTACCGGTCTCAAGATCACGGGCGATGATGTGATTCCCATGGGCAAAGAAATCTTGAAGATGGAGCGTCTCTTCAATGAGCGCGCCGGATTCACCTCGCTGGATGACCGCCCGCCGGAATTCATGCGGGAAGAATCTCTGCCGCCTCATAATGTCAAATGGACCATCACAGACGAACAGCTCGATTCTGTGTACTCCTGGGTACACGACGGTAAATAAAACTGAATTACACTCACACAATCCCGGGTGCGGTGACTGAATCGCACCCGGGAGGAAACATTATGCCTGTATATCAAGATATTTACTGGGGATATGAAATTACATATCCCAATTTTTGGTTACATACGTCTATTGGTGATTCTGAATTTTTTACTGCAACGCTGGATTGCCTTGATCCGCTATATGAAGAGCCCGACGCGGGTTTTATTGCGATTCGGGGAGAGTGGAATTGGGCGAGGAAAGATATCCGGCCGTTGTGGAACGAAACCATCGGAAAAACCGCCGGGTTTCTCGGCGCCAAAAATATCGGCGCCGCTCCATGGAAGTTGGGCGACGCAGTTGGACTGGAAGCTGAGATCGTCCTCCCCAAAAAAGATATCAGGCGGCTATGGACGGGAGTACTGTCTCACGAATTTTGTGTGCTTCACTTGATGGTATCTCATCCGAAGACTGTCCGCACGACATTCGAACCCCTGGCGACCAGTGTCATATCAAGTTTAAAATTCAACTCTTCAAAATTCGAATTGGAACAGACAAGCGAGGGTATTCCGATTCCGCCTGGTTATCACGTTGTTGATCCAAAAACAGTCATCGATGATATTGATGACACGTCTTGTTGGCATGCTTATGATGGGGAAGCCGGAATCGGGGCTTTGCAGTCATTCTATGTGCGCGAATTCCCTGCAAATGGTTGGGCAATTTTGGAATACGTTCCCTTCACACCGCTGTCTGACCTTGGGTTTGCGCGTTACAAAATCCAGAAGGAATCAAAATTACTTACATTGGGGTTATTGCCCGCCAAAACTGATGATGTAGATAGTTCACAAAACCATACAAAAATAGTTTATATAGTAAATGGTGATTAATTATCTTTTTAAGGATAGGTGTATTCGGAGATCGTCATGCGTGTTTCAGTAAAGCTTTTTGCCACATTGACACATTATGGTCCCAATGTTCGAGCTGGAGAGCCATTTGAAGTGGATCTGCCGGAAGATGCCCGCGTAATTGATCTCATCAATTTACTACATATCCCTCCTGTAGAAGCGCATGTTGTTTTTATCAATAACATGATCGTTCGGCATGAAACACAATTAACTCACGGGAACAACATTGGAATTTTTCCCCAGGTCGCAGGTGGATGAGCCCTTGAATTTAGTACAAATCCGGGATCTTATTCATTGAACTTATTTCTGAATACCGGCGGTTCGTAAATGAAAAAACAATATTTACATAAAGCCCATATTGATGAAAAAGGGCAATTAATCATTCCCGGTGAACTGGTTTCGCGCTTTGGCTTGCTACCGGGAGCGGATATCTATATTGAAGAAGGCAATGATGAAATTCGAGTCCACCGACCGGTTTCTCATCTGGCAAAAGTTTATATAGAAGTAACCAATCTTTGCAACCTTGATTGTCAGACTTGCATGCGCAATGTGTGGGGTGAACCATCCGGGTTGATGAGTGATGCCACCTTTGACAAAATCTTTTCCGAGATACAAACACTCCAGCCCCCCCCCACGATATTTTTTGGCGGTTACGGTGAACCGCTCCTCCATCCAAAAATAATGGATTGGGTAAAAAGATTCAAAGAAATTGGCGCCCGGGTTGAGTTGATCTCCAATGGCCTTCTTCTGACAGAAGAACGCTCTCTTCAGTTTATTCGCACAGGGCTGGATGTGCTGTGGATCTCGCTTGACGGGTCTTCGGAGGAGAGTTATGTTGATATTCGTTTGGGCTCATCTTTGCCTGCTGTAATCGAAAACCTTAGAAAATTGCGATATGTCAGGCATAAAGCGACAGCCATTGATAACACGCTTCCAAATCTTGGGATCGCTTTTGTCGCCATGAAAAAGAATATTAAAGATTTACCGGAGGTAATACAGCTTGGAATTCAATTGGGAGCCACACGGTTTTCCATTAGTAATGTGCTTCCACATACACAGGAATTAAACGACCAAATCCTTTATAAACGTTCCATGCAGAATATGGTTGGCCGGCAAAACACATCCTACCCTCTGATCAACCTTTCAAGGATGGATTGGAACGATGTCACCAGAGATGTTCTGGCATATATTTACGGCAGGAAGTTCCGTCTGGAATTGGCTGGATATGAAATCAACCGGGCGGTGGACACCTGCCCGTTCATTGAGCAGGGGAGTATGTCCATTCGTTGGGACGGGAGTGTGTCTCCATGCCTGCCTTTGCTTCATACCAATCAGTATGTTTGCCGCCTTCAATTACGGAAAACCATGAGCTATTCATTGGGAAATATTAATGAGACCGGTGTACTTGGGACATGGCAGAGCGAAAAATATACATCCCTCCGGGATAGACTGCAGCGGTTTGATTTTTCACCCTGCACATTCTGCGATGGATGCGAATTATCCGAAGATAATATGAACGATTGTCTTGGGAACACCGAACTGGCCTGTGGCGGATGTCTGTGGGCCCAGGGTTTTATCCGTTGCCCATAAATAAAAAAAATCAATTGAGATTATTGACTGGATTTCTTGGAAATTCGAGGACGAAAATTTACACTCAGAAATTTAGCGAAGATTACCAAAAGGTAAGTTGTTCGGCTAATCGTATTAAGTAACAATTTCTTGAAAGTGTCAAATCATCCGGCGTGATGATATTATCGTTGGTATATACATACTCCGGAACCATCAACCTCCTGATTTTAGACAGACGGTCAGACATAATTTATTATGGACCGCCTACCTAAAGTTATTGATAAATATTACGATAATAGTCCTTAAACCATTGCGCGCGATGGTATTATTTATGTTATAACACGGTTAGGCATTAAACTCGTGTTTCCAGGACAATTTTGAAAAGATCTTTTCTCATCCTGTGGCACAAAATCAGGGCGTTCTTTGACCTGTACTTGGAAAAAAGGATGCGGCAAGAATTCTCTGAATCCAGAGAGATTATAAAATTTGCCGCCTGCATACTCGCGTACCTGGTTTTCATGGTATTGATGACACATCCTGCCATACCCATCCCGGTAAAGGGAATACTGGCACAGTTTGAAGTCCTTATATCTGTATTTCTGGCTTTAAATTTTGCCCGAAAAGGGTACCTGGCGGGAATTGTCTTGAATACCCTCAACCTTGTGATGGTTTTCTTTTCTGTTATGTTTGGCGGAATATCGAACGCCGTAACCGGATTGGTGGTCAATATCTTCACGATCATTTCCATCAGTATTATTGCCGCGCTTACACACCGTAATACCCGCCAGTATGAGGAAGTAGTCAAACAAAAAGAGGAGCTGCTTCTTTTGAATCGGGAAATACGGGCTTCTGAAGAGGAATTGCGGCAGCAAAACAATGAACTGCAGAAATCCTATCAAATCATTAAGAGCGGCGAGGAAAAGCTAAATTTTCTCGCGTATTTTGATCCGCTTACAGAACTGCCCAACCGCAAAATGATCCTTGACCGACTCGAATTGCTGGTCAGCCTTTCACGCCAAAACCGCTCTTCTTTCGCGGTTGTTTTCATCGATTTGGATGATTTCAAGAAGATTAACGACACCTTGGGGCACCATATGGGTGACGCGTTGATCGTATCGGTGGCTTCTCGGCTTTGTGGACGGCTTGATAAACGCGACATCCTGGGGAGGCTGGGCGGAGACGAATTCGCTCTAATCATCCAGCAGGATATTAAGAATGAGGCCATTCTGGAGTATGTGGATACCCTGCGACAATGCCTTGAGGAAAAATTTGTGATTGAGGGGCACGAGCTCTTTATCCGAGCAAGTTTTGGCATCGCACGATTCCCGGATGACGGCCTGATACCTGATGAGCTGATCCGAAGCGCGGACACTGCCATGTACCGGGTTAAAGAAACCGGGAAGAATGGTGTTTACTTCTTCCATCGTGAAATGTTGGACGCGGTATTGCGAAAGCTCGAATTCGAGAAAAAGATCAGTCAAGCTCTGCAAAATGGAGAGTTTTTCCTGGCATTTCAGCCCCAATTTGATATCCGTGATAATTCACTGCGCGGATTCGAAGCACTATCTCGCTGGCAATCCCCTGACCTGGGACTGGTAAGTCCGTATAAATTCATCCCAATCGCCGAAGAAACCCGGTTAATCATCCCCCTTGGCCAGTGGATCCTGTCAACCGCCTGCCGGACGTTCAAGAACCTGATGGATCGGTACCACCGGGATGACCTGATCCTTTCCGTCAATATATCCGCGATCCAGTTTGATAACGTGAACTTTGTCTCTATGTTGGAAAGAACACTGAACGAGTGTGGATTGCCAGGAAAAAACCTGGAGCTGGAGATAACGGAAAGTATCATGATCAATTCTCTTGATCACACCCGCCAGATAATTAATGAATTGAAGTCCATGGGAGTGAAGATAGCCCTGGATGATTTCGGAACCGGATATTCCTCATTACGTTACCTGCAGTTATTGCCCATTGATACATTGAAAATCGACAAAACATTTGTTGATAGTATTCGTGAACCTGTAGGAGATGTCCAGTTGATCGGCGCGATCATTTCGCTGGTTCACCAGTTGAACATTTTTGTGGTGGCCGAAGGGGTTGAAACTGAATCACAATTGGTGTATCTCAAAGAAAAAGGCTGCGACGGCGTGCAGGGTTTCCTGCTGGGGCGGCCATTGGTGGAACCGGATCTTTTTGCTTTTCTCGAAAATCAGAAAGTCCGCCTGTTGATGCCTGTCAACCAGTATCAAGAAACGTAATAATTTCTTCAATGGCTGTCTCTTACTTATAATCGGGAATGCCAACCATATTCTCAATACTTATCAGAATTGATAATGTACAGCATTCCAAGATACAGGAAAATAAATATAATTTTATAATAACTATTTTCGAACTTGACCCAAATTAGGAGGATACGAATGGCAAGGATTACCTTTGTCGAGTACAAAGGAAAGCGAATCATGGAACTGGATATTTCCCGATGCGAACCCGAAGAGACAGTTAAGAGTTTTAATGAAGCGCATCAGATCATCGCTACAAACCCTCCAAAATCAGTACTACTAATGACCATCGCCTCAAAAGCGGTGATCAGTAAAAATGCCATGGAGGCCGTTAAAAATTTCACGGTTGCCAATACACCGTATATCAAAGGTTCGGCGGTAGTTGGAGTGGACAGTACGTTGCGGGTCTTCATGATGACGGTCCAGTTTATGACCCTGCACCCGATCAAGTTATTCAGCACCCGTGAAGAAGCCATGGAGTACCTGATTGGGACGTAAACTTGTTGATGAAGGTAGAGGGGATACCATTATATAAATGGAAAAAATCCCGGTTAAAGTCATAGCATTCAGGGTGAAATCCAGGTCGCGGGCTGATCTGGGCTGGCTATTGAACAGGCTGCGAAATCCCATGCCATATTAATTATCCTCCTTTATAGAGGCAAATTAGGTTCAATGAAAAAATCCTTTTTCGAGGGGCGATAGAAGCATCCGGAGACAGATTACTTTTAAAGTGGTAAGCCCATACCGTGATTTTTCTACTCTACAATTGGCGCTTCATTCTTTTTTTAGGCGGTGTTGGGATTTCCTCTGACAGAGTCGCTTATTATCGTCACCCTTTTATATGAATCTGCAATCTAATTGCAGATTCATTCAACCAAAATTAGCTATGAGAGCCAGATATTTTTGGTAATAATCGTAGTGTAAATAAATTTTTCACTATGTTCCCAACCTGTGACATTAACCATGCTATCCTGTCAACCGGTGTATCATTAACCCAACTTGAGGTGAATGATGTCCTATTCCTTTGGTGTGATCGGCCTGGGTGTGATGGGTCACAACCTGGCTTTGAATATGGAACGCAACGGCTTCACGGTGGCCGGTTTTGATCTGGACGCGGCCAAGACTGCCGCCTTCACACAGGGTCCAGCAGCCGGAAAGAATATATTTGGGGCGGCAACACCGCAGGAATTCATCGACGCGCTGGACAGGCCGCGCCGCATTCTAATCATGGTGCCAGCCGGCGCGCCGGTTGACAGCGCGATCGCTTCGCTGAAACCTTATCTGGCAGCCGGCGACCTGTTAATTGACGGCGGCAATACCTTTTTTAAAGACACCGACCGGCGCAACGCAGAGTTGGAAAAAGCAGGTATTCATTTCATAGGCTGCGGTGTGTCAGGAGGGGAGGAGGGTGCCCTGTGGGGACCTTCGTTGATGCCTGGTGGACAGCCCGAAGCCTACATCCGTGTGGAGGATACGCTCAATGCCATTGCTGCCAAGGTGGATGGAGAACCGTGTGTGTCTTATATGGGACCGCGCGGGGCAGGTCATTACGTCAAGATGGTGCATAACGGCATTGAATACGGCGATATGCAGCTAATCGCCGAAGCGTATGATATCCTGCATCGCGGATTGAAATTATCCAATGAGCAGCTCGCCGATGTTTTCTCTGAATGGAACAACGGGAAGCTAGGTTCATTCCTGATCGAGATCACAGCTGATATCTTCACGAAGATTGACGCGGAGACTGGACTGTCCATGCTGGATGTCATTCTGGATGAAGCCCGGCAAAAAGGCACCGGAAAATGGACCAGTCAAAATTCCTTTGACCTGGGAGCCCCTGTTCCGACGATCAACGCGTCAGTCGACAGCCGAAATATTTCTGCCTACAAAGATGAAAGGGTGAACGCCTCCCAGGTGCTCCTGGGGCCCGCCGCGGTTATTACAGAGGATCCCAAAAGAGTCATTAACCTGGTACGTGACGCGCTGTACGCGGCAAAAATCAGTTCGTATGCCCAAGGGTTCAGCCTGCTTTCGGCTGCCAGCCGGGAGTATGAGTACAACCTGAACCTGGCAGAGATCGCGCGCATCTGGCGGGGGGGCTGCATCATCCGCGCGAAATTCCTGAACGAAGTCCGCGCCGCGTTCAGTCACACGCATGAACCGCCCAACCTGATGGTTTCGCGGGAATTTATTGATATTATGAATACTCACCAATCCGCTCTGCGTGATACTGTACGGCTGGCTGCGGGGGCGGGTATTCCGGCCATGGCGTTCAGCGCCTCACTGGCATACTATGATGCTTACCGCTCGGAACGTTTGCCGGCTAACCTGATCCAGGCGCAGCGCGATTACTTTGGCGCGCACACCTTTCAGCGGTTGGACAGGGAAGGCTCGTTCCACGCGGATTGGTCGGACGGATAAGTGTATTTTGAGTTTTCAGTACTGATTCCTTATGGGCAGTGCCTGTAATTTACGAGAAATTTTTACCAAAAGGTGGTGAATATGAGTTCGGTATTGGTGATATATGAATCAAGAACGGGAAATACAAAATTGATGGCCGAAGCTGTGGCAGAGGGAGTAAAGGAAGCCGGCGTCGAGGTCAATCTTAAACCTGTTAAAGAGGCCACCAATGAAGACCTGCTAAACGCGGGTGGAATTATTGTAGGAACATACACCTCATATGGAATTCTGGCAGGCGAGACAAAGGAATTCTTCGACCGGTCTGTGAAGATCCACCGGAAATTACAGGGTAAAGTGGGAGGAGCTTTTGCTTCCTCCGGGAAATTGGGCGGAGGCAACGAAACCACCGTGCTGTCCATTCTGCAAATGCTGCTGGTGCACGGGATGATCATTCCTGGCGATTCCAGCTCTCCGCATTTTGGCGCAATCGCCCTGGGAAAACCGGATGAAACCAGCCTGAAAGGGTGCCGTAATCTGGGTAAACGGGTGGCGAACCTGGTCAAGTCTCTGGGTTTGTAACGTCATTTCCAGTCAGGATCAGACCGCTTAAATGAAGCGGTCTTTTTAACGCGCCAACTCATGAAATTACTTTTATGTTAGGGGTAGACGCTTATATACGTTAAGCTTCCCGTCAAATTATTCCAAATAACTCAATTTATTTTACGCATCCGGGTTGGCAATTTCCCGAGCGGCTTTTTGGAGAAGTGAATAACCGTGCTTTATTAACAATCGGAGCTCGGGTTCTGTGGGTATGATCCCCTTTTCATATTGCTCTATGGCACGCAGCATGGCTCCGCGTATTCCGCTGGCACGATGCGCCACCACGGAGTCGGCGGAGATGCGTTCCAGGCGAGTCAATAAGAATTGCAGCGTCTGGATCAATTCATCAATCAGAGGCATTGGTTTGTGTGAACCGTTCCTTGCAAAGGGAGGATTCTTTTTAAAAAAAGATAATTACATTATTGTTACATTCTAGTACATACTTCATAAAAATCAAATAAAAAGTACAGGTTCTGAAGAAGACATCGTTCCCGTAAACCGGACATATTTTGGAATACCGGTTTTATCACATTTGGTTTGACCCGCCAAATTCAGACTTCTCCTCTCTGCCATGATGGGCATATGGTTGTCTAAATGCATTAAAAATGATACAATGCGGTCATAATAGCACACAAACGGGCATAAAACAATAAAAAAGACTTGCCGTTGTGGTTGGAAACAAAACCCGGTGAAAAATGTTCAGTATTGAAAGACAATCATTAATCCTGGATATTCTGGAGCAGGAAGGCAAAGTTGAGGTAAACTCGCTGGCCGCGAAGTTCGCCACCTCAAAAGAAACCATCCGGCGTGATTTGAAGGAAATGGAATCTGCCGGAATATTGATACGCATGCATGGTGGAGCGGTTACTGCTGGCCAAAAACGCAGCCAGGGCTATGAGCTGCCTTTAATGGCCCGGGGTGTGCAGAAGTATGATGAAAAGCAGCGAATCTGTAAGGCGGCCGCGCGGCTTCTTGAAGACGGCGATACCATCTTTCTGGATAACAGCTCAACCACGATGAGCCTTCTGCGTTACGTTCCGGCGAACATAAAGATCAACGTGTTGACCAATTCCATTCAGGTCATGCTGGAAGCCGGCCGTCTTGGTAACGAAAATATCGTGGTGTATAGTGTAGGAGGAATGTTTAATAGTAAAAATTACTCTCTAGTCGGTGGGATGGCCAAAGATTTTGCCCGCAATTTCTTTCCAGATAAGGCCATTATGTCATGCCGTGGGATTGATGAAGTGCATGGGATGACTGACGCCGGTATCATGGAAATTGAGTTGAAACGTGATATGTTGTCGCGATCCAGGCAGTTCATCCTTCTGGCAGATCATTCCAAATTCGGATTGGTGGGAGCGGTCCAACTGGGGAACCTGGATGAGGTGGACTTTCTGGTAACCGATTCGAAAGCGGACGGAGAAAATTTGAAAATTTTCGCTGAAAGTAAAACTTCAATTATTGTTGCGGATTAAAGTTTCAGGTTTGTCAGTTCTTATTTCACCATATTACTGACTTGCCAGAGAAAACCCCAAAAGATGGGTTTCTGGATTTCAAATATTACAGGAGTAATGAATTGCAAGACAAAATTACAGGTATCAAAAAAGGGGAGACAGAGGTGGTTTGGAAGAACCTCCCGTCCAACCGATTATTGGTTGAAGCATCACTCTGGTCTGCCGATTTTGGCCATTTTGCCGGCGAAATCAAGCGAATGGATCCTTTCACAGATATGTATCACTTCGATGTCTCTGACGGACATTTTGTCCCCGGCTTCTTATTTTTTGCAGACCTGGTGGCCGCCCTGCGGCCGCTGACCAAAAAACCGTTCCATGTTCACCTGATGACCACCAACCCGCTTAATCATGTGATTGACTTCCGTAATGCCGGAGCGGATATTATCTCGCTGCATGCCGAGAACGGGCCACTGGCTCCTGCAGCGTTGGGCGCGGTGCGAGCATTGGGCGCTGCACCCGGCTTGGCGCTGGGATTGGATGTCAACATAGACTCCGTCGAACCCTACCTCGAACTGGTCAACCTGATACTGGTTATGGGTACCCCGATGGGCGTCAAAGGAGTAAACCCATCGAAGTTTGTGTATGACCGCGTGCGCCGGATCAAAGCCATGATTGAACGTAATGAGCTCTCTGACCGCATTCGGGTATTTATTGACGGCGGAATCCGGGATAACACTGTGCCGCAATTACGCGCGGCAGGCGCCGACGGGGTGGTCGCGGGATCACTGGCTTTCAAAAGCGACAATCTGCAGCAGACGTTTGACTGGCTGCATGGATTGAAAGTAGACGGAGCTGCCGGGTCATGATTATCGCCATGGCGGGGCTGCCGGGGACGGGTAAAACCACGCTGGCCAGGGAATTGGCTGTGGAATTGCCTGCGTATATTCTGAACAAGGATACTCTGCGGGCCGCCCTGTTCGCGCCTGAAGAAGTGGAATACTCATCCCGGCAGGACGATTTCGTGGTAGGTCTTATGTTTGAGATTGCCGATTACCGCATTACGACAGGCCTTTCCCGGCACATCATTCTGGATGGACGAACCTTTTCAAAGAAAGCGCAGGTTGATGTTCTCACAACCTTCTCGCGTGAAAAGCGATGGAACCTGCAGGTTATTTATTGCGCCTGTTCGGACGAAATTGTGCGCGCCCGGCTTGAAAAGGATGTAAGCTCAGGCGGACATCCGGCGGCTGACCGGGATTTTGATCTGTACCGACGTATAAAAAAGGAAGAAGAAAAACTCCAGATACCGCATTTATATGTGGATACTGGAAAACCGCTGGCAGATTGTAAAAGACTCTGCCTGCAATATTTATTGGAAAAATCACAGATTAATAAGGATAATGAGGAAAACAAATGAGCAAACGAAGTTTAACCCCGGGAAAAGTTCGCGGTTTGAGCCAGTGTGCCAACGACCACGGTATGTTCAATATTTTAGCGCTGGATCACAGGCAGGCTGTTAAGAAGGTATTCGGCGAGTTGGCCGATCCGTATGCCGAAGCGGTACGTTTTAAGCAAGCCGTAGTCAGCATACTTTCGCCAGTATCAACAGCGGTATTGTTGGACCCCTCCATCGGCGCCGGCCCCTGTGTGGTCAGCCGCGCGCTGCCCGGTAAATGCGGCCTTGTGATCACCGTGGAAGCCAGCGGTTATGAAGGTCCCTCGCACGCGCGTGTCAGCCGCTTGCCGGGTGACTGGGGAACCGCGCAGATCAAACGCATGGGAGCCTCCGCGGTCAAACTGCTGGTCTACTATCATCCTAAATCAACCACCGCGCCTGCCATGCGTGACCTCGTCACCCGGGTTTCGAGTGAGTGCGAGAAATTGGACGTGCCATTGTTTCTGGAGATCCTGACCTATTCGCCGGACGCGGATAACCCCAAACTGTCTCCGGAAGAACAGATCGACGCTGTTGTTCAATCTGCTGCTGAATTAACCCGCATCGGCGGTGATATTCTCAAGGCAGAGTTCCCGGTCAATGTCAAGGTCCAGTCTGACATGAAACAATGGGAGACTGCCTGCAAGGCATTGAATGACGCTTCCACCATCCCCTGGGTACTGCTCAGCGCCGGTGTGGATTATCCGGTATTTGCTGAACAATGCGAGGCTGTTTGCAAAGCCGGCGCCAGCGGCATCCTGGCCGGACGAGCCATTTGGAAGGAAGCCCTGGAGGGTCCGATCAGCGAACGGGATGAATTCCTGCGCACTGTTGGCCGTGAACGTCTTCAGACACTTGAAGCGCTAAGCATTAAGTATGG
>CAYNJT010000020.1:0-22325 GCA_964397625.1 uncultured Leptolinea sp. | reverse complement strand
TAATCCCTGAGCGATAACCGCCAGGTCGGCCCTCTGGTCTAATCCATAATGAAAATACCAGAGGGTGAATGTTGTTTCATCATCTGCTGTGAAAACAATGGCATTTTTCGGCAGTTTCCGCATCAGACTTTGCCCGAAGGTTTCCGCTCGCGTATCGCGGGATGCATCCACCCGGGGAATCGTCTGAATCACCTGCGCTGTCAAGGCAGCCATGATCAGCACACCAAACGGGATCCAGGCATTCTTCCAGCGGCTGCCCATTATTTGAATGATCTCCTGCAATCCCTCAGCGATCCACAGGCACAGTACCATCACACAGGGTATCAGGTAGACATACGAATCAATCGTTCCATAGAACAGACTAAAAATGGAGTAGATTATAAATACCCATAACAGAGGTATGGTTTCTTTAATGATTTTCCACCCGCCAAAAAGGTGGAAGGCGGTAATGAATAACCCGGGCAGGCCAACCTGGGCGAGGAATACTCCAATCAAACCACGCAGTCGATCTAGCGCGTACAGATCAGTGAAGTTGGACTGATACAAACGGCCGGTCAACAGGTTAAAAAAAGCCGACAGGGTAACCGGATTACCCCAGTTAATGGGTGGCTGTCCTGAGGCCCATAGAGGCAAGAAAATGTAGATCAGGCTGCCGGCCACAAGACCACCAAATCGCTTTCCCAGGTGTTTCTTCAAATCCTGGCACGGCGAGTTTCCATCCCATAATAACAGGGGCAACAGGAAGACGGATGTCAGGTTATTCCCCAGCGATAACCCGGCAATAAATCCACGGAGTAGATCATTATTCCATTTTGATCCGGCTGAAAGGGATTGCCGGACGATTACCACAGTAAGCAGGGTTTGCAGTGCGTAAACTTCCGTGATCACCGCCTGAGACCAGACCAGCGGAGAAATTCCAAACGCCAGAGCAGCGCTCCAGGCGGCAAGCCCAGCGAAAGGTTTGCCGCGTAGAAGTTGATATGCTGAGGAATACACTATCAGAACGGCCAGTATCATACAGACCGCCGACAATATGTTGGTGCGAAATGCCAGATTGCCCGGGATAATCGTCTGAAAAACCTGCGCCAACAAGAGGTAGAGTGGATACCCTCCCGGGTGAGCCACTCCTTGAACGGCCGCCGCGCTGATCAGGTCTCCGCCATCCGTTCCCCCATTCGCCCAAGTCAGCCCCGGTGCCAGCGTTTTTCCGTACAAAAACCCCAAAATCGCGACAAGGCTTAAGACTGAAAAAGACTGATTGTTCATGAAAAACGCCAGGGAAGAGAATCTTCCCTGGCGCAGGCCAATCTTGTGTGCAGCAGTATTATTGCCCAAGGAGGGCATACTTCCCCTCGGATTTACCAGTTCCACACACCATGGGTGGGGTGCCTGAAGTGATTTCGGTCGGAATAGCTGACCATGATTTTATTGCCGAATCCCAATAGTGGAATGTGGGGGATCGGCCTTCCATGTCCGGACTCTGGGGGACGCAGATCTTTACCTCGGATGTGGTGCCTTCAACGATGGTCACTTCCAGAGCCTCATCCAGAAGGAGTGTCCAACCTTCCGGGAGCGGGCCGATCACTGTGATCGGATCGGCTATTTTTAGTACCGTCAGTGTTCCGCCTTCTGATGAGCTGGCCTGAACCGATACTGTGCCGGTACCGAAATTAATGGTTTCAGCTAGTGCGCCACTCATTTCATCCGGCAACACTGGGACAGTCCCTACACGATTGGGAGATGCCCAGACGCTGACCGCTGTCAGGGCTAACAGGGCTATCACAACAATAGATATGATCAACCGATTCGATGTCTTCATCTGGTTTTCTCCTGAAAACATATAATTCAATAGTTCATTTATACTATGATCCGGCGATAATTCAAATAGTACCAAATTCGGATTTTGTTCGGATTTTCGTTTAGATGGTTTTCAGGATAGGCAGGCGATGATTTTTCCGGGTGATAAAATAAACCAAGTTACTTGCAGCGAATATCAAACTTAACTACCGACGGATGATCCTTAGATAATGGAACCTGATCAGAATATCATTTATCTGAAAGAAATCCTTGATAACCTGTCGAGACCTGAAAAACTGAATAATCACCCCTGGTTGAGCAGCCGTTTTGCAATTGAATTTTCCGGTACAAACCGACCATCGGGGGCACAACTTGTTGAGGCGGTCACGAATATTTTCATGAAGATCCGGCCGGCAATGCCGCCCCGCAGAGGATTGCGCCTGGATACCCGCTGGGGAGAATTTGGACTGCTGGCTGCCCTTTACTTCGCGCCTGGACGATTTGGAATTCCATATCCTGCCACCATGCGGGAGGCCTGGGAAAATATAGATAAGGCTATTCTTCTGTTTATATTTGGGAATGACACTCAGATCTCCGCTGAGGATCGCGAAAAATATAGACTGGTAGGCGGCGAGCTTGAGCCTGCGCCAAATAGCACCCTCAGCGATTGGCACCGTAAAGGGCTTGAGCATCTAGCCGGGGTGATTACGCATTATGAAGCCTCGCTTTCCGCCCGCCAGAGTGAAAATAAAACCCGCGCAAAAAGAAAACCAGTGAACACTGGATCTTTCGGCAAAGTTGTGAAAATCGGCATTGGATTGATTCTGGCAGCTATTACGATCATTCTTGTTTGGGCAGGCATCAACGGATACCGCCTCTTTCAACGCGTCAGGTCGATGGAACAGAACAGCCAGGTATTACTCGATTTCACAAAATCATTCTCTGATCCAATCGAATTGGAAAAGGCCGGACAGGCAATTTCATTAATGCGATCCGATCTGCAATCTTTGCAGAGTGAAGCGGGTTGGCTCTTGGAAATGGCGCCATTTCTCGGATTTATACCGCGATATGGTGGAGATATATCCCAGGCTCCGCAATTGCTCGAAATGGGGCTGCAATTAAGCATTGCCGGAGATGAAGCGTATCATGCAGTGGAACCTGCCATTCCAGCAATGAAAGAGAAAGGGACAGTGGGCGGTATTATGAATTTGCCGGGCAGCCTGAAAGACGGCTCAACCCGATTGTTGACCGCGCAGGCAGCGTTGGCAAGGGCGCGATCGATCCGGCAGGGAATACAGGCGGATATGTTGTCGGCTCGATTCAAACATCTGCTTGTTGATAAAGTCGATCCTTTCCTGCTTTCATTGCAGGGGGCTTTCCCGGTTGATGATATCCTCTCCATGGCACGCCTCGCCCCGCGATTGATGGGAGCCGTGGGAAACGGCCCGCAAACATACCTGATCATGCTGCAGAATGAAGACGAGATCCGCCCGACAGGTGGTTTTCTCACTGCCATTGGACGATTGGTTTTGGTTGATGGGAAGCTCTCTGAATTGTCCTTCGAGAGTTCCGAATTGGTCGATGATATGACCAAACCTTATCCCAAGGCGCCGTGGCAGTTAGACAGGTACATGAAGTCCGAAATGCTTCTACTAAGGGATGCAAATTGGTTTGCTGATTTTCACACTACTGTGGAGTGGGTGCGTTTCCTGTATGCGTATTCTCGTCCGCAATCAATTAATGGAGTCTTTACTCTTGACCAGCATGTGATCGTGGAATTACTGCGCCAGGTTGGCCCGGTTCAGGTCGATGGAGTCGCTGAGATGATCACTGTGGACAATGTACAAGCCTACATGCGTTTAGCCAAGGAACAAAAACCACCCCAGGGCGTTGACGCCGCGGGATGGGATCGTAAGCAATTTATCAGCCGATTGGCTGACCCGTTGGTTAAAAAATTGATCAATGGTGATTCGCAATCCTGGCAAAAGGTGGCCGGTACATTAATCCAATTGCTGGATGAAAAACACATCCTTATCCATATGGACGACCCGGAAATGAAGTCGTTGCTGGCACAACGCGGTTGGGATGGAGCCATTATTCCTCCTGCCGGTAGTGATTTTCTGATGGTTGTGGATAGTAATATTGGTTTTAACAAAACCAATGCTCTGGTTACCCAGTCACTTACCTACCAACTTGATCTTGAAAATATCGAAAAACCTTCCGCGTCCCTGACAGTCAGGCATACCAATAACGCGAGCGGATCTGGAGATTGTATTCAATTTAACCGGCAAGCCGCGGATTTCCAGGCGGAAAAAGATTACCACCTTAACGATTGTTACTGGTCATATTTACGCATATACACACCTGCCGGGTCGCAAATGATGGGTGGCACGCCACATGTAATACCAGCCGGCTGGTCATTATATGAACAGGAAATCCCTGCGAGGATTGACCCGCTTACGGAGAGCCTGCCTGGGATTCAATCCTATGGCACATTATTGGTAGTACCACGCGGCCAGACGCTGGAAACCAGCTTCAATTATGTGTTGCCCGCCGGCGTGATTAGCGGCGAGATAACAGACGGCAAATTGAAATACACATTAAAAGTTCAAAAACAACCGGGAACAATTGCGGTTCCATTAAAAATCCAGATAAAACTGCCCGCTGGCATGACCGTTCTAAATCCCATTGCCGGATTGACCGAAACACCAGAAGGCTGGACCTATTCTACAAACCTGCAACGCGATGGCACTTTTGAAATTCAATTTGGACAACCCGGCATTAACTGACGCCATCATGCCGGATAACCACCCAAAAGGTGCGCGCCAGAATATATATATCCAGCCAGATGGACCAGTTCATCACATATTCCACATCATATTCCGTGCGTGCCAGGAAAGAAGTAAGGTTACGGCCTGATGTCTGCCAGATGCCGGTGATTCCGGGCCGTACTCGAACATAATGCTGGATACTGGGTCCATAGAGGTCTTGCTGGTTAATCATGATGGGGCGAGGACCAACAATACTCATCTCGCCTTTTAAGACATTCCAGAGTTGAGGAAGCTCATCCAGACTGAACCGCCGCAGAAAACGACCAACCGGTGTGATGCGCGGATCGTTTTTTAACTTTTGATAGGCGTTCCATTCGGCTTGCCTGTCAGGATTTTGGGCCAGGTATTCGTGCAAAACCCGATCCGCTTCCGGGACCATGGTGCGGAATTTGAGGATTTCAAATACCCTGCGGTTTTTCCCCAATCTCTTTTGACGATAAAAAATATTGCCGTGTGAATTTGTCGCAACCAATAACGCGATAACACATAAAAATGGGAACAATAGAACCAAACCAATGAAAGATATGACGATATCAATCACCCGTTTCTGAAACTGGGCGAATTGATCCATAAGAGTGTGATGGATCTCAAAAGTGTGCAGCCTTCCGTACTGAGTTAGTATCACACCGTTCAATTCCTTCCCGAAGTTTTCAGGGTTGGCAAGAATCAACCGATCAAATATATCACTGAAAATTTCCCTGATTGTCTTCAGGTCATCCACATGTGTATAAGCAATTATTGCAGTGTGGATGACTTTGTCCTCGCTTATCCTCCGAGCATTCTTAACCAGCTGTGAACGCTGTCTGGTTGTGAGGGTATTAAATGACGAAGCTGTAATTAAACAAAATTCGGGTTTTAGTCCTATCTTAGGATGTTCTCCGAATAGTTTTATAAAAACATCCACCTGTGACTCTGTACCAATGAGAACCACAGGATCTCCCCAAATATTTGCCCGCGACATTATATGACGGGTGATCATGCGATCCAGAGGAATGGTAAAAAGACAGAACAGCCATGTAAGACCGATCATCAAACGTGAGTATTCAAGACTATTCTTATTGAAATAAGTAGCCGATATGATCACCATAGTCAATAAAGAGGTTGTTATGGTCAATTGACGCAATTGATCGACTGCGCTCAATCCCGTGGCAGGGTACAATCCCCTTAAAGCGCTGGAAAAAATAAAAAAGACAAGAAAAATCGAAACCCAAATATAGGCTTCAGGCTTGAACTTTCCAAGAAGAGAATACCGGATCAGGGCAGCTAGTCCAATGGATATTCCGATACTCAGGATATCCGACAAGACTATAGCAAGCACCATAAGCCTGCGAATAGGAACACTTATAAACCGTGTTGATGTTTTCTTAATTTGAAAAAATTCATCGTCTCGGTTTTCCAATTTTTTCCCTGAATTTGTTTTTATGGCGTTACTCCTGAACTACAAGGTGTTGTGTATACCGTGATGCACCATTTTTATATGCATTTGGGAATCCAAAAAGCACTTAAGGGGCTCTCTGATATTTGTACTTAGATAATAAATAACATACATATCAGAAATGAAGTAAATTTCTATGACAAGTTAATTGCAAAAGTGGTGCCAGGACCTTTTCACGAGTTGTTAAAATCTAAATACTTTATGATGGTGGAATTTAGTTCTTTTCAACCCGATAGCCAAGGATTTTTAGACAACCGTCCTGGTCAAATGTGATTACCCTGATTAACTGGAGGAAAAAAACTATTAAGAAGATAACGTTATAAAGTGTGTATCTGATCCAAAGGCGTTTAAAATCCTGGGTAAGCCTGAATAGCCACTCAAAGCCCAGATTCCGTATCCATTGAGGGGCTTGTTTGATCCTGCCACTGACAAAATCGAAGGTTGCTCCTGCCGGAATAATGATGCAGCCATTGAGCTTGTCTATATGGTTATAAATCCAGATATCCTGTTTGGGTGAACCTAGACCAATCCAAAGAAAGTCGGGACGAGAATCTGCGATTAGCTGGCAAACCAGGGCATCTTCATCCTCGGTTAAATCACGAAATGGCGGCGAGTATTTACCGACTACACTAACCCCCGAATACGTATGGGTCATTATGGCTTCCATCTTTTCTGTCGCGCCTGGATAACCTCCATAAAAGAAAAATTTATATTTCTTTTCCCCGGCTTTTCGGCTGATTTCCTTTAAAAGGTCGGGCGCGTCTAAATGGTCACTTTCCTTATTATAAAAAAACTTTGCCCATCGGACAAAGGGCATGCTATCGATGCCAATTATATCTGCCGAATTATAAATGTCTCGCAATTTCTTATCAAAAAGGGCGGAAACGCATATATGGACATTTATTACAGCAAGTCTGCGCGCCCTGCCGGTTTTGTCAGAAAGCCATTGATCAAATATTGAAAACATTTCCTGATAGGAAATGCAATCCATATTGATCCCAAGTATATTCATCTTAATCATCTGGTATATCTATGTTGGAAAGAATTTTTGATAGAGATGAATCATAAGTCATTTTAGCACCGTCTTTCTAAGTGTTGATTTTTCCCAATTTGGGTCAATCTTGGACGGGCATTTTTGATCAAATTAAAAAACCTCGTTGCGAGTTGGTTACATTTCATGAAAAAAACCCACGGATCGTTTCAAAAAGAGGATTATTTAGGTGGTGGAATCAAAAGACAAAATTCCTGGTTGAATGATTCGCAAATATTGTTTATTTATAGTTACTAACAGATTTTCGGCTAAAAGACCTATTAGCTCCGACAGAGCCGAAAATCAACATGAATATATAAAAAAGCTCAAGGTGATATGTAGTCAATACTGTTTCAGTGGTTCCTGCAAGAATGAAATAGATCATGAGAAAAAACAACACAATATTTGTTATTTCATTGGGATCCTCTTCCAATTCATTAGCCAGCGAAGTAGTAATCTTTATCAAAAGCCATAGTGCGATCAATATTCCCAGATATCCAATTTCCAATAATGTCTGAAGGAAATAGTTGTGTCCGGTTACCCATTCGCTATTTACAAAATTTGTAAATAGATATGAATAGTCTTGCGCTAAACCTGAGATTGCTTCGCCATGATACCCATACCCAAATAGATGAAGGAACCGAAATTCCTCAAAATGGTTGATTATTGTTGTCCAAATATACTCACGACCTGATAAAAGGTCCACGTTTCCGAAAAAGGGTGTACGTAATAATCCTTGAATAATCCAAAAGGGGATATTCCTTTGGATGAATATGTAAATAAATGGAATAAGGGGTGCAAATATTGGTAGCCAGCGAAATATTAGTATTATTTTTTTAGGAAGGATGAGCGCAATACAAAGTGTAAAAATTGCGAAAAATAAACTTCCTCTGCAATCGGTCACTAAAATGGCAAAAATACTAAAACCCGATCCCGTAATACCAATTATCTTATCTTTTATGCTCTTGCTATATACGGAAAGCAGAACGCTGATGCATAAAGAAGCGCCAGCGATTATTCCGAAACTATTGATCCCACTGGCGAGTGGAAATAGGACTCGTGATGAAATAATATTAAAGAATTGAAGCATGATTGCCGGACGGGAAGTGATATAGAGCTCATCCTGATTTGAGAGTCCCAAAAAATATGTTATTACATTTACAGCTACATATATGACAATCCCGTAATAAATTGCCTTTTTAAGATTTCTAGACTTTTTTTGATTGCTACTACGGGTAAAAACAAAAAAGCTGAAGGATGCGAATGTGCACCAGATAAGGTAATTCCCAAATGTTGTTGACAACGAAAATGACTGAGAGAAGTAACTTCTAACCACCGAAATCCCAAGCAAACACATATACACAAATAAACCAGCAAGGATCCTCTTATTAAACCTCACTGTTTTATTTGTAAAGAGAAAAAGCAAGTTTTTGAAAATGACAAAGAAGAAAGGGGCCAGTGTTGCCAACCTGATGGAAATTAATTGGTTTCCACCAGTTATTGATGGGAGTTTTATGAATACCAAACCAAAGAGTATTACCCAGTAGTCAAAACCGCGGTCATCACTTTTTTTGGATGGAATACATTCAGTCTCGGAAAAATTCATCTTTGTTGACAACCTTCCACAAATCCTGCCGTTGAATTACCCATTTTTCAAATCACATTTGTTTGGTTTGTGAAACGTAAACCATGGCATTGAGCTCGTTTTTAAAACCACAATTTTCACAAACAAGAACATATAGAAGAAGGTGATAGCTGTGGATTGGGCGGCACCTATCGGGCCATTTCGTGAAATAAGCCAATAATTCAGTATTACATTCAAAACAGCTGAACTGGTGGTTATGAGGGCAAGTAGTCCATTTTTATTAAGATGATAAAGATACCCGGCAACGGCCCGGTACATTCCCTGGAATGTGTACCCGAGGAAGATCAAAGGGATGAATTCAATTGCGTTTCTGAATTCTTTCCCGAATAGGTAAGGAACTAGTAAATTTACTGAACATGTAGCGATGGCAAAGAGTAACAGGGCAAAAAAATAGTACAACCACGTCCATTTAACAATCACCCTCTTCTCGTCATCTTTGTTATTGGAAAGAGATTCGAAAAAGTACGGCTGCCATGTTCGCTGTAAGGAATCATAGATCAACATTAATCCCAATCCCAGGTTATAAGCTGCAGAGTAAAGTCCAACACTTTGAATTCCAACGATCCTTTCAAGAAAGAATCTGTCGATGAAGTTCATTGCCCACAGACTGATGGAATGGGGCAAAAAAGGTAAAGAAAACGTTAGCAGTGTCTGAATTTTATTGAGGGAAAAAATGCGATTTCTATGAAATTCCCTGGAGAAATAAATAATTAGAGTAATACAAATAATCAACCCGGCGAGAAAATCGGCTAAAAGTTTACCCTGCCAATTTTTCCTAAAAATGACGACAAAAATAACAATAAAAGAAATCTGCAATAAAGCTGAGACTAAATTGAATGTTAAAAACACCCTCCCTTTTTTTTGCATCTGAATAATTGATAGAACCACTGTCTCAATCACTGCCAGAAGTGCTGTAATAAAAATCAGGAAAATGAAAAAGTTGTGTTGGCCGGGAAAATAATTACCCTCTATTGCAAAAAAGAAGAATAAACCGAGGAAAAATACAGAAGATATTATCGTCAACCAGATGCTATTAAAAAAATAACCTGAAAGTTCGTCTTCATTAATGGTAAAAAATTTTGTGATAAAAAAAATTGAGGGATTGAATCCTATAATATTTTTTAAGAGACCAACCATGACTGCGGCCAGACTCACTATCCCATACTCTTCTGTATTTAAATAGTTGGTCAACAAGGGAATTAACAGAAATGGCATCCCTCTGTTTATCCCGACTGCCAGGAAGTACATCACCAGATTCTGAGTGTGTACAGAGCTTGGTGATGGGAACAATCGTTTTCTCAGATTCGATATCATACAAAAGTTGGAAATGAAATCCGGGGATTGTTATATGAGCTAGTTTTTATCAAATAACCCATCTGTACGAGTGGCGACTTCCACTCTTGAGCCATCACTTTGGTTTCATTTCGTAATATCCTTCGTAGGCTTTGTAGTTATGATAATAGTTGTAATGATACCCATACGGATTACCCCGTGTGACCACATCATTCAAAACTACGCCGATCACCCGCGCATTGACCTGACGGAATTGGTCAAGGGTTTGTTTTAATGCGCTTACACGAGTGGTTCCCGGTTTAATCACCAGAAGCACGCCATCCAGAGATGGAGCCAGGGTGGCTGCGTCTGACACTGTTAATGTGGGTGGAGTGTCGATCAGGATCATATCCGCCGATTGCAGCATATTCTGGAAGATGGATAGTAATTTTTGAGACCCCATTAATTCGGAGGGATTGGGCGGCAATGAACCTGATGTGACCACACTCAAACCTTCCACTGGTGTGGACTTTCGGACATTGCCCAATGGTTCGGAGTGAGCGATCATTGTGCTCATCCCCTGGCGGTTGGGAAGCCCAAAATATGTATGGATACGCGGCCGGCGCAGGTCACAATCAGCCACCAGAATCCGCTTGCCGCTCTGTGCCAGAACCACACCCAGGTTACAAATTGTGGTGGATTTTCCATCTGCCGGTTCCGCGCTTGTTACCATTAATGTGCGCAGAGGCCGGTCAACACTGGCAAAACTCACATTGGTACGCAGAGTCCGATACGACTCGGCAATGGGAGATCGCGGCTCCCGAATGGTGATGAGAGTGTCGGTTTTTGAGGGCTGATGGTTAATCACTCCCAGAATGGGGAGGTTAAAACGCCGGGTTACTTCGTCGGGGGTTTTAATGGTGTCATCAAACGCTTCACGGGCGACAATAATCCCGCCGGTGATTAACATGCCGATCAAAGCCGCCAGAAGGGTGTTTAGTACCAGGTTGGGTTCCACCGGGATGGGATTGGCTGTCGCCGGTTCCACCTGAACGACTGATGAGACCGCCTGAGCTTCTGACAGCCGAATCTGTTCGTAAGATGTAAGCAGATTGGAATAGATCGTCCGGTACTGGGTCACTTTGGCTTCCAAACGTTCCTTTTCCTCCGGGGTGGTTGCGATCTCCATCTGACTGGCATAGGTGGTTATTTGTTTTTCTGTGTCTGCCAGTTTGGCTTCAAGCGTCAACTTGGATTGGGAGAATCGTTGAGTTTGAATATCTTGAATTTGGGTGGAAAATGCTTTAACCACAGCGTTGGCAATGTTGGCAGAGAACTCTGGATTGGTAGTCTTAACCGAGACTTTGATTATCTGCGTATCACGAATTGGAGATACAGTGATCCAATCTTTCATTTCATCCAGCGGGTTGGTCAGTCCGAATTCTGACGCGACCTGTTTCAACACCAGATCATTAACCATCATCTGTGAATAAGTGCTGGTTAATTGTTTTGACATTAATACGGATGAATAATCAGCGCTTTTGCTTTCAGGGGCCTCGTTTACCAGAACCGATGTCGTCGATTCATAAATGGGAGGAAAGCGTATGCTGATCAGATAACTGATGGCACCGGCGACTATCCCAACAAGGATTATTAACCAGGAACGATAAACCAGCAGGGAAAGATACTGGCGAATATCCAGCTCTTCTTTTGTTTGTTCTTGCGATGTTTTTTCCAACTCCATGGTGCGATCCTTATTTCTTTGGTTATAAACAAAATCCGATTACCGAGCTGATTGTTTTCGGATTATCTCCTGACGGAAAGCATATTCAACTAGTTTCGGAAAAGCTTTTTCTATGCAAGAGTTGATGATTCGCGCGGTCGTTTCCGGTTGGGAAAATTGTTCCGCGGCAGGATCAGTGATGTCTCCTCCAGAGATGCCGGCAAGGTTTCCCAATAATACTACGCGTCCCCGTACTTCCTGAAATTCTGTTTCCAACGCTTCTTTGTGGCTGGATTGCATTACAACAACCAGATCAGCCTTATGCAACAGGTCATTAGTCACAACGCGGGTTTGATGGGTCTTCAAGTCAAGTCCCATCGCGTTGGCCACCTCCACTGCTTTTGGATGCGCGGGTGATCCATTCACAGTCCAGGTACCCGCACTGCCGACAGACCACTCTCCATGAATTCTGGTTCTTTCCAGTTTCCGGGAAAAACAAGCCGCGGCAATGGGTGACCTGAACTGGTTGGCTGTGCAGATGAAAAGAATATCCGGCAATGTAAACCTTTCAGGGCGCGGGTAGGGTTTGTGGAAGAACCACCCATTCACCCTTCTGGAAGAGATAATCACCGGAACGGTCATTATACAGGGCAAGACTGGCAGGATCGATACCCTGTTCTTTTGCCAGAGCTTCAAGAGTCAGACCGTCTGTGGTTACTTCATAGGCTTTCATTGGGAGTATCCCGTTAATATCTGCCTGATTAACAGGAATAATAATAATCGTGTCTGACCATAATTCGGCAGGCATATTGAAATTGACCCTACGAATGGCATCCACACTGCTGTGAAATGTATTGGCAATGGATATTAGATCTTCACCGCCGACCACCCGGTGCAATAGTAAGGGGAAGATCGTGCCGAATGGTTCTTCAAGAACATGGGGCGGGGCCGGTGTTGGCTGGGCGATTTCTATCGGTTCAATAGAGGCCGTTGGTGTATTTGTTTGTCCTGAGGGGCTTAATTCAGAGAGCGTTTTGGTTTTTATCGGCACCAGAGTGGGAGGTGGAAGAGGAGCGCGTAATTGTCCGACTGTTTCCACAGGCGGCTTGACAGTCAGGGTGTTAATGGCAGGCAGTAATCGGGAAAGGATCAGCCAGACGATTAATGAGGCAATTATCAAAATGATCAAGACGGGGATGATCCACCCGGGCACTGTGCCACGTTTAGCGGGTTTTTCGATACTCGATGGTTGAAGAGGCGACTGAGATGGAGTGACATCGGAACTAAACCTTGGGCATTGGGTATAGGCTTGTGCCAGGCAAAATTCTCTTTGATATGAATCTTCCGGAGCTGATGGGGGTTTCATCTTCCGGCAAAAATTTTGCCGTGAAGGGTAATCCATGGCTGTTTGCCAATCAAATGGCATTCCCAAAAAGGGGCAAATGGCACTATTTTCCTGATTGGTTTGTGTTGCGTTCATTAATTATGAAACTCCCCGGGTGATCATTTTAAATGAAAATGACATCACCAACCTGGAAGAGAGATAACCGATTAACTTTTGTTGAGTAAATTTGCCATACAAAATTGACATTTTTAGTATATCAGAACCCGAATACCTCAAAGGTTGCCCTTCATGCGGAGAAAGTTCAAAAAATCTCCTTGGTAAATCAGGAGATTTTAAGAATACCGGGTTTCCGGTTTATTCGCTGTAAGTTCTATCTAAAAAAGATCAGGTTTTTACTTCATCAGCCTCATCACTTGTTTGCCCCGGCTACGGCTTCTTCTTCCGCGATCTTTTGTTTTTCGATCTCAATCTTTTTCTCATCAACAAAAGGAACACAGCACGAAACGGTAATCACGTTCTCGGGTGTATTTTTTTTGATGGTTGAAATGATAACACCCGCGATGATAAACACAATTACCAATCCCCAAGGGATTCCCGAAAGAATACTATTGATTGATAAGGGTCCGGCTTGAGTTGGACTTACCGGCGGCGTTCCATCAGCAAGAACGGTCTGATAAGAAACCAGCAAAGCGGCAACAGATAATGAAAAAGCAAGCAACTTGTTCATAATTCTCCATCAAATTATTTCAATCTCGATTACGCAGGTAATTATCCATGAAGGTATAACCTGTTATACAATACGTGCCACGAAATCAATCACCTGCTGAAAACCGGTACATTTTATTCCTGCTCTTTTGATGAAAATACTTTACTTTGGTTACAACCAATGGCTAAGAAAAAAGACGTCAGCTCTTTCTTGAAAAAATACTATAAAACATCCGACCTGGCTAAAGAGGTGGGGGTGAATGTGAATACCGTCAGGCGGTATGTGGAATGGGGATTGCTCCCTCCGGTGGAGAGAGCGCCCAATGGCTACCGTCGGTTTACGCAGCATCATATGGATTGCCTGCGGCTTGACCGCATGATTATGGAAGGTAATTATCCGGGGAAATCCATCCATCGGTCGGGAGCGCAGATTATAAAGAGCGCGGTTAAGGATGACTGGGGTGGGGCATTGGAACTGGCATACCGTCACCTGACGGTTGTCAAAGCGGAACAAGCGCAGGCAAACGCGGCAGCAGACTTGCTCGAACGCTGGGCGAAAGGCAGCGGCGCGGATGTCACGGCGCGGCCATTGCGTATAGGCGATGTGGTAAAATTGCTGGGGGTTAGCCAGGATATTCTGCGAAACTGGGAACGCAATGGATTGCTGGAAGTTCCGCGCCAGGAAAACAATGCCTACCGAATGTACGGCCCTCAGGAGATCAGCCGATTGCGGGTCATCCGCATGCTGGCCAATGCCGGTTACAGCCAGATGGCTATATTACGTATGCTTTTACAACTTGACCGGGGTGATACGCACAACTTGCGCCATGCGCTGGATACGCCGCATCCCGGCGAGGATGTCTATATGGCATCCGACCGTTGGCTCTCTACGCTGGACCAGGAAGAAAAACGCGCTCACAGGATTATTGATTATATCGAGCTGATTATTAACAACCGGTCAGGCAAGCCCGTTTAAACCCTCTCTTTGTACACCAGGGTTCTAGAATGAGATAGTAAACAAAATTATCTCAACGGGAGTTTGAATGAACGAAATGATCTCCATAAAGGGAGCCAGGCTGCATAACTTGAAAAATATCAGCCTGAACATCCCAAAGAATAAACTGGTCGTCCTGACCGGTCTGTCAGGATCGGGTAAGTCCACCCTGGGCTTTGACATCCTTAACAAAGAGGGAATGCGGCAATATATGGAATCACTTGGACTGGTGACCGATGGATTGACTCGCCCACAGGGGATGACCATTACCGGCCTGTCACCTTCCATCAGCGTTGACCAACACCTGACCAACCATAGCCCGCGCTCAACTGTCGGAACGGCAACCGAGGTATTCACCTACCTGCGCGTTCTGTTTGCCCGGGTTGGCCATCGGCCCTGTCCTTTGTGCGGAAAAGACGTGCCGCCGCCAACCTTTGAATATGCCGATGATGAACTGCCTGACGCGGCGGATGAGACAGAGAATACCCAATCCGCCAATCCTGAGGATACCTTCCCGTGTCCTCATTGTGGAGCACCCATACCTGAAATGGGAATGGCCAACTTTTCCTTCAATAAACCGGCTGGCGCCTGCCCGACATGCACAGGACTGGGAACGGTTCGACAGGTGATCGTTTCGAGAATGTTGGATGAAGATAAAAACATCCTCGAAAATGGCATAACATTTTGGGACGAGTTTCATATCAACTACTACACCCAGATTTTGCAGAATTCCAGCCTTTATTACGACCTGGATCTGGATATCAACAAACCAATCAAAGATTTCACTGAAGCACAGCGCGACCTTCTGTTGTATGGCACGAACAGTCCGCGTTTCATGAAGCATTTTCCCGACAAGAAACCGCCGAAAACCAACGCGCAGGGCAATTTCGAAGGGATTGTCACGAACTTGGTGCGGCGTTATGACGAACACGCCAGCAATGAGGCTTACCGCGAAAAGCTCGAGCCGTATTTCGCCTCACAGGTCTGCCCGGATTGCGGCGGCGCGCGCCTGCGGCCGGAGAGCCGCGCCGTTACTGTGGCCGGGAAAACGATCATTGAAATTTCCCGTCTGCCTTTGAATGAGCTGGATGCCTGGCAAAAATCACTCACATCAATATTTTCTGCACAGGAGATGCTGATTGCCGGACCAATCCTCGCTGACCTGGATGAACGTATCCACCGGTTGTTGGAAGTGGGAGTGGGATATCTTACCCTGGAGCGGTCTTCACCCAGCCTGTCAGCCGGCGAAGCCCAACGACTGCGCCTGGCTTCGCTGCTGGGATCAGGATTGACAGGCGTGCTCTACGTACTGGACGAACCCACCATAGGGCTGCACCAACGGGACACTCAAAGCCTGATACGCGTGTTATTCCGCTTACGAGACCTGGGGAACACTGTATTGGTGATCGAACACGACCTTGAGATGATGCGGGCGGCTGATTATCTGATAGACATCGGTCCTGGAGCGGGAAAACACGGCGGGGAAGTGGTCGCCTGCGGAACCCCTGCGGAGGTGATGGGCAATCCGATGTCTCTGACAGGCAAGTATTTGTCTGGCGAAAAATCAGTCCCAATCCCGAGAACACGGAGGATGTTCTCGAGGCGGGAACTGTTAATCCACAACGCGCGGCAGTATAACCTGCGGAATGTAACGGTATCACTTCCGTTGGGCGTACTGCTGGCGGTAACCGGCGTCTCTGGATCAGGGAAATCATCTCTTGTTTTTGATGTGTTGGATAAAGCGCTGCGTCAGCGGTTGACTGGATCACATGAGCAGCCCGGCCAGCACGATCGAATTGATGGAATGGACCAGATCGACAAAGTGATCACCATTGATCAGGAGCACATCGGGCGCATACCCCGTTCCAACGCGGCCACGTATTCGGATGCTTTCACGGCAATCCGGGAAGCGTTTGCTTCGACGGATGAAGCCCGCCGCCGAAGGTTTTCTCCACGGCATTTCTCATTCAACGTCCCGGGTGGGCGCTGCGAACGCTGCGAAGGTTCTGGTACTCTGACGGTGAAGATGCACTTTCTGCCGGATGTCGAAGTACGCTGCCCGACCTGTCACGGTAGGAGGTTCACCAGGGAAACACTGACTGTGAAATTTGGCGGATATGACATATCCGAGGTTCTTGAAATGACGGTCGAAGAAGCGCTGGAGGTGTTCAAACAGGTACCCGCGGCGGCCTCCCGCTTACAGGTTATGTCAGATGTCGGACTTGGATACTTGCAGCTGGGACAACCGGCTACAACCCTATCCGGTGGAGAGGCACAACGTGTCAAACTGGCTAAAGAGCTTGGGCGCAAAGCCACCGGGAGAACACTTTACCTGTTGGATGAGCCGACCACCGGTTTGCACCCGGACGATACCGCCCGCCTGTTGCTCGTGCTCCAACGGTTGGTGGACGCGGGTAATTCCGTTATAGTGGTTGAACACAACCTTGACCTGATTAAAGCCGCAGATTGGGTGATTGATCTCGGCCCTGAAGGGGGCATCGCGGGCGGGCAGGTGATCGCCGAAGGCACTCCCGAACAGGTGGCGAAAGTCGAAGCTTCTCACACCGGGCGGTACTTAAGAACAATATTGAATTGAACCTGGATCGCAGACCTGCCCACGCCAACCACATCTATAGAAAAGGCACCTTCTCCCAATCCCGCGTTTGGGATTGGGGGAAGGTCGGGATGGGAGTTATGAATGGATGGAAATTGCGTCGGACGAATTTGCCCTCTCCAACCTCCCCCGGCGGAGGAGGCGGTGGAAGCGCCGTTATGAGTGTTAATAGTAAGGTGGATTAATTTGTCTGCATTCAACTACTCATTAGTGGAATCCTTAAACCCTCTCTTTTTACACCAGGGTTGTAGACTGGAATAGAAACTAAATTCCAAGGAGAAGTTATGAGCGATCTGCATATTCAGGTCAGAGACCTGAGCAAGACTTACCGCGTGCCGGTGCGGGCGGAAGGATTACGGGCGTCCATCCGAAGCCTGGTACGGCCGCAGTATGATGAAATTCCGGCGGTCAGAGGTATCAATTTCAGCGTAACCGCCGGTGAAATGGTCGGGTTCATCGGCCCCAATGGCGCCGGGAAAACCACAACCCTGAAAATGCTATCCGGATTGATCCACCCGACATCGGGGGAGGTGGATGTGCTGGGCTTTCAACCCTGGAAACGGGAAGCAGACTACCTGCGCCGCATTTCCATTGTTATGGGCAACAAAAGCCAGATGTTGTGGGACATCCCACCCATGGATTCATTCCGTGTGTTGAGCGAGATCTACAGCGTTCCACCTGTGGAATTTAAACACACGCTGGACGAGATCATCAGCCTGCTGGATATGCAAGAGTTGCTCACAAAACCGGTACGCAACCTGTCGCTGGGTGAGCGAATGAAATGTGAACTGGCTGCCAGTCTGCTGTATCGCCCGGCTGTCCTATTTCTGGATGAACCCACTCTGGGGTTGGATGTATCCATGCAACTGCGTTTGCGACGGTTTCTGGCCGATTACAACAAACGCAGCGGAGTGACTGTCATCCTGACCAGCCATTACATGGCTGACGTGACTGCGTTGTGTGACAGGGTTATCCTGATTCATAACGGCAGCTTGATGTTTGACGGTGCCCTGACTTCACTGGCGCGTGACCTTTCTCCCTTTAAATTACTTCGCCTGACATTGCTGGAGGAAATTTCACCTGCCAGGCTAAAGTTACCGGCTGGCGCGGAAATCAACGAACAGGAAGGATTGGGATTATCCATAAGGGTTCCTCGCGCAGAGGCTCCAGCCATTACCGCCGGGCTTCTGCAATCCCTGCCGGTGGTTGACCTGACCGTGGAGGATCCTCCCATCGAAGCGGTGATAGACCGGATTTACTCGGGAGGCGCCCTGTGAATTCGAAAGGTGGTCTGGCATTGATCCGTGGTCTGTGGCTTTCCTGGATGCAGTACCGCAGCTTTTTCTTTGTTCTGGCCTTCGGGTGGATGATCCCGCCGCTGATCTACCTGCTGGTCTGGTCTACAGCTGCCGGAGATGGCAGCTTGGGCGGTTACACGCGCGGCGGGTTTGTGGCTTATTACCTCACACTCATCCTGGTCAATCAAATTACTTACGCCCAGGTTAACTGGACAGTGGGTGACCTGATCCGTTACGGGCAGATCAACCATATCCTGCTGCGGCCTATTGCGCCGGTATATGACACGCTGGCTTCAGAGGTGGCTGGAAAAATTGTGTATCTTGTTTTTGATCTGCCGATCCTGGTCCTGCTGGCGGTCATAATGAAGCCGGAGTTTGATTTCACCTGGGAAAAAGGCAGTCTATTCCTGGTTGCTTTATTACTTGCCTGGGCTCTCCGTTTCCTGTGGGGTTACTGGATCGCGTTGTTGGCCTTTTGGTCAGCCCGCGCCGACGCGCTGCTTACGTTGCAGGATTCACTAATATTTTTGCTGGCGGGGCAGGTGGCGCCGATCACATTATTGCCTGGAGTTCTGCAATCGACGGCAGTTGTCCTGCCCTTCCGGTATATGGTGGCGTTCCCGGTGGAAATACTTACCGGTAACCTTTCCAGCGCCGAATTGACCGCCGGTTTTACCATCCTTTCGCTCTGGCTGGCAATGGCAGGTGTGTTGACTGTGATCATATGGCGTCGGGGTATACATCGCTACGCCGGTTTTGGAGGGTGAAATGCGAGTTCTTCGTTTAATTCCGCAGTTCATTAAGGTTTCATTTCTTGAGGAAGCCGCCTACCGTTCAAATTTCTTTATCGCCCTGTTTTCCTCAATCCTTAACCTGGCTACCGGGGTGCTGGGAATCTATGTTCTTTTCGGTCAGATTACTGCCATTAATGGTTGGAACCTGACCTCAACACTGGCACTGCTGGGTGTATACCTTATTGTCACCGCGCTGCGCGGTCTGTTCATTGGTCCTGGATTGGAAGCCCTGGCCGGGATGGACGGGGAGATCTGGTCGGGTAAATTCGACTTTGTAATCCTGCGGCCGCTGGATACCCAGGCGCTGGTCAGTCTGCGGAAATGGCGGGTGTACGCGCTGTTTGATCTACTACTCGGGCTGGGGGTCTTCATCACAGCCATTACCCGTCTGGGCGGCAGTTTGACGGCTGGCCGTATGGCAATTTTCGTGGTCACGTTGCTTTGTGGGGTGGCTATCCTGTATGCCATCCTGCTGATCTTTTCGGCATTGGTGTTTTGGAGTCCGGGCGTGCTTTTCACCTGGATCTTTGACGGTCTGTTCCAGATGGCCCGTTACCCGATGGGTATGTACCCCGGCTGGTTAAGAATGGTACTCACCTGGATTGTTCCGGTGGGATTGATCACCACAGTACCGGCTGAAGCGTTGACCGGAGTCCTGAATCCCTGGATGCTGGCTGCCAGCCTGACTCTGGCTATCGGGTTGATGGTTGCCGGCTCGGCGCTTTTTCAAAAAGGATTGCGGCGATATTCCAGCGCGTCAAGTTAGGTTGTTGTTGATTCTCGAAAATCAGAACAAAAACAGGAGTGGGCTGGCTAGGGGTCCACTCCTGCTGATTCGCTTTAATATGTAGCGAATGAAAAATTTAGCCGTGCTGGATGTGTTCAAGCCCTTTGCGCAATAATTCGGTCACGTGCGCATCATCCAGACTGACAAACACGAAACGGCCTTCTTTGCGGGTGCGGATGAATCGTTTGTCCCGCAAACCGCGCAGCTGGTGTGAAATGGCAGAACTGGACAGGCCGATCCTGTCAACCAGATCGCCTACACCGATTTCACCGTCCAGTAAATAGGTCAGGATCTGCAGACGTGTGGGGTCGCTCAACGCGTCGAAAAGCTCTGATAGATGATCAATGTCTTCCCTGGGAATATCCTGTTTGGACATAGATAAATTCTAACGTGTATCAATAAATAAATGGAAGATATCGCTTTGTTTTCCGTTTGTATGTATTGTATTCTTCACCATGAATCGCGGATAAATGGTCTTCCTCACATCGAACCTGGATTTCAAGGAAAAACACAAAAAGTAGATTCAGTATGAAGATTGTCCAGGTGGGCCAGATAAGCCAGACTCCGAAATTCAGAAGGAATAATCCAAGATAGGTAGGGTTGCGAATAAATCCATAAAGACCGGTTGTGACCAGACTGGGAATGGATGTTTCGTCAATACCCACCCGCCATGAGGCGCCCATTTTATTTTGAGAGTAAAAACACAGAGATAGACCGAATAACCCGATAAAAAAACCAACAATATCAACAACCGTCGAGGAAAGGCTTTCGATGCGGCTAAACAGGGAACCAATTTGAATATTGGCCGCATGCGCACTGATGACCAGTATGCCGTATAGCGTCAGGAAGGTGGTGAAATGTGAGAAGTATTTCTGCACCGCAGATGTCGATCTGCGCATAACATTCGCGTCAACGCCGGTAGCGCGCATTAATCGGATCTGTTTGATCTTCCATAAAACAGCATACAACAGGAATAAAGTAATAGCGAAGATGGTTTCCATTTTAAATACTTTCCTTTTGTGTAAAAGCAGCGAATTATTGTGCCACAGTGTATGCTTTAGGAATTTAGTATACTAATATATGAATATATGCGCAAGTATGCAAATAAATATTTATAGTAAATTCATCTTCGTTTTTATATAGCGACGGGGTGATGAATAGCGCTTTTTGATATGACAGGTGTCATATTGAATCCTGCGGTATTGTCTCTATAATAACTTACATGAAGTAAGTTGTTATATCATGAAAGTAATAAATTGGTGTAAGTTCCGTTATTAGGGCGACCATGAGACGTCTCGAAATAATCAATGCCGACCAGATGCGCAGTATTAACCGGACTGCCATCCTTGAAGTTATTCGACAGAACAGCCCTATTGCCCGATCGGATATTGGTCGGACTCTGGGATTAAGCCTGCCGACAGTGATGCGCATTGTGGATGAGCTCTTTCAGGAAAACATGGTGCGTTATTGCGACACACGCACAAACAACATCCGCCGCCGGGAATTGATCGAATATCACAAGGATGGTCATACCGTGATTGGCCTTAATCTGGATGGGGTTAACCTGTATGGTGCGCTGGCAAACATCGGAGGCGATATCATCACAGAAGTGCTGCTGGAACAGCATGGAACTACAGGCGAGAAGAGCCTGGAATTGATCATGGATACCATCGATACCCTGTTGAAATCACCTCTCAAAGAGGACCAGAGTATTCTCGGGATAGCCATTGGCATTCCAGGTGTGACTCACGCGAAAAGCGGTGTAGTGGAATATGCCCCCAGTCTGCGCTGGAGAAACCTGGAACTCAAGAAACAGTTGGAAACACGCTACAACCTGCCGGTTTCTGTGGACAACGACCTGAATCTGGCTGCTCTCGGAGAGAATTGGTTTGGAGTAGGGCAAGGAACACATGAAATGGTGTTGATCGCTACCGGGACCGGAGCGGGAGCGGGAGTAATTATTGACGGTGCTATTTATCGTGGCGCGCATGAGTCTGCCGGTGAGATAGGCTTCATGATCACACATCCCTCTTATTTACAAAAACACTATCCAGA
>CAYNJT010000019.1:0-42681 GCA_964397625.1 uncultured Leptolinea sp. | reverse complement strand
CCGGCAGAACGCCAGAGCGGTGACGGTATCCGCGCCGCCGTAATAGATGGCGATCTTGCCGGTGGATTCTTCATAGAGCGCGGCGCAGGGGAACGCCACGTTGGGAACATCCCCCACACATTCATACTGCGTCTGGGGAGAAAGCAGGTACGGGGCGCTGCGATAGATGACCTTCCAGGGCTGGTCGAGATCCAGCAAAGCGGCGCCAAAGCTGTAGACAAAACCGTTGCACGAGGTAATCACCCCGTGGTAGAACAACAGCCAGCCTTCTTTGGTTTCAATGGGAGTTGGGCCGGCGCCGATCTTGGTGCTTTGCCAGCCGCCTTTGGTTTCCATCACAAAGCGGTGCTCTCCCCAGTGGATCATATCGGGGCTCTGGCTCAGGTAAATATTGCCAAAGGGGGTGTGCCCGTTATCGCTTGGGCGGCTGAGCATCACGTATTTGCCGTTGACGCGCCGGGGGAACAGTACACCATTGCGGTTAAATGGCAGCAGCGCGTTTTCCAGGAAATGGAATTTTTCAAAATCGTAGGTATAGCCGATGCCAATGGTCGGCCCGTGGAAACCGTTGCACCAGCTCACGTAGAAACGGTCTTCAAGCCAGGTCACACGCGGATCGTAGCGGTATTCGAATTTCGCCAGTTCTGGGTCGGTATGGATCCACTCGATGGGTTCGTTCGACAGGGTGAAATGAATGCCATCCTTACTTGAACCGCTATGCAGATTCATCTCGCGCTTCTTGTTATCCGCGCGGAAGACGCCGCGGAACTCGCCATTGTAAGGAACCACGGCGCTGTTGAAGATGCTGTTAGAAGAAGGGATCAGATCACGCGGGATGATCGGGTTCCGGCTGTAACGCCAGACGACATCCGCACAACCGGCCGGTCGTTCTTCCCAGGGTATGAAATGTAAAGATGGATCAATGGACATTAATTACCTGACTCCAGAACATGAAGATGTAAATTTGCAGTGGATTTCAAACCTATCATGGATGAAATCAAGGATTGACAAGGTTTTTTAACGAACAGGCAACTCTTCGCCGCAGGAAGCGCGGACAACCAGTTCGGTAGGCAGGATCAAACTACGGGTGGCTGTGGTTGGATTTTCGATCAAGTCGATGACCATATCCACTGCCCGGGCACCCATCGTCTCAATCGGCTGGCGGATGGTAGTGAGCGCTGGAATGGAGCGTGCCGCCAGGGAAATATCATCAAAACCGATGATGGCTACATCTTCCGGAACTTTAAATCCGGCTTCAACCAATGCGCGCATGGCCGCCACAGCCATCACATCGCTGGTGGCGAACACAGCGTCGGGCTTTTTATCGATTAATTTTTGCATGGCGGCATACCCGCCGGCGTCCGAAAAATCACCCACTTCGACCAGGCCGGGGTCATACTCCAGGCCATGTTCGGCGAGCGCGTCGCGGTAGCCGCGCATGCGGTCATAACCAACGATCACTTCGCTTGGTCCGGCGATGGTGGCAATTCTGCGCCGCCCCATTTTATACAGATAACTGATCGCGTCGCGGGCGCCATTGTAGTTATCCACATCGATATAACAGGTTGTTTCATCGTACGGGTTGCGGCCGATGGCCACGAAGGGAAGGTTGCTTGCCGCCAGCGATTTGATGATGGGGTCGGTCAACGACATGGACGCGCCAATCACACCATCGATCAAACCGTTGTACAAAACCTGATGGATCATGCGGCGTTCAAATTCAGGCGCGGCCAGCCACAACATGATGGAGTATTCCCGCTGGCTGCAGCGCATGGAAATGCTCTGGATCAACTGGGGATAGAACGGGTCGGTGAAAATGGAGACCACTGCCAGTGGGATGATCAAGCCAAGAATGTGTGTTTGCCCGGAAGCCAGTCCACGCGCGGCCAGGTTGGGTTGAAAATTCAGCTCGGTGATGACCTTGTTGACCCGTTCGCGGGTATCCGCGCTGACATTGGCGTCACCGTTGATCACACGGGACACCGTAGAGCGGGAACAATTCGCCAGTCTGGCAATATCTTCGAGGGTCAGGGTCATGGTTGGTCGGGGGAAAGTTGGGAGCGCTCTCAAGGTTCTGGTAAAAATATGCCCGGTCAGGGCAAGGATGATTACTGTTTTCTATGCAACTACAATGTATGGGAGCGCTCTCATACATAGTATAGGATTTTTCAAAGCATTGTCAAGCGAGTAATGATGTTTGTCACCCCGATTACATGACAGCTTACACGGTTTCTTACATTTTTTGGGCTTAACACTTCTTAACAATATTAACAATTCTCGGAAAAAGTCTGACAATTCCTTTACGTAACCTTAGTCAGCAGTAAACAATCTCCCGCTATCCTGTAAAAAAGAAATCAATTCAACAGGTGAAACATGGGACTCGCTGATTTGCACATTCACAGCATTCACAGTTATGATGGAACCGCCTCCATCCCGGCCGTCTTGAAATATGTCGCGGATAATACCAACCTGGACGTGATCGCCATCACCGATCATGACAGTATGGACGGAGTTAACCAGGCGCTCGATCTGGCTCCGCGTTATGGCGTTCAGGTCATTTCCGGCTGCGAAGTTACTTCCGCTGATGGTCACGTGCTGGCTCTGTTTATCAAGAACCGCGTTCCGGCAGGTTTGTCATTAATCGATACCCTGATGTTGATTGGCGAACAGGGCGGATTGGCCGTAGCCGCCCACCCTGAAGCCAAAGGTACCAGCAGCCTTACATTCCAAAAAATCCGAGAGGCCTGCGATCATCCATTTGCCAGCCAGATTCTGGTTGGCGTGGAAGCCTTCAACGGCGGGCTGGTGTATACGCGCAGTAATCTTCCGGCGGTTGTGCAATCCAACCGGCTGCCTCTTGCCAAACTGGGAAACAGCGACGCGCATATCCTTTCCATGATCTCCAACGGGGCAAGCTATTTCCCGGGAAGCACCATTTTCGATTTACGGTCCGCTCTTAAACAGAAACAAACCCAGGTGGCCACTTATGGCAATCTGCGCGGTTTACAGGTGCTTACGTCATACCTTCCGCAATACTTTTTACGCCTTCTGGGGTGGGCAGTCTGGAATGAAAATCCGGATGAACCATTGACATACGCCCGTATTAAAGCCCTCAATCCCCGGCCGCAAAACCACATAGGCAAACTTCTTCACCAAATGATCTACGAATTCTGAGAATAATAACCAGCATCACGTTTCTCTTTGTACACCGTCTCCCTGCCCCTCTACAGGGAGACGGATTTTTAATGGTTTGAGGCTATAATCATCCTCATGCTTAACTCCAACATGCAGGATCCGGTCTGGATTGACAGGCCGCACGGCCTTGAAGACCTTGTAGAAACACTTTCGCAAACGGATATTTTTGGCGTGGATACTGAATCCAACAGCCTGTTTGCCTACCGCGAACAGGTCTGCCTGATTCAGATCTCCACCCGTGAGACCGACTACCTCATCGACCCATTGGCGCTGAAAAACACTGCCATTCTCGGACCGCTCTTTGCCAACCCGCGGATCGAAAAGGTCTTCCATGCCGGGGAATACGATGTCATCTGCCTGAAACGCGACTTCGGGTTTGAATTCAACAACCTCTTTGACACGATGATCGCCAGCCGAATCCTCGGTCGTGAAGCCTTCGGGCTTTCCGGCATGCTCGAGGCGGAATTCGGAGTGACGCAGGACAAAAAATATCAGCGTGCAAACTGGGGCATCCGCCCCATCCTGCCGGCGCAACTGGCTTACGCGCGCCTGGATTCACACTACCTTATCCCGCTGCGAGAGCGGATGAAACGGGAATTGATCGAAGCCGGTCGATGGGAACTGGCGGAGGAAGATTTTCACCGTCTGGAACGCACGCCTGTCCCGCAGCTTAACGGAGACAAAGACAACTGCTGGAAGCTGGCCGGTAAACAGGATCTGTCTCCAAAGCAACTGGCGGTCTTGAAACAGTTGTATGAGTTCCGCGAATCGCAGGCCAAAAAAGCCAACCTGCCGGCATTTAAAGTGCTTTCCAATGAGACCCTGTTATCTCTGGCGCAAGCTCTTCCAGCGAGTATGGAAGACCTGGAAGGTATCATCGGGTTATCGCCCCGCCTGCAAAAACGATACGGAGCCGGCCTGTTGGAATGCATTGCCCAGGGGCAGAATGCCAGCCCGCCGCGCCGGCCATCCTATCCACGTAAGAATGATGAACTTATCCAGCGGTTGGAATCCTTGAAGAGCTGGCGAAAGAACACCGCCGCCAGTTTCCACGTTGAGTCAGATGTAATCCTGCCGCGCGAAGTGGTGGAACAGGTGGCAGCCATCAACCCCCGATCCATAAGTGAATTATCCGCCCTCATGGCCAATTTCCCATGGCGGCTGCAACGATTCGGCGAAGAAATTTTACAGACACTTAAACCCAGGGAGATTCAATGAAAATTCATTTTTACGGCGCCGCGCAGACAGTTACCGGTTCAAAATACCTGCTGGAAATCGGCGGGAAACGGCTCCTGCTGGAATGCGGATTCTTTCAGGGCAGGCGTGCCGATACCTATGAAAAGAACCTGAAATTCCCGTTTGATCCGCGCAGTATCGACGCGGTCATCCTTTCGCACGCGCATATTGACCACAGCGGCAACCTGCCCAATCTGATCAAGAGCGGTTATGACGGCCCGATCCACGCCACCCCGGCCACCGGTATGCTGGCGGATATCATGCTGCAGGATTCGGGGCATATTCAGGAATACGATGTGGAATATGTCAATAAAAAACGGGCCAAAAAAGGCGAACCGCCCGTGGAACCCATTTACACCCAGGAAGACGCCAAACAGGTGGCCGGTCATTTTGTGACCCATGACTACGAACAGTCGTTTTCACCCATCCCCGGGGTTACCGCCCACCTGGTGGACGCCGGCCATATTCTGGGATCAGCCGCCATTGTTCTGGATATTCAGGAAAACGGCAAACCCTTCCGCTTCTGGTTCTCCGGCGATATCGGGCGGGATAAACTCCCCCTGTTGAAAGACCCGGTGCTGCCAGACAAGCCCGATTACCTGATGATGGAATGCACCTATGGCGACAAGCCGCACAGCGACCCGGAAGACGCCTATAACGAGTTCCGGGAGGTAGTGGCGCGCACCATCAAACGCGGTGGCAAGGTGATCATTCCGGCCTTTGCCGTCGGCCGCACCCAAGAGATCGTTTACAGCCTGAACCGCATGTTCAGCGACGGTGAATTGAAACCCGTGCCCGTCTTTGTGGACAGCCCGCTGGCGGTCAACGCGTCCAACATTTTCCGCGAACACACCGAATATTTCGACGATGAGACCCAAAAATTCATCCGTCAGGGAAACCATGCCGCGTTGGATTACCCCATGCTGACTTATATCCAGTCGGTGGATGAATCTAAGAAGCTGAACGAACGCCGCGACCCGATGATCATCATCAGCGCGTCGGGCATGGCAGAGAACGGCCGCATCCTGCACCACCTGAAGAACAACATTGAAGACGCTCGCAACACAGTGACGATTGTTGGCTGGCAGGCGCCCTACACGCTCGGCCGCCGCCTGGCGGACCGTGAAAAGAATGTCAAGATTTTCGGCGAGGAATACCGTTGCAAAGCAGAGATCGCCACCATTGGCGGCCTGTCCGCGCACGCCGGGCAGGATATGCTGGTGCGCTATGCCAAAGCCGCCGGACCCGGATTAAAGAAGATCATCCTTGTGCACGGCGAGCAGGACGCGGAGAGCAAGCTGGTGGAGAAATTTAGAGAGAATAACCTGGCACCCGTGGAATACCCGGAGGAAACCGGTGAGATGGACTTGCCGTAGTTTCCTGCTATAATTCAGTTCCCCGCGGAGAGGTGCCGGAGCGGCCGATCGGGGCGGTCTCGAAAACCGTTGTGGCTCTAGGGTCACCGTGGGTTCGAATCCCACCCTCTCCGCCTTATATGAATATTTTTCAGGCATTGGACGTTTTTCAGTAGATCTGAATCCTCCCCACCCCTCCTTCCTTGAAGGAGGGTATTTTTTTACCCCCCTTTGACCGATGCTTTTTCGGTCAAAAGGGGGGGTAGGGGGGATTCATTCTCGGGCATGCGACACTTCCCGGCTGACCTGAATCCTCCCTGACCCTCCTTCTCCGAAGGAGGGAAAAGCGTCTGTCCCCTTTGACCGGTGCTTTGCCGGTCAGAAGGTGGGGTGGCTGCTTGCGCTCTGGGTGCCTTTTCCCAGAGGGGGATTCATTCTCGGGCATGCGACGCTTCCCGGCTGACCTGAATCCTCCCTGACCCTCCTTCTCCGAAGGAGGGAAAAGCGTCTGTCCCCTTTGACCGGTGCTTTGCCGGTCAGAAGGGGGTTGGGGGATTTATGCCCTGGCATAGGTTGCCGGCCGCTTAAACAAAAGCCTCCGGCGTACGCCGGAGGCTTTGATCTGTTATTTTCTACCCCCTACCGGGCGCTTATTCTTCCCGACCCGGAGACCTTCTGAGAGATCTGCGGGCTGCCAGTGTAGACAACGTCACCGCTGCCGGAGATATCAATATCCAGCCGGTTGTCGGCCTTCACCTGCGCCTTGCCAGAACCGCTGACATCAATACGCACATCCTTGCTGTTCAGGCCACTGGAATTGCAGTTGCCCGAACCGGAGATATTCAAAGACAACATGGCTGCTTCTCCCTTAAGCAGGCATTTACCGGAACCAGAGATATCAATATCCATGCGATCGGCCGTCAGGCTGTCGATGGTCGCGTCACCGGAACCGCTGATATCCATAACCAGGCTGCTGGTCGTGATCTTTTCGGAATAAATGGTTCCAGAACCAGACAGGTCAAGGACTTTCACATCTTTCATGGACAGGTGGAACTTCATCGGCCTGGTGGGGCGCACCATCACCATACCCATTGGATCAAAGAAAATATGCAGCGTGTGGCCGCGGACTTCCGTGCGGATGTGGGGGATGAGATTATCTTCCGCTTCGATCTTCAACCCTTCCGTGCCGTTCTGGTCGATGATCACATCCCCTGACCCGGAAAAGGCCACCGCGTCAAAATTACTGACCGCGCGGGATTCACTGACCACATTACCGGAACCGCGTAAGACCCCGAACCCGCAGGCGCTCAATAATAACGCGCCAAAAATTACGGCACTGAGGAAAACCAACTTGCTTTTCATGTGAAACTCCTCCAAAAATACCTTCAAAAAATACTGTTGCGCTCTTATTCACTGACCAACATCGCTTTGGCAAGTGCCCCGTGCCAGCGGCCGACCAGCTTGGCGAGGTGTAGAGTCCCAAGGGCAAAGGCGATGCCGACTAGACCGGAGATCAACCCCAGAACCGGCGTAAAGTAATATTGGTCGCTGCCAATGTACAGAATGGGGAATGGTACAAACAACTGGGCGAACGGCGCGCCAAAGAACGAAATTGACAGAGCGATCAATGTTATAAAAACGCTGAAGTAGACGACGCCCAACGGCAGCATGAGGATCATATAGATGATGGCCAGCCAGGTATGTTTGCTGGCTATCAGGACCTTCAAACGCGCCCACCAGCCCATGGAGCTATCCACGAAAATCGGGCGGCGGGGCATACGCACACCCAGCAGCGCTTCCACAATACGGCCTTCCACCAGCGCGATCCCTCGCACCGAAAGAAGGAAAAGGCCTATGAACGGCAGGCTGATGATCAACACCAGCAGGCCGACAGACAGGGATAGACCTGTGACCGCCCAGGTGAAATAGATGATCCCGGTGACCAGAGAGACCAGCATGAAGAGCAGTGAACTCCAGGCAGCCGGGTCGGCAAACACACCAAAGATTTTGTTGAACAGTGATGTATTACCCTTGACTCCGGCAGCCGGTGAAAACGCCGGCCGAATGCGGGCTTCCACTTTCCGGTAATCGGCGGCGAACTCTTCCGGAGATCCAAATTCTTCCACAATCTTCCCCAGGGCATCGCTCTCATTGATATCCGGCGCTTCCGCCCGGGCAGATTCCAGCCCATTACGCAGGTATTCTTCGGCATCCGACAGCGCGTCACGGATGACCGCCGCATCGCAGCCTTCCAGGCTTTTCTTTAAACTTTCAAGGTATCCTTCTACAGTAGAAATCATCCAACTTCCTCTCATTTCCCCACGGTTAACCGGGGTGATCCTGATTTATCCATTCGATTGCAATATTGAGTCAACATACTCCCTGGTCTTCTGCCAGATTGACGTCCAACGGGACAGGCTTTCGCTGCCCAGCGGGGTGATCTGGTAATAGCGCCGGGGCGGGCCGGAAACCGACGGCTCCACCATACTGGATAGCAATCCGCTGCTCTCCAGAGAACGCAGCGCCGGGTAAAGCACACCCTGCTTGACCGATGATTCTCCCTGTTCTTCACCGAGCATTTTGGCGATCTGATACCCATACATGGGATCTCTGGCTTTTTCAAGCACGGCCAGCAGGATCATGGCAGTTATACCGGCATGCAATTCTTTCTGGAATTTTTTGTCCAGATTTTCTAATTCGTCCAATGCGTCTTCCTTTCTTGCATGGGAACAAAATTGTTTTAGATAGTGTTGTTCCCAAAATTCAGGTATTGTGATTTATTTACTATTATTTAGTTAATAGTAGTGGAAACTTTATAATATGTCAATACCCAAATACTGGAGGGTTGAGAAGTTGGGGATCGCATCTCCCCGCAATTGATGTATCTTATGTACGATTTATGTGTAAATCCGTTGTTGGATTAAATAGAAATTCTTCCACGCCGAAACAGAGGTGGAACAACCATCTCCGCGTGGAAGAATTATTTAAGAACCGAGCTGAATACGAAGTTAAACTTTTTCGGTGACCGGCAGCATTCCTTCGAGAATTATCTCGATGGCCATGGTGTGGCTGCAGCGGCCGCGTGAATGGAAGAAGTCGCAATCGCACGCCCAGGTGCCGTGATCATAATGCACGGTATGCGGATTATTCTCACCTTCAAGCGTTACGGTTAGTGAGTCAAAATGCACGCGGTTTCGTTCCTGCGCGTAGCGTTTTGCTTTTTCAATTTTGCCGATCATTCCATAGTCCATGTGGCGAATCCTTTCAAGAAACAGGATATAAGAAAAGGCACGCAGAATTTGCGTGCCTTTTGATCACTACGTTGGGTTATAGCCAAACTCTCGCATAAGATTTTTATTTTCCTATCTGTAGTATAGACAAATGCAAAATTCAAGTCAATGAAGAAAATCTTAATTTTTCAAGTAGATTGACTATTCATGCCTGACGCACTAGAATCCAGGTGAACTTCATGGAAGCCTGACCCCCGGATGGGCAGGCTGAAATGCGAAACCGGTGAAGCCCTTCGGCCAGTCCGGTGCTGTTGCGCAACTGTAAGTCAGGATTACTGACAAGCCAGGTCGCCGCCCATGAAGAGTTCACCGCAACCTCGCAGATAGGAGACGTGAACCGGCTGAACAGCCTGTTGATATCTCCAACCTGCCCGGCGGCAGGTCTTTTTTTTATACATGGAGATACCTTATGAAAATCAAACATCTGGCAGCCTCAATCGCAATCTTTTCTTTGATCATGGTACTGGCAGCCTGCGCGCCGGTAATATCTGTTGCCACTGCCACCCCGCTTTCTTCCACGACAACGATCGAATCCTCAGTCGTTCTTGGCCTTGAATCAAGCCCTACGGCACCCCCCACCCTTCAACCCACCACCGCGGGGATTTCTCTGAAAGACGGCCTTGGACGCGTTGTTACTTTGAAGAAACCCGCGACTCGCATCATTTCACTGGCGCCGTCCAATACAGAGATCCTTTTCGCCCTTGGCGCGGGTGGGCAGATGATCGCCCGTGACAGCTTCAGCGACTTCCCCGCGGAAGCCAAAGCGCTGCAGGATATCGGCGGCCCATCCTTCGGGAGCAACATGGAACTCATCACCAAATTGCAGCCTGATCTGATTCTGGCGGCCGAGATCAACTCGGCGGAACAGGTGGCGGAGTTCGAAAAATTAGGTCTGACTGTCTTTTACCTCAGCAATCCGCCGGATGTGGCCAATCTGTCTGCCAATCTGCAGATCGTTGGTAAATTGACCGGACGGGAAAAAGAAGCCGCTAATCTGGCAAAATCCATTGAAACCCGCGTAGCCGAGTTGAACAAAAAAATTGCGTCTACCACCACCCGACCAAAAGTATTTTATGAAGTAGACGGCACCGACCCGGCCAAACCCTGGACAACCGGCCCTGGATCTTTTATGGATAAAATGATCCAACAGGCCGGCGGGGTGAACGCCGGCGCCGGATTGCCCATCCAATGGGCGCAGATCAGCCAGGAAGAATTGATCATCCAGAACCCGGACCTCATTCTGCTGGGCGACGCCAAGTTTGGCACCAGCGCGGATTTGGTCAAACAGCGCGCCGGGTGGAACGCCATTAAAGCCGTCCAAACTGGTGCCGTCCTGCCGTTTGATGACGATCTGGTCAGCCGTCCCGGTCCCCGTCTTATCGACGGACTGGAAGCCCTGGCCAAAGCCATCCATCCGGAATTATTCCAATAACCATGCGCAAATCCTCCCCCTTCCTGATTGCCGGTGCCGCATTGGTTGCCTGTCTATTGATTTCCGCGGCTGTCGGCAGCGTCAATGTGGAAATGGGGGATTACTTGCGTGTTCTATGGTCGACCATATCCAATCAACCGTTGGATGCGGCGCTTAAACCTCTGGCCACCATCCTGTTCTCATTGCGATTCCCGCGCACCGTTCTGATCGCGCTCACCGGCGCGGCGCTGGCCGGCAGCGGGGCGGCATACCAGGGGCTGTTCCGAAATCCACTTGCCGACCCCTACCTGATCGGCGTGGCATCGGGCGCCGGTCTGGGTGCGGTGTTTGCCATGACCGTCTTCTCATCCAGCATGACAGGCTCTTTGTATTTTGTTCCCATGGCCGCCTTCGCCGGGGCCATGGTCACCGTATGGGCAGCCTACAGCCTGGCACGCAGCGGGAACAGCCTGCCGACCACCAACCTGATTTTGGCCGGTGTGGCGGTGAGCAGTTTTGCCACCGCGCTCACCTCGTACCTGATGCTGTATTCCAACCGCGAACTCCACAGGGCGCTGGCCTGGCTGTTGGGCGGCGCGTCGATGAGCGGTTGGCAGCCCGTGTTCGCCATGCTGCCGTATACAATCATTGGTCTGGGTCTGCTTTTGACCAGCGGGTACGCGCTGAACGTCCTGCAGTTTGGCGAGGAGCAGGCGCAGCAGCTCGGGTTGAACGTGAAACGGGTTCGCCTGGTGGTGGTCTGCGCCGCCTCGATGGTCGCCGCGGCGGCCGTGTCTTTCAGCGGGATTATCGGGTTTGTCGGTCTAATTGTGCCGCACCTTATCCGTCTGTTGTGGGGCAGCGATTACCGCAAGTTGATCCCCCTGTCCATTCTGGGCGGCGCGACTCTCCTGTTGGTCGCAGACATTCTGGCGCGCCGTATTGCCGCCCCACAGGAGGTGCCGGTGGGAATCATCATCGCGCTGGCTGGAGCGCCGTTCTTCCTATTCATATTGCGCCGTTCAAGGCGGCAGAATATATGGTGAACATGTTAGTCCTGCAGGATATTTCCATCCAGATGCGTGGGAAGCCCATTCTGACACAGGTCAACCTGACTGTGCCGGAGGGTTCCACGCTGGGGGTGATCGGCCCCAATGGCGCCGGAAAAACCACTTTACTGCGGGCGGTCAGCGGCACAATACCGGTGTCAGGCGGCAGCATCTATTTTCGCGGCAAAGATCTGGCAAAACTGTCCATTCTGGAACGAGCGCGGTTGATCGCGGTGGTTCCCCAGGCACGCCGCTTGCCGGCCGGCTTCACCTGCCGGGAGATTGTAATGATGGGACGCACTCCACATCTGAACTGGATGGGGCGTCTGGGCGAACAAGATAAAAACCTTGCAGAAGAAGCCATGCGGCGTACCGGCATATTGGATATGGCCGGCCGGTTTATCAACGAACTCTCCGGCGGTGAACAGCAGCGCGTTCTGCTGGCCCGCGCGCTGGCGCAGACCGCGCCCATTTTGCTGTTGGATGAACCCACCACCCACCTGGATTTGCAATATCAGGTCACCCTGTTAAACCTGATCCGCGAACTGGTTCAAAGCGGCGGTTTAACTCCTGGGAGCGGATCACTGACTGTCCTGATCGCGCTGCATGACCTCAATATGGTCGGGCATTATGCCGATCAGGTGGCTGTCATGGTGCGCGGCAGTATCCAATCCTTTGGCACCCCGTTGGAAGTTTTAACTCCTGATACATTGAGTCAGGCATTCAATATTCCCCTGAAAAGCATACCGCAGGGAGAGAACGGGAAAAATCCGTTGATCGTACCGGCGAATTTATAATTATCCCATGGTCACAGTGAATTTATTTGGTGTGTTTCGTGTGGAGAGCGGACAGAAGAGCTTTTCACTCGATGTAACGGAGAAAATCACGGTGGGAAAAGCGATCAAACAGATCGTGAGCCTGTACCCGGTACTCGAAAAATACTGGATCGACTCTGAAGGGGGACTTTCCAGGCATGTGCTGGTAACCTTAAATGGGGAGGAAATCTATACGAAGCCGCTGGGATTGCAAACCATGATCCAACCGGGCGACCGGCTGGATTTCTTCTCACCCCTGGCGGGCGGTTGACCGGCTATTCGAATTCCATCCCAAAAAGCACATATTCCTCGTCAAAACCGTATTTGCGGTAAAACGCCTGGGCTTTAACGTTCTCTTTTTCCGTGCCCACTTCCAGTTCGTCCATGCCGCGTTTGCGGGCTTCGTCTTCGGCAGCTTTCATTAAAGCCTGACCAATTCCCTGCCCGCGGTAACCGTCTGCCACCACCAGTTCGTTGACCTGAGCTGTGCCCACCCGGTGGAAGAAGGTCATATAAAAAACGATGGATAGAAAACCGGCTACTTTACCATCCACTTCATACACGAAATTGGCGTACACATCCGGTTGGGCAGACATTTTCCGGAAGAGATCACGGAAGCGCACAACATCAAAATCTTTACCGCCGGTGGCAACATCCGCCAGTTGGGTGATCAGATTCACCACGACGGGAAGGTCTTTTTCTTCACAGAGCCGAACGGTCATAATTTCCTCCACACGCGCGATTTTGCCTGACAGTCGCAAAACCCTTCCAATGATAATATGAATCTCACAGGGTGGACGCATGCGAATCGGGTGTCCAGCCGGTCATAAGAAAGAGTAAAATATCCCATGTCAGAATTTTGGACATTTACTATTAGTTTTATAAGTGAAAGGAAGTAACATGGGACAGTATCCCTCAGATGATTTAAAGAACTTAATTCTCCCCATTCTTGGAGCCGGATATTTAATGTTACGTGCCAGCGATCCGGCAAAGAAAGAATTAACGGAGAAGGACGTGATCAGCGCTATTGGATCGCTTGAAGAAGCGCGCGAATTGTTCCCCTGCGCCACCGTTCGCGACCTGGCAGATGGTTTCAAAGCGCTGGTCAGCGGCAAGTTGGCCTATGACCGCGATGAGATCAATTTCGTGGAAGAACCCGGCCGCCTGGTGCAGAATGTCCAATGGCAGTCCCGGGTAGTGGATGCCATAGCCAGTTCCGCGGAAGCCAAACAGTACCGGTATTTGATCGCCTTTGCCGCCGAGAAAGCGGCCTGCGCCGGCAAGGAAGGCGGGTACAAAGGCCCGGGCGGTCAGCCGCTCACGGAAGCGGAACTAACGGTCTTAACCCAGTTGAAATCTGGGATGGCGATTAAATAGCCACTCAGGCCGTCCTTATTGACCAACGGGATGTCACAGCCGGAGAGTCTATTAAAAGCAGCGACAATTACAGTAATATGATGGCAGGGTAGAAGCAGGTGGAACGAAAACAGGGGAGGAATTGTTCTTTCCTCCACATGCTTCTACCGTATATTGGACAGGTTATTCACAACGGAAGCGAATCGATCACAATAGTTCCCGCGGGCGATACCTACGGAAATAGTGATACTGTGCTCCCGTTTGATTTTGCCCGTATGAATAGCCCCAACAATATATTCTGATATCACGGAATTCGCGTTCCGGACGCTGAACTTGTCGAAACGCTCGGGATTTCAGACAACCACGCGGGTATGCACATCAAACACCGGCGGGTGTTCAATGGTCTTCTTTACTTTACACTGATCCGCCGAACGAATAAGAGCGTCATGATATTTTTCAGGGAATGTCGGCGGCACCTGGATCTCGATGGTCACCCTGTCCAACATTCCAGTTGCCCGGTTTGATTCCATGGATTGAACCAATCGGATGCCTTCAACCGGCAAATTGTGCTGTTTACAGAAGCTCAGAACATAATAACCGGCGCAGGTTCCCAATGAAGCCAGAAACAGTAAGAAAGGTGACGGGGCTGTGTTTTCGCCGCCGCCTTGAATGGGCTGGTCTGATGGCACAGTAAAACCGCTAAAATGTGCGTCAACTTTCGCGCCCCCGGGAAAATCAATCAACATTTCCATAATAAATCACACTCCCTGCATCGAATAGTATCCTACTTAGGATGCCGCATCCGTTATTTGGTTACACTATTCTGGATGTTTGATCTGGAAGGTATCAAAATCCCGTGCCACCACGGCATCCGGGAAAGCGGATTGCGCTTCCGCGATTACGTCTTTCTCGCGATAGCGGCGGGAAACATGGGTCAGGTAAAGGGCACGCACTCCGGCTTTCGCGGCCAGTTCGGCTGAGCGCCGGGCGGTCATATGAGAGAATTGCCGGGCCATATCAGCTTCTTCATCCAGGTAGGTTGATTCAATCACCAGGGCATCTGCACCGCGGCAAATATCCACCAGACTGTCCACCTCACCCACGTCGCCTACCACAACCAGACGTGTGCCCGGTTTGAAGTCACCCAGCACTTCCTCGGGGTTAATCACCCGCCCGTCTGGAAGAGTGATGGGGAGCCCATTCACCAGGTCGCGCCGGCAGGGGCCCGGGGGAATACCCAGCGCGTCCGCCTTTTCAGGCAGGAAAGGTTTACGCCCTTTTTCTTCAAAAACAAAACCCAGGCAGTCCGGTCCGCGGTGTTGGACGTTGAACGCTGAGATGGTCAGGTCGCCTTCTTCAATGATCGAGCCGCTGGTCACGGGAATGAACTGAATAGGCATGGGAGCTGTCGCGCCGCGCAATACCACACCATACAACAAATCGTGGATACGTTCAAGCGCGCTCTTACCTCCATAAATCTCCAGCCGGTCAATGGTTTCCCAACGCATGTAGGTAGAAAGCAAACCTGCCAGACCGAGGATATGATCCAGATGCCCATGGGTAATGAGTATGCGGTTCAAATGCTTAAAGCCAATACCACTTTGCAGGATCTGCCGCTGGGTCCCTTCGCCGCAATCAATCAAGTAGCGTTGATCGTCGTGTTTGACTACCAGTGATGGCAGGTTGCGCCGCGCGGATGGGGCTGAGGCGGATGTACCGAGGAAGATGATTTCAAACAAATAAAAGACCCTTTCCGAGTGAAGACCTCAATTTTACCGCAATCCCCGTGGGGATTTCCCGTATGAACAATCTGATCGATTTGGACACCATCGCGCAATTACGCTATTTCCATCTGTGATCATTGAAATCCAAAGTAACCGAATTCCTCGGTAGATTGGTTATAATCATCCCTGCTTATTCAGCAGGGATTTTTTTATGAAGACACGATGCATCCTATGCGGTTCACTCCTCCTGATGATCGCCGGCAGCCTGCTTTCCGGGTGTGCTGTTTCTACTTCAACACCCACGCCTCAAGCTGTACAGGCGTCAATCACGCCATCCCCTAAAGCTGCGGAATCCACGTCCACGCAGACGTCCACCGCGATTCCCGCGCTTTCCACAAAAACACCTGAGAGCGGCTTATCCGCCACTGCCCAGTCCAATAATATGAAGGCGGACATGCAGAAATTGGCGGATGAAAAACTGGTCAGCAGCGCGGCCGGCAAATATTACCGCGTGCAGGATTTCACAGGGGAGTGGGCCAAACTTTCTTATTTTCACTGGTGGCCATTGAATAGAAAACCGTCCAACTTCGCCATCCGCGCGGATGTTGCCTGGGATTCTGCCATGCCCAACTCCAATCCAGCGAAAGCTGGCTGCGGTTTTGTATTCCATGAAAATGGGGCGGATAACCTGCATATCACATTGTTAAATCTTGATGGATATGTGCGTAATTACCGGTTCGAAAAGAAGGTCTTCACCGACCTGAAAGGGAATTACGCGGGAAAATTTAAAATACCGGCCGATTCCGCGAAGATGATGCTGGTGGTGGATTATCAATGGATCACCGTCTTTGTAAACGGTAAACAGGTGGTTCGTTTTGAAGACAACCACCTCAAGGACGGCGGACTGGCTTTTGCTGTATCGTCAGGTTCCAATAATTCTTTTGGAACCCGCTGCAGCTTTACAAATGTGGAACTTTGGGAATTTGATTAACTGATCGCTGAAACACCCCAGATTTGAAGCAGGCGAATGTAGAACTGGGTCATCTTTACCAGTGATTCAATGCGGATGCGTTCGTTGATGCCTCCGGGCTGCAGGTCATCTTCGGGCGGGATGACCAGCGGGGTGAAGCGAAACACATTCCGGCATACCGAAGTGTAAAATCGCGCGTCTCCCGGCCAGGGCTGCACTGTGGGGGCGATGGGGATGCCGTCGTACACTTCCAGAATGGCGCGTTCCACCGTCTGGTAAGCCGGTGATGAAGAGGAGGATGGATTTGGTGCTTCCCAGGCCCGGTCTGCCTGCGCCTGAAATAGAACGCGTTCATCTTTCACTGCCTTGCGAATATGGTCGCTCACCGCGGCAATGGTCTCACCGGGCATCAAGAACACATCCACTTCAGCCCGCGCCTGTTCCAGTGTTCCACTGAAACGTACCGGCACAAACTGGGTGGTCGAACGCATTTGCGCTTCAGGATCCTTGAGGATCATCCCGCGGGCCAGAAACGACAGCAGCCAGGCGTTGGCAAAGATGATCTGCTGGGCATACCCGATGGCGCCCACCAGCCCGCTATATGATTCACGGATTTCTTTCAGGGAAGCTGGCAGAGGATTGTCTGCCAGGCTGGCGATGGCATGCGCCAGAATATCCAGTTTATTATCATTGCGCTTCGTGTTCTGAGTTTTAAATTCAAAACGGATGTGTCCACGCTCCGTGACACCAATCAGAGCCGCCAGACCATTCAGACCGGGCAGATATCCCCCGGTAATCCAATCGCCCTCATCAAGAGCCACTTCCAGGCGCACGTTGGCCTTCTTCAAGAACGCGGCTGTCCGGCAGGCGCCCATCTTGCCACCGGAAAGGCAGTCGTGACCAAAGGCCAGGTATACCGTGCGTTCCGGGGTGTATCCGGCGCGCAGCATCAGTTCCACCGCCTGCAGGATGGCCACCATCTGCCCTTTACCCTGCAGGGTGCCGCGGCCCCACACGAATCCGTCCTTCACCTGCCCGGAGAAGGGCTGCACCTCCCACTGGTCAACCGTCTTTGGGTCCACAGGCGGGACGTCATAATGCCCGCTGAGCAGCACGCCCGGCAGTTTCGGGTTGCGTCCGGGCCAGATGTACAGCAGAGAAAGCTCCTGACTGGAACGAACTTCCAGGGTGGTGTGCACACGGGGGAATTGTTGTAAAAGTGCGCGATGAAGGCTGAAATATTCGTCACGCTGGGTGCCAGTGAGTTCATCGGCTGCGATGGTTCGGCAGCGGATCACCTGTGAGAGATGCTCGGCCACAACCGCGCCGTCCACTTCTTCCAGGTCGACCACCGGGTAATCCGGTATCGGACGCGCGAAACGCAGCGCGGTGATTAACATCACGCCCGCCAGGAATAAAAGCAGGATGGTACAAACGATGAGAATTTGGATGATCATGGTGCCCTGGTATTGATTGTATCAAAATCAATCAGTTGGTGATAACCCTTGCTGAAGTTCGCCGGCAACTGACCCACCGGGCAGGGTATGTTACAATCTTCCTGAAATTAAGCATGCGAGGTTGATGATGATCGAGAATGTACTGGTATCTGTTGCCTGGCCGTATGCCAACGCGGAAATTCATGTTGGGAATCTGACGGGAGCCTACCTTCCGGCGGATATTTTCGCGCGCTACCAGCGCCTGCGCGGACGAAAAGTATTGATGGTTTCCGGGTCTGATTCACATGGCACGCCGATCACCGTACGGGCGGATGCCGAGAACACATCCCCACTGGAGGTCTATCAGCGTTTTCACAACGGCTTCCTGGAATTATTTAAAGACCTTGGCCTGACCTACGACCTTTTCACCAGCACGCATACCAGCAATCACTTCGACGTTTCCCAGAAAATATTCCTTGCCCTGCAAAAGAACGGCTACCTGTATACCGACCGTGAAATGCAATGGTACGCTCCCAGTCAGAAACGCTTTTTGCCCGACCGCTACGTAGAGGGCACCTGCTATATCTGTGGATTTGAGAACGCGCGCAGCGACCAATGCGACAAGTGCGGCAACCTGCTGGATCCAGCGCTGCTGATCAACCCGCGCAGCAAGGTGGATGGCTCCACCCCGGAACTGCGTGAAACTGAACATACCTACCTAGACCTCGGAAAATTGCAACCTGCTGTGGTTGATTTCTTAAAACAACGGGAAAGTTACTGGCGGCCCAACGTGCTTCGCCAGAGTCTGGGGCAGATACTGGCGGACAACCTGCACGGCCGGGCCATCACCCGCGACCTTGACTGGGGTATCCCCGTTCCATTGGAAGGTTGGGACGGCAAGTGCCTGTATGTGTGGTTTGAGGCCGTGATCGGTTACCTATCTGCTTCCATCGAATGGAGCAAGCTGGCCGGCAAACCCGAAGCCTGGTTGGACTGGTGGCACGGCCCCCAGTCGCAATCGTATTACTTCATCGGGAAGGACAATATTCCCTTCCACGCGGTCATCTGGCCGGCACAGTTAACCGGCAGCGGCAAAGCCTTTGACGAGCTCATGGGCGTGGCGGATCCGAAACCATTGAACCTTCCATATGACGTCCCGGCCAATGAATTCATGAACCTGGAAAACCAGAAGATTTCCGGCAGCCGCAACTGGGCCGTTTGGGGACGTGATTTCCTGACGCGTTATGACCCCGACCCGCTGCGCTATTACCTGACGGTCAACATGCCGGAAAGCAAGGATACCGACTGGGACTGGGAAGATTTCTTCCACCGCAACAATGACGAGCTGGTGGCTACCTGGGGCAATCTGGCCAACCGGGTGCTTTCTTTCACCTGCAAACACTGGGAAAATAAGGTTCCCGATCCGGGCGAACTGACTCAGATGGACAAGGATCTTCTGGCACAGATCGAACAGGGTTTTGATAGTGTGGCGCAGGAAATGGAAGCAATACATCTGCGCGCCGCGCTGGCTGAAGGTATGCGCCTGGCAACGGAAGTCAATAAATACCTGGACCAGACCGCGCCGTGGACAGCCATCAAAACTGACAGAGCTGCTGCCGCGCGAGCCGTGTTCACCGCTTTGAAGGCTATCGATTCTTTAAAAATCATGCTGGCGCCTTTCCTTCCGTTTACCAGCGAGCGTCTGCACGGTTTCTTTGGCAACACCAGCCCATTATTCGGCCGCCAGTACATTGACACCATCAAAGACGACCTGGGCGAACACACCGCTTTGCGTTACGATCCAGACGGCGCTTCAGGCCGCTGGGAACCCTCGAAATTGCAGCCGGGCAATGTGCTGGTAAACCCGCAGCCGTTATTCAAGAAGCTCGATGTCAGCATCATTGAAGAAGAGCGTAAACGGCTGGGCAAGTAAAGCGATTGATTTTTATCCGCCCGGCTTGAGGATACCCAGCCGGGCGGCTTTTTGTACACATTCCGCTATAGTGCTGGCTCCCAGGTTGTGCTTCAACCCGGAGATGTGCATGCTCACCGAACGCCGCGAGATTTTCAACCGCCCGGCGATCTGTTTGCCGGTCAGCCCTTCCGAAAGGTCCAGCAGCACGTCCAACTGACGGCGGGTCAGGTGGGTTTTATCACGGGTAGGCGGTTCGGCATCCGCCGGATGAGCGATCACCCAGTCCTTCCAGACCACGGCGGCATAATTTACATTCTGATTACTATCCGCGCCCTCCAGCTTGATATAATCCGGCAGCCTGCCCTGATGCAACATATCCAGGCGGACCTGGTTTGCAGATTGGGAAACCTGTTGGTAGGTGAAAGATTGATCCGGCCGGATGAGAAGGATATGGGTCATGGTGTTTTGTGTAATTAGTATATTTGTTCTATTATGACAGAATCTGGTGAAAAGTCAAGGCGGGTTTTCCGTACATAATCACAGGAAACATCTTGACTTTTTACACAGCGGAGTAAAATCGTACATATGAAAAAGTTTCATTTTTATAAACACATATCCATACTAATTCTACTGGCGGTATTGGTCGGCTCATTTCAATCGGCATCGGCCGCCGGTATATCGACAAAAAATATGGCGGCCACAGATGCCATCGGGCTGGTAGCGTCGGCCAATTACCAGGCTGACAACCTTGCCCTGGACGACCAGTACCTGTATCCCACCTTTAGTTCCCTCAGCGTGGTGGACCTGAATCCCGCGTCACTTAAACTCTTTTACAAATTCCGCACGGATTACATCTTCGATCTGGTTGTGAAAGGCCAGTACGCCTTCGCCGCCCAGCAAGACAAAGGCTTGCGCGTCTTTGACATTACTGTGGCCACGCCGACCATTTTTTCCAGCCATAGTCTCGCAGGTGGAGCCTACGGCCTTGCCCTGTCAGGCGACAGGTTGGTAGTCACTACTGGACTGAACGGGATCGTCATTCTGGATACCGGAAAACCGTACGACCTGCCGATTCTTGGCCAGTTAATGCTGGAAGGCTTTTCCCGACAGGTGTCCGTTTCCGGCAACCTGGCGCTTGTAGCTGCCGGAAAAAGCGGCGTGCATGTGGTGAATATTTCCAATCCGCAGGCACCGGTATTGATCACCACCATACCGACCTCCGCCCCGGCAGAAAACGTGACCCTTGACGGTACCACAGGATATATCGCCCTGGGATTGGGTGGCCTGCAAATCATTGACCTGAAAGATCCCGCCAAACCGCAGCAACTCTCGCGGCTGGATAGTCTCGATTTCACCCGCCGTGTGATCGTAAAAGAATCACTGGCTTACCTGGCCGAAAGAGATGCCGGCATCCGCATCGTGGACGTGGCTGACCCGGCCAATCCGCGTCCGTTGGCCGTTTACAACACGTACGGCGGCGCGTGGGATATCGTCTTGAAGGATAATAATATTTATGTAGCCGATTATCCGTACGGCCTGCTGGTACTGCGCTACAATCGGCCGGTGGAACAATCCATCCCGCAGACGGGCGGCACCCTGAATTCAGCCGCCGATGGGATCACCATGACCTTCCCGGCGGATGTGTTTGAGAAACCGGTGACTTTCCGGCATGAACCGCTTCCGGGCATCAACACCCCTATTGGACCGGAACCCACGCTGGTCAAGGTTGGGCCATTCTTCCGCAACAACGCATGGGTTGGGGACTATCCTGCCGGAGTGGCTAAGTCCTATACTATTTCAGTGAAAGCCAATATGGAAGGCCTCACCCAGCGGCAGATTGCCGCGCTCAGCCTGTATTACTGGGATCCTGAGATAAAACGCTGGCGCAAGGACGTGTCAACCCGGCTGGATGAAACCAGCGGCATACTGACTGCCACACCGAAACGTCTTGGTTTGTGGGGCGTGTTCTACGACCGTGAAAGGTCATACACCAATCTGCCGCCTACACCCACACCCTGATCAGGGCTGCAGGCTGATCTCGCGCGGATAAAAGAAACCATAACGCTGGATCATCGGGTCGTTGGAAGGGTAGAATTTCCCGCAGATATTCAGAATGCCATAGGATTTTGGCATCATTTCAGTGGATGTCAACAGCCATACCCGTTTTCCACTGGGTATGTCATATCCCAGCAATAAAGTTGCCGGGGGTTCCACTTTCTCCAGAATGGTAAAGGCTTCCTCGTTGGGCAGATTGTGAACGAAGACCTTGTAACGCCCGTAATGGAACTCGGGCAGCCAATCGAGCTGCATGACGCCTTCACGGATCAGGCGCACTTCATTACCAGCCTGGTAATGGAGGCTCACGGGGACTTCATCCGCCCGGCACTGCGGCGCCTGTACCCGCGGCGGAACAGCCAGCTTCATGGCTGTGTAAGGGGCGATGAGCAGGAAGGCGGTCAACAGCGCGCTGTATACCCCCAACCCGGTTGGTTTACGGCTGTCATCCGGCTTTTCATGGAAAAGCCGTCCGGGCAGCCAGGCAAAGATCTCTGATACCCCAACCGCCGGAAGAAGCGCCATCAGCGGGATGGTGGCGGCGAAGGCGCGCATCTTGTGGGCGTCTCCGGGAGGCACAAAAGGTACCGAGATGAAAATACCAAAGATGGAAACCAGCAGGAGTGAATAAAAAGGTATCTTCCACTTGCGAGCGGCCCTCACCAGCGCCAACGCGCACAGGGCGTACAATCCCAGATGCAGCGGGCGGTTGCCGGCTGTATTTTCCCCGCCCACATAGGCATAGAGGCTGAACCAGGTATCTGAAAAAAGCAGACCCCATTGTTTCAGGGATCCCTGAACGATACCCATCGGGTTCTTTCGGATCAGGTCGAACGCCATGCGGTAGATCTGTTTATACCGTTCCTGATCGGAAACTGGTCCGGTCTCTGTGTATTGATTGTACACATACGACCAGCGTTCTCCACCCGAGGCCAGACCGTAGAGCGATTCGGAAAAATTTCCAAATAACTGCCCGCCGGGGGTGCCGATCAGCCGAAAGGTCAGCGTGTTAACTCCAAACCCCAGCCCCACAGCCAGCGCGGCCAACAGGGTTGGCTTCCAGGCCAGCCAGCCTTTTGCGCGAAACAGCCAGCCAACCCATAAAGCCAGCACCGGCAGGATGAAAAACGCACCCGCGCGGATATTCAACGCCATGGATAGAAGGAACAACCCGGATAACACATATACAAGCGAATTGCGTCCCGCCCCGCGAAACAGCGCGGCCAGCGCCAGCGCGCCGAAGGTAAGGCCCAGTGATTCCGTCATGGTGGTGCCGATGAAACGGCGTGCGAACAGGAAGACAATCCAGAACGTGACGGCTCCGGCCGCCGCTCCTCGACTTCGGCGGACCTCAAGGGACATGATGGCGCAGGCAGCGGCTTCAATTAATGCCAGGGCGGCCGTGGCATTTTGCAGGTTTCGTCCGGTCAACCCGAGCAATGCCCCCAGAAACCCAATGGATAACGGCCGTCGGGATGACCCATCTGAAAGCAGGGAACCATCCAGCAGGCGGTTGGCGTCATTGTAATAGGTGGCCGCGTCATTGTAAGGAATCAGTCCGCTGACCACGTAGGGTTCACTCTGTCCGCTGGCCCACAGGCCAGCCAGCGCCAACCCGAACACGGCGCCTGTGACCGAGAAGACAACCGGTGTTGACCAGCGGCCAGGCAGGCGCAGGGAAAGGTACAGGATTACCAGCAAAACAACTGAGGTGGAGGCGAAACTGTAGCGTACGGTCACAGACAACGAGCGAATCACAACAGGCGTGTGGCTGTACGCGGTGAACAGAAAAGTGACCGCCAGCCCAAGGAAGGCAGTCAATACAAGATATGGAATCGCAGATTTGTTATTGGAATCCGAACGTGTCATGATTGAAGGTATTAAACCATGCTTTCGTCACACAATTATAGGGTATTGTGAATTTGCCTAAAGATGCTGGGATGATACAACCGGCACCAAATGATGAACGAGAGAAGAGATTACTGTTGGTGTCGTTTCTTTCTTTTACGTTTTCCCCGATGGGTAATGACGATGCATCCAGTGCAAGTTAAGACAATTTCCGGATGCATCGCCCCTACTTTTTCAAAAAATCTATACTCCCTACTTTATCGCCGAGATCATCTGCGCGGCAAAATTCAACACAGGGTTGGGGAAGAAACTCAAAACCAATACACCGGCTGCCATCAAGACGGCTACCAGACTGGCCCACCTTCCGGGTTGGACATGCGGATCACCCGGTTTGAACCAGGCGAACATAACCACGCGCAGGTAGTAGTACGCCGAAACCAGCGAAGTGAGCAAGCCGATTAACGCCAGAATGAGCTGCCCGCCGTCCACCGCCGTTTTAAACAGGTAGAACTTGCCCCAGAAGCCCATGGTGAGCGGCACCCCAGTAAATGACAACATGCTAATCAGTAACGCGCCGGCCAGCCAGGGGTATTTCCTGCCCAGTCCGGATAGATCATCCAATGACAACCCTTCAGAACCAACCGGTTCCAGAGCGGTCACCACCGCCCAGGCGCTTAAAGCCGTCAGGGTATAGGCCAACAGGTAGAACAACGCGGCCGCGACCGCTTCTTTGGCCATTCCGCTGCTGCCATACGGCACAAAGGCCATCAGAATGTACCCGGCATTGGCAATGCTTGAATAGGCCAGCAGACGTTTGATATTGGTCTGAGAAATGGCCACCACATTGCCAAAAATCATGCTCGCCGCGGCCAGCACCCAGAAGATAACAGAGATGACCGGCGCCTGTGCCGGGAAGAGCAGCACAAAGACCCGCAGCAGACCGGCAAATCCGGCCGCTTTGGTGGCCACTGTCATGAACCCGCTAACCGGGGTGGGTGCGCCGTTGTACACATCAGGCACCCAGGAATGAAAGGGGAATACGCCGATTTTGAATCCGAATCCCACCAGCAGCAGGGCAGCGCCGATCAACAGGAGCAGGCCGTTGGCTGACCCGGCCTGTACAGCTGCGAGAATGCCATTGAAGTTCATGGATCCGGTCGCGCCATAAATCCAGGCGATACCGAACAGCAGGAACGCCGAAGAGAACGTGCCCAGCAGAAAGTATTTCAGCGCGGCTTCTTCAGAAGACAGGCGGTCGCGAAAGAAGCCCGCCAGAATGTAGAGTGGAATGGAAAGCAATTCCAACGCCAGGAATACCATGATCAGGTCGTTGGCTGTGACCATGAGGATCATGCCGGCGATGGAAAAGAGTAAAAGAATGTAATACTCGCCGCGTTCCGCCGCGTTACGCTTGAGGTAATCATGCGAAATCGCGATGGCAGTCAGGCCGCTCAGCAGGAAAAGGATGATCAGCACAAAAGAAAAACCATCCCAGATAACCATACCGCTAAACGCGGAGCTGGTCTTTCCTGTACGTGTGTAAACAGCCACGCCGGCAGCGATCAACCCTACGGCAGACAGAAGAGCGGTGATATGCTTCTTTTCAGCCGGGATCCACAAATCAATAAGCAGTACCAAAAGCGCCCAAATGGAGAGCACCAGAACTGGAAGGATGATGAGGAAATCGTTTAAAGTCGGCATACTCATCCTCTCCTAGCGCATCGCTTGAGCGGCAGTTAAAACCAGCGTTGTCAGTTTTTCAACGGTGGGGTTCATCAGAGCATAGAACGGCGCCGGGTACAGGCCAATCCAGAATATCAGGAAAATTAGAGGCGTCAGGGTGATAATTTCCCGAACCGAAAGGTCCTTCAGGGATTTGTTTTCTTCCACTGTAATGGATCCAAGGAAAACCTTCTCGAACATGGTCAGCAGGTATACGGCTGCCAGAATAACTCCCAGCGCGGCAAGACCGGCAAACCAGGGGGATGCCAGCACACTCGAGCCAAAGGAACCCACCAATATAGTGAACTCACCGATGAATCCGTTGGTTCCGGGCAGACCAGCGGAAGACAGGGTGACGATCAGGCTTAGGGCGGCAAGGCCGGGAATGACTTTCCAAAGGCCGCCAAAATCTGCCAGCAGGCGGGTGTGCCGGCGCTCATACAGCATGCCGACAATCAGGAACAGCGCGCCGGTGCTGATGCCGTGGTTGACCATCTGCAGCACGCTGCCCGAGAGCGCCTGCGGGGTAAAGGCAAAGATGCCAAGCATGACAAACCCCATATGACTGACAGACGAATAGGCCACGAGCTTCTTGACATCCTTCTGGGCAAAGGCTACCAACGCTCCGGAAATGATCCCAATAACGGCAAGCGCGGCCATCCACGGTGCCAGTTGAATGGACGCCTGCGGGAAAAGCGGCAGGTTGAAACGCAGGAATCCATACGCGCCCATCTTGAGAAGCACACCGGCTAGGATTACTGAACCGGCTGTGGGGGCTTCCACGTGCGCGTCAGGCAGCCAGGTGTGCAGCGGGAACATGGGCACTTTTATGGCAAAGGCCAGGGCGAATGACAGGAAAAGCCATATCCCGGCGGGTGCGAACAACGCCCACAGACCAGACAATTCCGTCCAATCAAAGGTGCGCGCGGTAAAACCCACATATAGAATGGCCAGCAGCATGATCACCGAACCGGCCATGGTGAACAGGAAGAATTTTACAGCCGCGTACAGCCGTCGCTCGCCGCCCCAAAGGCCAATTAGAAAATACATGGGGACGAGGGTAAATTCCCAGAATATGTAAAACAAAACCAGGTCGAGCGAGACGAACACACCCAGCATACCGGTTTCAAGCAATAGAAAGACCAGGTTGAAGCCTTTGACATTGTCCTTCACGGCCGTCCAGGTGGAAAGCAGTGCGATGGTTGAGAGCAAGCCGGTCAGCAGCACCATCAACAGACTTATGCCATCAACACCCAGATGGAACTGGATGGGGATATCGCCCAGGGTAACCCATGGTACACGCAGCTCCACCTGCATATCTGCACTTGACGGATTAAAGACAGTCAACAGGAGCAGCGAAAGTCCGAATGTTACCAGCGAAGTGACCAGCGCCGTCCAGCGGATGGCGGTTTTCTGCTCTTCTCTCAGGAAGGCTATCATCAGAACACCGGCCAGCGGGAAAATCGTGATCAGAAGCAGCGGATGTATCCCAAAATTCATAGCGTTTCCTTCACGTGAAAGAGCGTGATCATTTCAACACCAACCAGGCAAATATCAGAGCCACCCCGACAAGAATAGAGAGGGCGTACGAGCGCACGTAGCCGTTTTCCAGCCCGCGCCAGCCGTGTGAGATGGCTTTCGTCAGGGAGCCAAGCCCCACGGCAATACCGTCGATCCACTCCTGATCAACCGGTCCGGCCAGTTCGTGCGCGATGAATTCGAGCGGGCGAATAATTATGGACTGATACAGTTCATCGACCCGCCATTTGTTTTTCGCGCCTGTAAAAAACGCGCCCAGTTTGCCCGCCAACGGGTCAGGATCCGCGATTTTGAAGTCTTCGCGGCCATAGATTAACCAGGCAGTAAACAGTCCAAGCAGCGCGACCAGCAGTGACAGGCCGGCAATTACCGGATTAAATTCGCTTTCAACACCGGCACCCAGGGTATGTTCGAGCCACTTTTCCATGGCCAGACTGCCGGGGAAGTTCAACAGTCCACCAAGGGCAGACAGCACCGCCAGCATGACCAGCGGGGTGGTAACCAGAGGCACATTCTCGCGTGCCTGGCGCGCGTTGTCACTGCGCGCTTTTCCAAAGAACACCAACCAGACTTGTCGTCCCATATAGAAAGCTGTCAAGAAGGCGGCCGCTAAAAGAATCAGGAAAACAGCCGGGTTGGAATGATTGGCAGCCGCCAGAATCTCATCTTTAGAGAAGAAACCGGCCAGCGGAGCGATGCCTGCCAGTGCCAGCGCGCCAACCAGATACACCCAGAAAGTGACTGGCATCTTTTCACGCAGGCCGCCCATTAGGGTGATATCCTGCGGATCAAAATGCGAATGATGCGCGTCTCCATACTTATTTTTTTCATCCAACGCGCGCGCGCCTTCCATCCCCAAAATGACCGACCCAGCGCCAAGGAAGAGCAGCGCCTTAAAGAAGGCGTGCGTGGTCAGGTGGAACATACTGGCGGCAAACGCGCCCATACCAACAGCCGCCACCATGAAGCCCAACTGGCTGATGGTGGAATAGGCAAGAATTTTCTTGATGTCGTTCTGGGCCATGGCAATGGTTGCGGCAAACAAAGCAGTCAACGCGCCGACCCACATGACGGTACTCTGGGCGGCGGGAACCAGCGCGTACAGGGTATGCGAGCGGGCCACCAGATACACACCGGCCGTTACCATGGTGGCGGCATGGATCAATGCCGAAACGGGTGTCGGGCCTGCCATGGCATCCGGCAGCCATACGAACAACGGCAATTGCGCCGACTTGCCGGTCACACCCAGCAGCATAAAGAGCGTCATGGCAAGCAGCACGCCGGGGGTTGCAGTGGCTATTTCAGGCGCGCGGGCAAACACGGCATCAAATTGCAGACTGCCGAAATTCCAGAACATCAGGAACAGGGCGATCAGCAGGCCAAAATCGCCCACGCGGTTGACCAGAAAAGCTTTTTTGGCCGCTCGCGCGTTTCCCAAACCCCCGGCACCTTTTTCGAACCAGAAGCCAATTAACAGATAGGAACACAACCCCACCCCTTCCCAGCCTACGAAAAGCATCAGGTAATTGTCTGCCGAGACGAGGATCATCATTGCCAGAATGAAGAGGTTGAAATAGATAAAGAAACGACGGTATCGGCCGGGATCAGCGTTGAAACGCACGTCGTAATGCATATAACCGGCGGCGTAAAGGTGGATCAACGTGCCCACGCCGGAAACCACCAGCATCATTGTGACCGACAGAGTGTCAACGCGGAACGCCCAGTTTACCTGCAACTCGCCGGTGTTAATCCACTCCAGCAGTGTGATGGTCGCACCTTCCGGCTGGCGTGAGAGCGCCAGCATCAACAGGATGGAGATGACAAACGCTCCACCGGCTGCCAGAATGGCAACGACTGCTGAAAATTTCTCGCCCAGACGTCTGCCCAATAACAGGTTCAAGAGAATGCCAGCCAGCGGAAACCAGATTATCCAGGTAACGAGAGTGAAGGTTGACTCAGAAGCGATTTCTTGAAAAAGCATCTTGATTCTCCGCTCAGCCTTTCATGCTGTTCATCTGGTCAATATCAATGGTCTTTTTCGTGCGGAAGATGGCCACCATCAAAGCCAATCCGATGGCCACCTCGGCAGCCGCCACGGTCATTACAAAGAACACGGAGATTTGACCGTTCAATGCGCCGTACTGGCGGGAAAAAGACACAAAGACCAGATTGGCCGCGTTAAACATCAACTCAAGAGACATAAAAACCACCAGCGCGTTCCGCCGGATGAGCACACCAACAATGCCAATGACGAACATGAGGACCGCCAGAGCCAGGTAATAGGAAATGGGTACCATGGGTTACTCCTTCCCCGGGCGAACAGGTTTAATCCGTGCGCTTTCCACTTTGGTTAACACAATGGCACCAATAATGGCTACCAGCAGGAGTAATGAGGTGACTTCAAACGGCAGCAGGTAGGTACTGAACAGCATCAACCCGATTTGAGCCGGGCTGGCGAAATCGCTGGCCGGCATAGCCAACGCCTCCGGCGAAACCCCCGCCCTGAACAATACCAGGGTGACGATCTCAGCGAGGAATATCAAGGCCAGAAAAACAGCAAGCGCGCGCTTTCGGCGGCTGTCGGCTTCGTCTTCCAGGCGTTCGGCGCCCAGCAACATAATGACAAACAGGAAGAGGATCATGATCGCGCCGGCATAGACCGTTACCTGCGCCATGGCAATGAACGGCGCGCCGAGGGTCACGTACAGGAAAGCCACACTGGCAAAGTTCAGCACCAGGAACAACGCGGAATACACGGCGTTACGGCTGACCAGCATACCAATGGACGCGGCGATCACAATTACCGCGATAAAAGAAAAGAGCAAAATTCCTGTCATCTAGTTCCTCATCAATCCGTGGGGTCTTTCATTTCTGGAACAGAGCGGGTGTACAGGCCGGGTTCGGTCGCCTGCGGGGTCGGTTTACCGCCGGCTGATACCGGTTCGAGAAGCATATCCTTGGTATAAATTGCCTGGTTGCGGTCAGTAAAGGACAGCTCGTAATTGTCGCCCAGCACGATGGCTTCGGTAGGGCAGGCATCCTCACAAAAACCGCAATAGATGCAGCGCAGCATATTGATCTGATAGGTGCTGGCATAACGCTCACCCGGCGAATACCGTTTTTCGTCCGTGTTCTCCGAGGCTTCCACAAAAATCGCGTCTGACGGGCAGGCGGCCGCGCACAGTGAGCAGCCGATGCACTTTTCCAGGCCGTTTTCGTAACGCTTTAAAACATGCCGGCCTTTAAACCGCTCGCGTACCGGGCGTTTTTGCTCCGGATACGGAACGGTCACCGGTTTCTCAAACATCGACTTGAATGTTGTCCATAATCCGCGGAACATGGATTAACCTCCAACCAGTAAACGCAGCCCGGCTGTGATGATGATATACAGCAGAGACAGTGGAACCAGAATTTTCCATCCGAAAGCCATCAGCTTATCGTAGCGGAAACGCGGCAGGGTGGCGCGCACCCAGATCATTACAAACAACCACAAAACGATCTTGATAAACAGGTAGATGGGACCCAGCCAGGGAACCACATCAACGAATGGGCCCTGGTACCCGCCAAGGAATAATGTCGCCCCGATCATCGACACGGCGATCATCTTGATGTATTCCGCCATGAAGAACAGGGCGAATTTCATGCCGGAATATTCTGTATGATACCCGGCAGTTAATTCCTGCTCAGCTTCCGGCATGTCAAACGGCGAGCGGTTGACCTCTGCCAGACTGGCAATCACATAGATGGCAAAGCCCAGCGGCATGATCACCACAAACCACAGGTCTTTTTGCGCTTCCACGATCTTTGACAGGCTCATTGAACCCGCCCACAGAATGGGGCCGACAAAAGCCATGCCCAGCGCCAGCTCGTAGCTGATCATCTGCGCTGTGGCGCGCAGACCGCCCAGCATGGCATATTTGTTGTTGCTCGACCAGCCCGCCAGGGTGATGCCGTATACCGAAATGGACGTGACCGACATGATGTAAAGCACCGCTACGTTAATATCCGCCAGTTGCAGTTTGACCACGCGGCCGAAAAGGTCGATCTCTGTGCCCCAGGGAACAACCCCGGTGATTATTAATGCGGGGATAACCGTGATCACCGGCGCCAAAACGAAAATCAATTTATCCGCGCCGGCGGGGATCAGTTCTTCCTTGAAAATCAGTTTAATCCCATCCGCTACCGGTTGAAGCAAACCCTGCCAGCCGACACGGTTGGGACCGATGCGCACCTGCATGCGGGCCAGCGCCCGACGCTCATACCAGGTGACGTAGGCAAATCCGCCGGTCATCACCAGCAGGATCAATATGGCTTTAATCACCCATTCCCAGATCATCGCCGCGTCCATGTTATGCCTTCTCCCGGGGTGAATGTTGGCCTACCGGCGGCACGACCTGCGCCACCTGTGGTTCGTGAATGGGAATACCCGCCGAGCGTGGGATCAAACCGCAGCCTTCCGGAACGTTATTATCCAGAAGGATGCGCACCGGGTAGGCCGCGCCGCCGACCGGCAGCATAACCTGCATTTCATCCGCCAGCATCATCTTTTTCGCCGTCGCCGGGTGGATGCGCAGGTCAGCCGAAGCCAGGCGTGGAGCCAGCAGCGGCGAAGTGGTCACAGTGATGCCCCGGTCGTATAACCGGGTTACCGGGTGGATGGCCAGTTGATGGGGGTCAGGGTGTAAAGAACCAACTTCCCGTTTGGCAGAAATATCCAAACCGGTCAATGGCAGCAGCGGCAATTGCGCGCCCAAACCCTGCCGGTTGGCATATGAGGTGCCCCCATAGTACACATCCGAACGGCCGATGATCGGCCACTGTTCGGTGGTTTCAGCCAATTTTTGATAGGTCAAACCGGCATAAAGCGGAAATTCGGTTGCCAGTTGAAGGAAGACCAGCGAAGCCGCGCCCGATTCCAGTGGGACTCCCAGCTTTTCGCCCAGGCCAGCCGCGATCTCATAATCAGCGCGCGGACCTTCAGGCGCCGGTACAGCCGGATAAAAACGCTGCACGCGCCGCTCACCGGACGTGTAAGTGCCTTCCCGTTCAGTGAACGCCTGCGCGGGGAAGACCACATCCGCTTTTCGGGTGGTTGCCGTGGAGAATAACTCCTGCACGATGACAAATTCTGCCGTTTCCAGAGCTCGTTCCAACTGTGGATCATCCGCGGCGGGATCAGCTCCGGCGATAAGCACAACTTTTGCCGCGGCTACTGTTTCCACCAGATTGTCTGCCGGCAAGGCGTCAAGATCCCACAGACCCTGTGTGTTGCCGCGCTCCCACACCGCGATCAGGCCGCTGTTCACCTCGCGGGCATGTCCGCTGGCCTGAAGCAGCCGGGCGCAGGAAGCCGCAACACGGCCGGTGGCTTCACGCCCCAGGCCATCACTTCCGTAGAAAATGACCAGGTTTTCAGCCTGCTGGAGGTCTGCGGTGGATAGTGCTTCGAAGGCTTTGCCTTCATCCCCGCAGGTATAGCGGATGATATGTGCAGCGTTTTTATCCAGCCGTGTGGGACGCGCGTTGACCACGATCAATTGCGCTCCGCGTTTGACGGCTTCACGAACACGCAGCCACCATAACGGAGCTTCTTCGTGCAGGTCGCAGGCGGCAACCACGATGATCGAACCTTTACCCAGGTTCGCCAGGTTGCTGCCCGGCTGCATGCCGAAGCGATTAACAATATCTCCACCTGCCATGCGGCTATAGGCGATAAACTTACCGCCCTGCGCATCGGTCAAACCGCGCAGGTTGTAAAGGTCTTCATTCGATAAACGGCCGCTGGCCAGGGTGATCAGACCGGTGCCGGCCTCTTTGATCTTCCCAGCAGCCAGGGAAAGCGCCTCATCCCAACCAGTTTGTGACAGTTCACCGCTCTTGCGAACCAGCGGTGACTTCAACCGTTCGGGGCTGTCAGCAAAATGATAGGCAAAGCGGCCTTTGTCGCACATCCAGATCTCATTGACGGCTTCATTCTGCCGGGGCATAATGCGTTTGATGGCCACATCTCCGCCTGTCTTTGCCTCTCGCCGCACGTTGATGGTGGTGTTACAGCCCACCGGGCAGTGGTTGCACAGGCTGGCCGCGCTGTTCAGTTCCCAGGGACGGGCGCCGAAGCGAAAGTCCGCCGTGGTCAGCGCGCCCACCGGGCAGATATCTGTGGTGTTGCCCGAGAAGATCGAATCGAATCCGGGCTCTGAATTGGTAATGATCTCCAGTTTGCGGCCGCGGTTGTAAAAACCAATCACCGGGTCGTCGGCGATGTCGCACTGGAAGCGCACGCAGCGCCCGCATTGAATGCAGCGCTCGCGATCGAGGTAGATCAGGTCGCCCAGGGGAACATGTTTGGCGGCATGGGATTTTTCATCAAACAGGAAACGGCTGGTGGATGGGCCGTGTTCCAAAGTCAGGTTCTGCAGCGGGCATTCACCGCCCTTGTCGCACACCGGGCAGTCCAAGGGGTGTGAGGTGAGCAGGAATTCCAGCACATCACGGCGGGCGGCTTTGACTTTATCGCTGTGGCAAATTACCACCATACCTTCGCTGACCGGGGTTGTGCAGGCTGTTTCCAGTTTGGGAGAGAACTGGATCTTGGGTTTTCCGTCCTCATCCATCAGGGGGGTATTGGTAGCACGGTCGATGGACGGCCTGCCGACTTCCACCAGACACATTCGGCACATACCCACCGCTTCCATTTTGGGATGATAGCAAAAAACCGGAATATCAATGCCGACCTTTTTGGCCGCGTCCACGATGGTCATGCCTTCAGGTGCGGTGACCGGATGTCCATCAATCGTGAGGGTAATATCTTTAGGCATTCGCGCGAAAACCCTTCTTCATCGAAAACAGTAATCCTATGGAGTAACCAATTGCTCGAAATCAGAGCGGAATTTTTCAATACCCGAAGTAACCGCCATGGTGGAAAATTCTCCCAGGGCACACAGGCATTTGCCCTGCATCTGTCGGGCAACCGTATCCAGCAGGGTGATATCTTCCCTGTTTGCCTTTCCTTCGGTGATGCGCCGGGTCAGGTGGCTCATCCAGAAGGTGCCTTCGCGGCAGGGGGTACACTTGCCGCACGATTCGTGGCGGAAGAAATGAACCGTTTTATTCACCAGCCAGGCCATATTGACCGAATCGTCCAAAATAATGACGGAAGCTGAACCCAGCGGGGCGTTCAGATTGGCCATGGTGGCTTCGTAATCCATGGGAGTGTCCAGCGCCTTATCGTCGGCCGGAACAATCACCGATGACGCACCGGCAGACATGATGGCTTTAATGGTGTGACCTTCAGGAATACCGCCGCCGTGGGTGAAGATCAGTTCACGGAAGGTGGTGCCCAGCGGCAGTTCGTAGTTGCCCGGCTTGTTCACGCAGCCTGTCAGGCTGAAGATCTTAACGCCAGGCGACTTTTCGGTGCCCAGTGTTTTGAACCAGGCCGCGCCGCGATCGATGATCTGCGGGAGGTTGGTCAGGGTTTCCACGTTGTTGATGACCGTCGGTTTGCCAAAAAGGCCGTAGCTGGCCGGGAAGGGCGGCCGCAGGCGCGGTTGACCAAGTTTGCCTTCAATTGATTCCAGCAAGGCAGTCTCTTCACCGCAAATATAGGCTCCGGCGCCGAGGTGGGTGTGCAACCGCAGGGAGTATGCGCCTCCGAAAATTTTTTCACCCAGCAGGTGCTCTTTTTCCAGTTCCGCAATGCATTCATCCAACTGACGGGCGATCTGCCAGAATTCGCCGCGCAGGTAGATGTAGGCGTCATTGGCCTGCACCGCATAGGCTGCCAGCATCAGCCCTTCCAAAAACTGGAAGGGATTGCTTTCCAGGATTTCACGGTCTTTAAATGTGCCGGGCTCCGATTCATCCGCGTTGGCCACCACGTAATGCGGCCACAAGTTGTTCGGCAGGAAGCTCCACTTGGTGCCGGTGGGAAAGCCCGCTCCACCGCGCCCTCGCAGACCGGAGGCTTTGACCTCGTTCATCACCCCGGCCGGGTCCATGGTCTTGACGGCTTTTTCGAAGGCGGCAAAACCGCCGTTCTTACGGTAGACTGATAATTTGTTGATCTCCAGGATATCGCGGTGGCGGTAGAGGATGTATTCGCTCATGCCTTCGTCTCCTCCCGCCGCGCGGCTTTCTTTTTCAATTCGGCGATCAATTGGAGGGCGGCATCCACCGTCTGGTTCTCATGGTAGGAAATATCTCCGTCACCCTGCACCTGGAATAGCGGCGCACGGTGGCAGCCCGCCAGGCAGGTAACTTCTTCAATGGTGATCAGGCCGTCTTGCGAGGTCTCTCCCACCTTAATCCCGAGGTTCTCGCATAGGTCCTGCAGGAACTGGTCGGCTCCGCGCAGGGCGCAGGGAAGATCGGTGCAGACCTGCAGGCGGTATCGCCCGCCCGGTTGGTCATGGTAAAGAGTGTAAAAACCGACGATTGAAGCGACTTCGGTGGGAGTGATCTCCAGGATGTCGGCGATCTCGTCGATGGTTTTCTTTTGAATGTAATTGTCCGCGCGCTGCGCGAGGTAGAGCAGCGGCATCACTGCCGAACGCTTCTGATCCGGCGGGTAGGCGGACAGGATCTTCTGAATTTCATCCGGATGCTGCAATAAGAACTCGTTCAACGGTCTGAATCTCCCAGAATGACATCTAGGCTGCCTATAATGCCGATCAGGTCGGCCACGAAATGGCTGCGAGTGAGCAAGGGCATAATCTGCAGGTTGACGAAAGACGGGGTGCGGAAATGGATGCGCTGCGCCTTTGGTCCGCCGTTGCCCTCCAAAAATACACCAATCTCGCCGCGCGGAGATTCAGCTGTGACATACACACTTTCCGCAGGGGCGGAAAAACCTTCCGTCCAGAGTTTGAAGTGGTGGATCAGCGCTTCCATGCTGGTGCCGATCTCTGAACGCGGCGGGGGGACAAATTTATAGTTACTGCTGCGTACCGGTCCGCCCGGCAGTTTATTCAACGCCTGTTCAACGATTCGTATCGATTCGCGCATTTCCTGCACGCGCACCAGGTAGCGGGCGTACACATCTCCCGCCGTATGGCAGGGGATGTTGAAATCATAGCGTTCGTAGCCGCTGTAGGGCCGCACTTTGCGCAGGTCAAAAGCTTTGCCGCTGGCGCGGAGCACCGGGCCGGTAATACCGTACCGGATGCAATCTTCCTGAGAAATGGGGCCGATGCCCACGGTGCGTTCCAGGAAGAGCTGGTTTTTCGTCAGCATGGACTCGTACTCGTCCAGGCGTTTCGGGAAAACGCGGATGAAATCACGCACGGCGGCGTCAAAGCCATCCGGCACATCACGCCACAGGCCGCCCGGGCGGATGTAGGTGGTCATCATGCGCTGGCCGGAACACATTTCAAGAATATCAAGAATCATCTCGCGCTCGCGAAAGGCGTACATGTACACAGACATGGCCGCCAGATCCAACGCCGAGGTGCCAATCCAGATTAAGTGCGATGCGATTCGGGTGAGCTCAGCCAGAATAACGCGGATAGCCTGCGCCCGTTCCGGCACGTCCAGGTCGACCAGCTTTTCAATCGCCATGCAGTACACAAAGTTATTGCCGACGTTGTTGAGGTAATCCAGCCGGTCAGTCATCACTTCGGCTTTCTGGTAGGTTTTGGACTCCATGTTCTTTTCCACGCCGGTGTGCAGGAAGCCGATATCGGGCACACAATTCAACACGATCTCGCCGTCCAGTTCCAGCAGCAGGCGCAGAACGCCGTGTGTGCTGGGGTGCTGCGGCCCCATGTTGAGCAGCATGGTCTCGCCGGTCATCGCCCTCGGAGAGAACAGGTGACGCAGTTCATCAACATTCGTTTCGCGGTAGTTACGGGTTTTATCTGTCATTCTTTATTAAGATTACTCACCACAATTGTTCTTTCAGGCAGCTTTCTGGAAATAGAGCAACCGATGAGGGCTTTCCAACACGCAGCGGTCAGCCGGCTGCTCATTTGACCGGCTTTGGTTTGTGGACGGCAATTTCGTCTGCGTTGAAATCGAACTGCACCTCTTCGTATCCCAACGGATAATCTTTTCGCAGGGGGTGACCAGCCCAATCGGCGGCCATCAGAATGCGGCGCAGATCAGAATGGCCTTCAAAGCGGATGCCGAACATATCCCATATCTCACGCTCGTGCCAGTTGGCGTTGGGATACACACCTTCGGCGGTAGGCAGGCTTGGCGCGTTGCCATCCAGTGGAACGCGGAGGCGGAGTTGAACATTCTTCTCCATGGAGAAGAGCTGGTAGATCACATGAAAACGCGGCGTGGTCTGCGGCCAGTAATCCACCGCCGTCTCTGCTTCCAGCATATCAAAGGAAAACTTATCCCTCAGATGGGTCAATGCCTTGATCAAATTCCCGGCAGGCAGGGTAATGCTCACCTCTCCGCGAAATTCGCTTTCCGTTCCACCGAATTCCTTTTTCAGGTCATCCACAATCTTTTGAAAGGCAGCATCCATTCTACTTTTTATCCTGAATCACCCGATTTATTTGAGTTTACGCCCAGGTTTTGATCTTTTCGCCGTGAACTTTTTCATGCAGAGTCATCACGCCGTGGATGAGCGCCTCAGGGCGCGGCGGGCAGCCGGCCACGTACACATCCACCGGAACGATCTCATCCACACCCTGCAGGATGGCATAATTATTGAACACACCGCCGCAGGAAGCGCAATCGCCCATGGCGATCACCCACTTCGGGTCGGGCATCTGGTCGTATAACTGGCGCAGCACGGGGGCCATCTTGCGGCTCACCCGCCCGGCGACGATCATCAAGTCTGACTGCCGGGGGCTCGCGCGCATCAGTTCCATACCAAAGCGCGACATATCAAAGTTCGCGGCTTCCGCCGCCATCATCTCAATAGCGCAGCAGGCCAAACCGAAGAGCATCGGCCACATGGAACCGGTACGCGCCCAGTTGACCACATTTTCAAGCGTGGTGGTGACCACGCCCATATTGCCGGCTTTTTGCTCTATTCCCATTCGAGCGCTCCTTTCTTCCAGACATACACGAAACCGATAAGCAGAATACCGATAAAGACCAGCATCTCGAAGAGCGCGAACCAACCCAACTGGCGGAAGACTACCGCCCAGGGAAGGAAGAATACGATTTCAATATCAAATAGAATGAAGAGCACCGCCACAAGGTAGTACCGAACGGATAAACGCCGGGTTCCGGGACCGTACGGGATCATCCCCGATTCATACGGGGCGGTTTTTCGTGGAGTTGGCCGTCGGGGGCCAAATAACGCTCCAATAATGAGCACCAGGAAGCCGAGAGTTGTTGCCAGAGCGATGAGGATGAGGATGGGAAGGTAATCATTCAGCATGGCTAATCCTTACCAGTATGGTCATATTTGAGAGTATATCACAAGGAAATTGAGTGTGCTTTTTTTCACAAAGTCTGTATAACGTACTCGTATGAATTGGCGGAACATATTTGATCAGGAGGAATCGACCATTCAAATAAAAGTCGATACCCGATTCTATGATTATTTAGCGTACTGATTGGCCAGGAAATCAAGCAGCACCTGTTTCTCATCATTGGTTAAAATGGCGCCTTTTTGAACCATGCGGTTGACCACCTGTTCCCAGTGAGCACGGTCGCCAAGAGATTGTTGAACCTTATTCGGACTGTGACATTCAGCACACTTGTTTTCTAGAATGAACGCGCCATCCTGACCAGCGGCAGCCGGTGGAACGACTGTCGGCAGGGGTTGAACCTGGGCAGGTTCTGGCGTCACGTCCGTCGGTTTGACAATCGGAGTGCCGGAAGCGCAAGACGTTAAGAGAATACCCGGTATAAGAACCAGCATCCATTTTTTCATAAGGTTTCTCTCTTTCTTTACTAAATGAAAAATCATAAAAGAATATCTGACTAATTGTATAACACGTATCAGTATTATTTAATCGAGAGGTTGTGAAAACCTTTCGAATGAAAATTTGCACTTGACATACTGTATATTACACAGTAATATAATTATAAGGATATAATATTATGAACGATATAGGGTTTGAAAACATATCATTGGAAATGCGCCGCGGGGTAATTGTCCTCGCCGTGTTAAGCCTGTTGCAGGAAGAGCAATACGGATACTCCGTGTTGAAGCTGCTTTCAGACAACGGGCTGGAAGTTGATCAGGGTACGCTGTACCCTCTCTTGCGCCGCATGGAAAGCCAGGGCTTACTGGAATCAGCCTGGCGGGTGGAAGAGGCGCGGCCGCGCCGGTATTACATCATCAGCGCGCGGGGACGCAAAGCTTTGCCCCGTTTGCGCCAGGATTGGGAAACCATTGTCTCCGCGCTGGAAAGAATCACCAACAGATTGGAAGGAAAGAATGAAACTGATTGACAAATTTATCGAACAGGTTGGAGAGAACCTGCCCGCCAGAGACCGCGAGGATATTCTGAAAGAAATCCGGTCGATACTGGAAGACACGCTTGAAAACCGAAGCGCAGAAGAAAACCGCCCCGTGGATGAAGCCATGACAGTGGATGTGCTAAAAGAATTTGGCACCCCAAAGAAAGTCGCCGCGTCATATCTTCCTCCGCGCTATCTCATTGGTCCGCGCCTTTACCCGACGTTCTTGATGGTTACCAAACTGGTGCTGGGTATTATGGGGCTGGTGGTCATTGTCACCACGGCGGTCACTCTATCGCAACAGCCTTTCAATGTGGATACAGCCATAGAATTCATTGTCAGGAAATTGGTTGAATTATTGGGTTCCATGCTCTCGGTGTTCGGGAATGTGGTCTTTGTGTTCGCCATTGTGGAATGGGCGATGGGGCAGGCCAAATCAGAGGATGAATCCGCATGGGATCCGCGCAGCCTGGATGAAGAAACCAGCAGCGACGACGTCAAACCCTGGAGTCAAGTCCCCGATATCCTATTCACCATCATTGCCCTGCTGGTCTTTAATGTTTTTGCCGGGCAATTTGGCGCGAACATCATCGATCCTGCCGGAAAATCCGTCTTCGTTCCGGCCATCGCAACCATCTTTTATTCCTACCTGCCCTGGTTAAATCTTCTCTGGATACTCGGATTGGGATTAAACATCGCGTTGATCCGGGCTGGAAAATGGCAAACCTGGAGTAAATGGTTCCAGATGGGACTGGATGTTTTCTTCATCGTCCTATTGATCATCATGGTCTCCGGTCCGTCCATCATCCTGGATACCGGAGAGAAGCTGGCCACATTAGGCGCAACCGGGACGCAGTTGGCCGGCATCTATGCGGGGATCGCCATAGGTATCAAAGTTCTGTTGATCGTGTTGATCGTGCTCACCGCGGTGGAACTGGTCAGTGGACTAATCAAACTGGTGCGGCGGAAGTCTTTTCTGGATAAAATTTAGGGCATTGATTCCGTGTAAGTCAGGAAGAAGGTTGGAATGAACATCCGCAAGGCTACACCGGAAGACAATCATCTGTTATCCGAATTGGGGGCCCGTACTTATCGCGACACCTTTGCCGCCGATAATACCGAGGAAGACATGGCGCTTTACCTGGCCAGGTCCTTCAGTTCAGCCAGGCAGGCTGCCGAGTTAGCCCAGGCGGGCACCTTCTTCCTGATCGCCGAAGAGGACGGTCAGCCAGTGGGATACGCCCGCCTGCGCCAGGATCCTCCGCCGGAGTGCATCAAAGGAACAAAAACCATCGAGATTGTGCGGTTGTACGCGGTGAAAGAGCGCATCGGACGTGGCATCGGCGCCGCGTTGATGCAGGCCTGCCTTGACGAAGCCGTCCGACTCGGTTGCGACATGATCTGGCTTGACGTGTGGGAAAAGAACCCGCGGGCCATCACCTTTTACCAGAAATGGGGGTTTGAAAAAGTGGGCGAACAGGGCTTCCAGATGGGCACTGACCTTCAGCATGACTGGTTGATGGCCCGACCAGTTGCCGGGTAGGTGAATACCAAAAGCCATACAAGCAAAATTTGCGTGTTTTTTACCAAAGCGGTGTTCTATTTACTGGATGTAGTGGGTAAATATCAGTATATTGGTATAATAACCATCTTTGATTATCCGTATTGATGGAGAGATGAATGACGGCAAATTTATTTAATTTCGACGATGAATTTAAGTTGGGCATCCCGGAGATCGACGCGGAACATGCTGCCCTGATCAATATGTTGAATGAGGTAATGAACCTTAACCGAAAAAATGAAAAAGATAAAGCCCGGCTTTATTTTCAGGAGACCCTATCACGGTATGTGGTCGATCACTTCGCGCATGAGGAAGCTTACATGCAGAAGATCGGCTATCCACAGTTGGATGAACACCGTAAAGTGCACGAGAATTTCAAACAGGCCATGTTCCGTTATATGGAACAGTTCAACCCTGAAGACCACGCCGCCTTCCGCGGCGCGTTGATGGATGCCTATTCCTGGATCATTAATCACATTGGCAAAACCGACCGCAAGTACGTCGGCTTCGCGCAATAGCCAAGACGTTTCCCGCCGTGAAGATGGGCGGCAAACGAGGATAAGCAAGACCTCGAGTTTCGGTTGACAAAGAGAACATCATTTAATAACCGCGTTTGAATCCCCCCTCCCCCCCTTCCGGACGATAGAGCCGTCCGCAAGGGGGGCAAAGATTCCTTCTGAAAGAAACTCATACCGGGTTCATACTTGTCTGATAAAAAGCAGTTTTCCCAGCGAAAATACTTCAATATGAGTAAGACGAATCTATGTACTGCCCCCCTTCGTGAAGGGGGGTAGGGGGGATTCAGCGCGTCAGGCTTCTATATTTAATTCGTTTGGGCTGGTCGGCATCCGTGCCGAGGCGTTTGTGCAAGTCGGCTTCATAATCCGACCAGTTGCCTACTGACCAGACAATGCTGCTATCGCCCTCAAACGCCAGAATGTGCGTGACGATGCGGTCGAGGAACCAACGGTCGTGCGACACGATGATCGCGCAGCCGGCGTAGTTCTCCAACGCCTCTTCCAGCGCCCGCAGGGTGTTGACATCCAGGTCGTTGGTCGGCTCGTCCAACATCAGCACATTGCCTTCGCTCTTGAGCATCTTCGCCAGGTGCAGGCGGTTGCGCTCCCCGCCGGAAAGCACCCCAACCTTCTTCTGTTGGTCGGTGCCCTGAAAATTAAACGCGCTCACATAGGCGCGCGAGTTGCGTTTCTGGTTGCCCAGGGTGATGGTCTCTTCGCCGCCGGTGATCTCTTCCCACACGGTCTTTTCCGGGTCGAGCGACTCGTGGCTCTGGTCAAGGTAGGCCAGTTTGACCGTCTCACCGATGATAATCTCACCCTTGTCCGGCTTTTCCTGCCCGGTGATCATACGCAGCAGGGTGGTCTTGCCCGCGCCGTTGGGACCGATGATGCCCACGATGCCGCCTGCCGGGATGCTCACGTTAAGGTTGTCAATGAGCAGCCGGTCTCCATAGGCTTTGCTGACGTTCTTGAACTCGATGACCTTATCCCCCAGGCGTGGGCCTGGCGGGATGTAGATTTCCAGCTCTTCACGGCGCTTCTCGGTCTCCTGGCTGAGCAGGTTCTCATAGGCTGTATAACGCGCCTTGCCCTTGGACTGCCGGGCTTTGGGCGACATGCGGATCCATTCCAGTTCGCGTTCCAGTGTGCGCACGCGTTTCGATTCGCTTTTCTGCTCCTGGCGCAGGCGCTCTTCCTTCTGTTCCAACCAGGAGGAGTAGTTGCCCTGCCAGGGGATACCGAAGCCGCGGTCCAGCTCGAGGATCCAGCCGGCCACGTTGTCGAGGAAGTAGCGGTCGTGGGTCACGG
>CAYNJT010000018.1:10354-45778 GCA_964397625.1 uncultured Leptolinea sp. | reverse complement strand
GCTTCCGACCGCCGAGCCTGTCGAGGCGGCGAAAGGCAGGATGGAGGTTATAACCCCAGCATCTTATTGGTCACATCCATAAAGCGCTGGCGTTCCACCGCGTCAAGACTGACCAGCGACGGGGCGACTTCCTTGCACTCATCAAAATACTTGCCGGTCACACCCTCCACGTCGGGGGAATTGGCAAGGTAGACGGACGTACGCGCGCCGTCTTCCGGTGAAATACCGGCAATGTTATAGCTGGCACGCAGCAGCTTGGTATCCACCACACCGGGATGGAGGCAATTGAAGGTCACCCCGCTGCCAGCCATCTTTTCCGCCAGGTAGAAGGTGGCAAACACATTTCCCAGCTTTGCCAGGCTATAGGCGCGTGTGCCTTTGTATTCTTTCTCGCCCTGCAGGTTGTCATATTCCAGACGGGCGTAGGCGTGCGTCATGGAAGCCACTGTGACCACCCGCGCCGGAGCGCTGGCTTTCAACCTGTCTAAAAGAAGGCAGGTTAACAGGTACGGCGCCAGGTGATTGATCTGCCAGGTCATTTCAAAGCCGTCTTCCGTCAGGAGGCGTTCACCCATATATGTTCCGGCGTTGTTGACCAGCACATCCAACCGGGGGGCCTTCTCCAGCACGGCTTCGGCCATCCTGCGCACTTGTGCCAGTGAAGCGTAATCGCCGGTCACATAATCCACTTCGTGTCCTGTGGCTGCCGCGATCTCAGCCGAGGTCTGGGCGGCGCGCTCTTCATTGCGTCCGTGCACGATCACTCGAGCGCCCTGCGCGGAAAGCTCCAGCGCGGTCCGCTTGCCAATTCCATCCGTTGATCCGGTTACCAGTATTGTTTTCATTGTCATGGATTTCATCCTGTTCGTAAATTTCGGCACACAACGCGTGCGCCGAAATTATACATGTGGTTTGGAAGGAAAAATTACTGGGGTTAGGGGCAGCTATTGTTTGCCCCATCGCCATCCACCTTGATACGCGCCGTATTGCCTTCCTTGAGATCAATTTCCTGAACCTTGTTCTGGCCTGTGACCATATCCAGTATGGCATATTCACCCGGATTGACCTTCTGCGTGGTTTTGCCCGGCAGGTTCCATTGCCCCGGACGGGTGGTCATGTCATGGTGGGTGCAGTTCTGAATATAAGCCGGTTTGGCTTCATCGTAGGGAAATAACGGCAATGATGTAATACTCCCGCTCATTTCCGTGTACCCCGTTCCCATTGAAATCCAGCCATAAGCGCCTTTGACTTTGGGTATCTCGATGGCCAGCCAGTCATTCTTCTCATTGCGTCCAACAGCTTTGGTGGTCGTGCCCTTGGACAAACCCGAAACAATGTTATAGGTTGTTCCCGGCCCGCGCCGGATGAACAGGTTTCCTGTTGCGGCAGTTACCGTGATATCACCGCCGGCGGGCGGAATTTCCCGGGTGGGTTCGATTTCTATTGGAGATTGATAAATGACTTCTTCTGTTGGTTCAGGCGGCGGGACGGTGCGCGTGGGTGTTTTTTTGACCGGTTTAAGTGTGGCTGTCGGTTCTTCGGTGGGCCATTCGACCAGCTCTTCTTCCGTTGGTGTAACCGTGTATTCAGACAGGGTGGGGAAAACATACACTTCTTCAGTTGGAACTGTCTTCGTAACGGTTTGCCTGGTGGGAACTTTGGTCGCCTTTTTTTCCGGTGCTTTGATAGAAATACTGCACGCCATTGAAGAAAGAACCAGCAGAATCAATCCTGTTGAGATAACGCGGATAGGAGATTTTGAAGCCGGCATAGACTTTAGGCCCTTCTACATTACAAGTTTCGGATACACTAATAGTAGATGGTATTTCCTTAAAAATCAATCGAATACACTGCTACGTGGTAAGGATCCCCAATCCATGAAATCAATCCTGCGAATTACTCTTCCATTAATTATCATCATCTGTTTGACCGGCTGTGAATTCAACCCTGCCCGCGGGCAGCAGCGGCCTCCGTTAAATCCGCTTCCGCAACCGGTAGATACAGCCGTGCCGTCTCCCAAACCCGTGCAAAATACGGCTATTCCAGCCCGGCCGATTGCTTTAATAACAACCGCCCCCACCGCCGCTATGGAGAAAATCGCCACAGAACCGAGAGTTGATCCCACTATTCCCATGGCAATCACTATTGATCTTGCTGATCGTAACGGACCGGTCGTCCTATCCAAGATCTTTCTGATCGCGCTGGAAGATGGCGGTAAGTCCGGTCCTGCTGTTGGCTGCGGTGACAGCCTGGTGGCGGTGGAAATCGAGGTGCCTACCGCGCGTTCCGCGCTTCAGACACTGCTAGATCAGCATGACCGACTCTACGGCCAGTCCGGGCTTTATTCCGCCCTGTACCAGTCCCAATTGACGATAAGCCGGTTTGAGAAGAAGGGTGGAAAGGTCGAAGTGGACCTGACTGGCACATTGACCCTGGGTGGAACCTGCGATTCTCCCCGGGTGAAAGACCAGTTGATGGCCACCATCCGCCAGTCTGCCGACGGGGAAATCCCCGTGACCATTCGCATCAACGGGAAATTATTAGACGATGTGCTTTCCGGAAAATAGCTATACCGGTTGTGCCGACTCGCCTGAGTAGCGCGGCAAGGCCGGCCACTGTTTCGCGATCCAGATGACGGCCAGGATGCAGCCCAAACCGCCGGTGATGATCGCCATGGGGGTTCCCAATGCCTGGGCCACCATGCCGGCTTCGATCTCACCCAGTTGCGGGCCGCCCATAAAGAAGATCTGATTGATGCTCACCATGCGGCCGCGCATCGTGTCGGGGGTGACCAGTTGCCGGATGGTGTTGCGCAATATTGTGCTTACAGCGTCTGCACCGCCAATCACTGCCAGTGAAACCAGGGTGATCCACAGACTGGTGGACAGGCCGAAGGCAATGGTCGCCAGGCCAAATACCACCACCGACCAGAGCAGCAGCGAGCCCTGCTTGCGGATTTTCGTCCGCTGTGAGAAGACCAGTCCCACACCCACCGCGCCCACCGGTTGAGCGGCTGACAGCCAGCCGTATTCCACCGCGCCCACATGCAGAACGTCCCGCGCGATGAATGGCAGCAGTGTGTTGGCGGAGGAGAAGAAGGTGGCGAAGAAATCCAGGATCATACTGCCAAGAATGATGGGCTGCGAACGGATGAACGCCACCCCTTCCTTGATGGCTTCAAGATTGATGCCCTGCTGACGCACAACCGGGTTAATCTCCTGATGAACGTTGCCAATCAGGATCAGGCTGACGATCACCGCGCCAAAGGACAGGGCGTCGATGAAATAGGTCCATGACTGGCCATACGCAGCGATGACCAGCCCACTCAGGCCGGGTCCGACTACCGAACCAATGTTGAACGACATGGAGTTCAGACTGAATGCGCTGGCCAGGTCTTCCCGCGGCACCAGGTTGGGGGTGAGTGATTGCCGGGCGGGCATATCAAAAGCCAGCGCGGCCGCCTGGATGGCTGTCAACACGTACATATGCCAGATCTGGATCACATTGAACCAGGTCAATAGCCCGAAAGCAGTAGAAATGATGGTCATCACGATCTGGCTTATGAACATCACCTTGCGCCGGTTGAACATATCGGCCACCAGCCCACCGACCAGCGAGAGGATCAGGATGGGCAGAAAACGCGCCAACCCGATCCCGCTGACCACAATGGGCTGGTCAGACAGCGTGCGCAGATGCCAGAACAACACCCACAGCATCATTTGCGAACCGGCTGTGGAAATCATCATACTCAGCCAGAATAAAACAAACCGGCGGTGCTTAAGCGCCGGTGGAATGGAAAGATGTGGAAATTTCATAAATAATTGTCAGGTACCCCAGTCACGTAAATATAAAAAGTCATACCCGATAGTACGATTGCTTAACTTGGCAATGGGCGGTAAAACACGTTTAAACTGGTTGCGGCGGATGCGGTCAACCACCTTGCGCACAAAACCTTCCTCGTATCCCGCGTCGACACATTCCTGCGGGGTGTAGCGCTCGTCCACCAGCAGATACAGCAGCGGATCAACATCCGCGTAGGTGAACCCGAGCTCGGCTTCATCGGTCTGCCCGAGCCACAGGTCAGCGGTGGGCGGTTTCGAGACGATGACATCCGGGATGTCCATATCACGGGAGAGCTGGCGCACCTGGGTTTTGTACAGGTCGCCGATTGGGTTGAGCGCGCAGGCTGAGTCCCCCCACAGGGTGGAATACCCCAGCAGTATCTCCGTCTTGTTGCCGGTGCCGATCACCAGCCCGTTGAACGCGGCAGAATTGTCGTACAACACGATCATGCGCATACGCGCCATGATGTTCCCCGCGCGGAAGGAGCTGATGCCTTCGTTCTTATCCAGGTAAGGCTGTACCATGGGGGTGATCGGGATGGTCAGGGATTGCACCCCCAGCGCGTCGATTACCAGTTGGGCGTGGTCAAACGATTCCTGTGACGAGGTCTGGTACGGCATGCGGATAGCCAGCACATTGGCAGGCCCCAGCGCTTCGGCGGCCAGGTAACAGGAAAGGGCCGAATCGATGCCGCCGGAAAGGCCGATCACCGCTTTTGAAAAACCGGTGCGTGTTACCTCACTCTTTACAAACCCGGTTAAGATCTGCCGGGTGAGGGCGGTGTTAATGGTCAAATCGGGAAGTCTGGCGGGCATGAGGTCTACCTCCCTTTAAAGGAATCTTTGGAACTCAAGATACGCTGCATTTCGCGCATGGTCAGGCCGGTACGTTCGTCGCGCAGCAGCGGCAGGCGGGCGCGGGTGCGGTGCAACTGGTTGATGTCCAGCTCGACCAGGGTCAGGGCTTCTTCGTGCAGCGGCCCGTGCCCGATCTCGATTCCGTTCGGGTCGTATACTGACGCGCCGCCCCAGAAGTTCAATCCGTCTTCAAAGCCCACCCGGTTGGTGTGTGCCACAAACGAAGTGAACAGGGCGGAATAAGCCTGCAGGACACGATCCACCCAGATGGAAGATCCCAGCGCCGGTTCGGCAGACAGACCGCGGCCTGGCGAGGAAGAAGTAAAGAAAAACAGGTCGGCGCCATCCAACCAGAGCAGGTACGGCGGCGAGGAATGCCAGAAATCTTCGCAGATCAGCACGCCAGCCCTACCGAAACGCGTGTCGAACGCGCTGACCGAATCACCCCAGGCAAAGAAGCGGCCTTCATCGAACAGGCCATACGTTGGGAGATATACTTTGCGGTGCACATGCACCGTTTCGCCGCGCGAAAGGTAAGCGGCCGAGATGAAGAAGCGATTGCGAACGTCTTCTTCTGCGAAACCCACCAGAATGTCAATCTCCTTGCTGGCTTCGAGCAGAGGCTTGAACACCGGGTCTGCCGGAATGGGGCGGTGTGCCACGGTGGGCACCAGATCCTGCAGGACGTACCCCGTTAGAGACAACTCCGGAAAGATCACCAGGTCGGCGCCATCAGAGCGGGCCTGACGGGCCAGCGCAATGTGCTTTTCAAGGTTTTGTGAGACGCCGCCAAGAACGGCAGTGGTTTGAGCCAGGGCAAGATTTAATTTCATACCTGTATTTTATTCCTGTTTTGAACCCTGTACTGCTCCAAATATAATCCCGTCGCCTGTTGAATGAAAAATCACCCACATCGCTACCTTTGAATTATGTTACAATAACATGCAATAAATTGAATATGATTTATAAAGCGATCATCCATGCCAGTATTCCGCACGCATTCATCTGTATTTCGGTCAACAACCAGTGAATTGACCTTTGCCAACCACTGGGATCATGTTCTGGCCAGGGTAGGAGTTAACCGAGCCTTTCATCGGGTGGACCCTGGTCTCTACCGGTTGGGGAACCCCACTTCTGAATCGCCAGTGTTGGTCACCAGCAACTACACGCTCAGCTTTGACGCGCTGCGTTCATCCCTGCCCGGTGTGGATGCCTTTATCCTGGTGTTGGACACGTTTGGGGTCAATGTGTGGTGTGCTGCCGGGAAGGGTACCTTTGGGACGAAGGAACTGATCCACCGGGTACAGGACACAAAACTGGTCGATGTGGTTTCCCATCGAATTTTGATCCTGCCGCAGCTCGGCGCGCCGGGTGTGGCCGCGCATGAAGTGAAAAAAGCCACCGGATTCCGCGTGGAATACGGGCCGATTCGGGCCTCTGACCTGCCGGAATACCTGAAGACCCGCAAAGCCACACCAGAGATGCGCGTGATCACATTCCCGCTGCGCGACCGTGCCGTTCTAATCCCCATCGAGGTGGTTGGCACCTTCCTTCCAATGCTGGGCGCCATGCTGATCGGCTGGCTGTTGGGCGGTTGGTGGCTGGCGTTGGCTGCGACGGCATCCATTCTGGCGGGAACGGTTCTTTTCCCCCTGCTGCTGCCCTGGCTGCCATTCCGTGAGTTCAGCCTCAAGGGTTTTGTGCTGGGCGGGCTGGTGGTGCTGCCATTCATTCTACAAAGAGTATTGAATTCGGCGCCGTTGACCCTTCCAATGTGGCTTAACCTGGCGGCCGTTCTGCTGGTTTTCCCGGCGGTTACGGCTTTTATCTCTCTGAACTTCACGGGTTCCACCCCGTATACATCCAAAACCGGCGTCCGGATGGAAATGAGTCGTTATATCCCCGTCATGGCCGTCTTGTCTGGCGTGGGACTCTTGCTTACAATCGTGTTGCGGGTGATGAATCTACTGGGAGCTGCCTGATGAAATCCATGACCTATCTGGAAACCAATTCTCTGGTCTATGATCCAGATGCCTGCATCAACTGCGGAATGTGCAGCATGGTCTGCCCGCATGGTGTGTTTGAGGCGGGGGAAACCAGCGCCAGGCTGGTCCGGCCGGGAGATTGCATGGAATGCGGCGCCTGTATGGTCAATTGCCCCGCCCATGCCATTTATGTGGATAGCGGGGTGGGCTGTGCCACTGCCATGATCTATGCCGCGTTGCGCGGAGAAAAAGAAGCCACCTGCGGTGGAGATTCATGCGGCGGCGGATCAGCCTGCTGTGGATAAGTTTTCAGGTTTTTAATTCCCGAATATTCGGCCAACCCTGGTCTTTCAACGAATTAATCAATTTAATATCCGCAGACCAAAGCTCGGCTTCCAGATGGTCAGCCAGGGCTATATAGAAGCAATCATAAACAGTCTTCCGGCCAAGACGTTCTGCCCAAGTGTAGGCTTCTACTGCCAGAGGTGTTTCATCCTCTATAAAATTCACATTTGATGTGAGCAGTAATTTAAGCGACGAACGTCCATTCTCGCGTGAAAGTAAATTAGTAAAAACCAGCTTGCGAATAACCGAGGTAACTTCTGGTACCCATAGTCGGGGAACAAAAACTCGTATGTCATTACGAGATAAATTATCCCTAAGTTGACTGGCAGATTCACTTAATGGAGAGTTGACTACAGTACAGATACTGATATTCGCATCGAGAACGGCTGTATTGGATTTAATCATGTTCTTCTTCGCGCATTTGATTGATAAAATCTGCCATGTCAATGTCTACAACAGGCATGGCTTTCCGGTGTTCGGCAGCTTTTTTTAGGAAAGCGCGAGTTTTTGCAACCTCTTCGTCCTCCCGGGTTAATTGAATTCCTTTATCCAGTATAAGGCGGGTAACTTCAGCCATACTGGCTTTGGTTTCACGGGCACGCCGGGCGATTTCTTTCTTTTGATCGGGACGGATCAGAAATTGGACACGTTCATAAGTTGCCTTCATAGTTCTCCTTACACATACAGTTACACATACATCATAGCTGCAAACGGGCAGGTTTGCAAGTTGTCGTATTGAAACGGAAAGGCATTCAACTTGCATCCTCCTGTGTCGGTATAATCAATAGTACCCGACCATGAAAAAGCAGATCATTTCCCTCATTGCCTTTCTCGCCATCCTGGCCAGTTTGATCTCGCCGGCGCCCGTCTCCGCCCGACCGGCGGCTGACCAGCTTTTGCTCTACGGCGCGGACTGGCTGGCAGGCCACGGCGTGGATGTCTTCTACCCGGATATCGGCCCGACCCAGGGCGAAGGGTATGTGGAGATCACCCCATTCTGCGGGTATGCCTACTGCTTCCAGTGTATCGAGCTGACCACCCGCCTGTATGCCGAACGGTTGGGATATAAATCGACCAACGGGCGCCTCCCGGACACGGTCAGCATACCCAATGACATGATCACCGTGATTGAATTGGCGCGCGAAATGCAATCCATGGTCAAGCAGGGCAAGATGGATGTGAATGACCCCGACGCGGCTAAATTCCTGCCATTTGCTGACCTGACCTATCATCCCAATGGCGGTCCCATCCCTCCACGGGTGGGCGATCTGATCATTTACACATACCGCAAACAGGGAGACCATATCATGGTGGTCAACCGAATTGCCGGAAACAAGGTGCAGGTTGTGCAGCAGAATATCTGGACGCAGACCAAACCGGCCATACCGGTGCCCGACCGGCTGTTGGAAATATCAGAATCGGCCGGCCGCTATTACATAAATAACGCGGAAGGCTGGATCCACTCGCCGCGCATGAAAGCCCTGATCCTGCCAACCAGTGAGCAGCGTTTTGCCATGTCACAGGTGGGCGGAGGTACCTGGCGCTGGGACGAAGACGGCATTTTGATTACCCTGGATAAAGAAGCCGCCAAAACGCTGGCCTCCGCGAACGGGCAGGAAGCCGCGATAAACATATCGCAAACACTCAGCAATTCGAAAGCTTTTGTCGCCACCAACGAACCATATGTCCGCTGCGCGTTGATCAATGCGGCACGCGCATCCGCGGGAGATGCGCACTTCACTTCGAACTTCGGACTAAAAGGGCTGGATATTCGCATACAATTTACAGGGGAAACCCTGCGTTTGCGGCCGCATGGCGGCAAATTCGACAACCAGTGGATCACCATACCCGATGCCCGCTGCGGGTGGGAAGGAAATCCGATCTGAAATGAGAATTGAAATTGGTCTTGAAAATGGATACGAGAACAAATCCATCGCTTGGGCTTTGGATTACCCCGGTTGTTTTGCCTACGGCGCAGAAGGGGCCGCGGCAATTCTGGCGTTTCCACGCGCGTTCATTGGCTACAAGGAGCGCGTGGCAGCCAGAGCGAAAGAAAACTGGATCACCTTTGATGATATCGATGTTCACCTGGCAGAAACCTTCGAATGCTACCAGGTGGATGAGCACAATCTGCCCAAAGCTGCCGGGAAATATGTGACTGCTTTCTGGCAGGTGGATTGGAAACCATTGACCGATATTGAGATCGACCGCGGTTTGCAGGTATTATCCTGGTCGCGGGAGGATCTGGTCGGCCTGACGCGCGACCTTCCCTCCGAAAAGTATGACCGCGATATTCCCGGCGAAAAATGGAGCATCCACGGTATTCTGGATCACCTGGCGACATCTGAATTGTGGCTGCTGGACCGGTTGAATATCAGTTATGCCCAGTCAACCACCCTGCCGGAGGAAACCTTCCGTCGGCTGGAAGCCACCCGCCGCCTATTTGAACGCGCCATGCGCGATCTGGCAGGGAAAAATCTGGTCAACGGCAAAGACGGCTCTTTCTGGAGTCCGCGAAAAGTGCTGCGCCGGGCCGCCTGGCACGAAGTGGATCATATCAACCATATATTCAGGTTGTTGAACGAAAATTAATCCTGCTTGTCCAGCAGGTCTGCAAAGCTGATGGCTGCGAATAATGTGGTTACGAGAGTGACGACAAAATAAACCGCGCCCATGGCATACTCCTTTGGCTAAACCGGAACCTCTATGAAGTATTAAACCCTGCCGGTGTTTAATAGTTGCATAATTACGGTAAAGAAATTGTAAAAAGGAGTACTGATGTATTTTGGAAGCATCGTAGTTTGGATTTTTTGTGTTTTACTTATCGCAAATTTGGCAAAGGCAATATTTGATAATTTATACAAATTTATGGGAGGCCAGTCAAAGAAATCAATAGTGATTTGTGTTAAAGAAGAACCATTCATAAATTACTTGACATCGATTTTATTTCAAAGATAATAATTTTAGTGGGTAAATTTAATCTCATCGAGGAAATCATGAAAAAATTATTACCTTTTTTTCTATTCACCATTCTTCTTTTTTCAAGTTGTTCTTCGAATACATCCGAGGCTGAGAAAGTTGCACGAGAGTGGTTCCTGGCAGTCAACAAAATGGATTCCCTTAAAGCCGATAGCTTGGTATGTAGTGAGGTTAAAAGTGAATTCAGACAAAACCTTGCCATCAATTCTGCCATTTACCTGTTTGCAGGCCAGTTGATCAGGGATATAAAAATTGATGTTGATGATAGTGGTATAAAATATCAAGCAAAAAACATCTCAAATGATGAGGTTAACATTTCTGTTATCGGAGAAATCAGGGGGTCAATTTCTGGGGTGGTTACCAGTGAGAATCTTGATGAAGAATGGAAAATAACCAAAGAAGATGGGAAATGGAAATGGTGTGGATGGATTCGAGGACATACTAATCTGGTAAAAATTCCGAGCACTGAACAACAATCAGAAAACCCTGTAAACCCAGAAAAACCAGCTTATCAAATTTTTGGTTATTCGATTTCGAGTAAAGATGCAGATAAAAAACCTGGATGGACAAATTATAATTTTAGAATTGGAATTTCCTCCACATCAGACAAGCCTATTCAAGTAAATTTTCCCAGTAAAAATCAAATAACAGTTTCCACTGAAGATGAAAATACTTATGATAACGGAAGATTTGTGGAACATTTCAAATCTGATGTTGTAGATCAATACAACAATTTATCATTAACTAATGATTATTTCTTTTTATTACCTCCTAAGGCCATAATTTCAGCCCGTGGAGTTGGGACTGGTAATTGGATTGATAAAGTTCCAAAAACTTTTCATATTGAATTCCTAATTCCTTCCACACTGCAACCGAAAAATCTGACCGCCAGTAACATTAATCCAATAAATTGGGATGAGATTCCATCAAATTCTTTTGAATATGGTGTTGCCATAAAAAATGTTCCAGAAAACTATAAATTTCCTTATTCAAGTGAAAGTGATTCACCCGTTAAATTCCAAATCAGTAACCCTAAAGCTACATATCAAATGAATCAGTTTTCAACAAAAAACGAACCTGTAATTTTGATGGATATTGATGTAACTAATACAGATAAGGCATCAGACAAGAAATTTGACTTTCGCACTTCGGTAATTGATGGTTGGGGCACAATTTATACAAGTTACACAACCGGCTGCCAGGGAAATGATCGAGATTACAAGCTCGAATCATCGAAACCTACGGTGATTGGCCCTGCACAAACTGTGAAAGGATCCATCTGTATTGGATTAGGATTAATTACCGAAGAGGCTCTTTCAAAAGGAGACTATATTATTAATTTGTCCACTCCAGACGGTGTTGGATGGTTCAAGGTAAATCTTCCATTTTCCGAACAGGTTTCGCATAACGGAAATGAGGTTGAAAACTCAGGTTCAAAAAAGTCATCAATAGTTGAAGGTAACACCGCTGAATCAGAAGGGCAAACAAACAAATCTGATAGCGAAAATGTTGCTTCATCATCTATTAACAAAAAAGCAACAATCACAGGAAATGTATATTTTGTAAATCTTAGAAAATCTCCAGGATTTTCAAATAAAGATGACAAAAAAGATGTTGTAGTTGTGATTGCGAGTGGTGAAGAAGTAAAAATAATCTCAGGTCCAAAAATCGCTGATGGAATAAATTGGTGGTACGCGGATTGGAATGGATATAAAGGATGGATTGCAGAGAGAAGATCCAGTGGTGGCTTAATTCTCGATTTTCAATAATTAATCCTTTTATGTGTTCATTAACTTTTGACTGTATCCAACCTTCTTTACCTCACAACCATCGGCACAATGATCTTCCAGGTGTAGGCCTTGTTGGTGGTTTTTACCAGTGACACAGCCTTCTGCAGGCGGGCGATAGCCCATCCATGCACCGGGTCAACAAAGCTGAATTGGCCGTCCCAGTTGACCACCTTGAGGTCAGCCCATTTCATGCCGTCATTAATACTGTAGTATGATCGCTTGTCCAAAAGGTAGAGCTTCTTATCGCTGAAATAGACAAGCTGCCCGGTATCGGCGCGGGCTTTAGCCGGAAGCTTATAAGAAAGCCAGGTGTTGCCGCCGTTCTTGCTTGAGTAAAAGAAACCTTCAAACAATTTGTGCGGACTGAGATTGTCGGTGCAGCCCATCAGCAGGCGGAAAGACGGGAAGGATAATGCCACAGGCTGATAGGTTTCACAGTAGGCAAACTGTTTGAACAGATCGGGTTCATCAATGGGCGCCGGGAGCTCGTGCTTCTCCCAGGTGACGCCGCCGTCAATGGTCATTTCATAGGCTGGCGGTTGTTCGTCATATGGTTCGGCAGATTTTATGGTGCGCACACCGAAATTGATATCAGAAAAGGACATGCCGGTATAGTTTTCGCTCGAATCAAAGGGCAGATAAGTCCAGGTGAATCCCCCGTCTGTGCTGCGGAAAAGCGCGTGGGTGTAATTTGAGCCGGTCTCTTCGATCACCCCGCGCACCATCAACCACACGTTGTGAGAATCAAGGGCGAAAAATTCCGCCCACAGTTTGTCTCCAAAGACCTGCTGATTTATTGCCATTCCGGCTGTCCAATGCTTGCCGCCGTCCATGGTAACCCAGACTGTGGATTCGGGGGTAATCTGCGCGTCAATGGAATAGATCACCCAGGCGGTATCCCGGTTGAGGAAAAACGCGTATGGAATGGCCGTGCTGCCCTCGGGGATGGATTCGGGCGGGGTGACTTCGCGCCACGACAGCCCCCCGTTGTAGGTGGTCAGCACCGACACACCGGAGAGCGCCCAGCCGTTGTCGATATCAGTCATTTTAATGAAATCCAGCACCACAGGCTTATAGGCAGGCAGGCGTGGGGCCGCCGCCGGCAGCTGGACGAACAGGTCGGAGGGCGGCAGCACTTCCTCGGTGGGGATCAGCGTTGGCACGGGCGTCGGGGTGGGCGCCTGAGCGCTGACCGGAGCGGCGGCCAGGAAGCTGGTAGATATGGTTATGAATAGCAGAAAGCAGATCAACGGATACGAGAAACGGCCAGAATGAGACATACATCCACCTTCCTTCCAACATTTCCCATTATAGCCGGGAGCGGGTCAAGGGAAAAATGGTAATAGAAAAGTGGGTGGGGAGGTAAAAAAATTCAACAAATATCTTTTGTAGGGTAGAAGCATCCGGAATGTAACCGACATTTCATTATAGACTTGGCTCCGGATGCTTCTACCCTGGGCCTGTTAGGAAATTCGCAAAGGGATAAATACATGTATGGCATTACCAAGGACAAAGCATCCGGAGAATTGTTCTTGACGCGTTCAAAGATTCTTTCCGGATACCATGTCACTACTTAAGACAATTTACCACGTAATATTGATCGTCTATTGTAATTACCAAAAATATTCCATGTAGGGGAGAAGCATCCGGTACGCGATCATGAGATTAAAAACAGACAAATCTCCGGATGCTTCTACCGTGGGCGTGTCGGGAAGTTCGCAAAGGTATAAAAATGTGCATGGCGTCACCCCGGACAAAGCATCCGGAGCCATGTTTTTGCCGCGTTCAATGCTTCTTGCCGGATGCTATGTCCCTACGGGAGAACATTGGGCGAACCCTTTTTGTTTTGAACCACCTATTTTTTATATGAAATTCGTGTAGGGTGGAAGCATCCGGTATTTACCCGGCAGTTCACAATAAACATGTCTCCGGATGCTTCCACCGCGGGTGTGTCAGGAATTGCTCAAAGGAATACGTATAGGTATGGCCTTCCCCCGGACAAAGCATCCGGAACATTTTTTCATTCACGGTCAAAAATGCATACCGGTTGCCATGCCTCTACCGATTGAATAAATCCCGGCAATACATAATAAACCTTACGATTCGTTCATCAACGGCAGCCACACGGTGAAGGCAGAACCTTTGCCCTCTGTGGAGGAAACCTCAATATTCCCGCCGTGGGCGCGCACGATCCAGAATGCTATGGACAATCCCAGCCCGAAACCGCCCTGAGCGCTGCGCTTGCGGCTTTTCTCGCTGCGATAGAAGCGCTCAAAAATGTGCGGCAGATCCACCGCAGGAATACCCGGACCTGTATCGCTGATCACGATCTGCGCCTGGCTGTCTACGCGGCGCATGGAAAGGATCACCCGGCCGCCGGGCGGTGTGTACTGCACGGCGTTGCCGGCGATGTTGAGAAGCACCTGTTTCAACCGGTCGCGGTCGCCGGTCACGCGCAACTGGTCGATCTCATTGATGGTCACCGAAAGGCGTTCCCCGGCCAGGGTGCGCGCCTGCTGGAAGACTTCCAGCAGAACGGTATCCAGCTCCACCGGCGACTGATCCAGCGGCATACGCCCCGATTCAGCCTGCGCCAGAAAAAGCAGGTCGCCCACCAAACGGGTCAGGCGGTCGACCTCGGCTTCAATGCCCGAAAGGGATTCCTCGTCCAGCGTTTTCATCTTGCGCATCAGGCCGACGTTGCCCTTGATGACCGTCAGTGGGGTGCGCAGCTCATGGCTGACATCTGCCAGGAAGCGGCGTTGGGATGTGAACAATTTCTCCAGGCGTCCCAGCACCTGATTAAAGGCCTCAATCAATTCACCCACCTCGTCGTCGCGCACTCCGGAGATCTGGATGCGGCGTGAGAGGTCATCCGCTTTGGTGATCTGCGTGGCCACCTTGGTCACCGTGGCCAGTGGGGCCAGCGCCTGGCCGTTGACGAACCAGGTCATAACCCCGGTCAGCACCATGGAAAGGATGGTCAACAGCACCAACACGCCCGCCAGCGTTTGCAGGGTGGCGTCGAAAAGGTTAAGGTTGCGGCCAATCTGCAGCAGACCGGCCGGGCCGCGCGCATTATTTAACGGAATGGTGAGCACACGCATATGCTTTCCCACATCACCCGTAGTACTAAAGACTGGTCGGTCTGAACGCAGGTTAACGCGGTCCAGCGGATCCACGTTGCCCACGGGACTGGCAAGCTGCAACTCGCGGTCATTCCCCCATACCTGGTAGATGATGTATTCATCCGGCGCGAAGGAATTGACAGCGCGGGCATCAAAGCGACCGGCGGCATTGATGCGCAACTGGGTGATCAGGTCGTTCGCGTTTTTGGCCAGCGAGGTATCCGTCTGGTCCAGTAGAGTAACCGAGACCAGACTATAAGCCAGTGAACCAAAGAGCAACAGCACGCCCCCCAGCACCAGCGTGTACAGCAGGGAGAGGCGCAGGCGCAATGACATCAGGGATTTTCACGCAGCACGTAACCCACACCGCGTACGGTGTGGATCAGCCGCATTTCACCATTTTCTTCCAGTTTCTGGCGTAAGTATCGAATATAGACATCCAACACATTCGACTCGCCGCCAAAGTCATACCCCCACACGCGGTCGAAGATCATTTCACGGGTCAATACCTGGCGTGGATGCCGCAGGAAAAGTTCCAGCAGGTCGTATTCCTTGGCGGTCAACGAGATCTGGCGATTCTTGCGGCTGGCCAGCCGCGTGGATGTGTCCAGTACCAGATCAAGGAAGGTCAACTCCTGCACGCGTTCCGTCTGGGTGCGGCGAAGCAATGCGCGCACGTGGGCCAGTAGTTCATCCAACTCAAACGGTTTGACCATATAGTCATCCGCACCCGAATCAAGGCCGTGGATACGGTCTGAAACCGTGTCCTTGGCCGTTAACATCAATATCAAATGATTGCCGCTGCCGGAGCGCAACCGCTGGCAGACCTCAAGTCCGTCCATACCGGGCAGCATCAAATCCAGAACCACCAGGTCGGGATGATTATCCCGTGCGAGAACAAGGCCGGTTTCACCATCAAGCGCGGCATCCACCTGGTAGCCCTCATAGGCGAGTCCCCGGCGGAGCACCTTGACAATAGCTTCATCGTCCTCAATGATCAAGATGCGTTCTTTCATAGACCCTCCTTTTGAATACTATAACATAGCCCGATTGCGAATTCCAGAATTGTCATGGGATTGTATAGATTTGATAACTGTTTCCGAATGAACGCGGCGGCGGCAGTGTTTCCAGCAGATCACGCAGCGCCTGTATCTCGGCGGCCGGATGATGCGCGTCTTTACCATCAGCCAGGAAATCCATTCCAGCTTTATTTACCAGAAGGTAATTGTACCCTTTCTGTTTCCAAAGGTTTAACACGGATTCATTGGAAGCGTTTCCCATCCGGCTGATCTTCCACTGATCCAGAATCTCATCCGGGTCGCAGGCCGGCACGCAGGCCAATCCGCGCGGTTCGTAGAGAAAAAGCGTTCTTGATCCGGCGGGCAGATAACGTACTGCCCGTATGGCTGGCCCGTACCAGCCAAGATTGGCGTCCTGATAAGCGGTTTCATTGATAAGTCCGGTGGATGCACGCGGGGCGTCCTGTTTCAGGGTTTGCAAAGCTGTGCCAAACGAGGTTAAGCCTAGTGCCATCAGGATCACCGCGCCGAACAGTCTCTCGAAACGTACTCCCCTCCAGTGGATTACCCGCAGAGCAGACCACCCCAGACCGGCCAATAGGGCAAATGCCGGGAAGAGCGAATAGTACATGCGGGTTTGAATGAGAAATCCGCTCAGGCGGTTGCCTACCGCCCAGATGAACCAGCCGGAAAGGAAGACTGTTACTCCGAGACGCAAAGTCAGGCGGTGGTCTTCTTCCACCGGTCTACTCCGCAGCAGATTCCCCAACCCGAGAAGCAGGAACAGGACACCGATGGACACGCTATAGCCTTCCGCCGATTCCTGCCCCCACAGGGTAGCCCGCAGAGGGATGAGCAGTCCTTCCCACCACTCTCCATACGGCACGGCACCCTGATAAACCGACAAACGCACCGCGTCCATCTCAGCGGCAGGGAAAAAAAACGGATAGACCGGGTTGCCTGTCAAAATGAGATTGCGTGCCAGCCATGCGAGGGGGAAAGCTGCCGCACCAGCCAGGAAGGCAGACAGTGTTCTCCATTTGCCTGGCTGACAGTCTTTTGAATAGTGACCAATTTGTACTACCACCACAACCAGCGCGCACAGAATCAACACGCCGCCGGTGTACTTGGTGGTAAATGCCAGCCCGGCGAACAAACCGGCGGTCAGCACGGAATATATCCGATCAACCTTCATCCATGCATGCAGGGCAGTGAAGCAGCAGATGCCAAAGAGCAGTCCCGTCCAATCGATGTATGCCCAGGCCAGGGAAACCGCGAATGTCTCTCCGGCCATCAGGGCGGCAGCGGCCACCCAGCCAATGCGGCTGTGGTTTGCCTGTCCATCCTGAAAAAAACCAATCATCCCCAACAGGGCAAGCAGGCCGATCAACCAACCCAATACCGCCGCTGCTGCCTGCCCTCCCCAGAACATGGCCAATGTAAACAACATTTCTGTACACTGCGGCATACCACTCATCACCAGCCAGGGGATGTGGGTGATCCTTCCCTGCTGAATGTAGGTCTGTGGCATCACCAGGTGGTACATCAGGGCGTCATATTTTATGGGAGGTGCCAGTGCTATGCCAAGAGAAAAGACCAGGCTGACTGCAATTATTGTAGCGATCCATTTTTCGAAACGGCCCGCTTGCATCCAGACGTCCACAAGCGAAGCGGTCAGCTCGCGCCACCACTCAAGAGCGTGTTTGCGTAGAAGGATGATCCCGACAGCGGGCAGCAAACCCAGCGTGATCCAATTCACTCCCAAAATGGAACCCAGTAACAGCACCATTGTGACAAGCAGCCCCAGCCCCAGGCCGGTTTGAAGTACTACCGTTGAAAGCCGGCGACCTTCCAGCCGTATACCCAGCGCGCGACCGGTCATGCCGGCCAGGGTGAGGATTACCAGGCTAACCACAATCCGCCATAGAGCCAGCCCCATGGCCAGTCCGGTTCCCGGTGTAAAGGGTTTGTGGACCAGGTAATAACCTGTCAGCAGTAAAATGGCGCTTAACAGGACAAGGAAAGCACGCGAATTTGGTTTTGATGTATCCGGTTTGTCAGGCATAGGATGATTATAGACCAGGTCAAATTTCGGGGTTCTATGATCGATAAATCTTGAAGAAGAACTTTCCGACTGTTGTTGCTGGATTACTTTAATCCTGGCAATCAGGATTTTTCTTTTTTCTCTTTTCACGATACATACGTGTGTCTGCTCTCCGAATGGCATCCTCCAATTCTTCGGGAGCTTTCGCTGTTCCCGTACCCACGGAAAATCGAATTTTCTTTTCAGGTGTATTTTCATTGTGAGCTGCAACGGCACCCTGCAGTCGTTCAACAGCCTCCCTGGCTGTCTGTTTGTCGGTCTCCGGCAGTAAAACGGCAAACTCATCACCACCAATCCGTGCCACCACATCTTCCGCCCGGAAAATACGGCGAATGATCTGCCCGAAATCTCGTAATATCCTGTCTCCGGCATCGTGCCCAAGCGTGTCATTGATGATTTTGAAATCATCCAGGTCAATGATGACAGCCGTTATTGGGAATCGCCGGCCATTTCCAAGCCGTTTCTTTTCTTCTTCATAAAAATTGCGGTTATACAGGGATGTGACATCATCATGGGTGCTGATGAAACGAAGATGTTCTTCGGTGAGTTTCGATTGGGTTATATCACTGAAGACAATTATTGACCCCATGATTTCCTGGTTCGCTCCACGCCAAGGTGACGATGTAACTTTACCCACATGCGGATTCCCTCGAAAATCTGCCACTTCAATCTCATAACGATCTGAAAGCCCGGATTTCACCCTGTCGATTTGTCGGTTAAGCAGGTTCGTGTATCGGTTGTCAATGATTTCACGAAGGTTTTTGCCAATAAAAAAATCCGGCTCAACCCCATACATGCTTGTTGCCGCTGGATTGGAAAACAGAATATTAAGATCAAGATCCAGGGTGAGCACAGCTTCTCCCATGGCTTCCACTAGAGTGCGAAACTTCGATTCAGACGCGCGCAGCGTTTCTTCCGCTTTTCTGATCTCGGTTACATCTCGAACAATGGCACCGGAGTATAAACGGCCATGAAGGAAAGCGGGAAACATGCGGTATTGAGCGATGCGTAAATCGCCATCTTTTCTACGAAATTCCACTTCAATTTCATTAAAAGAGATGTTTCCTGCCAAACGTTTAATCAATGATCGAAAACTGCCTTGCATAATAGCTGTATCAAGGAGCGGATTTTCCGGCTTAGGGGAAACGATTTTTAAAAAATCACCCAGAGTCATACCGGTCACATCATGAGCGGAGTATCCGCTTATTTGTTCCATCCCTTTGTTCCATTCAATAAACCGTAAATTCTGGTCAAAGATGACAACACCTTCTCTTGATTGTTCAATGAGATATGCTATCAAGTGTTCGGTATAGCGGCCTCTGCCTTGAGATTGACCTTCTTTAATGACAAGACATATATACTCTGTATCGTCCAAATTTATGGGGTATCCATAAAAAGTGAAACGTTTTTCGACCTTATCAGGTTTCAACTCCCAGACAATCTTTTTCCCCATGGGATTGAAATTAAATAATTTCCGATCATGGAATTTGACTCCGAACAGTTCGAAGAGTTGATTGCCTGCTGGATTTATGTAGACAATGCTTCCATCTTCTTTTACCAGTAGACTACTCAATGGTAAAGCGTGCAATAACCGGATGAATGCTCCTGTATGATCCCCCAGACCCGTAAATTCTTCTTCTAAAGGCCTGCGATTCTTCATGGCTTCCCACTAAATAAACTTTTGTTTCTCTAATAATGAAAGAAACGCTTCCACCACTGCTGGATCAAATTGAATACCGCTTTGTTCACGCAGGTATTGGATCACTTTATCTTCCGGCCAGGCAGGTCTGTATGGCCGGTCGGATGTTAATGCGTCATACACATCGATTACCGAGAAAATTCGTGCCGCCAGAGGGATTTCTTCGCCTTTCAACCCTCGCGGATACCCCGTCCCATTCCAGCGTTCATGATGGCAATATGGAATATCCAATGATCTGCTGAGGAATTGAATGGGTGAAAGCACTTCGAAAGCAGCCACCGGATGTTTTTTCATCTCCTTCCACTCACTTTCAGAAAGAGGGCCGGGTTTGTTTAAAATTCCGTCTGGCACGGCAACTTTGCCAATATCATGCAGCAGAGCGCCCCGCCGGATATGCACCAGTTCCTCAACCGGGTATCCCATTTCTTTGGCCAGGTCCACTGTCCATTGTGTGGTGCGAACGCTGTGTTCTCCCGTTTCCTGGTCACGGTATTTCAATGCTTTAGACCAGCCTTCAATTGTGGCTTCATACGCCCGAAGCAGTTCAGTGTTTGATTGTTTCAAGTTGCGGAACAATTCGTAATTATCCAGGGCAACCGCCGTTTGGGTGGCCAGGTTATAAAAGAAATCCAACCAGTGTTGTTCTGGTGTGAAGGCGTTCTTTCGGTAGACGACAAACAAGCCTTTGACTTCAGCTTTTGCCACCAGGGGAAGGCCAAAACAGGATTGAAATTGCTCTTCGACCGGGAAAGGAAGAAGGTGGGTGGATTTGTTTTCTTTCAAATTTTCCGGAATGTGGATGGAGAATTCTTCCATCAGTTCCCAATCCGTCAGGTCGGCCGCGGCTGGAAATGGGATATCAACACCTGGATCCTGTTGAAAACCATATGTCACAGCACTATGCAGCATGTGGCATTGGGCATCATAGAAAAGTATGCACACCGCGTCCACGCCAAGGTGTTTAACAGCCAGGTTGGAGATGATATTCAAGGTCGCCAACAGATCAAGGTTGGAACTGATTGCCAGATCGATGGTTCGCAGGGCGGATAATTCTTCCACCTGTTGGAAAATACGTTCTCTGTTGAGATATTGTTCAGTTACATCTTCAACCAGACACAAAGTGTTAGTTACTTTCCCATGGGAAGGAGTGATCGGCGAAACGACAAATCTTTCCCAGAATGGAGTCCCATCCTTTTTATAATTCTGGATTTCTCTTTCATACTTGTGCCCGTTTTTTAACGCCAGGCGCATCTGATCAACGTCTTCAGGTGACACCGATGGGGGAATTAATTCAGTCATTGTTTTTAATGCAAGTTCTTCCGGTGTGTACCCAAACACTTTAACAATACCCTGGTTGGCGTATTCGATCCCGCCTTTGCCATCGGTGATAATGATCCCGATGGGATTTTGTTCCACTGCCTGGCTCAATTTTGACACCAACTGCCGGGTACTCTTCGTGGAAGTAATATCTTCGACAAAACCTTCCATGGCCTCCAGTTCGCCTGCCGCGTTCCAAACACCCCACATATGCAGGTTTCCATCAAACACTGATCCATCTTTCTTGCGGAAGCTGGTTTCCATTCGTACCGGCAACCGTTGTGAAATCAGCTCATTGATTTTTTCAGTGTCTGATTGATTAACGAATATCGAGGCAGCAGGGCTGTTTACACTGGTGATCATTTCTTCATCAGAGGAAAAGCCGAACATGTCTGCAAGAGCCCTGTTGGCTTCAACCAGACGGTTTTCTCTATCAAGCTGGAAAATACCGAGGATGGAATCTTCAAACAACCGGAAAAATTTTTCCTGGTATGCCAGTTTCTCGTTTGTCTCCTCTTCAAGAGTGGAACGGCTTTCTTCCAGGGCATCGGCCATCCTGTCAAAAATATGCCCCAGACGTCCGATTTCATCATTTTTATTCCCAAGCCTGGCGCGGGCGGTGTAGTTACCGGCAGCCAATTCGTCTGCCGTCCGCGAAATCATATTAAGCGGCTGAATGACCGAAATCTGTATCCCGCCATAGGCCAGAATCAGGATTGCCAGAGTCAAAAGGGAGATGACCGCGATATTTCCGGTGACAAACTGGTTGGCGGCACGCACGAATTCACCCGAGGGGAATCCAATACCGATGATAAAGACCTTATCCATGTCGACAGGAACAAACCGGAACGTTCTTTCCAACTTATCTGAACCCTTGATTACCAGGGTTTGCTCTGTAAGAGTACCGGAATTAAAAAAGTTCTTTCCGGACCTGATCAATTCTCGCACTTCACTTCTTTCGGCGGCGTGAGGCGGGAAAAGAATCTGACCCTGTGGTGTGAAAAAATAAACCTCCGTTTTGTCCGGCAAACCGATGGTCTTTATTTTTGCCTCGATATTTCCTGAATCGAAAACCCCCAGGATGATCGCATCATTCCCGTCCCTTCCTTCCAAGGGGTAAGCCATACTTAACTCAACATAATCACCCGGCAGGTAATTCAGATTATCTCCAAGGGCGAACTCATCACGGTTTATGGCTTTCTGAAAAGCCGGAAGCAAAGCTACATTTGAGGGTAGTGTGAACCTTGTGCTGGCGCAACGCACACGGCCATCCAAGCCCACAACTGCCATGGATTTAAATATTTTCACATCACTGATAATCCGGTCAAGAGTACGGCTGCATTCCTCAGGATGTAACAATTTATCATTTTGAAAACTGACTGAATGCAGAATATCATGCCCCTCAAAGTAGAAGTCCTTAAGAGAACCGGCAACCAATCTCGTTGCATCGAATTGGAAAGAGGACACCTGATCTTGATAAGATGTAATCAGCCGTGAATGAAAAACCAGCATCAACCCGATTGTGGGGATGATGAAAATCAACAACATGATGATCAGTTTTGTTCGCAGCGACATGAAGAAAATCAATTCTCCCGAAAGGTATCCGCGGTCATTACGTGATGTGACAATAAATCACCGAATGACTAATTGTCCGGCAAGTGCGCAAACTAATCGGAGATCAATGCGTCATTACCCATTATTAGTAATTAATCTGCAAAAAGCTTTAAAAAATCAGTAAAAACACACAGATACCTGGAAAGATTCACGATATTTTTATTCTTTTCGTCATTTGACAGACAAAAATCTGAACAGTATGCTTATATTAGAAAATAATTAATTTATTTATGGAGAGAAAAATGCCATCACAAGACGAAATCCTGGCAGTAATTCTCGGTGGTGGACGCGGCAGCCGGCTTTATCCCTTGACCAAAATGCGCTCAAAACCGGCCGTGCCAATGGCGGGCAAGTATCGATTGATTGATATTCCCATCAGTAATTGCATCAATTCGGGGATTTTTCGAATAGCCATTCTCACACAATTCAACTCTGTTTCACTGCACCGCCATATTTCACGCAACTATAATTTCGATAATTTTCATACGGGGTGGGTACAGATTTGGGCGGCAGAGCAAACCATGCAGAACACTGACTGGTATCAGGGCACAGCCGATGCCGTTCGGAAACAGTTGGGAGAAATCCGTTCATCTCGGGCAAAATATGTGCTGATTCTGGCCGGTGACCACCTGTACCGCATGGATTATGCGGCGATGGCAAACTTCCACTGGGATCATAACGCCGATATCACCGTTGCTGTGCAGCCTGTGGCCAAGAATGAAGCCAACCGTTTCGGCATTTTGAAAAGAAATTCCAGTTATTTACTCACGGAATTTGCTGAAAAACCCCGCGAGCAAAAATTGCTGGATGAATTGGTCAGCCGCGATGATCCCGAAAAGCCGTATCTCGGGTCAATGGGGATCTACCTTTTCCGTACAGAGACGCTCTTTGATCTTTTGAACAATTACCCTCTGGATGATTTCGGAAGCCATGTTATTCCCCAGGCAATTACAACGCATACTGTCTATGGATTTGACTTTACCGGTTACTGGGAGGATATTGGGACGATTCGATCCTTTTACGAAACCAACCTGGCGCTTACCCGGCCCAACCCCCCGTTTAATTTCTTTGACCCGAAAACGCCCATATATGGAGGCACTCGTTTTCTACCGTGTTCCTCGGTTAATGAAAGCACATTGAAAAACGTCCTTTTAGCTGAAGGATGCTGCATCAAGCAGGCGGATATTCATGATTCGATCATCGGACTGCGCAGTCAAATTGGCAGTGGTGTGAAGATCGAACAAAGCATCATCATGGGCGCTGATTACTATGAAAAACCGGATCAGGATGACAATCCCCCGGTTTCCATGGGAATTGGTGAAAATACCCAAATAGAGGGAGCCATTATTGATAAAAATGCCTGCATCGGAAAAAACGTGACCATAAAGCCTTTTCCGCGGGGCACCGATTTGGATTCTGAGAACTGGGTTGTCCGCGATGGGATTGTGGTCATCCCAAAAAACGCCGTATTAATGGATGGTACCTATATTGGCCCGGGTTCGAAAGATTGAAATTGTGTGAACTTGGATAATTTATTCACACAGCAGGCAATTTTTCTGTTACAAACGGGAGAATTGAAACCAAAGAATTCCCTGTAATATAGACCTGTGTTGAAGGTCAAATAACCTTTTTTCGAGGTAATTATGGCAAAGGAAACAATAGTAAAGAGAGAAAAGTTACCGTCGTACAGTACATCGACCATTGATGCAGCGCTGAAAGGATTGGGAGTAAACCTTGAACAAGGTTTATCCTCAGCCGAAGTTGAAAGTCGTCTGCAAAAACATGGCCCCAATCAGTTGCAGGAAGCACCTAAGCGAACCTTCCTTCAGATGGTTATTGATCAATTAAAGAGCTTTGTCATCATTCTTCTACTGGTGGCTGCTGCCATATCTGGCATCCTGGGAGAATGGGTTGATGCCATTGCCATTCTGTTGATCGTCATTTTAAATGCCGTCATGGGTGTGGTTCAGGAATCGCGGGCCGAAGAAGCCCTGGCCGCCTTGAAGAAAATGGCCTCGCCTGAGGCGCATATTATTCGCGACGGGAAGCGAATCACCATTCCTGCCAGCCAGCTTGTACCGGGTGATGTGGTTTATCTGGAAGCCGGGAACTTCATTCCGGCTGACCTCCGGCTGGCTGAAACTGTGAACCTTCGAGTGGAAGAAGCCGCGCTTACCGGCGAAAGCCTGCCCATTCAAAAGAATGCCGAAGTGGTTCTGCCTGGAGAAGTCCCTTTGGGCGATATGGTCAACTGCGCGTTTATGGGCACCATGGTGGCTTACGGCCGAGGTATTGGCGTTGTCACTTCCACCGGTATGTCCACCCAGTTGGGACAGATTGCCACAATGCTGCAGGAAGTGGAGGCTGAAGAGACTCCTCTGCAGAAAAAACTGGATGACCTCGGAAAGACCCTCGGTTACGCCTGTATTGCAGTTTGTGCGCTGGTTTTTGTTACTGGAATGTTCCGGGCGACGGATCTGCTGGACCCGCAACACTGGGTAGATCAGTTTATGATCGCCGTAAGCCTGGCGATTGCCGCGGTGCCTGAAGGCCTGCCCGCTATTGTGACCATCAGTCTGGCGTTGGGAATGCGTGAAATGGTCAACCGGCACGCTCTCATTCGCCGGCTTTCCTCTGTGGAAACCCTGGGTTCTGCCACAGTTATCTGCACCGATAAGACAGGAACTCTCACCCAGAACGAAATGACCGTCACCCGCCTGTGGGTGGATGGGAAATTCTTCGAGATCACCGGTACCGGTTACGCGACCGAGGGAAAATTCCTGTTGGATGGCAAGGAAGTTGACCTGACTAAATATCCCGGCGCGAAGACTGCCCTATGGGTGGGTATGTTGAATAATGACGCCCACCTGGAAGTAGCTGATAAAGAGGACGAAAAAGGCGTCCATATCATCGGCGACCCGACAGAAGCCTCATTACTGGTAGCCGCGGCCAAAGCCGGCGCCACCCCGGTTGACAAGAAGAAATTCCCGCGTAAGGCGGAAATTCCGTTCGATTCAGAACGCAAACGCATGGTAACGCTTCATGAAGCCATGCAGGCTTCTGAAGAGGACTTTTCTCCCTATTACCAGCCAAGTGCTGGCGACCGATATGTTGCTGTGGTCAAAGGCGCCCCCGACATTGTCCTTTCACTCTGCAATAAAGTCCAGGCCATGGATGATACACACACCCATCCCATGGATGACGCGATGAAAGCCAAAGTGCTGGAAGCCAATGATGCCATGACCAAAGACGCGCTGCGTGTTCTTGGGCTGGCATACCGCACGGTGGACGCGCACCCGGGTGAAGAAAACATGTCTACCCTCGAGGAAGATCTGACATTTGTTGGCCTGATCGGTATGATCGATCCGCCGCGGCCTGAGGTCAAGCCAGCCCTGCTAAAAGCCCGCCATGCCGGAATCCGCACCGTAATGATCACCGGCGACTACCCGAACACAGCCCGCGCTATTGGCGAATCGATCGGCCTGATCGAACCGGGGCATTCCGTGTTCACCGGTGCGCAGATTAATGAACTGAGCGACGAAGAACTTCGCAAAGCAGCACAAACCACCGATGTCTACGCGCGTGTCTCTCCTGAACACAAGATGCGTATTGTTGACGCGCTGCGCGCCAACCAGCAGGTGGTTGCCATGACCGGTGACGGCGTGAATGACGCCCCGGCCATCAAACGCGCTGATATCGGTGTTGCCATGGGTATTACCGGCACGGATGTGGCCAAGCAAACCGCTGACATGGTACTAACGGACGACAACTATGCCAGCATTGTGGCCGCGGTGGAACAAGGCCGCGTGATCTACAGCAACATCCGCAAGTTCGTGTACTTCCTAATCTCCTGCAACATGTCTGAGATCTTGATCATCTTCATTCCCACTTTGCTGGGATTGGGTTCTCCCCTTACCGCCATCCAGTTGCTCTGGTTGAATCTCATCTCAGACGGCGCCCCGGCTCTTGCCCTTGGAACCGAAAAAGGTGACCCCGACCTGATGGATCAGAAACCGCGCCCGTCTTCTGAACCGATCATTAACAAGAAGATGGCCATTGGTGTTGCCATTCAAACCATTGCTGATACCGCCACCACATTGGCTGCCTATGTCATCGGTTTCTTGATGGTGGAAGGTCAAACTCTTGATATGATCTTTTCACCGACCGCCAGTTTTGATATGGCCCACACCATGGCCTTTGTGACTCTGAGCCTTTCAGAATTAATCCGCGCGTATGCCGCCCGTTCCGAGCGCTACTCCGTCTTCAAGATAGGTTTCTTCAAGAACAAATGGATGAACCTGGCAGTTCTTTCTTCGTTCCTGCTGGTGATGATGGTTGTGTATGTTCCATTCTTGAATCCCATCTTTAACACCCAGCCGCTGTTATGGATCGAGTGGGTGGAAGTCATTCCGTTGTTCGTGATCCCGTTCATCGTCGCGGAATTGATCAAGAAGTTTGTATTTAGCCGTAAATAGTCTCGCCAGGTGTAATAGAAGAGGCCAACTCTCCGATTAGAGTTGGCCTCTTATTTTTTCCTCAAGAAATGGGGCAATAAGGGTCATCTGGCTTTCCAGAAGCGTTAACTTTTATTTAGAAGAGCCCTAATTGGGGCGTAAGACCTTCGATGCGCCGTTGACACTCCCAGCTTTGCCAGCCTGGCCTGGTGATGGGCAGTTCCGTAGCCTTTATGACGATCAAACCCATAACCGGGTATTTTTTCTTCCAATAACTCCATATAATGGTCGCGTTCCGTTTTGGCAATGACTGAAGCTGCCGCGATGCTCAACGACCTGGCGTCGCCTTTGATCAGGCTGGTTTGCTCACAATCCAAATCTGGCAGAGAAACCGCGTCAATCAGCAGTTGATCGACCGGGTGGAAAAGGTTCTCTACGGCGCGCCGCATGGCCAGGCGGGTGGCCGGCAAAATACCCAGATTTTCTATTTCTTCCGTATCCGCCCAACCACTGGCGGCTGCCACCGCCACCTGCCGGATGACCTCAGCCCATTTCCGGCGTTGAACAGGGCTCATCAACTTGGAATCGCGCACACCTTTCAATTTGACGGACAATTGCGAATCTCCAGCAGGCAGGATAACAGCGGCGGCGGTCACAGGTCCGGCCCAGGCTCCCAGCCCGGCTTCATCAATCCCGGCGACGTTTATTTTGCCGGCGTGCCAAAAATTCGTTTCAAACTCAATATCCGGCCAGGCCGGAGTTTTTATTTCAGGAGCGCGCCGGGCCATACAGTCCGTTACGGCCATTACGGCGTATTTGATAAAGATCCACGGCCATTCGCAGGGAATCATCCACCAACTTCACCCGGCTGTCAGCGTTGAAGTACCAGGGGATGGGTATTTCAATAATGGAATACCCTGCCCGCCGGGCGATATAAAGCACTTCGACATCGAAAGACATCCCGCTCATTGTCTGTTTCTGGAAGACATCTTCCGCACAGGCTGCGGAAAAGAGTTTGAATCCACATTGCGAATCCTGTAAACCGGGAAGCACCATTAACCGAACCATTGAATTAAAGATACGGCCGATAAGATGACGATAAGCAGGTTCGTTATATCGCACCGCGCCTTTGGCTTCACGAGAACCGATCACAATATCCGCGTTATTTACCTGTGGGGGTAGAAAACGCATTATCTCGTCTACCGGCATGGAGAAATCAACATCACAAAAAATACGGTAATGACCGCTTGCTTTTAGCATGCCATTACGCACAGCAAGTCCTTTACCCCGGGCATCCTCATGATAGACCTGAAAGACAGGATGACTCCGGCTGTATTCCCTCGCTATTTCCAATGAACGGTCATTACTGCCATTCTCAACAATAATGACTTCACATTTAAAAGACCGTGTTGTAATGAATCGGTCTACCTGTTCAAGAGTTTTGGGAAGCCGGTTTTCTTCGTTATGGACGGGAAGAATAATGGAAAGATAGGGTGATGTGTCATCTGGACGCATTTCACACCCGTAAGTATGTCATCTTAAAAAAGCGGAGCATCGGGGAGGTCATCACGCCCGGTCTGGCCGGACAGGGAATGGATAAATTCCTGACCGGAGCCGCCTGCCAGACGGACTGGATTTGAAAGCTCGAATGTGCTGGCCAGTGATTCAATTCGTTTTCCCACATAATATTTCTTGCCGGTACGCAGCGCTTTCATCAATTGATCACGGGAGATAAGAACCCGGTCGGAATAGGTCGGTCCACGGCGTTCATACACACGGATCAGGCTTAAGAATCCTTTTTCGTTGTATCGTACTGCCTCAATCACGCCGTCTGCTTTTTGTTGAGCCATATCAAAAGTTTTTGTCCCATAAAAAACAGTCGGGGTGGGCGGACTTGAACCGCCGACCCCCGCGTCCCAAACGCGGTGCGCTGCCAACTGCGCTACACCCCGGCGGTTCGAGTATAATCCGTGAATCGCAACACCGTCAAGGAAAAATTCCCCGGTGAATACACCAAAACACCCCAATTTTGCATATCATTCTGCCCGGTTGTGTAAATCTTTGCTTTCAGGGTGGTTTTTTATTTTATTGGCCATTTCTGGATGTTCTGTCAGCCAGGTTCAAGCAGTTGCTCCGACAGCCACCTTGACAGAAATCCCCACAGAGATGCCGCCTACTTTGACACCGGTAGTGACAGTATTCCTTCCACAGACTGTTTCCCGAAATACCCCTGTTCCCACAGAGGTTGTGTGTCACGAAGAAAAAGGTAAGATTGAAGATGTAGAAATCCCTAATTCCTATCTTTCCTATTCTCTTAGGGCAAAAGTTTACCTGCCGCCCTGCTTTTTAGAAAAACCGGAAAAACTCTATCCATACCTGGTGATGATCCACGGGATGCTGTATAACTTCGACCAGTGGGATCGGCTTGGAATAGATGAAGCTGCCGACGAGTTAATCTCTTCCGGAGAGGTCAATCCATTTCTCATTATTATGCCCAATGAGGAACAGACCACGGCTAATCCCGATGAAGAGAAATTTGGCAACGTCATCACAGAAGACCTGATTCCATGGATGGAAAAAACATATCCTGTTTGTAAGGAGCGCTCCTGCCGGGCGATTGGCGGTTTATCTCGCGGAGCCGGCTGGGCAGTGCACATCGGTCTATCGCGGCCAAAATATTTCAGCGCGATCGGCGCGCACAGCCTGCCTATTTTTATTGGCGATCTTCCATTAACACCACGCTGGCTTTTGAATATTCCTAAAGAAGATTTGCCGCGTGTTTATATTGATATTGGCATTATGGATGGGGGAATCACTTCAGCAAGTCAGTTTGAGCAGGTATTGACAGTATATAACGTACCTCACGAATGGCACGTCAATAATGGAGAGCATACCGAAAGCTACTGGTCCAGCCATGTCAAAGACTATTTGCGCTGGTACGCGGCCGGTTGGATGCCGCCTGCTCCGCCAGTTGTTTTGAATTAATCTCCGAGATTCGTGCCGACTTTGCGAGCACTGATTACCCAGGGATGATCCACCGGGACTGTTTTTCGTTTTCCGACGATTTTTTCCAATTCAACGGGTTCTATACCCTCACCACGCGAGGCAACCATAACGCCATATTGACCTTTCTCTATCAAATCGGCAGCGGCTGTTCCCAGCCGGGTTGCCAGCAATCTGTCATATGCCGAGGGCGTTCCGCCCCGTTGAACGTACCCGAGAATGGTTACACGGGCTTCGAGCCCCGTCATTTTTTCCAATTCGGCTGCCAGACGAATTGTATGGGTTGAATGTTCCTGCTGCAATGCCAGCAATTGGGCTTCTGCTTTTTCTTTTTCCGCCGATTTTTTGGCAGCGGCTCGTTGTTCTTCGGCAAGGCGGAATTTTTCGGCGTCGACCTTGCTTAATGCGCCTTCCGATACTGCCACAATGCTAAAACGTTTGCCTCCCCGGCTGCGGGCGAGAATCGCTTCGGCGATGGATTGAGTCTCATAAGGAATTTCCGGGATGAGGATGACATCCGCTCCACCGGCGATTCCAGAACCCAACGCCAGCCAGCCGGTATTGTGCCCCATGATCTCAACAACAATAATCCGGTGGTGACTGTGGGCTGTGCTGTGCAGCCGATCAACCGCGTCTGTGGCAATACCCAGTGCGGTATCAAAGCCAATACTGTGGTCGGTTCCGTAAAGGTCGTTGTCAATGGTCTTGGGAATAGTGACAACATTGATCCCCTTCTTCATCAGTTTGGCCGCGCTTTTATGCGTCCCCCCGCCTCCAATACACACCAGAACATCCAGATGATGGCGATTGTAATTTTCCACCATGGTATCTGTCATATCCAGAAACTGGCCGCCCATGGGCATATTGTTGGGTTTGTCCCGGCTGGTACCCAAAATGGTTCCCCCGCGAGTCAATATCCCGGAGAGATTTGAACCATCCAGACGCAGGGTGCGGTTTTGCATCAGGCCACGGAAGCCTTCATAAAAACCCACAATCTGCATACCATATCCATCAATGGCCGCTTTTCCCAGTCCGCGCAACGCGGCGTTCAAACCGGGCGTATCTCCCCCGGCAGTTAGTACACCAACCAGTTTCGTCATAGAACCTCCAGCCAAAATTCCCCTGATCAGTATAACTGAACCGGCTGTCACCATCAATATCAGGCGGCAGCCGGTTTGCGTATGGATTCGTTAAAGCGTATTAATGGTGCTCGTCAGGGTTTAGGTTGAAAATTTAGCGCCAGTCCTGGCATATTTCCTGTTGGCACAAATCCAGATGGAATGCGGGCTGTATTGTCCACTCCCCAAACTGCTTTTAATGGATACAGGCCGCCATCAGCTTTCAAAGGTGATCCAGCATCGGCCTGTGTAAAGTGGTCATTGAACTCAAATTTTGTCAAATCCTGGAGTCCAACCAGTGACCATCCAGCCCAGATGAATTTTCCTTTTGGTCCTCCAAGGAATGTTGCCTTGATGGCGAGTTCAATGGTCTTCGGATCGGCTGGTGAGATCCTTGCCCAGGCAAGATTGGGATCATCCCCGTTGCCGGCATTGAAAACTTCCTTGTCATAGCCTTTGGATTCCGACAGGTTGGTATCAGTCAACACGGGTTTAATCCCGCCCATCATATTATCAGAGTTGGCAAGAACCATTACACCTTCGGTAGACCAGTCTGTCGCCCGTGGAGCAGTTGCCGTGAGCATGAACTCGCCGCGATTGTCCAGGTCGGTATCCAACTCAACCCCAAATACCGGTTTGCTGGCAGCGCCTTCTTCAATTGGATTGACCGTGGTGATCTGCACATAGACCCAGTTGGGGTCCTCACGGTTCATAAGCACCGTGGCCAAATCCATGAATGGCAGGTAACCCATGTTCTGGTCAAAAGGCCGTTCGAACCAACCCAGTTTGTATACATCTCCACCAAAGGCTGTATTGTCTTTGGCGGTCTTTTCATTGGTCTGGTCGTGGACTGTCTGAGTATTTTTAACAGGCACATCCCCGGGTTTGTCAGTAGAACTATCTGCTGCCAGAACCACCTGGTTGAAACTCCCCAATGTCAGCGCGAGTAGAGTGATGAGGGCTGCGATGCTCAAATTTCTGAATTTCGTCATTTTCATAACATCCTCCCAAATTTTTCTAAATCGAATCCAGTGAGCACTACAACACTATTCTTTATAGCATTAACTTGCCATAAATAACCAATTAATCCTATCTAAATACACCGATTTTTAATGAAAATGTAGCAAAAAATACAATAACAGACCGGTTTTACCGGTAAACCGCCAGGGCGAGAGTAAACCAAACTGTGTTTAACGTGGACAAACGCCCTGTTCCGACCCTGATGGCGTCAAGCCGGATAATCCCCGGCAGGTATTATCATAGGCGAATACTGCTTTCAACGGATAGTCTCTTTCACCAATGAGTGGAGAGCCGGCCTGATTGAGAAGATAATAATCATCCAGGTCGTAATACGTGGCCGAATACGGGTTGCCGTCACTGTAGGGTTTCCAGGTAAATTTGCCATCTTTTCCACCCACCCACTTGTTGTTTAATGCGATTTGCAAACCGTGCTCAATGGACCGACTCCAAAGCTGTCCGTCATTCCTGCCGGTTGCGGAGTCAATTTTCAATGACTCGAAACCGCTGCCTTTAAATCCTCTCGGGTCACTGCGATTGATTACCTGGCCACCGACGTCCCCGTCACTGTCCCACCACATCCTGGTGCCTGTTTCGGACCATCCCTCGGAAAACGGCGCGGATACCTGGATCAGGTAATCTCCACGGCCGTCAATATTGGTATCCAGCTCAATGCCGTACACGGCAGGGGCATCGGCTGGGGCTGTTTCAAGCTTAATGGTGAAATAAAGCCATCCATCTGCCGGGCGGTATAAATCTGCCCGCACAATATCCAGAGCGAGTAAATAATTCATTTCCCTGTCAAACGGTCGTTCAAACCGTCCATCAGAATAATCGTCACCGCCTCCGGCACGTTTGCTGGCAGCCGTTTCCTTGCACGTTTGATCGTGGATGGTCTGTGGAATACCATTGGGTTCACCGGGGTGAGTTTCTTCCAACGCAACGCCGCTTACCCGTGTGATTTCCCTTTTCACTGTCGGAGTCGTCCGACTTGCCTCAGTGGCAGTCAACGTTGTGGCGGCTGGAGGAGTCTTGCTTTGCTCCATCTGCAACAACGCCGGTGAACAACCGGGCGTCAGGACCAATACCAACAGACTGACCAGAAGTGAGAGTTGGGCGATCTTCATTGGGTGATTTTAACCAATAAATTCCAAAACAAGACTTATGATCCCGGTTTGAAAATATAAAGCCTGTTTATGTTCGACAGGCTTCATTGTACGTCCAATCCAAGCGTTTTATGATGGTTTATGCTAGCATGGAGGGCAGGCCGCTGCAGGATTGCATGGCGGACATTGTTTTCCAGAACCATGTGAAACGCTTGCCGTATCGTAATTCGGGCACAGGCCTGGCATGGAACCGGTTGGCGTGAATCCCGACGGGATACGGCAGGTGTTATCCACACCCCAGATGGCTTTGATGGGATAGTTCTTCAAATCATCCTTTTTCGGGTATCCAGCCTGCTCCAGCGTAAAGTGGTCGTTGTAATCAAAGAGCGACCAGTCCAGCATATCGGCATCAGACCAGGGAAGCCAGATAAATTTCCCCTTTTCTCCGCCGGTCAACGAGTTTTTAAATGCCAGTTCAACTACATTGGGCATGGTTTTTGACACCCTGGACCAGGCAAGGTCGGCATCATTTCCTGTGCCGCTATTGAATATTTCTTGATAGTATCCCCTGCCTTCGGATAGTTTGGTATCGGGTTTGACCGGTTTGACTCCGCCTACGTTCAGGTCGGGATTTGTTAGAACCACAACCGAATCGGTGGACCATTCTGTTGAAGCCGGCATGCCGGTTGTAATCAAAAGATCGCCGCGGCTATCCAGGTTTGTATCCAATTCCAGAAGAAAATGAGGTTTTATTTCAGGATTTTCTGAAAATGGTCGATTAATTTCATAACTGATATATATCCAGAGGGGATCTTCCCTGTTTAACTTTGCGGAAACCAGATCGATTTGTGCGATGTAATTCATATCTTTATCAAACGGCCGTTCATATTTGCCGTTATAGAATTCATCTCCTCCAAAGGCTTCCTTTTTACTGGCTGTCTTCTCATCAATCTGATCATAGACAGTCTGATTGACCTTTCCATTGGGTGATCCGGGGTAATCTTTATGCACAATATCAGGGGTAGGTTCAGGTGTCGCTGTCGTCTCAGACGGAACTGGCGGGGTAGTGTCCTCGGATAGTGGCCCCGGAAGGATAAATCCGACTGTTGTTATTGCCAAAATACCAGCCATGATGGTGAAGGCATAATTAAAAGAAAATCTCGGTTTCATTAGCTCCTCCTTATTGTATGAATCCATTCAAATTGTTATGCCACCATACACAATGCGTTTACAGAATATACAGCCTGCCTCAAGCGTTCCTTAAAAATCTACCCAGCCTGTGTTTCTGAACAAATTTGCAACGTTGTTTGAAATTCGATTCGAGACTGGTTGAAAAAATCTCTGCTAGTCGCATGCGCATCCCGTGCGGGGATTGCAGATACAGTTTTTCTTTTCGTCACTCTGATTCTCGGGTTGATAGGTGAGACACAATCCGGGCATGAATCCAGTCGGAGTAAAACCGGATGGTTCCCGGCAGGTGTTGTCAACGCCCCACAGGGCTTTCAACGGATAATTCTTGGGGTCATCTTTTGACGGGTAGCCAGCCTGTTCGAGGGTAAAGTGGTCGTTGAATTCGTAGAGTGACCAGTCTTTCATTCCCGCGTCTGACCAGGGCAGCCAGATAAACTTCCCTTTTTCACCGCCGATCAGGGTGTTTTTGAAAGCGATCTCCACCATGGCAGGGTCGTCTTTTGAAAGGCGTGACCAAGCCAGGTCGGGGTCATTTCCGTTACCCTCGTTAAACATATCTTCGTAATATCCCCGTCCTTCAGAAAAGCTGGTATCTGGTTTCACGGGGTTCACACCACCCACATTCATATCAGGGTTGGATAATACCCGCACTGTCGCGGTTGACCATTGCGTGGAAGATGGGGCTGCCGTGACGATCAGGAAATTTCCACGGTTATCCAGATCCGTGTCCAATTCCAAAAGGAAATCAGCTTTCACGTCCCGATTTTCCGCAAATGCCTTATTTACTTTAATTTGCACGTAAATCCAGAGAGGATCTTCGCGATTTAATTTGATGGTTACCAGATCGACCTGGGG
>CAYNJT010000018.1:0-10254 GCA_964397625.1 uncultured Leptolinea sp. | reverse complement strand
TGCTTCCCTGCAATACAAACGGTTGGATTTCAACATTTCCGATCCTGATCAACATGGCGGACATCCATTAGGCGAGCAGGGTGGGCATTGTTTATCCGGGCGGTGCGCAGCGGGATCGTAGTTTGGACACAGACCAGGCATGTACCCTGTTGGTGTAAAGCCGGATGGAATGCGGCAGGTGTTGTCCACGCCCCAAATGGCTTTGATTGGATAATTAACGGGGTCTTCTTTGTGCGGATAGCCGGCCTGTTCCAGGGTAAAGTGATCGTTGTATTCAAAAAGTGACCAATCCAGCATGTTAACATTTGACCAGGGGAGCCAGATAAATTTCCCTTTTTTGCCGCCGGTTAATGTATTTTTGAAGGCAATCTCGACAACCGCCGGGTCATTTTTGGAAAGTCGCGACCAAGCCAGGTCGGCATCAACACCGTTTCCACAGTTGAATTCTTCCTGGTAGTACCCCATCCCTTCAGAGAGTGTGTCATCGGGTTTTACAACTATGATGCCTCCAATATTTCTATCCGGGGCAGACAATACCCGTACTGAATCAACAGACCAATCTGTGGTAGCAGGTTTTCCAGTGACAATCAAATAATTGCCGCGGTTATCCAGATCAGTGTCAATTTCCACCAGGAAATGCACACCTAGATCGGGAGCATCTCTAAATGGCTTATCCACGGTGAATTGCACATAAATCCAGAGAGGATCCTCACGATTAAGCTTGATGGAGACCAGGTCAGCCTGGGGCAGGTAGTTCATCTCACGGTCGAACGGACGCTCATATTTACCATTTTTAAAATCATCGCCGCCAAAGGCCTGCTTTTTGTCTGCGGTCTTTTCATCCACCTGGTCGTACACAGTCTGATAAAGTTTTCCAACCGGAGAACCAGGAATATCTGTGTGAACACCACCGCAGGTTGACGCCGGGGTTGGTGTTATTTGTTTTTGCTCTTTTGCGATTTTTCTCACTGATTGGTCAATGGGCAATAGAAAACCGGATAAAACCAGTGTTGTCAGTAAAAATGAAAATCCGAGAATTAAACTGCCTGTCAATGTGGGTTTCATTGTGATCATAACCACCTCCTGATCCAAATGAATCCATCCATTGTCTTATTACCCCCCCCCTGTAAATCAGTGTACGGCGATTAACCGGGGTCTGCAAGCCCGAAAAATCATTACTGAACATAATCCACTACACACCTTCCTCACTTCCATTACTGGATGACATCCTAATAGGAGAAATAAGGAACCGGCATACAGAGTGCCTGTGTTCACAAGGGGTCGAAAAAGAAGACCTGAGAATGTCAGGTCTTCTTTTTTTTCGTGATAAATCAGATTATCGTATCAATTATCTTATTATGTTTCGAAAAAAACTATTCGGTTCTATTCGGTTGAAGAAATTGGGCACAACCCTGGCTCATCTCCCGAAGGTTCGTATCCCGAAACTGCCCGGCAGGTATTATCCACGGCAAACACGTCTTTCAGCGGGTAATGATTTTCTCCCAGATACGGGGAGCCGGCCTGTTCCAGCGTGTAGCTCACCTGCAGGTCATATTCTCGTTCAGAGTAAAGCGCCGCGTCGGTAAACGGCCGCCAGATGAACTTGCCGTTTTTCCCTCCAACAATACTGTTCTTAAAGGCAATTTCTACGACATTATCTGTTCCAGGTTTAAGACGTATCCAGGCCAGGTCATTGTCTGATCCCCTGCCCGCTCGCATCAGGTTGACGTCGAATCCCAGCGAACCGGTGACCGGGATGCCGCCCTCCTCTGCCATCATAGCGGGCTGTTCAGCTGAGGTGCTCTTCCAGACATCCACTCCTTCGGTCATCCAGGTCTCTGACAACGGTCCAAGTCCACGGATCATGAACAGACTGCGGCTGTCACGGTTCAAGTCCAGCTCCAATCCGTAATAGGCGGGATCGTTGATGGCGGAGGCCACCGGTTGGGCTACTTCGATAGTCACGTAAATAAATTCGGGGTCGGTGCGCGCCATGGCTGATCTGACAATGTCAATGTTACCCATGTAGCGCATCTGTCTGTCGAATGGGCGCTCAAACCAGCCCTGTTCAAAATCGTCGCCTTCCGCCGCTCGCTTTTGAGGTGCAAATTCAGCCGTGACCTGGTCATTGATCACCTGTTCGCTTCCGGAGGATTCCGCCGGCTGGATCACATGCCGCGGGGGATCGGGTTCCAGTGTGGTATTACGTACGGGTGTTGGCTCAGTTGAAGAGACTTCAGAGGTTTTTGCTTTGCCACACGCGGTAAAAATAAAGATCAGTATAAGAAAACACGGAATCAACAAGAGGAATTTTGTCTTCATTATTTCTGTCTCCAACTCTATAGCCAGATAATCCATTATCCGGGTAATTCTTAAATAAGCGGCACTTCCGTCGGTCCAGGGCCGCCTGGAGGGCCATCGGGTTCTGGTTCAATGGGCTGCGGACAGATCCCTGGTTCTTTGCCGGTGGCTGTATACCCTGAGGTGACCCGGCAGGTGTTATCCACCGCGTATACCGCTTTCAACGGATAGAAGGGGTCTCCGCCAAGAGGAGAGCCCGCCTCTTCCAACGTGTAACTGTTTTGTAGATCATACTGATTGGGATGGAAAGGAGCCCCGTCTGAGAAGGGACGCCAGACAAACTTACCCTTCTCGCCGCCCACCAGGCTGTTTTTAAATGCGATTTCCACCGTATCTGTCAACCCGGGTTTCAAGCGCGCCCAGGCCAGATCGATATCCTCTCCCTTTCCGGCTGAGAGAATGGCCATATCAAAACCGGCTGTTCCGGTTACCGGTATGGAAGATCCACCAACGGGTTCATCTGCCAGAGTGCTCTTCCACACCTCGACGCCGTCTGTTGTCCATGTCTCGGTGAATGGCCGTTCGGCCCGGATAAAATACAGGCTGCGGCCATCCAGATTGAGATCAATTTCCAGTCCGTAGTAGGCTGGTTTATCAACGGCTGGAATGATGGGTTCTGCCAATTGTATGGCAACAAAAATGAAGGTAGGGTCACTCCGGGTCATAGTCACTTTTACTATATCCAGATATCCCAGGTAGGCCATCTGTTTATCAAAGGGACGCTCAAACCGACCGATTTTGAATTCATCGCCACCGTACGCGCGTTTCTGGCTGGCGTAATTCTTGTTGACCTGATCGTGAATTGTTTGCAGCTTTCCAAAGGGTGTTCCGGGAATGCTGACGTGAGCTCGTGGAGTCAGGGTTGGTGTGGCTTTGGTAATATAAACCGTGGGTTTGGCGGTTGGTTGGATGATCACAACCCGCGGAGTGGCCTTTTGCGCGACCGGGTAATTACACCCGCTCAGAATCCATCCTGAAAACAACAATAGGGCGGTAAAAATTCGGAAAAACAAGAATGCCTTCTCCATATTTCCTCCAGAAACGGTAAGAGGAGCGGTGATCGGGCATCGTTGTACATTCACTATAGGTCGAGATGAGCCGAAATTCAAGGGTTTTAAAAGGCAAAAACCTCTCACTTACCATGAGAGGTTTTTGCAATACGTATTCATTACCTTGCTATAGCGGGTTTATGAATCTCTTTTAACCGATAGTGGGAGGAGGCTGTTGACGGCCGGGAGATCCACCAGGTCTGTCAGGTTTATCTGGCGGTGGAGGCAGGGGGCACAGACCAGGTTCATTACCGGATGCCGTGTAACCCGACGCCACCCGGCAGGTACTGTCCACCGCGTAGACTTCCTTCAACGGATAAAAGAGGCTGTCTCTTAATGGAGAGCCGGCTTGCTCAAGTGTAAAGCTGACATTCAGGTCATACAACTCTGCGGAAAAACCTGCTCCATCCGTCATTGGCCGCCAGACAAACCTTCCATTTTTACCGCCGATCAAGGAATTTTTGAATGCCAGTTCAACGGTTTCAGGTTTATCTGGTGATAACCGCACCCAGGCTAGGTCTGAGTCTGAGCCATTACCCGCGATAAACACATCTGTGTCATAACCAGAAGATCCGGTAATTGGAATTGAACCCTTGTTATCGGCGCCAGGTAGGTCGGCGCTGCTGCTTTTCCAGATATTAACGCCATTGACAGACCATTCCGTACTGGTCGGAGTTTTTGCGAATAAAAGGTACTCGCTGCGGCCGTCCAGGTTGGTATCCAGCTCGATGCCGTACAACGCCGGTTTATCCTTAGGCTGGGTGAGCGATCCCTGCACCTGGATGGTGACATAGATGAAGTCCGCATCTTCCCGCTGCAAGGTGGATTTTACAATGTCAAGATACGGGAGGTACACCATATCCTTATCAAAAGGTCGCTCGTAACGGCCCGCGCTGTATTGTTCACCCCCAACGGCAGTTTTTTGATCGGCTTTTGACACATTCACCTGGTCATGGATCACCTGCTCTTTTCCGGTGCCCGCGCCCGGAACGAGAGTATGCTCATTCCCATCAGGGTGGTCAGATAAAGCGGCTGCGTTACCAGGGGATACAGGCAGGAGGGCAAAAGCAAGTACAATTGCCATCACCCAGTTAAACGTTCTACGAATAAGAGTATCCATATTTGTCCTTTCATTTATTAATAACATAAATAGGATAGGATTAGTCGTGTTTAACCAGTATAGCCAGATATTGAGAGATTTCAAGTAGCAAATCATCTGCCTTTTGATATAATCTTTTGCATGTCATTAACCAGAGAAGAAGTCATTCACATAGCCAGATTGGCCCGGCTAGAACTAACCGACAGAGAAATAGAAAGATACCAGCAGCAGCTTTCATCCATACTTGAATACGCGGATCGATTGAAGGCTGTTGATACCAGTCAGATTCCACCCACATCCAGCGTTCTGCCCGCGCGCAGTCGTTTTCGAGAGGATTCCCCGATCGATTCTTTGGCAGTGGATCAGGTGTTAAAAAACGCCCCGCAATCTGAAAAGAACCAGTTCAAAGTTCCTCCGGCCCTGGAGGAGCCCCAATGACCGCATTAACTGACCTTACTGTTACTGAAGCTATTCAGGCTCTTGAAAAAGGGGATTGTTCCAGCCGTGAATTGACCGCCAGTTTTCTGGAACGGATAGACAAACTTGAACCATCCATTAAAGCTTACCTGACGCTCACGCCGGAATTGGCCATTGAACAGGCCAAAGCCTGTGACGAAAAACGGGCCGCCCTAAAACGGTCAAACACGGCAGCTCCCGGACTGCTCGGACTGCCCATCGCGGTAAAGGATGTGCTCACCGTAAAAGGCATCCGCTGCACGTGCGGCTCGAAAATCCTTGAAAATTTCACGCCGGTTTATACCGCCACGTGTGTTCAAAAATTACAGGACGCCGGAGTGGTGATCCTTGGGAAGACCAACACCGATGAATATGCCATGGGTTCTTCGACAGAGAACTCGGCATACCACACCACCCGAAACCCCTGGGATCTGGAACGCGTTCCCGGCGGTTCTAGCGGCGGAAGCGCGGCGGCAGTTGCCGCTCGGCTAACTCCAGTCGCTTTAGGGACAGATACAGGTGGAAGCGTACGGCAGCCGGCTTCCTTCTGCGGACTTACCGGCATTAAACCGACCTATGGGCGGGTCAGCCGTTACGGGTTGATTGCTTATGGCTCTTCACTTGATTCCGCCGGAGTACTCGCGCACAATGTGGAAGATACAGCCCTGCTCTTTTCGATTATGGCGGGATTCGATGTCAAAGATGCGACCAGTATGGATATTCCCGTTCCGCAGGTCCAACTGGATGGCCGCACTGACTTGAAAGGATTGCGCATCGGAGTTCCAAAAGAATACTTTATCAAAGGCATTCAACTGGAAGTTGAAAAATCTGTCAGAGAGGCAATCGCCCGTTTTGCCGAAATGGGCGCTGAAATCAAGGAAATAAGCCTGCCGCATACCGAATACGCGTTGCCGGTATATTACCTGATTGCCCCGGCGGAAGCCAGCGCAAACCTGGCGCGTTACGACGGCGTGCGTTTCGGCCTGCGGGTTCCCACGGAAAGCAATATTGAAATGTTCAGGAAATCACGTGGTGCCGGCTTTGGCTCGGAAGTAAAACGCCGAATTATGCTGGGAACCTACGCGCTTTCTGCCGGTTATTATGACGCGTATTACGGTCAGGCGCAGAAGGTGCGCACACTCATAAAGCAGGATTTTGACAGAGTATTCGAATCGGTGGATATGGTTGCCGCGCCCATCGCCCCGACAACCGCGTTCAAACGCGGCGCGCATACGGAAGATCCACTCGCCATGTATTTGGAGGATGTTTTTACTCTGCCGGCCAACCTGGCCGGTGTGCCCGGGCTGGCCTTCTGCTGCGGTTTTGACAGCCAGAATCTGCCGATCGGCATGCAATTAATGGGGCCACATAACAAGGAGGAAATCCTCTTCAAAACGGGTCACGCATACCAGCAGGTAACTGACTGGCATACGCGTTTCCCGATTCTGTAATTCTTCAATTGCAGGGCACACGGGAATCGTGTGCCCTTTGTTTTTCACCGTCCGGGTTCATTCCTTGCATACCCCCTCTGAAACCAGTGATAAAATCATTAAACCCCACCCGGGAGAAAAAGCCATGTCGAAAACCATACAAATCGTGATCCCAATGGCCGGTCTTGGTACGCGCATGCGTCCGCACACGTACAGCAAGCCCAAACCACTGATTGGCCTGGCAGGTAAGACCGTTCTTGACTATGTTCTTGAGCAATTTTTACCCCTCCCGTCAACCTGGTCTCCTGAATATGTTCTCATTGTAGGGCCTTACCAGTTGGAACAGGTTCAGGAATACATGGAAATTACCCATCCTAAAAAAACTGTTCATTTTGTTGTTCAAGAACAGATGCGTGGCCAATCTGACGCGTTGTACCTGGCGCGAGAATATCTTAAAGGCCCGATGATCATGACATTTTCAGATACGCTTATCGAGACAAATTTTGAAGTGCTGGCCGATGAACAGATTGACGGCGCCGCATGGGTTAAGCCGGTACCTGATCCACGCCGGTTTGGCGTGGCTGAAGTAGATAAAGATGATTGGGTCAAGCATCTGATCGAAAAACCGCAGGATATGACCAATAATCTTGCCCTGGTTGGATTTTATTACTTCAAACGTGGGGAAGACCTCATCGCGGCAATTCAGGAACAAATGGACCGCAAAATCATGTTGAAGAATGAATATTTCCTGGTGGATGCCATCAATATCTGGCTGGAAAATGGCGCGAAAATCCGCCCGAGCCGCCTGCAAACCTGGCTGGATGCCGGCACGCCGCAAAGCCTGTTGGAAACCAACCGTTATCTGTTGGAACACGGGCATGATAATTCGGCCGAGGCATCCAAACGAAAGGTTGTGTGCGTCATACCGCCGGTGTTTATCCACCCTTCCGCCGTGGTTGAAAACGCGGTAATCGGTCCATATGTTTCCATGGATGCCAGCTGCGAAGTGCGTAACGCCATTCTCAGGAATACGATCGTGGAAAAAGGCACGCAGATTCAGCAAATGGTGCTGGAAGACTCTCTGCTGGGCCGGCATGTTCAACTACAGGGGCAGGCCGCCCGGCTCAACCTGGGAGATTCATCCTGGGCGATGGAGTAGAGGTTCGGGTTGATTGCATCGCCGGCCAACGTTTCCCCGAGAGACCGGTGCGCTTTTTCCTGAATGGGGAAAAGCATGAGATCATAACCGTCGCTTCAGAAGCACGAACACCTCGGGGATTTTCTTTTACAGTCGTGGACGCAAATCAGCTCTGTTTTGTTCTTTCGTACGATGAAATCACACAACAATGGATGGTAAACCCATGGAATTGACACAGGCGAAGAAATCTTATTTGAACGAACGGGTGGCAAACCTTAAACCTTCAGGCATCCGTAAGTTTTTTGATATTGTCGCCACTATGAAGGATGTGATCTCACTGGGTATTGGCGAACCCGATTTCACCACCCCCCTGCCCATTTTGGAAGCTGGTGTGAGATCGCTGCATGCTGGAGAAACCCATTACACATCCAATTCCGGCAAGCTGGAACTGCGCAAAGCTCTCTCACAAAAGTGGGAAAGCCTGTATGGCGTCTCATACCACCCGGAAAAAGAAATGTTGATCTCGGTGGGTGGATCTGAAGCTCTCTATCTGGCCTGCACATCCATTCTGGATCCCGGTGATGAGGTGATCATTCCCACACCCTGCTTTGTGGCCTACCAGAGCGAAGTTTTGCTGGCCGGCGGCGTTCCGGTTGAAATCCCCCTTAAAGCGGAAGACAACTTTGACCTCAAACCCGCGGCCATTGCTGCCGCCATCACCCCGCGCACCAAAGCCATTCTGCTGGGCTTTCCCAACAACCCAACCGGAGCGGTAGCAAGCCGTGAAGCCCTGATCGAGATTGGCAAGCTGGCAGAAAAACATGACCTGATCATCATATCAGATGAGATTTATGACCGTCTGGTTTACGGCGTTAAACATGTTTGTTTTCCGGCTTTGCCTGGCATGAAAGACCGCACAATCCTGTTGGGTGGTTTTTCCAAAGACTATGCCATGACCGGCTGGCGCATCGGCTTTGCCTGCGCCCCGCAGGATATTCTGACCGGCATGCTTCGCGTGCATCAGTACACCATCATGTCAGCCCCCACCACCGCGCAGGACGCGGCTACCGAAGCCCTGCTGAAAGCGGAGACCTATGTGCAGGACATGGTTCATGAATATGACCGCCGGCGCAAGTTGATTGTCAATGGCTTCAATGAACTTGGTTTGAAAACAGTCGAACCTCACGGCGCTTTTTATGCCTTCCCCAACGTGACAGCTTCTGGCATGGATGAAGACACATTTGCCAACAGGCTGCTGGCCGAGGAACGGGTGGCCATGGTCCCGGGAACCGCATTCGGCGCCGGCGGGGAAGGTTTCTGCCGCGCCAGCTATGCCACCGCTTATGAAAAAATCGAACAGGCTTTAGAGCGCATGCACGATTTTATGCGCCGGCTTGGGTAATATTTGAACAGGAAATTAATACCGCATGGAATACGAAACTGTAATCGGCCTTGAAGTCCACGCCGAACTGGCGACCCGCACAAAAATGTTCTGCTCCTGCCGGGTGGTTGATTCCACTCAAGCGGAACCCAACACAACCGTCTGCCCGGTGTGCGCCGGTATGCCCGGCGTGCTGCCGGTAGTCAATCGCCAGGCTGTGGAATATGCCATGCGGGTTGGCCTGGCGCTTGGATGCACCATCAACCACACCAGTCTGTTCGACCGCAAGAATTACTTTTACCCTGATCTTCCCAAGGGATACCAGATCTCGCAGTATGAACACCCGCTCGCTTCAGACGGTTGCCTTGTGGTGGATACCTCGAAGGGCGAAAGGTCCATCCGCATTCGGCGCGCCCATCTGGAAGAAGACACCGGCAAGCTGACCCACGTGCAGACTGACACAGAAGACTATTCCCTGGTTGATCTGAACCGCTGCGGTGTTCCCCTGCTGGAGATCGTCACCGAACCGGACATCCATTCAGTTGAGGAAGCACGCGCTTACGCAAGCACACTTCGCGGTATTTTACGCGCGCTGGGGGTCAACTCAGGTGACATGGAAAAAGGCGTCATCCGTTTTGAAGCCAACATTTCGGTGCGCGAAGCCGGTACGGATATGTTGAATAACCGGGTTGAGATCAAGAACCTCAACAGCTTCCGGGCTATGGAACGCGGCATTACGTATGAAATTGACCGACAGATCAAGATCATGGAAAGCGGCGGAACCGTCGCGCAGGAAACCCTGGGTTGGGATGAAGCCAATGGCTGCACCTACACCCAAAGAAGCAAGGAAGACGCGCACGATTACCGCTATTTCCCTGAACCCGACCTGCCCCCACTGGTTGTGGAACCGGATTGGGTCAACCGGGTTCAGACCACCCTGCCGGAACTGCCCCGTGCTCGCGCCCAACGCTACCAGGCTGATTTCAACCTGACATCCGCTGATGCTGCCTTGCTGGCCGGGGATATTGCAGTGGCGGACTTCTTTGAAAAGACACTCTCCGCGGCGAAAAACGTCTCAGGAAAGACGGTAGCCGCCTGGATTCTTGGCGAGATCTACGCTTACCTGAACCGTTCGGGTGAAGCGTTCGAAAACCTGCGCCTCACTCCGGCTGGCCTGAGCGATCTGTTGGTCCGTCTGACCAAAGGTGAAGTGAACGCTGCCACCGCAAAAGTGGTACTGGCAGCCATGCTGGAAAAAGGCGGCTCTGCCGGCGAAATCATCAAATCACAGGGGTTACAGCAAACCTCAGACCAGGACCTGATCGCCTCGCTGGTAGCCC
>CAYNJT010000017.1:0-46446 GCA_964397625.1 uncultured Leptolinea sp. | reverse complement strand
TGGCTGACCTGGTGGGTGATAATGTCGGCGATTGCGCTGGTATGGCTGCCGATATCTTCGAATCCTACGAAGTCACCATCGTTTCCGCGCTGATTCTGGGCATCTCCCTGCTGTCCGTGGATCCCACCCACAGCCTGAAGTGGATCGTCTACCCGCTGATCATCCGCGGTATTGGTGTGATCTCTTCCATCATCGGTACCTTTACGGTTCCGATCTGGGAAAACATTCCTGTGAAATTCCTACAGGCGCATGACGCGGAAGAATCCATGTTCCGTTCCTATGAAGTCTCCAGCGTAATCACCGTGGCCATTTCCTTCATTGTTGCCACCCAGTACGCGCAAGATTGGCGCTTGGCCTTATTAACCACCATCGGTGTTGGTCTGGCGGTAGCCTTTAATCCCTTGACCTCTTACTTCACCTCAACAAAGAAGGCCCCGGTCAAAGAGATCGTCGCCTCCACATCCACCGGTCCTGCCACAACCATTCTGTCCGGCCTTTCCGTCGGTATGGAATCCAGTGTGTGGGCGCTGTTGGTCATCGCCATTTCCTTCATCTTTGGTCTGGCGTTATACGCTGGTGAAGGTCCGATTTATGTTCTGTATGCCATCGCCATTATCGGCATCGGTATGCTTTCGCACACCGGCAACAACGTGGCCATGGATTCTTACGGCCCCATTTCTGACAATGCCAACGGTATTGGTGAAATGGCCTGGCACGATATGGAAGACGAAGAAACCAAGAAAGCCCGCCAGATCATGGCTGACCTGGATGCCGTTGGCAATACCACCAAAGCTATCACCAAGGGTGTTGCCATCGCGTCTGCCGTTATCGCGGCTGTTTCTCTGTTCGGTTCCTTCATCACCGATGTTGCCAAGGTTCAGATGCAATTGGGTCTGCCTGTGATGGACTCCATCCGTGTGTCTGAAACAAAAGTGTTCGTTGGTCTATTGCTGGGCGGCGCTTTGCCCTGGTTGATCAGCTCCCTGTCCATCCGCTCGGTATCCCGCGCGGCCGGCCAGATCGTGGAAGAAGTTCGCAAGCAGTTCCACATCCCCGGCATCATGGAAGGGACTGTCAAACCGGATTACGCCAGAGTAGTGGAGATCTCCACACGCTCTTCCCAGAAGGAACTGATCCCGATGGTGACCATCTCCATCGCCATGCCTCTGCTGGTTGGTCTGATCCTCCAGGTGGAAGCCCTCGGTGGTTTCCTGGCTGGTGTGATCCTCTCCGGTCAACTGCTGGCTGTGTTCATGTCCAATGCCGGCGGCGCCTGGGATAACTCCAAGAAAGCCATCGAAGACGAACCGCGCGATCTGGTTGCCAATACCGGTAAAGGCTCTGAACGCCACAAAGCCGGTGTCGTGGGCGATACCGTTGGTGATCCTTTGAAAGATACTGCGGGTCCCGCTCTTAACCCGATGATCAAAGTTGTCAACATGGTTTCCCTTTTGGCAGCTCCCATCATTGTCCAGTACGAGAATCTGGGTGTTGGTGGTTGGATCGCTGTCGCTGTCTTGGCTGCAGGCTTGATTTGGGGTATCATGCAGAGCAAGAAACCCACTTTGGAAATTAAATAGCTTCAAATTATTGCGTAAAAAGCGGAGCTGATCATTCAGTTCCGCTTTTTTTAATTCACATTTGATAGAATGGGCTTACATATTTTTCAAGGAGAAGGCTATGCACATTGTCCATGTTCATGTACATGTCAAAGCGGAAAATATTGAGGCGTTTATATCTGCGACACTGCAAAACGCGAAGAATAGTGTAAAAGAACCCGGTGTCGCTCGTTTTGATGTACTCCAGGATGCCAAAGATCCCACCCGGTTTGTGCTCTGTGAAGTTTACAACACCCCGGAAGACGCGTTGAAACATAAAGAGACAGCCCATTACCTTACCTGGCGGGATACTGTTGCAGATATGATGGCCGAACCGCGAAATGGAATGCCCTATAAGAATCTCTTCCCTGGTGAAGACGGATGGGCTTCATGAATTCGTTTGAATTTGTAACTTCTCCACGCATTATTTTTGGAAATGGCTGTCTGGAAGAGGGATTAAAAGCAGCCGCGCAATTTGGTCGAAAAGCATTACTGATTCACGCACCAGTTGGATCACCATTGAAACCGGTGCTTGACGGGTTGAAGACAAATGGAATAACTTTTATTGAGACTGTTGTAGACCATGAGCCATCCATAGAGTTGGTTCAAAAAATGGTCGTTCAGTCGCGAGCGGAAAACTGTGACTTCGTGCTGGCATTTGGTGGAGGCAGCGTTCTGGATGCCGGCAAGGCAACAGCCGCGATGTTGACCAATCCTGGTGAGTTGTTGGATTACCTTGAGGTGGTGGGAAAGAACCAACCATTAACTCATCCGGCTGCACCTTGCGTGGCCATCCCAACGACCGCGGGAACCGGCGCTGAAGTAACCCGTAACGCGGTCCTGGCTGTACCGGAAAAGAAAGTGAAAGTCAGCCTTCGGTCTAATTTTGTGTTACCAAGGTTGGCGGTTATTGACCCGCAGCTTACATTCAGCCTTCCACCACATGTCACTGCCTTCACCGGCCTTGACGCTCTGACTCAGGTCATTGAGCCGTTTCTTTCCAGTAAAAACAACCCGCTGATGGATGCAATCTGCCGGGATGGTATAACACGAAGCGCCAGATCTTTAAGAAAAGCATTCCATAATCCTCAAGATTCAGATGCAAGGGTTGATCTGAGCCTTACAAGCCTGTATGGTGGATTGGCGTTGACAAATGCAGGGCTTGGGGCTGTGCATGGTTTTGCGGGGCCGATCGGCGGTATGTATGATGCGCCGCATGGTGCAATCTGCGGTATCTTATTGCCTGAAGTGTTTCGAATAAATATGAAGGCAGTAGAACAACGCACGCTTCAGAGTGAACTGCTGGGAAGATTCGTTGAAGTTGCTCGATTATTAACTGGAAATCCAAAGGCAACAGGACAAGATGGAGCGGGATGGCTGTCAGACCTGGTGAGTGACCTTAAGATTCCCCGGTTATCCGAATATGGCATTCCAAAAGAGGATTTCCCAGTGATTATCGAAAAAGCTCAGAAAGCCAGCAGTATGAAAGCCAATCCAATTCAACTGACAGTGGAAGAACTGACACAAATTCTCGAAGAAGCCTTTTAATGGGGTTAGAAAATGAGCCTGGCATTCAAACCAGGCTCATTTTTTTTATTTGTCTGAAACGATAAAACTTACAGCAATGGCGCCGGGGCCGGCATGTGTCAGAATGGCAGGAGGGAGATTGTAAACAGGAACATCTGTAATCCCCTGATTCTTTTTAAAATTTTCCACCAGGAAAGCGATGTCCTCATCCAGCGCACCTTTATGAGAGATACACAAATGTCCGTCGGCAGATTTGGGACATTCATTGGCGACAATTTCAATGATCCGGTCAAGCGCTTTCTTTTTCGTGCGCTGCTTTTCAAAGGGTTCAGTTTTCCCGTCCACCAGGGTGAGAATGGGTTTGACCTGTAATATGGAGCCAAACAGGGCAGACGCGCCGCCGATGCGGCCGCCTTTGTAAAGGTATTCCAGTGTCTCAACCATAAAGAAGGTGCGGCTTCGAGCGGATAAATCTGTCATCCTCTTCATCAACGAATCCGCGTCCATGCCTTCTTTTGCAAGGCCATCGGCGATCAATACCAATTCACCAAGCCCGCCAGCGATAGTCTGGGTGTCCAACACACGGATATCCACCCCTGGGAATTCCAGGGCCGCAACTTCGGCGCTGCGCACGGTTCCACTTAACTTGGCGGATGGAGCTATGACAATTCCGGATTTCTTTTCGTCTTTTAACTGTTGATAATATGGCCGGTACAATTCCGGTGGAGGGGCGGCTGTTTTGGGAAGTTGGCTGGATGTGGTTAGTTTCTTTAAAAACGCATCAGAATCCATCTCCGTGTCATCACGGTATGAGTCATTTCCAAAAATTACAATTTGCGGCAAAAAAGGAATACCCAGTTCTTTAGCACGTGGAACGGGAATACTGCAAAGGGTATCAGCAATTATCTGAACCATTTAAATTATCCTTTCACGATCGCTTTAATTGGCGAACGAACGTTTTCTAAAGGCAATTATAGTCGATAATTGGGAATTATTAAAAAATCTTAATGTTACACGCCACCTGCTGCTGGTAATCCACCGGCAGGCCTGGCGTGACGAACCGCATTGATTACGGCGCTGGCCATAACTTCTGCCGCGAAGGCGCCGACAATATTGATGTCCGCGCGGTGTTTGCCTGTCGCCAACGCGAAGATCGTATCACCATCGAACATGGTATGAGCGGGGCGGATGGAAAGTGCCAGCCCGTTATGCGCCATCTGTGCAAGTTTGTTGGCTTCTTCTTTGTTGAAATCCGCGTTTGTGGCAATCACCCCGATCACCGTATTAGAAGCGGCAGAGGCAAAACTCATGATTGTGCGTCCGGCGAAGCTTTTCATAATCTCAAGAGTGTTGGCAAATTGATCTTTGCCACCGATTGAAATTGGACCTGCCTGCATTGGCCTCGCGCCGGCCACTATCTGCCGGTTTTGAGGATCGACGACATCGCCAAACGCGTTTACCGCGACTAACGCGCTGACAATCACTCCGTCTCCGATATCCAGACTGGCTGAACCAATACCGGACTTCATGGCCTGTTTCATCCCAAGGATCTTGCCCACGCTGGCACCGGTTCCCGCACCAACATTTCCCTGCGCGAATTCGCCGGAGACCGCGTTCTGGCAGGCCTGGTAACCCATCACAGCGTCAGGTCGTATAGAGGGATCGCCGATACCCAGATCAAAAAGAACCGCCGCGGGTACAATGGGTACACGAACCACTCCCGAATTGAAGCCGACCCCATGCTCTTCCAGATATTTCATCACTCCGGTAGCGGCATCCAAACCATACGCGGATCCACCGGTAAGCAGAATTCCATGGACTTTATCGACCATATGCATGGGGCGAAGAAGATCGGTTTCACGTGTGCCCGGAGCCCCGCCTCTTTGATCCACGCCACCCACCGCGCCTTTTTCAGTCAACACTACTGTACAACCAGTCAGCGCGTCCATGTCCTGGGCGTGCCCCACTTTAATTCCTTCGATATCTGTCAGTAGGTTATGCATTTTGCTCATTTTCAGGTCCTATGTATACAGATTGAATTATGAAGATTATATAATCATCTCAACAGAAATCATCTGATAAAAAAATTATTACAGGAAAAGTATTATGTTTGATGAATATCAAAGCTGTGAGGATACCGGGGCGACAGCCTTTGTGATTTTTGGGGTGACCGGCGATTTAACCAGACGAAAATTGATCCCGGCTATTTATGAACTGGCTGCCGCCAACCGTTTGCCTTCTCAGTTTAACATAGTTGGGTTTGCCCGCCGGGATTGGACTGATGAAGTTTTAATTCAGACTTTATCCGACGGGATAAATCAATACGCTCAGAAGAAACCGGTAGATCAGGCCGTAATTCAAAAGACTCTCTCTAAAGCGGTTTATATTTCTTCTGATTTTGCCAATCCAAAAGGATATGAGCGTCTGTCCCGTCTTTTAGATGACCAAAAGATATGCAATGTGGTTTTTTATCTGGCAACACCTCCTGATGTTTATGAGGACATCGTAGCGCATATCGGTCAGAGCAGCCTGATGAAAAGGGCGGGAGGGTGGACAAGGATCGTGATTGAAAAACCATATGGTCGCGATCTTGGATCAGCCTTGCGGTTGGATGAATTAGTTCATTCGGTTTTTCAAGAGGACCAGGTATTTCGCATAGATCACTACCTTGGTAAGGAGACCGTCCAGAATATCCTTGTCTTTCGTTTCGCGAACGGAATTTTTGAGCCACTTTGGAACAATCATTACGTGGATCATGTGCAGATCACTGTGGCGGAAAAGAACGGGGTGGGAACTCGTGCCGGGTATTATGAGCAAGCTGGAGTGATCAGGGATATTTTCCAGAATCACCTCCTGCAATTGTTAAGTTTGACTGCCATGGAAGCGCCAGTCGCCTTCAATGATAAAAGTGTGCGAGATGAAAAGGTAAAGATACTGCGTTCATTAAAACCAATGACAGGTGAAGATGTGTTGACGCATACATACCGGGCGCAATATGCCTCCGGTTTGATCGATGACCAACGGGTAATTGGATATAAAGATGAAGCCGGAGTTTTATCTTCATCGGTTACCGAAACCTTTATGGCCGCGCGGCTCTACGTGGATAATTGGCGCTGGGCCGGAGTGCCTTTTTATGTTCGCTCAGGGAAACGAATGCCCGCTTTCCTTACAGAAATTGCCATTCATTTCAAGCAAGTGCCGTTGCCGTTATTCAACTGGCAAAATATGGCTGGCGCGGCACCCAACGTGTTGGTGCTTAACCTCCAACCTGATGAAGGAATCACACTAACCTTTGGCGCGAAGAGGCCGGGAGCTATCAATCAGATTGCCCCGGCAAGAATGGAATTTAATTACCGTCAGGCTTTTGGAGGTAATCCACCAGAAGCATATGTTAGGCTGCTGCAGGATTGCATGGCCGGAGACGCGACATTGTTCACACGCTCGGATGAAGTCATTGCAGCCTGGTCATTCACCGATTCCATTTTGAATGCCTGGAAGGAGCATCCGGTTAAAAACCTGCCGGTCTATGAAGCCGGCACGTGGGGACCTCCGGGCGTGGATGACTTTATCGGATCAAATGGCAGAAAATGGCGTGAGCCTGTAATCAATCCCTAGTTGTTTGTATTGACCGCAGCGCCGCAATTTGGGCAAAATCTCTCATCGGCTTTAAAAACATAGCCGCAATTTCCGCAGGCTTTGGGTTGCAGCCTGCCGAGTGGGGCGCCGCAGGCCACACAATTTGATTCCCCAACCGGATTCGCGCTGCCACAGTAATCACATTCCAGGCGGCGCAGGCGTTCTGAGATCTCCTGGCTGGCACCGACAGACCGGGCGTATGAGTCAATCGTGTCCCAGACCTGTTGGCTGAGGTTGAGGGATTCAATATCAGTGGCAATATCATCCAGGCGGCCCAGTAAACTCCACGGATTGCGCAGGGCAGTGAATATGGAAAACCCCAGACTGGCGGCCACGCCAAACAGCGCCTGCTGACCGATCTTGATGGATACACCATCTTCAATTTTTTGGATAACCACCGTAAGCGCGGTCTTCCCGCCAGTTGTGGTCTCATTGTTGGCAATTTGAACGGCAAGTTGATCATTTGAACCCTGCCGCATTACTTTAAACGCGCCGCGATTGAATTGCGAATCCAAAATGGATGCAACTTCTTCCGGTGTTATTGTGCCGTGGTAAATTTTCTGTTCCATCTTTAGGTTATAATCAGCCCGGTTGCAAGGAATAGGTGTTTTTTGATCTCTAATTATATACGCAGGATTTGGATTTTTGGTTGTGAGAGTCTATGAATAGAAAAATCTTCCGGTGGGCGCTTGCTTCCGGAGCGTTAATCAGTATGCTTGCCGCATTGTTCCCGACGCGGTTGACACCGGTTATGGCAAGTGGATTCCCACAAATGCCTACAGGGTCCATTCCGACGGTAACCAGCACGGCTATGGGGGCAGCTGTCACTGTTAAATTGGATCAGGAACAGATTAATGTACGTTCCGGTCCTGGAACGCTTTATCCCAAAGTTGGTGTATTACTTGCGGGGCAGGTCATTCCGGCAAAGGGGAAATCCCCTGGTGGCGAGTGGATTCTTGTGGACTATCCGGGCGTGGAAGGCGGTACAGCCTGGTTGTACGCGCCATTGGTAGATCTGGTTCCGGGAAGTGTTCTCGGGATCGTTGAACCACCACCAACGCCCACGCCGCTGCAGACTTCAACAATTAATCCAACACTGGCCGCACAATTCATTGTGACCAGTGTTCCCACCCGCTTGCCGACCTTCACACCACCGCCACCACTGCAGATCCCTACTTTCACGGCGGTTGAAGCCAGCGCCAGAGGCGGTGTTCCCCCAGGTCTGATCATTATTTCCCTGATCACTGTGGGAGCGTTGCTGGGTGTGGTTTCATTTACGCAACGCCGTTAATCACGCATAAACTCGTCATAACGGTTGATGCAGGGCAAACTTACCTTATGACCGCCGTTAGTCTCACAGAATTGCACAGCCGCGCCTTTCTTTGTTAGAAAGTCAGCGGCTCTATGGGATTCGTCAACACTGACCATGCTGTCATCGGTGTTGTGGGCAATAAACACGTTTAAGTGCGAAAAGGACCGGTTTTCTGCCCGTGAAGCATATCCCTCAGGCAGATAACCGGCCATCGGAGCGATCTTTACGGGCGATGTTTTCAGACATAACGCGTAGGTCATTGCCGCGCCCTGACTGAAACCGACGACATCAAGACGAGTGCCCGATTGAAATTCCGGTATCCAGATTGGCAACCGATCCAGCAATTGTCCGGCGCTTTCTAGAAAGGGGGAGACATCTGGATGCCGGCCGTTTTGAGGTATTGCCCATGCAAAACCTCCTTCAGGCAGGCTGTGCGGTCCGCGGGGCGCAAGTATCAAGCTATTGGTCGGCAGTTTACGGGCGAAGATCCACATGGTTCTTTCATCGCCAGTCCAACCATGAAGGAGAAGGATTATCCTCCTATTCCAGTTTTCTTTTGGCGGGTGTACCCGGGCCACCCAGCCTTCGGCTTCGATAATTGACGTTTGTTCAAGAATTTCGATTGGCACGTTTCACTACCCAATCCATCAACCAGATGATCAACATGATCAGCAAAATGGGGAGCATAGCCGCTCCAAGACAAAGCAAGCCCATACCAGCGGCTTCCGGTCCATAGATAAAGAAAATCAGCCCATCTCCGATGATAAAGAGGATCAATATCCCGCCGGCAATCAGCCGGGTGATTGTCTGGTTATCGTATTTCTTGAGATCTGTCATTCATCAAAACTTTCATCCGGTTCGTCCGTGCTTACCAGACGTGCTGGTAAGTCCACTTTGCGAAAGTATCGGGAAATGGCCTGCGGCCAATTCAACGAACGCAGAATTTCATCTTTGGCTTCATTGACCGCTTCCTCACCGAGCTGGATCAACTCCGACGCGTCCACTTTATCAAGTATATTGAATTTGTCCACCTTGGGACGGAGGATTACTTCGGGTTTATCAATTTGAAGACGCAGTTCGGTTAACATCCGCGCGCTGATGTCCATTGAAGTTGTGTAGATATTCAACATCTGTGTGATTTTCAATTTTGAAAATTTCTCGACAACAGGACGCGGCAACATGGAGACGCTTTCCAGCCCGGGCGAGGGCACATGCGCCCAGCCTTCGGGTGAAGGTGAGAGCACCACAGCCACAACAGGCAGAGTGGGCGCCAGCCAGCGAACCACACTGACTGGAACAGGGTCAAGAACACCGCCATCCACCAGAACACAATCGCCCATTTCTTTTGGAGGAAACACCCCGGGAATGGCAATAGTCGCCAGAACTGCGTCCAGCAGCTTACCTCTGCTGATGATCACTTCCTGATAGGACTTGATATCCACGGCAGTGCAGGCAAACGGCACGGGGAGTTCTTCAAACGAACTTCGGCCTAACATTTCAACCAGCACACTCGCAAATCCAGAAAAATCAAGCAATGCTGGAGTGTTGGAAAAACTCAATTTGAAAAACTCATTTTGATCGAGGTGGATCACCCGTTGTTCAATTTCATCCAGCGGAATGCCTTTGGCAGCCACCGCGCCAAATATGCCCCCGGCGCTTGTACCGGCAATCGCTTTGACCTTCAATCCTAATTTCTCCAAACCACGAAGTGCACCGATATGCGCAAGACCTTTAATACCACCGCCACCCAGTGCGACAGCTACATCCGGCATCTATGCCTCCAACATTAACACGACGATAGTGAGAATTATAACCAATCCGTTCGATGAACATGGTTCTGAGGGTATACTTGTCCACCGGTACTTTCAGGTAGTCTAGATGAAATCAATAAATTTAACCGTGTTTCAAAAGCGGCGTGATACTCTGGCACGCAACAGTTTCCATCTTTATATGGACATGCTCTGGTTTGGGGTGCTTACCGGCAGCACGCTTTCTTTTCTTGCCATTTATGCGGCCAGAATTGGCGCGTCCACATTCCAGGTCGGCATGATCAATGGGGCGCAGGCCATAGTTAACCTACTGGTAGCTCTTCCAGCCGGGCATTACCTTTCCAAACGGCCGGTGAATCGTATTGTTTTCTTTTCGGCCATTATGCAGCGGATTTTCTACGGGTTCATGATCCTTATCCCGTTGGTTTTCACGCAATCTTCCCAGATGACCACTATTCTGCTGGTCACGTTTGTTATGTCCATACCAGGAACTTCGCTGGCAATCAGTCAGAACGCGCTCTTTGCTGATTCAATCCCGGTGGAAAATCGCGGCCGGGTAGCCGGAATACGCAACGCCGTACTATCAATAGCAACCATTGTGTCAACATTGGTTTGCGGCCAGGTTCTAACGGTCACCGCATTCCCTTTGAACTATCAGATCGTTTTCGGCATCGGGTTTCTCGGCGCGGCTTTGAGCACCCTGCATCTGTATTTTGTGAAACCCGCTTTCAGGGATGAACGTACCGTCGAACAGGTGCCGTTTGATATAGAAACCCGCGGAAATATGATCCGCGGGTTGCTGCGGTTTGATGTGTTGAAAGGCCGCTATGGGTCAAAAATTGGCTTATTGTTTATTTTCCATTTTGTGCAATACTTGGGGATTGCCATATTTCCAATCTACCAGGTAAATGTAATCCATATCTCTGATTCGGTGATCAGTATAGGAACTGGACTGTTCTATATTCTTATGTTTATCGTATCTATTCGATTGGAAGGATTTACCCGTCGATTTGGTTACCGAAAAGCACTGGCGCTAGGGGTTGGGCTATTAAGTCTTTACCCTGCGTTTCTTACCATGAGTACAGGGCCATTACTTTATTACGTCGCGTCCTGCTTTGGCGGTATCGCCTGGGGATTTGCCGGTGGAACGATCTACAACTATGTACTAGAATCTGCTCCCGCCGGTGGACGCGCCGGTTACCTCGCCTGGTATAACCTTGTTTTTAATGCCGGAATATTGACTGGTTCCATTGGAGGACCATTACTGGGTAGTCTGACTAATCTTCACATCGCATTATGGATTGTGGCTTTTGGACGCCTGGCTGCCGGTCTGGCGCTGCTCTGGTGGGGTTAGTATGTTAAAATTGAAAAATGAGCATCAAAGTCGTCGCCAATAATCGCAAGGCTCATTTTGAGTACTTTCTGCTGGATCGATTTGAAGCCGGAATTTCTCTTGCAGGAACTGAAATCAAATCCATTCGTGCCGGGCAGATCAGCCTGGCTGAAGCGTATGTGGAAGTAACCGCAAAAGACGCCTGGCTTGTCAATTCGCATATAGCCCCCTATGAAGCGGCCAGCAGGTTTAATCACGACCCAAAACGTCCCCGCCGGTTATTGCTGCATAAACGGGAAATCCGTGAGCTTTTTGATTCGGTTCGCCAGAAGGGTGTGACCATTGTTCCGGTCCAGGTCTATTTGAAGGATGGACGGGCAAAAGTAGAGATCGCTCTGGCAAAAGGCAAAAAATTGTACGACAAACGGGATGTGATGGCCCGGCGTGACGCGGAACGGGAAATCCGGCGTGAAAAATCCGGCAAGACTGAATAGAGGAAGATTACTTCGATGACAAATCAATGGCTGGCCATGGTGGTTACGCTGGCGCTGGCAATCTGCTGGCTGCGATTGAACGATTACTTCGCGCATCGTGGTTGGATAAGCGGACAGACCAGCCGGAAGATCATCCACATGGGCACCGGACCGATCTTTGTATTGTGCTGGCTTCTTTTTCCGGACGAACCTCTTGCCCGCTACCTTGCAGCCATAATCCCTCTGATGATCTCTTTACAATTCCTGTTGGTGGGACTGGGGTTGATGAAAGACCAGGCAGCTGTGGATGCCATGACCCGGCGGGGAGACCGGCGGGAAATCTTGAGAGGCCCTCTTATCTATGGGATCGCTTTTGTTGTCTTGACAGTGCTTTACTGGAAAGATTCACCCATCGGGATAACCGCGCTGATGCTTTTATGCGGAGGCGATGGATTGGCGGACATCATCGGGAAACGATTTGGCAGCGCACGATTACCCTGGTCTAAAAATAAATCCTGGGCAGGTTCGGCAGCCATGTTTATTGGCGGTGTTGGTTTTGCCATTCTGGTCATATATGTGTTCATTCAGGCAGGTGTTTTCTCCTCGTCTTTGATGTCCTTCTTACCCCCATTATTTTGGATTGGTCTGGTTTGTACAGTGGTTGAATCACTTCCGCTCGAAGAGTACGATAATTTTACAGTCCCGATCGCAGCTGTTATTCTCGGGTACTTTCTTCTACCGAAAGGATAAAAGGCATGCTGGAAATAACTGGTCACGACCTGACGTTGGAGCAGATCGAAAATGTTGCCCGCAAAAAGGAGCTGGTAAACCTTTCCCGGCAGGCGCAGGATCAGGTAAGCAACTCACGTGCCTGGGTGGATGATATTGTCAATTCAGAGAAACCGGTATATGGGATCAATACCGGATATGGAATCTTTTCTGATCGGCGGATAAACAAGCAGGATGCGAGAAAACTGGCCCGCAATCTGATTCTAAGCCATGCTGTAGGGACAGGAAATCCATTGCCCGAAGATGTTGTTCGCGCGGGAATTGTGATACGCGCCAATACCCTGGCAAAGGGATATTCAGGGGTGCGTGCCCTGTTGATTGAAAGACTGCTTGACATGAATAACAGGTTTGTTTACCCTCTTATTCCGGAGAAAGGGTCCATGGGTTCTTCGGGCGATCTGGCTCCCCTTTGCCACCTGGGATTAGTTTTGACCCGGGATGACGAAGATGCTGAGAATTTATCCGGAGAGGCAATATTCAATGGCGAAAAAATGTCGGGCAAGGCGGCGATGCAGGCGGCAGGCCTTGAACGTGTCATCTTACAGCCGAAAGAAGGCCTGGCTCTCAGTAATGGTGCGACTTTTTCCGCAGCGCTGGCTGCCCTGTGTGTCATTGACCTGGAATATTACATGAAACTGGCTGACGTTGCCGTGGCCATGACTCTGGAAGCCGTGCAGGGGTGTTCATCAGCATTTGATGAACGCCTGCACAAAGCCCGCGGACATAAAGGGCAGATCGATTCAGCACGGCGCGTGCGGATGAATATTAAGGGCAGCAACCTTGTGGACGCGGTCGGCAGGATACAGGATGCCTATTCCATCCGATGCGCCCCGCAGGTGCATGGCGCCGGACTGGATGCTCTGGCTTATGTACGCAAGACTGTTGAAACCGAAGTCAACGCGGCGACTGATAATCCGCTTATGTTTGAAGCGGGCGGCGCCATATCAGGTGGAAATTTTCACGGCGAACCGATCGCTCAGGCTATGGACGTGTTGAAAATTGCCGCAGCGGAGGTGGGCGCCATTTCAGAGCGACGCATCTTCCGACTTTTGGATGGCAATTTGAACAGTGGTTTGCCTTCCATGCTGGTCGATTCCCAAATGGATGCCGGTTTGAATTCAGGCCTGATGATGCTGCAATACACGGCTGCGTCTCTGGTTCTGGAGAATCAGGCGCTGGCCTCTCCAGATGCCGTTTTCTCTCTGCCCACATCAGCCAACCAGGAAGACCACAATGCCAATTCGATGAACGCGGCAAGACACGCTCGAACCCTTCTGGAAAACCTGAAACATATTTTAGCGACAGAGTTATTCACTGCTTCAAGAGCTTTATCCCAACGATTAAGGGAGAATCGGCAAACAAAATTGGGTGCCGGTACACGTTATAATTACGACTTGATCAGAAGCCATGTGTCGTATGAAGCCGGTGATACATACTGGGAACCGGGATTGGTAAAGATTAAGGAATTAATCGATAGAAAAGAACTGTCTGGATGAAAGATCCGGCAATAGCACTGGATTTAAAATGAAACAAACTATCAATCGACGTGAATTTCTTAAATATTCCCTGGCCGGGTTTGGCCTGGTGGCAATAAAACCTGACAGGAATTGGCTGCAACCGGTAGCTGAAATTCCACCCGGTGAACGCATTGGCCGGATCTGTGTGGGTTCCGTCAACCTTCGCGCGAGACCTTCGGCGGATGCCGCATCGGTGGGCAAGCTGTACCAGGATCAACTGGTGCAATGGAATCGCGACATTGTTGGTGAGCTTCCTGTAGGTTTAATGAACCGGAATTGGGTGGAAACACCCAATGGGTATATTTATGCCGGCAGCGTTCAGCCGGTCAAAAACATTCCCAACCAGCCTGTGTCTGCTTTACCTGCGAACGAAACCGAAAAGGGCATGTGGGTGGAAGTTACCGTGCCGATGGCTGACCTGATGATTGAGAATCCTCCGGCTCGGGGAACCTGGATCGACGCGGTACCTGTGCCGAGGATCTATTACAGCCAGGTGATCTGGGTAGATGACATGCGCACCACATCGGATGGCAAGGTTCAATATCGGCTGAATGAAAAATATGGGAATCCGGGTGACATTTTCTGGGCGGCGGCGGAAGCTTTCCGTCCAATTACCACGGAAGAACTGACTCCCATCAGCCCGGAAGTGGCAGAGAAACGCATTATTGTGAATGTTGGGCAGCAAACCCTTTCATGTTATGAGGGGAACCGGGAAGTATATTTCTGCCGCATTTCATCCGGGGCCAAATATGATTCTGAAGGAAAAGCTGTAGATAACTGGGCCACACCGATGGGACCACAACCAATCTGGCGGAAACTATTATCCATTCACATGGCTGGCGGGCAAACAGGCAATGGTTGGGACACACTTGGTATTGCCTGGACAAGCCTATTCAACGGAGATGGGGTGGCTATCCATTCCACTTTCTGGCACAACAACTTCGGCATGCCGGTTTCCCATGGTTGCGTGAATGCTTCACCGGAAGATTCCAAATGGATATTCCGATGGACGACGCCCAATGTGGGGTATTACCCGGGCGACCTGACTGTTTCAATGCCGGGCGGCACTGTGGTTGATGTGCGCGAGGGGTAACCACAGGTGACCGTTTCGCCCGGTTTGGCGTTTTTGGCGGGTCTGGCGTCTTTTTTAACCCCCTGTGTTTTTTCACTCATGCCGGCATATATTGGCTGGCTGGGAGGAAGAACTATAATCAGCAATTCAGATTCCAATATCAATCACCAATGGACTGTATTCCTTCAAGGCCTTGCATTTGTACTGGGTTTTAGCCTGATATTTATCGGGCTGGGGTTAACTGCTTCCTGGATTGGGAGTTTATTGATTGACGCCCGGGTTTGGCTTGCCCGGCTGGGAGGTTTACTTGTTATCCTGTTTGGATTACAACAAACAGGTCTTTTGCATATTTCCTGGCTGGATTACGACCTTCGACCGCAAACCGGCATAAAAAAGACAAGTGGACTGGCCTCATCGTTTATGATGGGAATTTGTTTTTCTGCCGGGTGGTCACCATGTGTGGGACCAATTTTGGGTGCAATATTAACACTAGCGGTAAATGAGGGATCACTGCAGCAGGGATTTTACCTGCTCACGGCATATTCTGCCGGATTCGCGGTGCCTTTCATGATCCTGGCCTTAGGCCTGGAATGGTTGACTCCGCGTTTACGTTCCTTCCATAGAGTGACTCATGGAATTCAGGTTAGCCTGGGTATCCTGTTGATTGCGGTGGGGATATTGCTCTTTTTCGGGATGTATGAACAAGTCGTCCGCCTGGGGAATCCGTTTAATGTGGGCTTATAAGGAAACATCATGCGGATCGACCGAAAAACCGGTTTTCTAATTTTGTTGATCATTCTTCTGGTTATAGTGGGGGAGAGCCTTAGGCATAGTGAACAGGAAGCGGATTCAGATAATGTATTCGTAAATCCCTTTGCCAGCCTGGCAAACAGACCAAAAGTAGGCAGTCCGGTTCCCGCTTTTTCACTTCCATCAACGAGTGGAAATCAGATCAGTGTGGAGCAGCTTAAAGGGAAAGCTTTGATCATCAATTTCTGGGCAACCTGGTGTGGACCTTGCCTGGTCGAGATGCCTTTGTTGCAAACTGTTTCAGAGCGTCATAAAAATGATCTAATAGTCCTTGCAATAAATATCGAAGAACCCATCAGTACGATAAAACCCTTTGTGGAAAAAAATCAATTGACCTTTCCTGTTTTGGTGGATATAGAGGGCAAAATCGCGAACACCTTTGGAATATTTGCTTATCCGGCTTCCTTTTTTGTTGATAAACAGGGTATCATACGATCTCTACAATTTGGACAAATGAATGAGATGCTGTTGAGAAAAAACCTTGCAACTATTGGAATTGACACATGGTGACTGTAACCCTCTATCGAAAAAACGAATGCGCGGATTGTGAAACAGTCCAGAAATATCTGAGTGAATTAATGGAGAAATTTCCACATCAACTTGCAGTGGTAAATGTTGATGAACTGGATGGCGCGGCAACAGCAGATGATCGTGTGAGTTATCCGTACTTAAAGATTGGCCCTTATGTGGTACATGCTCCATTCTCACGGGCGGATGTTCAGGTGGCACTTGGCGCATCCATTGACCGTGACAGTCACCTTTCGGCTGTCGGTGATACGGAATATCAAAGGCGCATTGATCGTGGTCACAAAATCTCCAGAACTGATCGATTTTCCTACTGGTTAAGCAAGAATTTGATTTATCTGGTAAACACCCTGATTTTTATTTATGCCGGATTGCCATTTCTGGCTCCGGTATTAATGAAGGTCAATCTGGTAGCCCCGGCGCGCGTAATATATGCCATGTATTCACCGCTATGCCACCAACTCGGTTTTCGATCCTGGTTTCTTTTTGGTGAGCAATATTTCTATCCGCGTGACCTGGCCGGAATTGCGGGTGTGAAAACCTTTGAGCAGGAGACCGGTATTCCAACCTCAGAGATTCTCAAGGCAAGAGCCTATATTGGTGACGAAACAGTCGGCTATAAAGTGGCTCTTTGCGAACGGGATACCGCGATCTATGGCGCCATGTTGTTGTTTGGACTGATTTTTATGGTCACTGGAAGGAAGATAAAACCGGCACGTTGGTATGTATGGCTTTTTGTCGGTTTAATGCCCATAGGACTGGATGGATTCTCCCAGCTCCCCGGCCTCGCTGGAAACATGCCTGCCTGGGTTCCTATTCGCGAAAGCACCCCATTGTTGCGAGTGATCACTGGCGCCCTTTTTGGCGGAACGACAGCCTGGTATCTCTTTCCGTTATTGGAAGAATCAATGCGCGAAACCCGGGCTTTGTTGGGGTCAAAAATGGTGATTGCTGACCAATTAAAAATCAGAGATGACGCGAAATCATGATTGAGACTACCGACAAAGGTTTAAGTTTTTTTCAATTTGATTCACTCGCAAAGTATCCTGTCTACCAGGGTATCTTTTCGCGGCGGGGAGGGATCAGTCCGCAGCCCTGGAAATCCTTGAATTTGGGCGGATTGAGTGGAGATTCGCGTGAAAATATTATTGAAAACCGGAAGCGAATCTTTAATTGCTTCGATTTACCGGTAGAATCAATTTTTGATGTCTGGCAGGTGCATGGAAATCGTATTATATGTACAGAGGAAACCCGTCCGTTGAATCAGGATCATGAAAAAGCGGATGCCATATTCACCAACAAACCGGGAATCACTCTATTTATGCGCTTCGCAGACTGTGTTCCTCTGTATTTTTACGATCCAGCCAAGCAGGTCATCGGTATCGCCCATGCCGGGCGGATTGGCACCTTGAATCGCATCGCCGCTGATTGTGTTCGAACCATGCAGGTACAATATGGATCCAATCTGGAAGATATTCATGCCGGAATAGGCCCATCCATCGGCCCGGATCATTATGAAGTAAAAGAAGATGTGATCAAACAGGCGGAGAGAAGTTTAAAGGACATGAAGGGCATTCTTGACCAGAGAAATGGCAAAACCTATCTGAATTTATGGGAAGCCAACAGGCGGATTCTTACTGAAACCGGGGTGACCAGGATTGAGCTTTCAGGGATCTGTACTGCCTGCCACACGGAAGACTGGTTTTCACATCGTGCAGAAAATGGACTTACCGGCAGGTTTGGCGCGCTGATGGCTCTAAAAGGTAACTCCAATGGCTGAAACTATTAAAGTTAGGTACTCAGACGTGGTAGCCAGGATAACCGCGGCTGCCCGGCATGCCGGAAGATCTGCCGACGAAATTAAACTTTTAGTGGTGACCAAAGGACAACCCGCAGAGAAAATGGTTGAGGCTTATGAAGCTGGCGCGCGGTTTTTTGGTGAAAACTATCCTGAAGAAACTGTTGGGAAACTTAATGGATTGATCGGCTGTGATGATATTGAAATTCATATGATTGGTCATCTGCAAAGTCGGAAGGCGAGAATTGTCGCCGCTTCGTTTCATTACATGCATTCAATCGACCGGGTTTCCATTGCGGAGAAGTTGAACCGCGAACTGGCGGAAGCTGGAAGAAACCTTCCAGTACTGTTGGAAATTAATGTGAGTGGAGAAGAATCCAAACAGGGTTTTTCTGCTCTTGACAAGAGTTCCTGGAGCAATCTGCTGCCAGATATTGAACAGATTGCCTCCTTCAAAAACCTGACACTATGCGGATTGATGACCATGCCGCCCCTGTCTGTTGAACCGAATGCCGTGAGGCCTTATTTCCAAAAGCTGCGGGAACTTCGCGACTACCTTGAAGTACAATTCCCTAATCAAAACTGGTCAGAGTTATCCATGGGTACCAGCGCCGATTTCGAGTATGCGGTGCAAGAAGGCGCGACTTTCATCCGAATCGGCACGGCTATTATGGGCCCGAGACCGGTAAAAAAAGAATAACACGAGGAAAAATGGGTATTATTCTGGTAACATCTTTGACTATATTTTTTCGGGTGCTGTCTTTTATTGTGATCGTGGATGTTCTGCTTTCCTATTTCATGTCCCCCTATCATCCGGTCAGAGGATTTCTTGACCGCATGGTTGAACCGCTTCTAAATCCGATCCGACGGGTTGTCCCATCCATGGCCGGACTTGATTTTTCCCCATTGGTTCTGATCATCATACTGCAAATCCTGGAATCAGTTTTCACTTCATTGGTTTAATGGAGCATTAACCACGATACCGATAAGCGATGGTTCTTCTGAAAAGCCATCGCTTTATTTTGGATGAGGATCAACCTGCGTACAGGATACGGCCGCAGGAAGAGCAAAGTACCAACCGCTGAGGTGAGCGTGCCGCCTGCCAGTCAGCCGGGGTTAATGTGGAACCGCACGCGGTGCATGCCTGGTCAGCCACCAATGCGACGGCCAATCCCCTCTTCGATTTTCTCAAGGTTTCATACTTTTCAAGGTTGGCCGCGTCCAGATTCTGTACGGCCGCGTTTCGTTCAGTTATCAAATTTTCGACTTTCTTTTCCAGGCTGGAAGATTCGCCTTTTAACCCGGCTACCTTCGTGGCAAATACAGATTGCGCTTCAGCCAATTCCGCTTGAACAGCAGCTTTCTTTTTTTCAAATTCTTCCATTTGAATCATGGTATTGAACTGTTCTTCATCCAGTGAAGAAATCTGCTTTTTTAGTGAGGAGATTTCATTTTGCAGGTCCTGCAATTCGCGAGGCAAGCGTATCTTTCCACCATATAAAGCGTGTTCATCTTCCTGTAATTTCATTTGGTGCTGATTGTTCTTGTCTTCAATTCGCTTCAATTCTTTCTGGCAGGTTTTTAATTCATTTTCGACAAGATCAAGACGTAGTTGGACCTCAGTAACCAGCGTATCATCCTGGATCAACCGGATAATTTCCTGCTGCCGTTGTGAAATTTGATCCAATTCGGTGTCAATCTTTTGCAGGCGAGAAAGTTGAAAAGCGGGATTCATGATTGTTTTGTTCCTGTCCGATTGAAAAGGGGAAATGCGGGTGAGTAAGAACAGCGATAGAATTATAGTACCATGAAGAATAAGAAGCTGATAATTCTGGTCGCGATTCTTGTATTGATATCCTCGCTGCCCACGCTGATCGGGATTTTCAATTCAAACACTTCTCTGGTTTATGGGGGATTGGTGTTTAACCCGATTGACGGATATTCCTATCTGGCAAAGATGCAGATTGGGAAAAGCGGGGATTGGTTATTCACACTTCCTTATACTTATGAACCCGGAGATGGCCGCTGGTTGTTTACCTTTTATGTCAGTCTCGGACATCTTTTTCATTTGGTTGGATTTGCCCTGCCAGTGGGTTTTAATGTAGCACGGATTCTAAGTTATACCTTGCTCATTTTTTTGCTCGCGAAACTGGTCGAGCGGGTATTTCCATCGGAAAGTGGATTAAAGACACGGAGTACATTTGTATTGGCGGCCGGCGGTGGATTAGGTTGGTTGCTACTGCCGACAGGTAATTTTGGAGCTGATTTCTGGGTGGCGGAGGCGTTCCCATTCCTTTCCGGCCTGGCAAATCCCCATTTTCCATTGGGATTATGTTTGACAGTTACGGCCATTCTTCTAACAACAGGGAGTACGCATTTCACAAACATGATGAGTCTCTTTTTAAACGGGCTCATCTTGTCATTTCTTTCTCCCTTTGGATTTGTTATCGCGGCTATGATCCTTGGGTTAAGTTGGTTTTGGGAAAAAATTGAAAAACAATCGAAGTCCATCTGGCCGGTTTTGAGTTTCATCTTTTCCGGCATACCGTATTGCGCCTACCAATTTTGGGCGGTTAATTCAACTCTGCAACTCGCGGCATGGACGGCACAGAACCTGACGCCTTCACCCCAAATATGGGATACCTTCCTGACTTTTTCCCCGTGGTTGATATTGATTTTGCTCGGATGGAAAACCATATTCCAGGCAAGAAGTAATTCAATAGTGCGAAGTTTAATTGTCTGGCTCGTGGTTGGATTATTCCTGTCGATTACTCCATTCAGCCTGCAACGCCGCTTCTTTTTCGGCCTGTCCATCCCGGTGACCTGTCTCGGGATGTTTGCGTTACCGGCTGTGGCTGACAAGTTGCGAGTTTCACTTAAGAGAATATCCACCGTGTGTACCATGCTGGTTTTACCCACACCTATTTTTTTGGTGATCATGGTCGTATCAGCTATCGCGGTGCACAATCCTCTATACTATTTCCATACGGATGAACTTGCGGCTTTGCAATGGCTTTCCCGTAAGGAAGACGGCAGGTCGCTTGTACTGGCGGGCGACCAGCTTGGCACGATGATACCGGCTGTCAGCCGTTTGCGGGTGGTCTATGGTCATCCATTTGAGACCATTCAAGCGGATAAAGAAAAGCAGGAATTACTTAATTTTTTTGCCGGAATAAATGACGCAACCCGCGAGAAGGAGTATCTGGAATCTCGAAAAGTGGAGTGGATTTTTTATGGCGAGAGGGAAAAAGCCATAGGACAGCCTGTCATCCTGCAGGGGAAAGAACCTGTCTACAGGTTCGAGGATGTTGATATCTTTTCGGTAAGCGAGTTATTGCCTTGAAGCCGCGATCGATACAATGGCTGCTGCTACTTCCTTGCCTGCCAGTTCTGACTGCATGGGATAATTTCATCGTTCCGGCAGGAACCAGCACATCAGATATCCTCATTTCACATTATCCCAACCTGCTGTTCCTTCAACGAAGTCTGGCCACCGGGCAGGGTATTCCCCTCTGGTCGCCGCTTATTTTAAGCGGGTATCCATTTGCCGCGAATCCTTTGTCTTCCCTATGGTATCCACCCGCGTGGTTGAGTCTGATTTTCCCTTTGCCTCTGGGAATCAACCTCGTTATGACGCTGCATATTGGCCTGGGCAGTCTGGGTATGTATCATTTGCTGAAGCGGCTGGATGTGTCTGAAAATGCGGCCGTTCTGGGCGGAATATTGTATGGCCTGCTGCCATCCGGGTATTCGCATGCCATATCCGGTCACTTCACCTGGGTATGTGCTTCCGCCTGGTTTCCATGGTTATTAGCCAGCGGATTAAGTCATCCGAGCCGGGATCGTAAGCCGGTAATCCAGGCGGCTGTCTATTTGGGATTGATGCTGTTGGCTGACATGCGTTTTGCCGCCTACGCGGCTATGTTCTGGTTGATACTCGGTTTATTTCATGCATTCAATTCGGTTAAAGCCGGTTTAGGAAAAGTGGATTTTCGCAGGATAGGAAACAACATTTTCAGCCTGTTGCTGGCCGCGGGGATCAGTGCAGCCGTCTGGATCCCTCTGATTGAGTACGCCAATCTAAGCACACGCAGCCTGCTGACCTCGCAGGACACGTTCTTTCTCAGTCTTCCGGTTGTGCAATTGACAGGATTGGTTGTTCCAGGACATCCGCAATCCTTTGAATGGATCATCTACCCGGGAGCGGGATGCCTGCTGCTTTCTCTCGGTGGTCTCATGGCGCCTTCCAGAAGAAGAGAATTGGTTTTCTGGTATATCCTGGGGATAGCCTGCCTGATCTGGGCATTGGGCGACGCGATTCCGATTAACCAATGGCTGGCAACATTGCCCGGATTTGACCTTCTGCGAGTGCCGGCGCGTGGAATGTTCTTTTTTGTTTGTTGCCTGCTGATAACAGCCATGATCTCATTGGATCGACTGATAAAAGAAAGACCGCAAAAAGTCGTTTTGCTGCGACTGGGTACGTTTTTCCTTTTCCTGTTTGCTCTGCTGATTCAGATATTTGTCGCGGTTTCCAATCCACAAAAGAATGGCATATTACTCGGGCATATTGTGTTATGGAGCCTGACAGCTGGATTAATCCTTATGTATTCCTATCGTAGGGTGGAGGGAAGAATCTTCTTACTCCTTGCAGGAGGGGTTATCTGCGCGGATCTTTTTCTCGCAGATATAAATATGATGAATTTGATTACTCCCACGAAAGCACTTACTGCCGGTCAGGATGAAATTATAAAAATTTTAGATCAGGGAAACGATTTTCGGGTGTTTTCACCCTCTTATTCCATCCCACAACAAACATCCGCTTATTATGGTGTTGAATTGGCAGATGGCATTGATCCGCTTCAATTGAAGACATATGCCGATACCGTGAAGACTGCGATGTCATTAAAAGAAGAGGGTTATTCTGTGACCCTTCCGTCATTCAAAACAGGTGATACCAGAAATGATAACCGGGGAATTAAACCTGATTCCAGGGTGTTTGGCCGGTTGAACGTGAAATATCTGGTCTCGGCATTTCCGATTGATTCACTGGGATGGGAAGAAACTGGGCGAAATGAGAGGTCTTTCATTTACAAAAATACGACGGCGCGTGGATGGGCCTGGATGGAGCCTGCGGACTTGGAAAATGGAGATGAATTTCGGATAATTACGAACTTAAAGCGAAGCCCAAATTACATTCGAATTGAAGCCGAAGGACCCGGTCGGTTGGTGCTTTCTGAAATTTTTTACCCCGGCTGGCAGGCTCGCGCCGATGGTCAACCAGTTGCCATCGAGCCATTCGATGGTTTATTAAGGTCTGTAAGAATATCGGAAGGAAAACATCAGATTGAATTCATTTATTTACCGGAGAAAGTTTTTGCCGGTGTCGGGCTCAGCCTGCTAAGCATCTTGCTTTGTATTTTGCTTCAAAGGGTACACTGCTGTTATGCAAAATAAGAACGACCGTCGTTGGGTAATTCTCACATCCATAATGTTATTGCTATTGACGTCGGTTCCGTATCTCATTGGTTATTTTCGTCAGGGAACGGAATGGCATTTTACCGGATTCATTTTTGGTGTGGAAGATGGAAATTCATACATAGCAAAAATGCTTTCTGGTACATATGGCAGCTGGCTGTTTCGTTCCCCATATACGACCATGCCCCAAGATGGCGTGCTGGCCTTCTTGCCCTACATTTTGCTTGGAAAACTGGCTTACCCACCTGAAATCCATGATCAACTGGTCGCTTTATTTCAATTATTCCGCTGGCTTTCAGGTGGATTACTAATTTGGGCTGTGTATTCTTTTACCGGGATTTATATTGTGGACGGCAGGCTACGGAAGTTTGCCACAGTGATCATTCTGGTGGGAGGTGGATTGGGTTGGTTAGGCTGGCTGCTTTTCCCCGGCGAATGGACTGGCCGATTGCCGTTGGAATTTTATTCACCGGAAGCTTTTGGTTTTCTTTCCCTGTTAGGGTTGCCGCATTTATCAGCGGCTCGAGCACTCCTGCTGTTTGGTATTATATACTTTCTAAAAAAAGATTATCCTTCAATCTGGCTGCGCAACAGTCTTTACGGCGGGGTGTGTTGGTTTCTCGTAGGTTTTTTTCAACCTCTAACGATTGTGGTAGGGTATGGGATACTGGCATGCTTTCTGGTTATAACGTTTATTGTCAATAAAGGCGCGCGGTGGCAATCCACCCTGCCATTGTTGAAAAAGGCAACCATCATTGCCGGGATCGCGTCACCCTGGGTAATTTACAACATGTTTTTCTTTGGAACAGATCCGTATTTACAGGCTTGGTACCGGCAAAATATTATTGACTCACCACCACCTTCACATTATCTGTGGTCATATGCGGTTTTCATGGTCGCGGCGATTCCAGCCGTAGTAAAGAGTTTTCGGCATAAAAATCAACGCGCACTGCTTTTGATCGCCTGGGTGATTTGCGCCGCGATGTTGGCCTACTTCCCGTATAACGTTCAAAGGCGGTTTATCGATGGGATCTGGATCGCACTGATATTGTTGGTGATGATGAGTGTTCAATTGGTCAATCGGACGAACTTGAAGAAAGCTTACTACGGGTTGATTGGTCTGTGTGTGATTGCGCCCAGTTTCATGCTATTAATCGTTTCCAGAGGAATATGGACTGTATCAGAACCAGTCTATCGAACGTCGGCTGAGATCTCCCTATTTAAAGAGATTGAACTCTCTGCGAAACAAGGTGATACCGTACTTGCCGCGTATGATACTGCCAACGCTTTGCCTGCCTGGGCGCCGGTTTTTGTTCTTGCCGGACACGGTCCGGAAAGCGCAAACCTGAAATCCATACTTCCAGACATAGAAAAATTCTATTCCGGAGTTGAAGATAAACAGTGGCAGGAGAGATTCTTATCAAATAACAGCGTGGATTACATTGTCATTGAACCACATGAACGGTTATTTACTTCAAATTTGGTATTTTCAGGTAGAAAATTTATAAAAATATACGATAAATCAGGTTACCAACTGTTTCGGGTGGAAGCGTTGAATGGAAACTGACACGCACAAGACAGAAACCACAACTCCATGGTGGTTCTTCACACCGTTGTTCATCGCGCCGGTTCTGTTATTCCTACCGGCGTTGCTCCCTGGCAGATCCTTATTCTGGGGGATCACCTCCATTCAGTTCGTCCCCTGGCATTGGGAAGCCCTGAGGCTTATTCGGGCAGGTGAGCTGCCTTTATGGAATATCTGGAACGGCATGGGAGCTCCGCTGGCGGCCAATTACCAGTCCGCTCTGTTTTACCCGCCAACCTGGTTAACTCTGTTGGCTGGATGGATTGGAGGAATCCAATGGATGGCCTGGTCACATGGATTACTCATTGTCTTGCATCTGATTTGGGCTGGTTGGGGTATGCAGAAGCTCATCAAATCCCTTGGATTCAGTCCGTTTCCTCAACTCATTTGCGGATTAGCGTATGGTTTGTGTGGATACCTGGTTGCGAGGGGCAGTTTTCTCACCATGGTTCAAGCCGCCTCATGGATTCCCTGGATATTACTGGCTGCCAACCGTTTTGTTGCTACTGTCGATCAGACGCCTATTACTGAACGAGCCTTCCATCGGATAGTTATGCTTGCGTTAGCTTTTTCCGGTCAATGGCTCAGTGGGCACGCTCAACTGAGCTGGTATACCTTCCTCTTTTGCGCGGTATGGCTTTTTTATTGGGCGTTTTTACGCGGGAGATGGAAAGGTGTAGCACAAATTATTTTACCCGCGGGACTTTCTGGAATATTGGCATTACTACTGTGCGCCGTTCAATTCCTGCCTACCGCGGAGTATTTTTTGCAATCCCAGCGCTCGGCAGCCATTGATTACCAGACAGCTCTTTCATACTCTTTCTGGCCATGGCGGGTGATTACGCTGTTGTTCCCGAATATTTTTGGAAATCCCGGGATGGGGGATTACTGGGGATATGCCAGTTTTTGGGAAGATGCCATTTATATTGGCCTGCTCCCGATATTTTTTTGTTTAATCGCTCTTGTTACCCGGGAAAAAAGAGACCAGACGATTTCGTTGGAACAGTACAGTTCGTTAAAGCGGTTTAGTCTTGTATCAATCCTTGTTGTGACATTACTCGCATTGGGATGGAATACCCCTGTTTTCCCGTTTTTATTCGCAAACATCCCGACTTTTGGCGTTTTCAATGGTCCCACACGTTGGATGATCCTTGTGGAGGTATGCCTGATATTTCTCGCGGGGATTGGTGCAGAAATTTGGGTGAAACAATCCTTTTTTTCTCGCAAATGGGTCAATCTGGGGATAACGGCAGTTATTGCCATGTTGTTGAGCTCGATCACAGCCTTGATCTTTCTCCCAACCATTAAATCGTCCTTTAAAACAGGGGTCATGTCTACCGGTTTTCTTTTGGTCGGATACTTTTTACTGGCAAAATTTAAACCGGGTACTCCTTTTCGAAAGAAGCTTTTTTACTGGCGGTATGGGTTTGTTCTATGGCTTGTTTTCGATCTACTCTGGGCTGGATATTGGTTGAATCCATCTGTGCCGTTTTCATTTTATTCCGCAGTTCCTATCGCGAATGCCGATGAGGGACGGTTATTTGTGCACACAGAGTTGGAAAGAGAACTGCGGTTTGAACGGTTTTTCACGTTTGACGATATTCGTCCAACTGACGATTGGAAAAACTTGATCAACACCCATTTGCCCAATAGCAATATGCTTACGGGCACATCCATGTTGAATAATTTTGATCCCATGGTGCCAGCACGATTTTCCGGGTTTCTCGCTGAGGTTGATAGATCTTCGGGGCAAACACAAGACCGTTACCTCGCTTTAAGTAGTGTAACGCGTAAAGCAGAATTAACTGGAAACGACATTAAACAGATAGTCTGGAAGGAACTGGATGCTCTTCCTATTGTTAGAGTGGTATATTGCGCGGAAGAGGCAAGCGACGAGGCAGACGCTTTAAATTGGTTGAGACAGGCTGCAATTTCAAACCACCTGACAAATAAGATAACCATCGAGGGGCGTGTTACGGCTGATACTTCATGTGATATCAACCAGATGACAAGACCTGAAATTATCCGGAAAAAGGCCGCAGCGAATCGGCAGACATTCCATGTTATAGGGAATCCACAAACCGGTTGGCTTTTTGTGTCCAATACCTGGTATCCTGGATGGAAAGCATCTGTAGACGGGATGCGGGTGGAAATTTACCGCGCGGATTATGTATTCATGTCAATTCCCATCCCCGAGGGGGATCATACGGTTGAATTCGTTTATCAACCGGAATCTTTTTCAATTGGATTGATACTTACTTTGGCAGGTTTGATTACAATTATCATTATTTCCATCTCCGCGAAGAGACGTTCAGGAGGCAGGTTTTGAACAACGACCGATCCATATCACAAACACAGGAACTGGGCTCAAGAATCTTGTCCAATTTGGAACGGGTGATATTTGGCAAACGTTCTGTTCTTGAACTGGTTATTATTGGATTATTTTCGGATGGGCACATACTGATCGAAGACATTCCTGGTGTTGGAAAGACAATTCTTGCGCGGAGCCTGGCCATATCTTCAGGATGTAATTTCAATCGCATCCAATTCACTCCTGATCTTCTTCCAAGCGATATTACTGGGGTTTCGATATACGACCAAAAAACAAATGCCTTCGAATTTCGTCCTGGACCTGTTTTTACCCAAATTCTGCTGGCTGATGAGATCAATCGAGCCACGCCAAAAGCGCAATCAGCGCTTTTGGAAGCCATGGGGGAAACCCAGGTAACAGTGGATAATGTCACCCGGTCGCTTCCACGTCCTTTTTATGTGATTGCCACTCAGAACCCGGTGGAATACGAAGGAGTTTTTCCGCTGCCCGAATCTCAAATGGATCGGTTCTTATTACGCACATCAGTGGGATATCCAGATATGAATGTGGAGAGTAATATCCTGGAGAAAATGCAGGTGGAGCATCCCATTCATACTTTAAAACCTGTCGCCTCGCCTGAAGAGATTACAGAAGCTCAAAATACAGTAAGGAATGTTTTCGTTTCCCAGAGTGTTCGCAACTATTTATTGGGAATTGTTCAGGCTACGCGTAAACATTCTGATCTTCTACTGGGTGCCAGCCCACGAGCCAGTCTGGGATTGATCCGCACAGCACAAGCCGCGGCTATACTACAGGGAAGATCGTTTGTGGTACCTGACGATGTCAAGATGCTTGCCAGCGCGGTGCTTTCACACCGTTTGATCCTTACACCTCAATCCAGAATGAGCAATATAACACCTGAGAATGTGCTGCAGGAAATTCTTGATACTGTACGTGCCCCGCTAAGAGATGAAGCTCTTCCCTAATAAACTGATTGAAACAGTAAAACCTTCAGGAGCATTTTGGGGTTTATTGATAATTGCGGGTTTTCTGCTTTGTACCCGCTTTTTATTTGACGAGCCCTTTTTCCTCTACACATTTTATGTTGTGGTTCTATACATCGTGCTTTCTTTCTTATATATTTTTTTTGCTCTGGATAAGATAGAGATCGAACGAAAATCACGTTATCATCAACGCCAGGTGGGGGATTTATTCGAGGAAAACATACTGATCAAAAATCGGTCTGTTCTCCCGGTATTTTGGATGAAAATTCGCGACCTGTCAAAAATAAATAGAAACCAGGCTAACAGGGTGATCGGTTTTCTTGGTGGGCGGCAGACAAGAATTATCCGCTTGAACAGTTATCTGCAGCGTAGAGGTCATTTTGATCTAACTCCGGTTGAGGTGATGACGTCTGATCCGCTCGGATGTTTTTTTTCTGTAAAGACCATCAATACGGTAGGATCTCTGGTAATTCTTCCTTACCGGATCGATCTTTCCACCCTGGTCATTAGGGATAAACCTTCTGAAGAAGGCAAGTCAGCACGTCAGACACTTGTTCAGAGCACCATCATAAGTGGAACGGTTCGCCCTTATTTGGATGGTGATCCATTTAACCGAATCCACTGGCCGACCACAGCAAGACGCCACGCATTGCACTCAAAACAACCTGACATGAATATTCAGCAAAAAGTATGGATCTGCATGGATTGCGATAAAAATGTTCATGTCAGCAGACAGATAAGCGTTGATCAGGAGCGCCTTGATTTTCTTGACGCGGCTAATCTTCATCGCAAATACGCATTACCCCCTGACACGATGGAGACTGTTGTTTCCATCACCAGTTCTCTTGCTATAACCTGGTTGAAACGGGGTTTGGCAGTCGGGTTGGCTTTGAATAACCCCCAAAATACAATCCTGCAGACTGGATCAGGATTACGCCAGCAGAATGATATTTTAAATGTTCTGACGTATATTCAGGCAGATTCGAATATTCCTTTTACAGGCATGTTAATGGATTTTGCCGGACAATTATCATCGGGTGCAATCTGTTTTTTGGTAACCCCTGAAGATCCAAAAAAGATTAGCCAGGCTGTATTTCGACTTAAAAGAACTGGAGCCGATGTAAGGATCATCCTCGTAAAAAGGAACAGTTATGTTCCAGAATTAGCCTACTCGAACCCTGCTATTGAGTTAAAAGGCGCTCGACTGTTTCAGTTTCATTTTGGCGATCCGCTCACTTCATTGGTTTCAATTCTCTAAGAAGTAATATAACTAAAAAAAATTTGTTAAAACCGCTATCGTTGAATTGTATCCTTGTTTAAATATTTCGTGAAAGGGATCACTGCCATTTGCTCGTAATCTAGATTTTTGTAAAAGTCCACAAGTTCTAAATTGTCAGGCAATATGAATAAGTATACCTTTGTGCAACCAGTTCGATATAGTTCGCCTTCGACTTTATTCATAAGGCTCGTACCGATTTTGTGATGACGACATTCTGGCAATACAGCCAGGTGGTAGATTAGACCACGGCGACCGTCAAACCCACCCATCACTGTACCAACTATCTGTCCGTCCATCTCGGCCACAAAGAACAATCCAGGGCTGCGCTCAACAAGTTTGCCGATTTCATCGATATCATCGGAAAAGGTTATATGAATTCCTTTGCCGGCAGATTCCCAAACATGGCGGGCGGCGAGATAATCATCCGGATGTTTATATAACCGGATGATCGCATCTTTCTCTGCAAAAACTTCTTCTGTTGGCGGTATCATGTATTGTCGCTTGAATTTTCATCCTCACCGGTAATGTTCTTCCAGAATCCGTGAATACCATTGGGAGTGACACCAAAAAAGAATCGATATCCTTCAGAAAGACGTTGAACCAGGTCAAATGTTGGGGTTTTACCCTGCTGGTATCGTTTTAGGAGTCCATAATCTCCATTCCAGTAGGCCGTGCGTGGGTCAAATTCCGCCTCCAGTTCAAGGTAGCGACTGATGGCATAATGCCACAGGCGGCGGGCAGAACGCTGGGTAACATTTTTAACCATGGAACCGTTGCGCAAATCACGCATTGTAAAGTAGCGGGTTCCTTGACGTTCTTCCACACTGGCAACTTCAACACCGGTACGCGGAGTAGTCTCATCTGGTTTGGCTAACTCAAGCTCTTCTTCAGGACGAGTTTCCTGTAAGAGTTCAGCAACAGGTTCGCTGAAAGTGGGAACCTGGCGTGATTTCCCTCGGATGACAAGACCGACAATCTCATCGCGAACGGCAAGCCCTGTCTCTGCTTCACTACGGACGTATATTTTATTATCCTCGACGGCGTATGGTGGGTCATCTCCACGAGGGATTATTACGCGAATGATCTTCTTTCCTCGCGTTTCCTGAACATCCAGATGACAGGTGAGGGCTGGGCTGATGCGTTTTGAAATCTCTTTTTCAAGGAGATTAATACTCTGTTCGGGGTCCGAGATGCCAGGAGGAGTTTTGTGAGGATCCGCGGATGCACCAATATACAAAGTTCCGCCATTGGTATTGGCAAAAGCGCAAATGTCAGAAATTATGGCATATAACTTTCCACCACGTACGGTCATGGCTTCATGGAAATCCTGGATAATGTTGGCGCCTTCTTCCTGAGATGCATGGATAAAATCGAAAGCAGGTTCCTCTTTCTGGCGATGGGGGCGTGTGCGCGAGAAGTCATTGGATTTAAAAAGGTCGCGCAATGCTTTAAAACTGGTTTCAGGCAGCAGAACATCTGTTGAACGATCTCCCAATCCCAGATTCTTTTTACGTTGAGGATCGGCCGTTAAACGATGAGCGTCAGATCCCTGAATACAATGCATTCGGCGTGGATATTCCGGTTTTGTGCCATTGAAGAAGGTAGCCGTAGAGCGTGAGGCGTTGGTGTCAAGGTCCGTGACTTCCAGAGCATCAAGAGCCTCATCCTGCGTATAGGCAATTTTAGTTTGTCCGCCAAAATTAAACCCACGCATGGCTACACCATTACTCGAGTTGGCGTGTGCCGCAATAACGATTCCACCAGCGTCCTGGATTTTCTGGTAAGCTGATAAGACATCCACCGTGGCTCCAACAGTGGCAGATCCATCGTCAAGAAGATGGCCTGGAATTTTCAGGTCAAGTAATAAATGTTCAATATCACGGATTGGTGTGGTGGGGGAGAAGATACCAATAATATGAAAGCCGAATGTTGCCGTAAACTCAATACCAGGAAGAACAAGAATTTTCTTAAGAAGACGGCGGTATTCTGCCAGACGGTTTTTTTCTTCGGGAAGAATACGATTGAGTTTCTCGAGCATCTCCAGCTGTTCTATTTCTTCCCGCATTGCCCTGTAGCCGGCAATAGTGTTATGGTCGGTAAAGGCAATCACATCCAATCCTCGCTGTTCAGCGCGTTGGATGAGATCAAGATAGGTTGTTTCCGGCTGTTGAAAATCACTTGAAGCCGGTGTGTGAATATGTAAATCGATCGTAACCCATTTATTGGGCGAATCGTTCTTTTTCCCCGAAGGTTTTTGGTTTTTCAAGAGGATTTCTCCATCTATTTCAATTATAAGATTTAACCAGGTTGATTAAATCATCAGGCATATATGGTTTCATCAGGAACGCATCAGCACCGGCGTCAAGACTTTCTTTTTTTCGGTCTGATCCTGAACTCATGATTACTTTAAGACCAGTAAATTCACTAGATTTACGTAAAAGCTCAAGGATGGAAAGACCATTGATTCCGGGCAGATTTATATCCATCAAGATGACATCTGGTTTTTGCTGCCTGATAATGTCGATCGGATTCATCAAAGGAAAATTAGGGCAGATTACTTGAAATTTCTCCAGCTCCAACAGAGTTTGCAGGAGGGAGCGCATCATCGCATTATCTTCAAAAATCATTACTTTCTTCATTTGATTTACGACCGGTTATTTCTTCACTTTCTTTTTAGGAATTGCGATTTTTACCACGTCTTCCATACATTCAACGGGATGAAATACCATTTCCTTGCGAATTTCTTCTGGAATATCATCCAGGTCTGGTTCATTCATTTTTGGAAGGATGATAGTTTTCAGCCCTGCTCTGTGAGCTGCCAACATTTTTTCCTTGATGCCTCCAACTGGCAAGATTTGACCGCGTAGGGTAATCTCACCGGTCATTCCAAGATCCGGTCGAATTGGGCGATCAGTCAGTAGGGAGATTAATGCTGTTGTCATTGTAACACCTGCAGAGGGGCCGTCTTTGGGTGTCGCACCCGCGGGAACATGCAGATGAATATCTTCATTCTGGAAGAATTGAGGATCGATACCCATCTCTTTTGCGTGCGCGCGAACATATGTTAAAGCGGCATGCGCCGATTCCTGCATGACAGTTCCTATGGATCCGGTGACCTGAAATCCCTTGGCTCCAGGCATTTTGGACGCTTCGATGAAGAGGATATCCCCACCGGTGGGAGTCCAGGCAAGTCCTGTGGCTACGCCAGGAATGGATGTACGCCGCTCAATCTCTTCATTTCCCATATATTTTGGCCGGCCAAGAAGCGCGTGAACTTCTTTTTCGTTGATCTTGCCCTTGCGTTTTTTCCCTTCTGAAATCGCTGTGACAATTTTCCGGCAAATGGCACCAATTTCGCGTTCCAGGTTACGCACACCAGCTTCCCGTGTGTATTGACGAATGATGGCAAGAACTCCTTCATCATCCAGATTGAGTTCCTTTTTTACAAGGCCGTTTTCTTTAATCTGTCGTGGAATAAGGTAATTCCGGGCTATCATCAACTTTTCACGCTCTGTGTAACCAGCAATCTGGATGACTTCCATACGATCGAGAAGAGGCGCGGGAATGGTTTCCAGCTGATTGGCTGTGGTGATGAACATTACCTGCGAAAGATCAAAGGCAACTTCAAGATAATGGTCACGGAATTCATAATTTTGTTCCGGATCAAGTACTTCAAGCAAGGCTGAGGCTGGATCACCATGAAAATCGAAACTTAGTTTATCGATCTCATCAAGCATAAAAACTGGATTACGCGATTCAACACGGCGCAACGCCTGTAAAATTCGACCTGGTAGCGCGCCGATATAGGTACGGCGGTGACCACGAATTTCTGCCTCATCACGCATTCCACCCAAAGAAATACGAATAAACTTCCGTCCCAATGCGTGAGCAATGGATTGCCCCAACGATGTTTTACCCACCCCCGGAGGCCCAACAAAACAAAGGATGACACCCTCGCGTTCTTTGCGGATCAGGTCTACCTTTTTCCCCTTCTGCAACTCATCCCGTCTTTCCAGGCGCAATTTGCGGACGGCCAGATATTCGAGAATTCGTTCTTTGACGTCCTCGAGGCCATAATGGTCCTGGTCAAGCACTTTTCGGGCATTCACAATGTCTAGATTATCTTCAGTTGAGCTACTCCAGGGAAGTGCGGCCAGCCATTCTATATAGGTTCGAATGACACCATATTCAGCAGCCGCGGTGGGAAGTCTGGAAAGGCGGTCAAGTTCCCGGTTGGCTTGTTTTAAAGCTTCCTCCGGTAGATGCCCATCTTCAAGTTTTTTGCGTAGTTCATTCACGTCTTCGGTTTGTTCGTCTGTCTCACCGAGTTCTTTTTGAATGGCTTTGAGCTGCTCTCGAAGAAAGTAATCGCGTTGGACTTTTTCGATTTCAGAGCGGGCTTCATTCTGAATCTTTTGTCCAAGATCCAGTACTTCACTCTCACGAACAAGGATGGAAACCAGTTTCCGTAATTTGTCTTCGACCGAGTCAAGTTCAAGAATTGCCTGGGCATCGACCAATTCCATTCGTTCAAAATTCGCGATGGAGTAAGCGGTTTGCAAAGGATCTGTGATACTGGTAATTGAATCAACCAACTCGCGTGGAATAGATGGGATCATTTTCGCGATATGTTCAAATTGATCACGGGCATTGCGAGCCAATGCTTCAATTTCCAGATTTTCATTTTCCACTTCAGGAGCCGGTGTGACTTTTGCCACCAGATAAGGTTCTACTGATGTGAATTCGCCAAGACGGAAACGACTGATTCCCTGGATAAGAATGCGGATTGTTCCATCGGGTGTGCGGAAAAGGCGGTGAATAATCGCCACGGTTCCAACAGAATATAGATCCTGCGGACCGGGATTTTCCAGTTCGGGATTGCGGGAAGTGACCAATCCGATGATACGATTACTAGATACTACATCATCAACAAGCTTAATCGAACGCGGTTGTCCAATAGTCAAAGGGACGGCAGTTTGTGGATACACAACAAGACCGCGCAGAGGAAGTATGGGTAGCACATCAGGTATCGTTAACAGATTTTCAACATCTGTTTCCGCATTTTCCGTCTGGTTTTTTTCTTCAGGCTTTATCAGATTATTCGAATCGGAAAGCGACAGCCCGAAGAACAAATCTCCCATGTTTTGATTCATTTGTCCATCTTCAAACCAATTCAAGATTTCTCGTAAGTTGGCATTCCAGCGTGAGGCGACCATGCGTTGATCAGGCATCCTTATCTTGAACAGAAATATCGTGAGGCACTGCTTTGGGCAATGTAATTTCCAGAAAACCATTCGCGTATTCAGCTTTTATGGAATTCTGGTCAACAGGTTGTGGAAGATAAATTTCGACTTGAAACTCACCGAAATGTATTTCCATTTGATGAAAGGAGTGATTTTTATATGGATTATTTCTTATACCGCTGACTAACAGTCTATTCTTTTCAAAATTCACAGAAAAATCATTTTCTTCAACACCGGCAATTTCGATGCGTACCAGAAATTCCTGTCTTGATTCAACTACATCTACCGGCGGACGGTAACAATTGGATTGGTAGGATACGCGAAGGTTAAACATACCAGATTTAGGATATTCAAACATACGGACCTTCTATAGTAGAAAACCATTTGTCATAAAGCTTTTTTCGCCGCCAATATCACTGCCTGGTAATCTGGTTCATTTCCCAAGGCTTTCATGTAATCAACATAGATGAGCTTATATTTTTTATCTACCACAAAAATGGCTCGCCTTAAAAGACGTTGTTCTTTTATTAAACAACCATATTTCTTTCCAAAACTGGTTTTTAGATGATCGGAAACAACCATAACCTGGTCGATACCGGCAGCAGCGCACCAATGTTTCTGGGTAAATGGTAAATCTGTGCTGATAACAATGACCGATATATCTTTGGAAAGGCTGGCTGCTTCTTCGTTGAATTTCCGTGTCTCGCGATCACATACATCTGTTTCCAGTGATGGAACAGCGGCAATAATACGTACTTTTCCGCGGGTAAGTTTCAATAGATCGAGGTATGACCAGTCCTGGAGATGCGCTTTAAATGAAGGGGCTTGTTGTCCAACTTTTAGATCATCGCCAACAATCGTTACATCTTTTCCACCAAATTGGATGAGACCCTTTCGTTCAAGCATAAGTACCTCCAATTATCAATGTGCAAACTGAGGCGCCCCCGGTGGGAGTCGAACCCACAACCAACAGCTTAGAAGGCTGGTGCTCTGTCCATTGCGCTACAGGGGCATCAATAATTGATAAATCGGCAAAAAAATAACCAAGACACCCGTATGTCATTTTTTCTGTATGAAAAATTCCTTGTCAGGATTTCACATACACAAACAATCGATCTGAATAACTTTAAATCAATTATAGCCGATTTAGATCTATCGAGAGGAATTTTACAGGGATCTTGTACAAGAATTCTATAAGAATTTGATTTGATTCGGAAAAATAAACGGGACGCATCTTCTAAATGCATCCCGTTTATTTCATTTCCAGATAATCAACGATCAGGGTGTAATAATTGGGTTGAATAGGAAGAAATAATTATCCGAACTTCCTTCCATCGGGTATACATAAAAGATAAAGGAGGTGGCTTTATCCATCATTGCGTATTTGTTGTTGTATGTCAGGTTTAGCGAAATACGCTCCCATTCGCCAAAACCGTGAACAACATTAATAAGTTCCTGTTCTGGACCACCTTCAATGGAATATGTAACTTTAAATCTGACATTACATTTCGTGTATCCTTCAAGGCATCCAAAGTGAAAGACCAGGTTTGAACCCTCTGGAATAATTACCTGGGGGAATTGACCAACAATATAGCTTCCTGGTTCAGAAGGTGGAACCATGACAATAGCAGGATCATTCTCTCTTACACCGCCTTCGATGGCGGGTGCCGTACTCAAATAAACAAATCCACGTGGATCATCCTTTACTCCAGGGCAGGGAAGAACTCCTGCAGAACTGGACCAAGTAGCGCTGCACATATTGTTAATAAGGCTGTAGGTATTACCAACGACAATTTCTGCCCAGATTGCCTGTTCTTTTCCTTTGTTATCCAAAATTCCAAAAACCTGCCCTTTTTTATTCATAAGTTTCCAGAAACTTCTAAACTTGATATATTCGTTGGGCGCAGTTAAGGTTACCGAAATATGAGCTGTTTGGCCGGGAAGAATATTCTGAGTTGTCAGTTGTACCTTGTTCGAATCAGCTTTTAAATCACCACCTGTCCAAACGAGGTTGTAATCTGGTGTCCAGGTACATGAACCTGCGTTTCGAACAGCCCAGGTTTTTACAAAACTGGTTCCGGCTGGAACCATCGTACCATCAGGTATTGTAATATCGGCCACATATACAGCAATATCTGTACAATTGCCTGGCGCGGAAGTATTTGTGGGTTTGATCGCTAATGGTGTAAGCCCGGCAGCGGCGGCAGCTCCTATGGTAGCTGTGGCAGCCTGTGTGGCGGTGGGCATTTGCGTCTGGGTTGGCCGGGCGGCTTCAGTGTTATGAACTCCTGCGACCTGCGTAGAAAGCGCTGACAATGTCTGCGCGACAGCCGCATTAATCTTGTTTTGCACTTCCATCGTATCAGGGGCTGCTTTTTCGGGGCTGCAGGAAGTCAGTAAAAGTGCGGTTAACACAAAGGCAGTTATTAGTCTCCGTGATTTTGTCATGGAAAAATCCTTTTTTAGAAGCGAATTGTCAAGTAATTCTATGAATTATACATGGTTTCTTTTTTCGATTGTTGCAAGGATTAGACCAAAAAGGCCGTGTCAAAAAGACCACGGCCAGAACATATAAAATAGCATAATTATTGAGTTTGAATCTCAGGTTTGAGAGAACCGGCCATCAATAGACCCAGTTCGTCGCGAGTAATTTTATCTGCATCATGGACGGAGACGATTTTTCCATGGTAGATAACAGCAATGCGGTCTGAGAGTGCCTGGATCTCATCCAATTCTGCTGAGATCAAAAGTACACCAATGCCCGCGTCTCGCATTTTGATGATTTCATGATGGATGTATTCAATTGAACCCACATCAAGGCCGCGAGTTGGTTGATTGGCAATGAGAAATTTAATATTTCTTGATAGCTCCCGGGCAACGATTACCTTTTGCTGGTTTCCACCTGACAGTTTGGAGGTTGGAACATAGGGGCTGGGGGTGCGGATGTCAAACCGTTTTATCAAGGCTTCAGCGTTTGAACCGATGGCGGAATTTTGAAGAACACCACCCTGACAGAACGGGGAAACATAATAGGAGCAAAGAACCAGATTGTCAGACACCGGATATTGCATAACAAATCCATGCTTCTGGCGATCTTCAGGAACATGCCCCATTCCTTTTTCTACCAGGTCCCGTGGAGGGTGATTAAAAACCCCATGTTCGTTGATATAAACCTCACCCGAGGTGGCATGCCGAAGTCCTGTTAACGCTTCAGCCAGTTCTGTTTGGCCGTTTCCCTGAACACCGGCGATACCGAGAATTTCACCTTCACGAACGTCAAAACTCACGCCTCTGACAGTTTCTATTTTGCGATCATCTTGAACATGCAAATCCTTAACACTCAAGACAACTTTACCGGGTTTTGCCGGTTCTTTGTCAACCTTAAGAATAACTGTACGACCAACCATCTGAGAAGCCAGCGCCTGTTCATTGGTTTTAGCCGGGTCATCGGTGGCGATTACTTTCCCGCCGCGCATTACGGTGATCCTGTCGGCGATGGAAAGCACCTCTTTTAATTTATGGGTAATAAAAATGACAGAAATACCCTGGTCAACCAGTTTTCGGATGATCACAAACAGATCTTCCACTTCCTGTGGAGTGAGAACCGCTGTTGGTTCGTCAAGGATCAATATTTCTGCTTTGCGGTACAGGGCTTTTATGATCTCTACGCGCTGCTGGATGCCTACTGGAAGGTCGTGAACCAGTGCTGTTGGGTCAATATCCAATCCGTATTGGGAGGAAAGTTCAACGAGTTCTTTGTTGACTCTTTCGATATCCAATACACCATTCCGTAGTGTTTCTGACCCGAGCATGATATTCTCAGCCACGGTGAAAACCGGTACCAGCATGAAATGCTGATGCACCATACCAATTCCACAGGCAATGGCGTCTTTCGGCGAGTGGAAATGGGTTGGCTTGCCTTTAATAATGATCTCGCCTTCATCCGGCGTGAGAAGCCCATAAATGATGTTCATCAGCGTGGATTTTCCCGCGCCATTTTCACCAAGCAGGGCATGAATTTCGCCTTTATTTAGATTGAAGTCAACGTGATCGTTAGCCAAAACGCCGGGAAATTTTTTGGTAATACCTTTTACTTCCAAAACTGTTTCCATGTTTATCTCCTGATCGTTTCCCACAGACTATTTTTCATAGGGTGTGCCATCGGCAGCTGGACTGGTGGTACGTCCGATCAAACCAGCAAGAATGATCATGGTCAGGATATAAGGGGTTAACCCGACGATGTACGATTGCTGGAGAAACGCCCATTGCTGAGGTATCAGATCACGGAAGAATTGCAGATTGATCTGGAAAGCTTGCGCAGCGCCAAAGACGAGCGCGGCAGCCCAGGCACCTACCGGTGTCCAGTTTCCAAAGATCATGGCCGCGAGGGAAATGAACCCGCGACCATTGGTCATTAGAGGTTCAAATGATGGTACCGATTCAAGAGTAAAGTAAGCGCCACCCAGACCGGCAAGCAGACCACCGATGATCACATTCATATAACGCATGAAAGAAACGTTTATACCAACGGTATCAGCCGCGCGCGGATGTTCGCCGACCGCACGAGTGCGCAAACCCCAGCGGGTACGGAATAAAACAAAATTTGAAACAAATACCAAAATGATGGCCAGCCAGGCTATCGGCTGCTGTTCAAAGACTTTGCCAAAGATCGGAATTTGTGAAAGGCCGGGAATCGCGATGATGGGAAGAGTTCCCGGGGCATGGGGGACGTTTCCGCCGAAAATGCTGCCTTTTTCAAAGAAGAGCTGGCGGTTAAGAAAACCTGTGACGCCGGTAGCCAGAATATTAATAACTGTTCCACTGATAATCTGGTCCACCTTGAATGTGACAGATAACCAGGCATGCAATAATCCCAAAAGGCCGCCGGTTAGAATCGCCACAACAACACCGATTATTAGACTTGGAAGGGCTTCCATATGGAAGATTGTGTTCATGTAGATGGATGCCAGCCAACCGAAAAATGCAGCTGAAAGCATCATCCCTTCGATTCCGATATTCGTAACACCGGAACGTTCGCAGAAAGTTCCACAAAGTGCTCCGAGAGTCAGCGGTGTTGCCACTGATATGGTCGTGGCGATCATGGATGTCAAAATTATTAGAGGAGATGTCGTTTCTTTACCGATGAAAATTACAACGGTATAAAGAAATGCGATGATAATGCCAATGAAAACCGAACGTTTAAGATCCATGTGTGGCTCCTATTTTCCCCAACCACGAGTATAGACGACCCGCTCTTGGGGAGTACGGATGCGGTAGATATAGCGCACTATGGCATCTGCTGAAACAAAGAGCAGGATCAAAGCCTGAATAATGGAAATTATGTCCACTGGAATCTGGGTTAAGAATTGCATTCTTGTTGCACCATTACGCATGGCCCCAAATAGCAATGCTGCCAGAACAACTCCGATTGGATGGTTCTTTCCCAACAAGGCAATGGCAATGGCATCAAAGCCATAACCCGATGAGAATCCCAGTTCGTGTCGATGATTTAACGCGGTTACTTCTATTGCTCCAGCCAGACCGGCTAAAGCACCTGAAAGTCCCATGGTAATTACAATTGTTCTGGCTACATCAATACCGGCATATTTTGCCGCGTCTGGGTTCAATCCAGTTGTGCGAATTTCAAAGCCCAATTTTGTTTTCCAGAGGAGCCACCAGATCAGGAATGCCATAACTAAGGCTAAAATGAAGCCCCAATGAAATCTGAATTTTTCAAAAATAGGCATAATCCAGGCAGATTCGGCAATTTTGGGCGTACGAGCAACCACATTTGAAGGGCTTGGGTCTTTCATTGGACCATTCAAGAGAAAACTTGTCAGGTTCAGCGCAATGTAGTTCATCATGATGGTATTGATAACCTCATGCGCACCGGTTTTCGCTTTTAAAAACCCGGGGATGGCACCCCAAATCGCGCCTGCCATTACACCCAATCCCACTGAAAGAAGAACGTGAATAAAGGGAGGGATGGAAGTGTTTAGAATTCCGGGAAGCGCGTACCCAGCCCACGCGGCGGCGACTGCTCCAAACGCTAACTGACCTTCACCTCCAATATTGAACAACCCGCCTTTGAACCCAACTGACACCGCCAGGCCAGCAAAAATATAAGGGCATGCCCACACAGTAGTCTCACTAAGAGCTTTGGGTGTGCCAAATGCCCCCTGGAAAAGACCAACAAATGCGGTAATTGGATCACCCCCAACCCACCAGATAATTACGGCACCGATGATCATTGCCGTAATCACAGCCAGTAATGGAACAAGATAAGTATTTACAAACCGGCTATCAATTTCTTTCTTTGGTGGAGTTGCTTCTTGTGGTTTCGGTTTTTCCGTATCCATTAAGGTTCTTCTCCTAAGAAAAATTCAAATAATTCCAGAGCGAGATATTTGATTTTAACTAAAAACTCATGAAAAAGATAATGAGTTTCATCCTAAAAAAAACAGAGAAAGGGTAGAACCCTTTCTCTGTTAGTAACAAAAAAACAGGTTAATTAGCTTGGTTTGGTGGGGGCAACATTGGTTTTGATGCTGCCATCCATCAGACCTTTGTTTACTTCTTCCAATTTGGCTTTAATTTCTTTTGACACAGCGCTGTCTAAATCATGGAAGGGAGCCAACGCTACTGGGCCAACGAAGTTTCCGCCTTTAAATTTGCCATCTTTGACAGCTTTGATGTTGTCAAACACAGCGGGGGTGATGCTCTTCATGGCGCTGGAGAGCAGGACTTTCTGAGCTTCGGGGACCGTCAGGTACTGGTCGGTGTCCACACCGATGGCGTAGATCGGTTTTTCTTTGGTGGATTTTCCGGCAACTGCGATGAGACCGCCGTTACCAGTCTTGCCGCCGGCGCTGAAGATCACATCCACACCCTTGTCCATCATGGAATTGGCGGTCGTCTTGCCCCATTCGGGATCGACGAAGGTCTTGTCCAAGCCTACATCGTTGTGGTAGACGATATTGATTTCGGCTTTCGGGTTGGTAGCTTTGACGCCAGCGCGGAAACCTTCACCAAACCGCCAAACCGGGGGGATGGTATCAGTTGCGAAGACACCGCCAACTTTATTGGATTTGGTCATCAATGCCGCAAGAACACCGGCCAGATAACCAGATTTGTCTTCGTCAAAGACAACACCGCTCAGATTGGCGATGGTTTCACTCTGGAACTGGTCGACACCGATGAATTTCACATCAGGATATTGTTTGGCAGCTTCAATAGTTGCTTCTCCGAGGGCAAAACCGACGGTGATGATGACTTTGTAGCCATTTTCCGCGAAGGTGGCAATGTTCTTGCCATAGTCTTTAGAGTCGGTGGTTTCGATGTATTTGATCGTTGCACCCAGTTCTTTTTCGGCCTGTTTTAAACCTTCATAGGCTGACTGGTTGAAGGATTTGTCATCAACTTTTCCGACATCAGTTACAAGGCCAACACAGAATGAGTCAGCTTTGGTGCAATCAACGTCGGCGGCCGGCGCTGCTGCGAAGGCAGAGCCTGTGAAAACCATGCTAAAAACTACAAGCAAACTGAGTACCGCAAATACTTTGTTTTTCATAGTTCTCCTCTTGAATATAGATATGGTGCTTTGTTTATTGTATATCAAAAGAATGAATCTTGCTACAAGACATGATATTTATCCATAAACTGATTACAGATTATTATTCTGAAAGAGGTTTTTTTGACAGGAATTTTGCAAGAATGTCAGGACGTTTTTGCCGGGTGCGTTCGATGGATTGCTCCAACCGCCAACGATTGATTTCCGCGTGATTGCCTGAGAGCAGCACATCTGGTACAGGCCAATCTCTGAATACCGGCGGACGGGTGTAATGTGGATATTCCAGTAGCCCCGACGCGTGTGAATCATCTTCCGCTCCAGTGGGATCGCCGAGAACACCGGGCAGGTAACGTGACACGGCATCCAGGATTACCAGGGCGGGGAGTTCACCACCGGTAAGCACATAATCACCTATCGAAATTTCATCTGTCACGAGATGCTCACGGATGCGTTCATCCACTCCTTCATAATGACCGCATAACAGGGCAATATGAGAATGTTTGGAAAGTTCGAGCGCCATTTGTTGAGTGAATGGTCTACCCTGTGGGGTCATCAATATCAGAGGGATATCCCGGGTTTCACCCAGTACCGATTCTACGGCGGAAAACACCGGTTCGGGTTTCATCACCATGCCTCCGCCTCCTCCATACGGAGTATCGTCTGTGGTATGGTGTCTGTCAGTGGCCCAATCACGAATATTGAAGAGTTCAACATCAAGGAGGCCGTTCTGCCTGGCGCGTTTGATAATGCTGGCATTCAGATAGGGTTGAAATACTTCAGGAAATAAGGTAAAAATATCGAATCGCATGGCTAAATTATACGCTCTGCTTACCTTGACCGGTGTTTTCTTCTGATGGTAAGATGATTTTATGTATTTACGCGGCAGTAATTGGAGTATGAACAAACGGCGCAAGCCGATAAAAATTGGGCGGATTCTTGTATTGGTTGTATTGATAGGCGCACTGGTATATGTAAACCAAGTCATTGTACCTGCCACGCCTCCACTGTTTATTCCAACCCCGACCGCAACACGCGCGCCTGAATCGTATATCACTGAAGCCCAACGCCTTGAAGGGGAGGGAAAATACGCTCAGGCGATCAACATGTATGGACAGGCTGTTCAGTCTGACCCAAGAAATCCAGCTACGTATGTGGCTCTCGCGCGTTTGCAGGTGTACAAAGGTGATTATAAAGAAGCAGTTAAGAATGCCGAAAACGCCCTCCTGCTGAATGGGAATAATTCAACGGCGCATGCCATTCGTGGATGGGCACTGGGTTTAGAAGGCGATTACCTGGCGGCTGAATCTGCTTTCAGTAAAGCTCTGGAGCTGGATTCCAATAACGCGGATGCCTATGCTTACAGGGCGGAAATTCTCGCCGCCCAAACACAGGCAGGCTCGGGCTCCATTGGTTCACTTGATAAAGCCGTGGAAGCTTCGCGTAACGCGCAGACTATTGCGCCTAACAGCCTTGCCACACACCGCGCCCGAGGAATTGTGCTCGAATTAACCGGCAATTATGCGGATGCCGCCCGCGAGTTTGAGCAGGCTGTGGCGATTAATAATAATATTGCCGACCTGCATCTTTCACTGGGACGCAATTACCGGTATCTTGAGCAATATGATAAAGCAGTTGAAGAATTTAACCGGGCAAACGCACTGAATCCGGGCGACCCGCTGCCTAACTTTTACATTTCTCGAACATACGCGGCTATTGGTGAATATGCCAAAGCCATTCAATTCGCCGAACAGTCTTTAAAGGTAGACGCGACAGACCCGTATTTGTACGGGAATCTGGGAACCATGTATTATAAAAACCGTCAGTATGAAGATGCTGTAAAACCTTTGAGAATGGCGGTTACCGGTGGTATGGCTGAAACTGGTGAAGAAGTTAAAGGACTTCCGTTGGATTACGGAAGAGTGGCAGAGTTCTATTACACATTTGGACTGACTCTCGCCAATCTGGGAATGTGTGGAGAAGCTCTACCGATTTCTCAGACACTTATGGACGGCGTAAAGAATGATGACGTCTCAGTATTCAACGCGCAGGAAATCATAAATATTTGTTCAGGAAATCCGACGAGACCGGAAGATATCAACCCTGTTAAAACACCATCAGGAAATTCTTCAGCGGGACCAGCCAAGGAAACACCCGGTGTAAAAACGACTCCACCTGCGGCCAAACAGACAGCTGTAGCAGCCCGGTGAGGCCTAATGGATGGTTGCCGTGCGCCTACTTAAGAGAAAAGACGATTTATGTATCTGACGGACAAGCGGCCGGAATTTCGACCAGTCAAACCGACATCTAATCCATATCGAATGATGATCTGGATCATGATGATCATGGGAAGCATTTTGCTTTTACGGGGTATAAGCAATGGTGATGTTCAACCTCTATTTTCACCGACTCTTACCCCGACAAGGACTGCTGAATCGTATGCTTTTGAAGGGGAAACGCATTTCACCGCAGGTGACCTGAATAAGGCGATAACAGCCTATAACAATGCTACCCGGTTGGATCCAAATGACGGCGATCTTTGGTCTGAACTGGCGCGAATTCAGACCTATTCTTCCAATTTGTTGACAACAGACAAGGACCGTGAGAAGCGGCTATCGGAAGCTCTCCAGTCTGTTGAGCAGGCAACAAAGGTTTCACCAGAAAGCAGCAATGTCTGGGCGATCCGGGCATTCGTTCTGGATTGGAACGCGAATAATCCATTGAATTCAGATAAACGCGCGAGCTACATGACAGAAGCCGAACAGAACGCGGTTCGTGCGCTGCAATTGGATAACCAAAACGCGCTGGCTCTGGCTTTCTACGCTGAAATTCTCGTAGATCAGCAAAAGTGGGATCAAGCTCTTCAGGTCATAAATCAGGCTGTCACTCAAGCATCTGAGCGAAATGAAGAGCTGATGGATATTCACAGAGTTAATGCGTATGTGAATGAGTCACTTGGGAATTATGATGTAGCTATTAATGAATACAAAGAAGCGCTTAAAATTACGCCCAACCTGACATTTCTGCATATTTCTGTGGGATTAAACTACCGACAGTTGAAACAATATGAACGGGCGATCGAGTATTTTGCCCAGGCGGCAACAATCAATGAAAACATCGGTGTGCGTGATTCCATCCCATATCTGGCGATTGGTAAGACCTATACGCAAATGGGTGAATTTTTCATCGCGGCACGTAATGTGAAAAAAGCCATTCAATATGACCCGACCAGTCCGGATGTTTATGGGCAACTCGGTATTGTGTATTTTAAGTCGCATAATTATGAGGGTTCCCTTGATCCTCTGAAATGCGCCATTTATGGTTGTGACGACACGGTAAGCTGTTCGATTCGGGATTGTGATCCTGAAAAAGATGAAAAGATCACCATTCAAGGAATGCCTTTGAGTCCCAATACTGTGGTGTATTACTACACATATGGGTCAGTGCTGGCAGGGTTGCACCGAAAATCACAGCCTTATTGCGATCAGGCCGTAAAGGTGCTTCACCAGGTGCGCCAGGGTTTTCCGGAAGATAAGACTATTCTGTCCATTGTGCAAGCCAGTGAAGATATTTGCTCATCTTATGGAATTGTTTATTCCGGCGGATAGTATCAGAGATTTATAAGAATTATTCATAATATCTTGACTTGTGTATTAAACACAGGTATATTTTGATTTGTTAGCACTCGAAGTGATCGAGTGCTAAAACAAATGAATTTTATACTGTAACAGGAGGAACTTATGGCAATGACATTGAAACCTTTAGGCAGCCGCGTGGTTGTCGAGCCCATTGAGCAGGAAGATATTACTGCCGGTGGTAT
>CAYNJT010000016.1:46450-47671 GCA_964397625.1 uncultured Leptolinea sp. | reverse complement strand
ACCTGCGACCACATCGGTGTAAGCGATGTGCTCTAACCAACTGAGCTACCCGCCCAAGAGGTTGTTATTATACCGCAGGACGGCCAAATCGTGACCGTCCCGCGACAAAAATCAGCGTACGAAATTGATCGTGTTTTCCCGCCGGGGTGCGCGCTCGCCCAGGGTTTCACAACCGTATCCCAGCGCCAGTCCCAGCATGGGAACGAACCCTTCGGGGATGCCCAATTCTTTCAGAAAATGACCGCCATCTTCCGCCAGCAGGGCAGTGCGGAAAGAGATCAGGTAGCAGCTTCCCAGTCCCAGGGAATGCGCGGCGAGGGTCATATTCTCCACCGCGTTGGCGCAATCGGCCATGGATCGCTTTTCATCGCCCTCACCGGACACAATGATCGCCATGGGCGATCCGCGGAAGCTGTCATAGTTCGGGTCTTCCGCCATCTTACGGAACTTCTCATCTGACGAGTTGAGAAAGATCTCTTTGTTCTTTGCGGAGATGCGATTGAGCAGATCGCGGTTGGTGACCACGGTAAAATGCCAGGCCTGTCCATTTTGCCTGGAGGGGGCGAACTGGCCGCATTTAAGAATGAGCTCGATCTTCTCGTCTTCCACCGGACGAGCTTCGTACTTGCGGATGCTTCTTCTGGACAGGATGGTCTCAATGGTCGGATTGATCATGGGATGACTCCATATGGCAGGATTTGCCCTCATTCTACATGATTCATGGATAAAAACCGCCTGTCGAATATCGCGAAAAAACCCGATGAATAGCCGGAATATCAGCGACTACAAATTGGCGCGTGTTCCGGCTTGGGGATGGTACACATCCTCGCTTGTTTTCCAGATTCCCTGCAGCGCCAGGTCGATCTTCAGGCGGCGCGGGTAAACGAATGCCGTGGAAATCAGGCCCAACTTGTGCAGGGCAACGGCGCGCATTTGCAGCGGGTCAACCAGGATGCAATCCGCCATGTCGCGGCCTGCCGCTCTTGGGATATGGTAGGCGATATCCGGCAGCATACGCTCCAGCTTCAAGGTTTCTGTAAAGATCAAACGCGAAGTAGGGAACTTATCCGCTACCTCCGAGCGTTTTATGATATCTGTGAACCAAACCTGCGGGATGTCCACAATAACCCGTGGGTCATGTTCCGCGGAGATCTGGCAGTAAAGATCAAAGAAGGGTTTGTTCAGGTTTATACCATCGACAATGCGGGTTTCCAATCGGGA
>CAYNJT010000016.1:0-46350 GCA_964397625.1 uncultured Leptolinea sp. | reverse complement strand
ACCTGTAAAACAATGTAGCGCGGCAGATCATCCGGCTGGCCGTTGGTCACCATAATCTCCTGGTGCATGCCCAGAACAAGGCTGCCCTCATGAATGGGTATGACGATGGAGGTGGGCATGAAAGCCGCCCGCACGTGCGCGGAGCCGTTGTAATCCAACTCACGGCGGTGATGAAGATATGTGCCTTCTGCCGGGGCAAGCAATTCTAGCGCGCGTTCAATATCCGCGATGATTCCCGACTCATGTTCACCAATAAAGATCGAACCGGTTGTGTGCTTGAAAAAGGCGGTCAACTGGCCTTCCAGCACGCCGGATTCGGCAACAAATTCCGTTACCAGATGGGTAATATTCTGGATCGAGAAACTGGGCCCGGGAGTAACTTCAATGGTTTTCGTCTTAAATATCATGCTCTCTCCACTTGTAATAATCAGACAGTAAAAGATTCAAGGAATTTGCGGCAATTATCAATAAGATCGGGTCCGGCTTTATGCAAACCGCCGCCCATCAGGTAGACCATGTCATTATCATACACCTGCTTCATTACTGGCGCGTTCTTCATGGTCAGCCCGCCGCCGGCTACCGGGAATATTGGTTTAATATTTCCCATGGGAGTCGCCGTGCCGGCCACAACCGACAGACAATCCTCTTTGGAGTTGGCAAAGCGGCTGCCAAAATTGATAAAAATGCTCATATCAGAGCCGGTCAATCGGGCAATCTGGCCGAACCAGGCGAAAGGTGAAAAACCGGCCGTGGGGGTAACGGTAAAACTGCCTGAAAAAGCCGGGTGGGTCATAATCGGCAACCCGAGTGTGTCATCATCTGCCAGCATGCGCACCGCATCCAACCCGGTATGCGCCGGAATCACCATCAGGCCGCGGCAGCCGATCTTTTTCGCGAAATGGGCGTTTTCCATAAGCTCATCCGCTTTGCCAGTGATATTCGGAAGGTAGATGCTCTTTTTCCCGGTTTCGTTATTGGCTTTTTCCACGCCTTCGAGGTTATATTGAATTCGTTCTTTGAAGCGAGAAAAAGACTGGTTGGATATGCCATGGTCGTCTTTGATCAAGTCCAGGCCGCCTTTGGCAACCTGGTACCCCATTTCCGCCAGTTCTTTGTAGGTCAATCCCATTGGTTTGAGGGCGGTACACAGCAATGGACGAGTGGGAACTCCGAGGAGTTCGCGAATACCGCTGCGTCCAAAACGGGGGCCGCGAAAGTGGGATAACAGCGTTGGGCTGAATTTAATCTCACTTACCTGAATGTTGGGCATCAGACTGATATTGCCAAAAACCACATTCAATAGCTGAGCCACTGTAAAGGCAGTAATCTCAATGGCATAACTGATTTCCACTTTAAACTGGTTGTCATTCACTTGGTCAAAGTTCTCAATTCTACCGACCACCTGGTCTTTTATTTCACCTTCGGGGAGAAGTTCATAGGGAAATTCAATTGTGTCTTCCACTATGATCGCGTTGGCTAACTGATCCGCATCACCACGGCTACCGAATAAATTGTAGACAACAGAAAAGCGTTCACCTGATAAATTTAATTGTTGATTACCTTGCATCAAAATTCTCCTTAGAGGCTTGTAAGGCCGGATTTTGTCCTCTCAATACCGTTTTCAAATTAGCCCAAGTGGATAGGAAAAGATATTTTTCCGGCCATGCAGGCAAGATATTTGTTTTGAACTATTTGGATCATCAAATCTTCATTACTTCCCGGGCTGTGTTCTCATCTGTGATGAGAACATTAAAATACCGGGCTTTCAACGCGGCATGGATTGTTTTTACCTTTTCCTGACCTCCAGCCACCAGTACACCCAGATGAACTTTTTGCAGCGCTTCCAATGAGATGGAAATGATCAATTCATCATAAGGGACTTTGACAGGATTGCCGTCGATATCCACAAAATGACCGAGAATATCTCCAACCGCGCCGTTATCTGAAAGATATTTAAGTGTTTCTGCCTCAAGGCTTCGATTTTCATGCAGCAGGGCATTCATATCCACACCACCACAACTCTGGAAAAGAATGTCGCAGTTTTGAGCCTTTTGAAAAACTTCATTCAATACAGGTTCAGAAAGGATGATCTCATACGCCTGTTTGCTCGAAACAACAGAAGGAGCCAGGAGGCGGAAGGGACGACCGCCGCAAATCTCAGCCATCTGGTTGGTAATATTCAACGAGATCATGGCGTTGGAAGGCCCTGAGACGCCGCCGATAATATCGGTGAAATCACACTGTATCTTGCGCTTTGGTTTGAAATACTCCGGCATATAGGAGAGAGTACGGCTCAAGCCGATCCCAATTGTCAAACCGGATTCCAGGCGGGGTACCAGCCATTCACTCGCGCCTTGAGCCAGCAACCGTTGTTGGGCTTGTCTCGCCTCCGCGCTCATCACAACCTTTACGTCTTTCAGGTTGTACTTATTGGATAGCGCGGATTCCAGTTCCAACAAATTTGAATTGTTGGACTGAATGCTGATTTGAACAATTCCCCGATCGCGGGCCTGCTTGAGATAACGGGTCACTTTAATGCGTGACATATTGAGGCGTTCCGCAATTTCAGCCTGCGTTAACTCTTCCATGTAATAAAGCCAGGCAATACGAACCAACAGGTCGTTTTCGTTGGTTATCGAGTTTATGTATGACGTGGTCAACTGGCTGGATGTGGTCATAAAACCTTGCCTCAATGTCTTGTTATGTGTTGAAAGAGATTTTTTGACAACTTATTCTATATCCAATTGCCGATTCAGTTCCAGAATTGCCTTTTCTGGAGATACCAGACCCGCGAAAATTCTGTGGCTTGCGGCGTATAAACTGCTCATCAAATCGGCAAATTTTGGTGAATCAGGAAAGGTGTGCTTCCGCTCAATACATTCCAGGAGAGCCGGGAACCAGGGATGCGTGCGCCAGGCAGCCGTGTCATTGAAAGTGGACCGTCTTGCGGGTGACCCGGAATAATCTCCCTGAAGAACATCGGCCGCGGCGCCGGTCATATGCAGCAGGCATGAGAAAGCAGCGTCTTTATTCATTGACGCGGATGGGATCCCAAAAGCCCAGACAGTTCCCCACGGATTTTCCAATGCGGCGAAGCCATAGTTGGAGGCAAATGGATTTGTCTTGTAGTCCATGATTGGGCCTAATTGCCCGCTCCAGTGGTTTGCTATTCCCACGGTGCCTTGGGTCAGCATGTCAAACAGTGTGGCGTTATCGCTATTGCCAACATCCTCCCTGCAGAATGGCAAAAAGTCTATCAACTTCTTGAACGATGCGGTCATTGATCGGGTGGGGTATTCTCTGCTTCTTTCACCATCCGGAAGGGTCCCACCGGCTTCCGTGTAAAACGGCAACCATTCGACCATCGATTCAGTATCGGAACCTTTGAATTGTGTTCCAAATATCCCATTTTGAGGATCATGAAGTTTTCGGGCTGTTTCCAACCAGAGATCCAACGTGATGGGCGAAGCCAATGGTTTTAGACCGGCTTTTTCCAGCAGATCCTTGCGGTAGTAGACGATCTGAACTTCAGAGAAACTGGGCAGCAGATAAACGGTACCATCAATTTCGAGTTCTTTCCGCAAGGCAGGAAGGATATCCTCATAGCAATACTCTTTCCAGGCCGCGTCATTATTTTTTGCCAGTTCGGTTAAGGGAGTCAACCACTTGTTGACCGCAAAACCAGGCAGCCAGAAATAACCTGGCAGCATTACTACATCATATTCCTTGCTCCCGGATTTTAAGGCTGAAAAAATCGTATCCGGGTACTTATTCCATGGAAGGACAACCAGGTCGACGTCGTATCCGCTGCTGCCACACCAGGTGGAGATCAAGTCGCCGGAGCGCACATATAACCTTACAGCCGGGTCATCCACACAAAGAATGCGTATTCGGGAGGGGGTACTGCCTGTAGATTGAACAGACTGGGTCATCATATCCTCAGTTCTTTTCTGGAGTTGGCTCTCCGCCAACTCCAGGTTGAGTCAGTTCGATTTTTTCGCAGCCGCTTTTTTCTCGAAAATTTCCTGCAAGGCGGGTTTAAAGGGATGACGGGCAATCCCGTATTCCGTGATGATGCCGGTGATAAATTTGCTTTCGGTGATATCAAACGCCGGATTGAATACTTTCACATCTTTGGGAGCCATTGGCCGCGCATACCACTTTTCAGTCACTTCCTCCGGTTTGCGCTGTTCGATGTGTATGTCTTTCCCGGTAGGACATTCCATATCAATGGTTGATGTTGGTGCGCAAACATAGAAGGGGATGCCAAAGTTATGGGCCAGGATAGCAACGCCGGATGTGCCAATTTTGTTGGCAGCATCGCCATTAGCGGCAACCCTGTCACAGCCCACAAATACAGCCTGAACCCATCCGTTGGCCATGACCGTGGCGGCCATATTGTCACAGATGAGGGTTACATCCACACCGGCTTTATTCAATTCAAACGCGGTCAGGCGCGCGCCCTGCAGCAGGGGGCGTGTTTCATCGGCGAACACTTTGAAGTTGTACCCTCTTTCGGTGCCGAGGTAAATCGGCGCCGTGGCTGTTCCGTACTTCGCGGTAGCCAATTGACCGGCGTTGCAATGGGTAAGAATTCCGATATTTGGCCGAAGAAGTGATAGCCCGTACTCACCAATGGTTTTACAGACCCATACATCTTCCGCCTTGATTTCTTCCGATTCCTTCCGCAGCAGGTCTTTAATTTCAGCGATTGGCCTGGTTTTATTCTTTTGAACGCAGGCATCCATGCGGTCCAGCGCCCAGAAAAGGTTGACGGCTGTCGGCCGAGAGGAAGCAAGATACTCTTTCACTCTCTTAAACTCTGCATAGAATGTGTCGTAATCTCCGGCCTTGCTTCCTTTAATACCGAGGTATACACCATAAGCCGCGGCTATCCCGATGGCTGGCGCCCCGCGTACCCGCAATTCATAAATCGCTTCCCATATCTCCGGCTGTGTCGTCAGACGCAGATAGGTAAACTCGTTCGGCAGCAATGTCTGATCAATGATTACCAGGGCGCTGTTCTCATCGTCGAGTTCAACAGTTTCAAAATCCAAAGCTTTTTTTGTGTCCATTGTTATTGATGGTCCCTCACTCAGGATTTGGGGAATTTCGCAACGGAAGATTTCAAGGTATTTATAAAGTCATTGCCGCACCGGTACGCTGTGCGATTTTTAATGAAATCTTTCGCGGATGTCAGGCAAAACCGTTCGGCGCGAACACGGGCGTTTTCATCCGGTATGGTGGTAATGTCTTTAACCTGGGCCATGCCAATAATCCTGCGGGAGAGTTCGAGCCCGGTCACAGCAGCGGTATCAGCCAGGACATTATTAAGGTACCATTCATCGAAACCCTTAACCTTGGCAAATACCTCGGTCACGTTCTCTTTCCAGGCAACTTTCCATTTCTTAATGAACATGTCGATCACATCGACAATTGTCTTCTCGAGCCAGCTGCAATAATCCGCTCGTTCTGCAGGGTCGCTAATGGTGGCATCCGCGTTAGCCCAGGCGAAGATCAGGTTCGCGATCACATTCCCCGTGTCGTAGCCAATGGGGCCGTAAAAAGCGAACTCCGGATCAATGACTTTGGTTGAATCTGGTTTGATAAAAATCGAACCGGTATGCAAATCCCCGTGAATAAGCGCCTGCGCGTTGGTGAGGAAGTCAAATTTCAGCTTGGCGGCTTCCAGTCGCAGAGCTTCATCCGCATAGATGTTCTCTTCCACCCATTTCAGGTTGGGAGGAAAAACCAGATTACGTTTTTTATTATCGGTGAAAGGTTCTGTGTAAACAAGGTCTTCCGTGATCTCGCATAATTCAGGATTGACATAATTAGAAGCGAGGACTTTCTTCTCTTTATGATCCATGACGACGTCTGTTGTCAAAAGAAGCGTGTTAACCATAAAGGTGGTGATATGGTCCGCGAATAACGGGAACTTCTTGTGTTCGATCAGCGCTCGCCGCATGATTTGATGGTCAGACAGGTCTTCCATGGAACAGCAGGCTATGACCTCGTCGAACTTGTAAATGACCGGGACCAGTCCGGGAGCCAGTTTATGTTCGAGCTGGAGCATCTCAGATTCAATGCGGTTGCGGTCAGGTGACAGTTTAAAGGCATCTGAAATACGGGCGTAATTTCCCGCCTGTTTAATAATGACCGATTTGTTGGATTTTTTATCCCAAACGCGGAAGATGTAATTCAGGTTGCCATCGCCGATCTCTTTGCATTCAAGGTCGGCTGAGGAGTCAAACAAATCCAGGCGTTCCCGCGCATAATCCAGAACATCGTTGGGCTTCATTAGAAAATAAGTATCAAAGCGTGACATGGTGGACTCCTTTAACAGTATTATTTTTTACGGAAATAGGTCAACGCGAGGGCGATAACGAGAACTGCGCCCTTAAAAATATTAAGTGAGTAATACGGAACAGACATCATCACCAGACCGTTTTCGAGAATACCAACCAGCACGGCGCCGGCGAATGTGCCGAAGGCGTTCGGTCTGCCCGTTCCGCCAACCGAGAAACCAATGTACGCGGCCGCGACGGATGGCATCAGGTATCCGGCACCGGCGTTGATCTGCGAAGAACCGATGCGCGAAGCCAGCATAATGCCGCCCAGGCCGGCTAATAGCGAGCAGAGGAAATATGCCAGAGCGCGATAGCGGTCCACCGGAATACCGGAAAGACGCGCGGCTTCCATATTGCCGCCCACGACATACAGGTAGCGACCATGTTTCGTGTAATTCAAGAAGATATGCACCAGGATGACCACAACGATCATGATCAAAATGATGTATGGCGCCTGGCCGATCAAACGAAAATCAGAGGCTAATTTGCCGATAGTCGGGGTTCCATCCAGACGGGGCATTCCTTCACTGATCGAGCCGCCACCCGTGTACGTCATAGCCACACCTTCAAAGATGAACAATGTGGAGAGAGTGACCAGCATATCCGGGATTTTTACTTTAACAATCAGGAAAGAGTTTACGGCACCGACCAGCATGCAGACCAACAGTGAAATGACTATGGCTGGTACTGTGGGCAGGCTATGCCAGACAAACATGGAAATGACAAGGGAATCGGCGAAAGTTGCCACTGAACCTACCGACAGATCAAACCCGCCCACCGTAAGACTGATTGTCAGACCGATTGCGATCACCGTCACAATTGAAATGCTGCGGAAAATCTGCACCAGATTGGATGGTGACAGAAATGCAGGCATGGAAATAGTGAAGAAGATCACCAGAATGAAAATAGTAAGGATGGTGCCCCATTTTGTGATGAATTCCCCGAAACTGGAGAATCCCAATTGATGTTTCAGACTAGAAAGATTGGATTGTTCCATGAATTACTTACCTCCAGTGGAAAAGAAGAGGATCTCTTCTTCCGTTGTATCAGCCGTGATGAGTTCTTTTACGATTTCGCCATCATACATGACATAGGTCCTGTCCGTGATCCCGATGATTTCGGATAATTCACAGGACGCGTAGATTACGCCTTTTCCTTTTTTTGCCAGCTCACCAATTAGTAGAAAGATATCCCTTTTCGCGCCGACGTCGACACCCTTGGTCGGTTCGTCGAAAATGTAGATATCAGCATCGGCAATCAGCCATTTTCCCACGGCCACTTTCTGCTGATTTCCACCGGAAAGGTAGGCAACTTTCTGATATTCACTCGGGGTTTTGATGCCCAGGTCAGTGATCATATGACGAGCCGCAGACCGTTCTGCCGCGGCGCTTACAAAACTCAATATATTTGAGAACTTTTTCAAATTGGCCGCTGAAAGATTCGAATAGACAGGTTCCATCACCAGGACGCCTTCTTTCCGGCGTTCTTCCGGAACCAGCGCGATTCCTTTATTCACAGCATCATATGGAGAGTTAATGTTCAGTTCCTTTTTATTAATGGAAACCGAACCCGTTTTCTTTGCCAGAGCTCCAAACAATGTCTTACAAAGTTCCGTTTTCCCGGCACCCACCAGTCCGGATATGCCGACAATCTCACCGGCACGGACGTGAAGTTCAATATCCTTAACCGCGTTATTCTTTTCCGTCAAATTGGAAACTTCAAGCAATATCTCGCCTGGTTGTATCTCAAATTTGGGGTAGTTCTCGTCAAATTTTTTGCCCAACATCAGTTCAACAACCTGTTTGATTTTCAAACCGGCTATCGGCTGACGCGTGACAACCTTGCCATCCCGCATAATGGTGATTTCTTCGCAAATCTTAAAAATTTCGGGTAAGCGGTGCGAAATGAAAATAACACCCACATTATGGTTTTGCGCCATATCTTTTACAATGCGGAAGAGTTCCTCTGTTTCCGTATTGCTTAATGGTGATGTGGGTTCATCCAGAATCAGGAATTGGCATTTGCCTGCGAGCGCACGGGCTATCAGAACCATCTGTTTTTGGGCAAGCGAAAGATTCTGAACGATCTCGCGTGTGTCAATCTTTATCCCGAGGCGTTTTAATACCTCACGGGCTGATTTATGAATAACTGGCCAGTTGACGAACTGGCGATTGCCCATCTCATTTACAAGAACATCCAACATGATGTTTTCAGCAACGTTCAGGTAGGGCACCAGAGCCGTATCCACTTCCTGATACACAATTTCAATCCCGAGTTTCTTCGCATCACCGGGGGTGCGGATATTCACATCGACGCCGTTGATCGATATGGTTCCCGTGTAGTGATCATACGCGCCAGACATGACTTTCATCAGTGTGGATTTCCCGGCGCCGTTCGCGCCAACCAGCGCGTGAATTGTGCCTGTGACAATGTGGAAATCAACATCCATAAGGGCGTGGACACCGGGAAAGGAGATTGAAATATTTTTCATCTCCAGTTTGGTAGTTTCATGCGTATTGATGGGACACCTCCTATCTTCAAAAATTATTCTTTAAAACGATTCTTTCACATTGTTGGAAAGACCGTTGAATGGTCAAGTCAGGTTAAGAAAATTCCTCTGAGAAAACTATTGCCATCAGTAAAAGCTTCTAAAAAATTTCTGATTTCTGAAAGAGAGAGAGATGGGATATTTTCCTCTCTCTCTCTTTCGTCACAAACCAATAATCTGGTCTAGATCAGCCTGATTATTTCTTGTATTTCGCGCGCAGGGTGTCCATCCAGGGTTCGTTGAAGGCATCAGATTTGCCCCATCCCTCGATGACGTCCTTCAGGGTGAGCATGTTGGTATCGGGTTTCAAATCGGTTTTCTTGATCAGTTTGGCTTCCAGGTTGTACTCAGCCGGGGTTTCCTCACCGGCGAATTTCTTGGCCAGGAGGCGCATATCAACAAGTCCGATCAATTTGGGATCAACAGCAGCGGTGGAAAGCCAGACAGAATCGGGTTCGCGCATCAGGTTCATATCCTGATTGGAGATATCGATAGAGATGAGTTTGATATCGGTGCGGCCGGCTTCTTTGAGGGCGCGGTAGGCGCCTTTTGCCATTTCATCCCAGGACCCCCAGATCGCGTCAACAGTGCCTTCGGGGTATTTGGCAAGCAGGGCGCCGACTTTAGTGGCCATGTCACCCTGAACATCCTGGAAGTTGGAGGGGCCGACAGTTTCCAGTGTCTTGATGATGCCTTTTTCTTCCATGGGACCATAGATGGTCTGGCGGCGGTCAAGGGGCGGAACACCGGGTCCCCACCACAGTTTGATTACGCGGACGGGTTTGCCGTCTTTTGCCAGGGCGGCGATTTCATTCAGTGACAGTTCAGCGAGTTTGAAGTCATCCTGGAAGGTGGTGGTGATTTCAGGCAAATTTTTGCCATCTTTATCAATTACTGTATCGAAGGTGACGACTTTCATGCCTTTGTCAACCGCGGGTTTCAGCATGTCATAGGAATAGTCCTTCTTCCCATGAGAGATGATCATGCCGTCATAACCCTTCTGAATGGCCTGGGCAACCAATTCCTGGAACTTGGCGTCATCATTATCGGCGATGAAGGTATCCACGACGAATCCAAATGATTCACCTTCGGTGCGGGCGCCATCCAGGAATTGTTTGGTGTGATCGTCAGAGGGAAGATTACGGACAACGGCGATCTTCAAACCTTCCTTGACACCGGCAGGAACAGCGGCGCCAGCCGGGGCGGCTTCGGCTTTGGCAGGTTCGGCTGCAGCGGGCGCGGCTTCCGCTTTTGTGGGTTCAACGGCGGCAGGTGCTTCAGCTTTGGGTGCCTCAGTCGGGGTGGCAGTCGCGCAGGCTGTAAGCAGCATGCTGACAACTACCAGGGCGCCAATAACTTTAAACAACTTCTTTACTTCTATGTTCGCCATGCTTTTCTCCTTACTTCAGTAAAATGGGTGGATAAAGTAGATCAGGTGCCTTTTAACAATTGTTTAGAACAATTGATCACCTCAAAAAGAGCGACAAAAACAGAACCCGGCGGCGAAAGCCGCGGTTGCAACAGAAAATAACCAATCTGACTGTGATCAGATCAAAGGATTGACGAACAAACTTTTGTGGGAGTTACTCCAGGAGTGAACAAATGTTCACGGCCTGTTCTTTTGTACATGATAGTTATATTGACACTCGAACGCAAGTGACATTTATCACTGATTTTCGACTTATAGCGATTTCAGAAGACATTTCCAGTAGATCTTTTAACGAAATACTTCTTTCCATCTGGTTTCGTTTTTCCTCACAAATTTGAAGTTCAATTTTCTGTTGAATCATTTTCATTGGGAAATCTCCCAAAGTGTAAGATTGTGCTATACTTCACAAAAGATAAGGTGTGCCTAATCATTTGTGAAAGGTTCCATGACCAACCCTTCAGTATCCATCGAAGATTACCTGGGTGCTATTTACAGGCTGCAAAGGCAGGACGGTGCTCCATTACCGCTTGGGGATCTGCAGGAGCACTTCGGGTTTTCGCCCATTTCCATTCATGAAATGATCCAAAAGTTGGTACAGCGCGGGCTTGTGGAGTATTTACCTTACAAAGGTGTGGTATTGACGCCATCAGGTTCCGCCGCAGCCGCCGCTCTTGTTAGAAGACATCGTATCTGGGAATGTTTTCTTACAGACGGATTACAGGTGCCTATTGATGAAGCCCACAGTCTGGCTCATGACCTGGAACATGCCGCGCCTGATTGGATAACAGAACGATTATTTACGCATCTGCTTCAACCAGAAGTATGCCCGCATGGAAATCTGATCCAAAAAATCGAAGATGTATCGGGGGGAATCACTCTCGATACAGGTGAGGCTGGGCAAGTGTTTAAATTATTGAGAATATTTCCTGAAAAGGCTGCTTCATTACAACTGGCCCGGGAGACAGGACTTTTACCCGGAGAAGTAGTTCGGATTAGAAGCAAGGATATTGAGCGAACTTCACTTGAGATACGCGGGATGAAACAAAACATTTTTACAGAAGACCTGGCAAGCTTCTGGGGACTGGAAATCAATAATGAATCATGAAATTCAACGACTCGTTGACCTCCCTGTTGGTCAGCAAGGAATGGTGCGCAGACTTGAAGGCGGTAAAAGTTTCATTTCGCGGCTGGCCGCCATGGGATTTACCCCCGGCGCTCCGGTGAAAATTCTTCGTCGCAATGGTGAAGGACCGGTATTGGTCAGCCTCCGGGGAGCCCAGGTGGCACTTGGCCACAGCGAAGCTGTTAAAGTAATGCTTTCTCCAATGGATACTGAGACACAGGAACGAATAAAGTCTCCAGCACCCGAAAAAAACATCCGACAGATGGTCGTTGCTCTGGCAGGCCAGCCCAATGTGGGTAAATCCACGGTATTCAATCTCTTGACCGGTCTGAACCAACATGTGGGCAACTGGGCAGGAAAAACCGTGGACCTGAAAAGCGGCGGTTTTTTGGTTGGAGATACATCCATCACTCTGGTGGATCTCCCAGGCACATACAGTCTGACAGCAAGTTCTGAGGAAGAGCGAATCGCTCGCAATTTTATTCTGAATGAACATCCCGATTTAGTTATTGTAGTGGTGGACGCTGCCAATCTGGAACGCAGTCTGTATTTACTGGCCGAAGTACTTTTGCTCTCTGTGCCTGTCATCCTGGCATTGAATATGATGGATGTTGCCGGACAGGAAGGTATTCAGGTGGAGCCCGCAGTTCTGGAAAGCGCGCTTGGAATCTCCGTGGCGCCTATGTCTGCGGCCCATAACCAGGGAATAGAGGCATTGATTCAGGCCATTCAAGATTTTATTGATGGCCGGAATAAATTCACACCCAAAAAACCATCAATTTCTGCTGAGCATCGAGGGATTCAAGATCAAATTGTTGAGCAAATCTCTGCATATGTTCCTGATGACTACCCTGTGAGTTGGGTCGCCTTAAAACTTCTTGAGGGTGATGAAGAATTGGTTGGAATGATGAAAAACCATGTTCCTCAGGAAAAGTGGCAAAAGGTAGCCGCGTTGCTATATGCCCATGAGGATGCTGTCCTGGATATTGCCGGTGAACGTTATGAATGGATCGCGCGAATGGTTCGCGCGGCGGTTGTTCAACCGACGATGACGCGCGGCAGCCTTACATCCCGTCTTGATCAGGTGCTCACCCATCCTCTGTGGGGAACACTCATCCTCATGATAGTCCTTGGCGCCGTATTCTCGGTCACCTATGCCATTGGATCACCCCTGCAGGCTGTACTTGGCGGGGGAGTGCAGGCGTTAGCGGATTGGGTGCGTTCAAGTATCACAGGTGCCCCGGCATGGGTATCTCATTTGCTGGCTGACGGGATTCTGGGCGGCGTCGGCCTGGTCTTAACCTTCCTTCCCATCCTGGCCATCTTCTACCTGGCCCTTGGATTGCTGGAAGACACCGGATATATGGCGCGCATCGCCTACCTCACCGACCGCTGGATGCACCGCATGGGTTTGCATGGAAAGAGCTTTCTCCCCATATTACTGGGATTTGGATGCAACGTTCCAGCTGTGTTTGGCACTCGGATCATTGAAAGCCGCCGGAGCAGATTGTTGACCATCCTGCTGATCCCGCTGATTCCCTGTACGGCACGGATGGCGGTTGTGACTGTGTTGACTCCCCTCTTTTTCCCTGAACATTCGGCACTGGTTGCCTGGGGTTTGGTGGCGGGCAATCTCATCCTATTGATGATTCTTGGTTTGGTATTGCACAGCTTCATCCTTAAAAATGACCATGTGGCATTCATCATGGAGCTTCCGTTGTATCATGTTCCCAACCTGAAAACGATTGGAATCTATGTCTGGCAAAACCTGATTGGTTTCCTGGAAAAAGCCGGAACGATCATTTTGGCCGGATCGTTGGTAGTGTGGAGCCTGTCTTATTTTCCAACCGGCGATGTGCTCACCAGTTACCTGTCGTTTGCCGGCCGGCTGCTGGAACCTATCGGGCAGTTGATGGGACTTCCCTGGCAGGTGTTGATGGCTCTACTCACCAGTATCGTGGCCAAAGAAAACACGATTGCCACCTTGGGAATTTTGTATGGAAATGTAACAACAACTCTACCCATTATCCTTACCATACCTGCCGCCTTGGCTCTGCTGGCTTTTCAAATGCTTTTCATCCCCTGCCTGGGAACTATTTCTGCCATCCAACAGGAAACCCGCTCATTGAAATGGACCCTGGGCAGCTCATTGCTTATGCTTGGTCTGTCGCTGGCTGCTGGAATAGGAATTTTTCAAATTGGTTCTACCCTTTTGAGGTAATTCATGCTGATTGAATTGATTAAAGCCATCAGCCGTCATCCGTTGGCGAATCTTGACCAATTAAGTGAAGAATTGAAGGTAACCCTTCCATTACTCGAAAATATGGTTGCGGATTTATCAAAAAGAGGTTATCTTAAATCATACGAATCATGCAGATCGGCATGCGACCATTGCTCACTCTCATCTGGCTGTGAAGGGCACGACCATCCAAAAATCTGGATGCTGACAGAAAAAGGCCGTGCATTGGCCCAGAAAAAATAATCTTTTTGAATCGGGTGTGACCATGAAATTTATCCGCTATAAATATGGCAACGAACAACCGCGCTATGGGTGGATCTATCAGGACCGGGTAGGTCCAGTGGAAGGTGAGCCGTTTGGCGAATACCGCCGTTTGGAAGTGGACATCCCCCTCGCGGATGTGCAACTCCTGGCGCCAGTGATTCCCGGCAAGATCATCTGCGTTGGGCGCAATTACATTGAACATGCCCGCGAACATGAAGCCCCGGTCCCTGAGTGGCCGATGCTCTTCATGAAACCACCCAGCAGTGTTATTGGACCGGATAGTTATATCCATCTGCCTCCCCAATCGGAACAGGTGGAGCATGAGGTTGAACTGGTGGTGGTTATGGGCAAGGTAGCCCGTTGGGTGCAACCGGAGGACGCGTTTAAATATATCTTTGGTTACACGCTGGGCAACGATGTCACCGCTCGTGATCTGCAGCGCCGCGATGGCCAGTGGACGCGATCCAAAGGGTTTGATACATTCTGCCCATTGGGACCGTGGATTGAAACTGATCTTGATCCGGCGGATGTTCTATTAAGCTGCCGTGTCAATGGTGAAATGCGGCAAATGTCTTCCACTCGTGAAATGGTCTTTACAGTTCAGCAACTGGTTGCTTTCACAACGTCCATAATGACACTCAATCCGGGCGATATCATCATGACAGGTACACCAGCCGGCGTGGGACCTCTGGATGAAGGCGATGTAGTTGAGTGTTCGGGTGAGGGGATTGGAACTCTGACCAATCGAGTTTCCCACCGATAACAAGATAACCATGCCATTTTCAACCGGATTTACCTGCCAAACTCAATTAAGGTGAATCCGGTTTGTTTTTTGGATATGTACTGGTTAGTCGTGGTTGCTGATTGACGTTTCCCTCAAATAAATTAGAATAATTAGTATCAAGAAAAAGCTCGTTATTTCATGGGCTTGCGGACTAAGCCCTTTTAATATCATCCATCGTTTATATAGAAAAACCAAAAGCATATCGTTCTTCTCGGAGACACCAGATTTTTCTGGGAGGTGAACCGGTTGAGCAGCTCGAAATCCAGGAGTGGTTCATGTAATCCATTAGGTTGCCTGCTCTTTCTCATCGGGCTGGTCTCTTTGATTGTCGGGTTTTCCAGCGGAAAAGTGATGGAGGCGGTTACTGACATTCAAACGAATTCCCCCGAATCTTCTGAAACATTGAAGTACCTGGTAATCTGGATCTTTATTACGTTTGGTCCATTAGGACTGGGTTCTTTCTGGATCAAAAGCTCAGGGTTTGGCGTTTCGTTATTGATCTTTGGATTGCTATTAGTGATGGCTGGTTTCAGCGGCCTTGGGGCTTATTTCCTGGGCGTCGTTATTCCACAGACAGATAATGTTTTCTGGCAGATGATTAATTATTTAATCGGCTTAACAGGTTCGTTGATGTATACTTCCATCGCCTTGAGTGGATTGGGTATTGTGTTGACCTTTATCTCCATGTTCATTGATAGCGGGCAGGGATATTCGTCAAACCGTCCGGCTGGAGGGTACATGCCCACAGTTACCTGTGAAAAATGCGGTCACCAGAATCCTGTCTGGTCACCTACCTGTGAGAAATGTAGAGCGCAATTGCCCCTCTCAAAAGATAATAAGCTCTGGTAGTTAAGTTTGTTCCAGGCACGCCATTTCTTCATATTCACCAGTGGAATATGGTGTTTAAATTTCCCGAGTATTCCATGGAAAATTCATTTCATTTCAATTAGCTGCTTTTCCAGAGTTTGTTGATTTCTTTTAATGAATCGATAAGGTTCTTTTTCCAGATTTCCTCTTCACCATCCATGGGCAGCCAGTATGAATTCTTGCCAGACCGAGAGCGGACAGACAGGGGGGGCAGGTCACGGGAAGAAGTACCTTCGGGGAGTGGTGGGAATCGAAGAACAAGCTGATCGCTTTCCACGGTCACCGAAGCCAATCCCGCGGATTCGGACAGGATTTTTACACGCAACATGTAGAGGAGATTATTTAGCTGGTCCGGAATCGGGCCGAACCGGTCAGAAAATTCATCTGCCAGGGTCTGGATATCATCTTCTTCCTGCACATCGGCCATTCGCCGGTACAAACGCAGGCGCATTGTCTGGTCTTCAACATAATCCAGCGGGATTCCTACGGAAAGTGGAAGGTCAACCGCCACCGGCATTTGAACCTCGCGCATATTGAGCTGATCCTCATCGAGGGCGGGCATTCCTTCAGATTGGCGCAGTGTGCGCACAGCAGACGCCAGCATGCGAGTGTAGAGGTGGAATCCTACTGTGGCGATTACCCCGTGCTGCCGATTGCCCAGAATTTCACCGGCCCCGCGCATTTCCAGGTCACGCATGGCAATGGAATACCCGGCTCCAAGCTGTGTATTTTCGGCGATAACTTCCAATCGTTCCTGACCTTCAGGGGTAGGTGGTTTGCGGCGGTGGCGGAAGAAATAGGCATACGCTCGCTGCGCGCCGCGGCCAACACGTCCCCGAAGTTGGTAGAGCTGTGCCAGACCAAAGGTATCACCGCGGTCGACTATTAAAGTATTGGCGTTAGGGATATCCAAACCGGATTCAATAATGGATGTGCACAACAACACGTCGATTTCGCCGCGGGTGAATTGATCCATGACGCGCGCGAGTTCACCTTCAGGCATCTGCCCATGGGCCACCCCCACTCGAGCTTCCGGCACGATCTGGTGAAGATGGCTTTCCATGGCGTGAATTGTCTGTACGCGGTTGTGCACAAAAAAGACCTGACCTTCGCGGTCCAACTCGCGGATTATAGCCTGACGCACCAGGCGAGGAGAGTAAGGCCCGATATGGGTGATGATCGGCAGGCGTTCTTCCGGCGGGGTGTTAATAGTGGAAATATCCCGCACTCCGGTCAGTGCCATGTATAAAGTTCGCGGTATGGGTGTGGCCGTCAGGGTGAGCACGTCAATTTCTGTGCGCAGCTTTTTGAAATGTTCTTTATGGGTAACGCCGAAGCGCTGTTCTTCATCAATGATCGCCAGCCCGAGGTTCTTGAACTCTACATCCTGCGAGATCAGGCGGTGAGTGCCAATAATGATGTCAATATCTCCATGCCACAGCTTGAGAATGATCTCATCCTGTTCTTTTGCTGAACGAAAACGGGAAAGCATTTCGACAGTAACCGGAAAGGCGGTCAAGCGTTGTCGGAATGTCTCATAATGCTGCTGGGCGAGAACAGTGGTGGGAACCAGCACGGCCACCTGTTTGCCGTCCATCACAGCTTTAAATGCAGCCCGCAATGCCACTTCCGTTTTTCCGTAGCCAACATCGCCGCATAACAGGCGGTCCATCGGTCGGCTGGCTTCCATATCTTTTTTCACCGATCGGATGGCAGAAATCTGATCCTTGGTTTCAATGTACGGAAAGCTGGCTTCAAGTTCATATTGCCAGGGTGTATCGCTATGAAACGCGTAGCCTTCTGATACCTGCCGGCGGGCATACAGTTCCAGCAGCTCCCGGGCCACTTGCTGTACAGCTTCACTGGCGTGCTGGCGGGCGGCAGCCCATTCCGTGCTGCCCAACCGGGTGGGTGTGGGCGGTTCGCCGCCCGGACCAATATAGCGGCTTAACCGGTCTGCCTGATGCACCGGGACGAACAGCTGGTCGCCGTTGTCATATTCAATGCACAGGAATTCGCCGGTGGTATTTTCGATGTTTCGCTTGACCAGCCCAATGAGGCGACCGATGCCATAATCCATGTGGACGACCCAGTCGCCGGCTTTCAGATCGGCATAACCGGATTCCGGCGCTTCGGCTGATGGCGTATGCCGCTGCCGGGCCTGTGGACGTTCCCAACCAAATATTTCGCTATCTGTTAATAAAAGCGCGGATTTTTCTCCCGAGGTCATCTCCCATCCATCACTCAATGTTCCATCGATGATTTCAGGGGAAGATACGATCCCGGTTTCCTGTTGCCGTTCACGCCACAAGTCGCGTAGACGGGACGCCTGACGCGAAACGATCATTACCCGCGCATCTTTACTCAGGCAGGAGCCGATATACTCATTGAAAAGTTTTAACCGACCGCCAAAACGCTGTCCTGGTTGGACCGCTTCACCAAAGTAGCCGGTTTCAGGTGAGGTACTGCGTCCAAGTTCCAACCAGGTCAATCCAGCCAGTGTATCCTGAATTTCTGACCAGGTGTTATACGGAACTGGATAGTCTTCCGGCAGCGCGTTTTCTTTGGTTAACTCGGAGCGCAGCTTAACGGCTTGCTCTTCAATATCATTGGCCGCCGTCTGAACGGTCTGCAAGTCATCCACCAGCACAAGACTGCCGCGGGGAAGGTAATCCAGCAAACTGGCATGGGCGGGGTGAACCAGGGGAAGCAGGTATTCGTCGATTTCCCCGGTAATGCCGACTTTCTCCGCGGCTCCAGGCAAAACTTCTCGTGCCGGAGTGATTTTGAACTGGTCGAGTTTCGCGATGGTGCGTTGTGTGACCGGGTCAAATTGCCGCAGGGTGTCCACTTCATCGCCAAAGAATTCCATGCGCACCGGGTGTGATTCGGCTGGCGGCCAGATATCCAGTATGCCGCCGCGGCGTGAGAAGTAGCCGACATCCAGCACAGTATCTGCGGATTGAAACCCGATATCCACCCAGTGGCGCAGTAGATCGTCAATCGATTGATTGCTGCCCACTTTAATTGTGCGGATAACTTTAAGAAAATCCCGCCGCGGGAGGGTGCGTGCCATTACGGCGCGCACAGGAGCGAATATCACCGGCGGATTGGCAGGTTTCTCCGCGCCGGGGATATGATACTGTGCCAGAGCGGCCAGAGTCTGCAGGCGCTCCCGGCGGGTAATATTACCCCAGGATGCCTGCTCGTAGAATAATGGATTGGGCGCGGGAAAAGCAGTGCGGTTAGCGCCGGCAAACCAGAATTTCAATTCGTCGCCCATGGTGAAGGCACGCTCAGAGCGGTCTGTCAGGATTAAGACCGGCGCGTTAATATCCTGCGATAGAGCCACTGCCACTGGCAGTCGGGCTGACCGAATCAAACCCAGTCCAGGGATGGTTTTCCCTGGACCAAGAGACGGAAGTATATCGGCATAACCGGTCAGGCTGCGGATAAAATCCAGCATTTCAGCTCTTTTCGACTGATCCGTTAAACCGGTTCATGGCTGTATCCAACCCTTCACGCACAAACAGCAGGGCGGCTTCAGCAGCAGAATCCAGCACGGTTTCCAGCATTTGCTGGTCTGCCGCGGGGAACGATTGTAGAACGTAATCGGCAGAATCCATGCGGCCTGGCGGGCGGCCGATACCAATACGCAAACGGGCAAAATCCTGCGTTCCCAGGCGGTCAATGGTCGATCCGAGCCCCTTTTGTCCGCCTGAACCACCGGAGGGACGGATACGCAGGCTGCCGAAGGGAACATCCAGGTCGTCGTGTATTACAAGAAGCCGTTCCATGGGGATCTTGTAAAAATTCAGCAAACCACTAACCGCTTGCCCGGAAAGATTCATATAGGTCTGCGGTTTTGCCAGAATGATACGCAGATGGGCATCTTTATACGTGGCTGTTAACGCATTCGCCTGCATTTTCCCGAGAAAAACATCCAGCTTTTTGCATAGCCGGTCAATGGTCATAAAACCGACATTATGCCGGGTGTGCATATACTCACGGCCCGGATTGCCGAAGCCAGCGATTAAGTATGTGGTGAGGTCCGTTTCAGGTTGATCTTTTTTAAGAAGACGAAACATGATGTATGTCCAATAAATCACGAAAGCGATTTTTTTATGATCCAGTAGATTCCATAAGCGAGAAAGAAACCAACTGTTGTAATAAGGCCCCTGACGAGGCTGGAATTAAAATCCACCTGCGTGAGGACGGCCGGATTGGGAGCGAATACCGGGCGGGTAGGGCGCGGGGTGGGTGAAGGGGCGGCTGTTACATGCCGGGACGGATCAGGATTCACCTGACCGGATAGTACAGGGGTGGGGGTTTCTATGGAGGAATAATTTCGAACCCGGATTCCGGCAATACTGGTGGAGATAATCCTGCCGTCTTTAAGGAAAACTGTGAGACGCAGGTCGTAATTCCCATCGGTGATCAGGCTGGTATCCCATTCAATGATCTTGCCGGGGTTAACCGGTTGATCGGTCTCGCCGATAAGGAACCAGGTTCCCCTGGGGTCATTCGTGTAGCGAAATTCAACTTCGGCGCGCTGGAATCCCTCCAACTCTGTAATACCGTTGATTTCCACGCGTCCCTGAACGGCTTCTCCGGCGCGAGGTGAAATCACCACCGGTTTGGCTGACGGCGTTTGAGCATTGACCGGATAAGCAACCAAACCGGCGATAAATAAACAGATAACAACTGACCATTTTGGCAGACGCATAGCATTTAATTTTATCATTTCTCACGCGCTGGGTCATGAATCCATCTCTAAATAACTCTATGTCTAACCTGTGATTTAGGCTATTGACAATGTGCTATAATTTTTTTACCTATGAGCGAAGAACCTGTTGAACAACCATCTGTTCCAGTTATAACTGAACAAAAATCTGAGGATGGTGCCACTCAGAAGAAAGGCGCCATTTGGATGGTGGTGGTCATCATTCTGGTTTTGGCCGGCCTTGCCGCAGGCACGATTTTTCTGTTGCGCAGTGATGTCAACACCACAGGTCACATCCGGGACATCTTCATCATATTTATGGCGCTTGAATCGTTCATCATCGGGATCGCGTTGATCGTGCTGATCGTGCAAATGGCGACATTGATCAACCTGCTTCAAAATGAAATCAAACCTATTTTGAATTCAACCACCGAAACTGTAAATACCCTGCGGGGCACCGCTACATTCTTAAGCAATAATCTGGCAGAACCGGTGATCAAGCTGAATGAGAGCGTCGCCGTTATCCGAAAATTGCTGGATTTTCTTAAGATCTGGAAATAAAGAATACGCTTGCTTATCCGGTCCTATGAAATCGTTGAAAGGAGAATAGAATGTCAGATCGTGATGAATTTGGAGCATTTTTAGTGGGGTTTGTGGTGGGTGGTCTGGCCGGGGCAGTAACAGCATTACTGCTGGCTCCCCAGTCTGGTGAAGAAACCCGCACCGTGATCAAGGAGAAAGCCATTGAACTTCGCGACGTGGCGACTGATTCTTACAATGAAGCGGTTGACGCGGCGGAAGACCTGGTCAAGACGACCCGTGAAAAAGCCATTGAGCTTGGACAAAAGGGGCAGGTTGTGCTCGAAGAACAGAAGAGCAAACTGATCGGAAAGAAAGAAACCAAACCCGCCGCCTAGTAATACCCGAATCAAAGATAAAACCCCTGTCCGATATCAAACAGACAGGGGTTTTTCGTTGATGGATAACAGGTCAGGCAGCCAGATCCCTCAAAATTCCAATGCTGGCCGGTATGTGCGCGACCAGGTCGCTGGGTAGAATGGCCGCGGCATCCACATCTTCAGATGCCAGATCGCCGGCGCTGCTATGGATCCAGACGCCAAGCTGCGCGGCAGCCACCGGTTTGACGCCTTGGGCAAGGAAACCGGTAATTAAGCCAGCCAGCAGGTCACCGCTTCCGGCGCGCGCCAGCGACGGATTGGCACAGTTAGATATATAGGCGTGTCCGTCAGGTGTGGCGATAACGGTGAGCGCGCCTTTCAAGATAACAATCTGATTCCATTCTTTCGCGAAAAGCAACGCCAGATCAAGACGGCGCTCCTGCACCTCTTTAACCGACAGACCGGTCAGCGCAGCCATTTCACCGGGGTGCGGGGTAAGGATGCAGCCGGCTGGCAGCATTTTCCACCAATCCGGAATATCTGCGAGTATGCGCAGCCCGTCTGCATCAATTACCAGAGGGGGCAGGGATGGAGCAGCTTTTGGTTTGTTGTCTTCGGGATCACCGGGAATAAACCCGATAATTCCCGCCGATGTCTTTTTCCCCTGTTTTGAGAATAATCGTTTGATGAAATGGCGGGTGGTTTCTTCAGTTTCCAGACCCGGGCCGACCAGCATGGCGGTGACCTTTTCAAGATGTTTCTGGATAACATCCACCGCGGATTCAGCAATCACGCCTGATTCGTGCGGAAGGAGCAGCCAGGTAACTTCGGGGATTTGACCGGCGATGGAAGTGTGGATCATACCGGGGATGGCCGCGCGCACCAATCCAGCTCCGCTGCGATAAGCGGCTTCAGCTGCCAGGAGTACCGCGCCAGTGTAATTTATTGAACCCGCGACGATCATGGCTGTTCCGAAAGTGCCTTTGTGAGCGTCCAACGGTCGTCTGGGCAGCAAGCTGGAGACATGCAGCGGCGACAGAATTTCATGCAGCCCTTTCTCCCAGCCAGGTAGATTCTTGTCAAATCCGATGGAAATATTAACGAAATTCCCGCAATACTCATACGCGGGGAAGGTAAGCAGACCGGTTTTTACCGCTCCCATACAAAGAGTATAGTCGCAGTGCAGGACCTCATCCGAGACTTTCCCGGACGCGCAATCTATGCCGCTCGGGCAGTCCACAGCAAGCACCACCAATCCGCTTTCCTGTTTGGTTACTGTTTTAATCACAGAACGAATGGAATCATCAAGGGGGAGATGAACACCGGTACCCAGGATTCCATCCAGAATGAACTGAACACTGGAGCACCATTTTTTCAGGGTGGTTAAGCGGGAATCGTTGGATTGCCGTTCCAACATGCCGCCCGCGTTTTGATACGCTGCAACCAGTAGATCATCCGCCCGCCGATCTTTTACCAGGTAAGCCCGGGTAGACCATCCTCTGGTCTGCAACTCCCTGAGGGCGATCAGGGTATCGCCGCCATTGTTTCCTGCGCCAACCAATCCCAGGATGGATCGATCTGAATCGTCTTCCAATTCCATCCTGAAACGGGCATCGATGAAATCCGCCATTCCCACGCCTGCCAGTTCCATCATTTTTTCAAAGGTATGGCCCAGCTCGTTGGCTTTCTTTTCCAGCGCGCGCATCTGTTCAACAGTCGCGATTAACATATGACTCCTCTTGGAAATAGGGGGTATTGTCTCACATAATAACTGTTAAAATTCTAACCGGGTTTTATCAGAAAGTCATCATATTTCCAAACGGACAAACTTCAATTACATGAAAAAATTTCTGTTATTCACTGTTTTCGTTTCAGGGTTTACAAGTCTGGCAGTAGAAATGGCCGCTTCCCGGTTGATGGGGAATTATTTTGGGTCAAGCAACCTGGTCTGGGCGAGCATTATCGGGTTGATTCTTATATATCTGACTGCCGGTAATTTCATCGGCGGCACCTGGGCGGATCGTTCTCCGAAATATGGGACGTTATACCGCATTCTGGCCTGGGCGGGATTGAGTGTCGCTCTTGTTCCGGCCATTTCAAGGCCGGTGCTTCGTTGGGCGGCGGATGCCTTTGATTCGCTGGAATTGGGTGTGCTTTTTGGATCGTTTACCGCGGTGATGATTTTGTTTGTCATTCCGATCATCCTGTTGGGCACATCTTCCCCGTTTGCCATCCGTCTGGCCATTCAGGAAAACAGCTCCGCCGGACGTGTTTCCGGAAAAATTTATGGAATTTCTACTTTGGGTTCATTTATTGGCACATTCATCCCGGTTCTATGGTTGATTCCTGCGGTTGGCACGTATCGCACGTTTCTTATTCATGGAGCGGTGTTGTTGGTTTTTGCCTTGATCGGATTGAAACTGGCGGAAGGATGGCGCGGTATTCTGCCGTTGCTCTGGATGCCTTTTGTGGTGGCAGCCCTATTCATTTTTGTGAATATTGGAACAGATAAAAGCAGTGTAGGGATGATTTACGAAACTGAATCAGCGTACAACTATATCCAGGTTTTGGAAATCGATGGAACGCGTTACCTGCGTTTGAATGAGGGGCAAGGCTGGCATTCACAATACAACCCGGATGTGATTAATTTTCATGGTACCTGGGAACAGGTTCTGGTTGCCCCATTTTTTAATAAGGCTCCAATAAAGGTGGAAGATGTAACCAGTATGGCTATTGTAGGGTTGGCTGCTGGCACGACGGCTCGTGAAGCAACCATAGTGTTTCCGGGCATCTCCATTGACGGGTTTGAGATTGACCCGAAGATTGTGGAAGTGGGTGAAACCTATTTTGGAATGAAGCTGCCCAACCTGCGCGTTTTTGTGCAGGATGGACGTTGGGGGTTGCAGCATTCCGGGCGGAAATATCAAATCATCAGCGTTGATGCCTACCGTCCGCCATACATTCCGTGGCATCTGACGACCCGCGAATTCTTTCAAACCGTGCGTGACCATTTGACGGAGGATGGAGTAATGACCCTGAACATCGGTCGGGCGCCCGGTGACCGGCGGTTGATCGACGGGTTGGCTTCCACCATCCGGCAGGATTTCGCATCCATCCATGTCATGGATTTGCCGGGAACCTTCAACTCCATCCTTTTTGCGTCAATACAACCAACCAGCGCGGATAATCTGGCAGTCAACTACGACTCTTTATTATCCGCCCCCGGAGTGCATCCGTTATTGACGGAAACCATGGCGATCACTCTGGGAAGCCTGCAACCTGACCCTCCTCAAACGCTGGTGTTCACTGATGACCGTGCGCCGATTGAGGGCATTACAAATGACATGGTTTTGAAATTCCTGCTGGCAGGAGACATGGAGTCGCTGCAATGATGAAACTTGTGAAATTATGGGATATTCTGATCACCATCCTTATCCCTTTATTCCTGATAATGACATCGATTCGTCTGCTGTTATTTCCTGTCTATTCAATTCTGGAATATCAGCGCCCAGGTTTCCCGGCTGACACATACGGTTTTACGCTAGAGGATCGCCTGAAGTGGAGCCGCATATCGCTGGACTATCTGACCAACGGCGCGGGAATTGAGTTTCTGGCGGATCAAAAACTTGACGAGAAGACGCCTCTTTTTAACGAGCGGGAATTGAGTCATATGTTGGACGTGAAAAACCTGGTGCAGCTTATGTTGATCCTCTGGCCGGCCATCGGTATTGTGATTATGGGACTCGGGGTGATGGCCATGCGCGGCGGCTGGATCCACGAATTCTGGCTGGCTGTCAGCCGGGGAGGCTGGGCGGCTGTGTGGTTCATTGTCGCGATACTGGCAGCGGTACTGATCAGTTTTAACGCGTTGTTCACCGGTTTTCACCGCATCTTTTTCACTGGTGATACCTGGCTATTCCTCTATTCAGATACCTTAATTCGCCTGTTCCCGATGCCGTTCTGGCAGGATGCCTTTACACTGATGGGAGTGATGGTATTGTTGGGAGGGATATTTCTCGGTCTGTTCGGGAAAAGGCAGGCTGCTAAAGCCTAAAACAAATGACGGCGCGTGAAAATCGCGCCGTCATTTTTGCGGTTCAACTATTTGGTATTATGCGCCGAATTTGTTCAGGCGCAGGGCGTGTGCCAGAGCCAGGGGCATGTTGTCAAGAGCAGGGAAAACACCCAGCCCGCCGCGCATGCAGGCGCGTTCGCCGAATTCTTTTTCCATATCCGGGCGAACGGAAGCCGGAGCCCACAGGAGATATGGAACCGGATGCCAGGAGTGGGTCTTCAATTTGGCCGGAGTGCTGTGGTCGCCGGTAATGATCAAAACGTCCGGATTCAAGGCCATGAGCTCAGGCAGGGCCGCGTCCACACCTTCGATGATCTTAACTTTACCGTCAAAGTTGCCGTCTTCGCCGTTGGAATCGGTCTTCTTAATATGAATAAAGAAGAAATCATATTCATTCCAATGATCGGCAACGGCTTTGAACTCATCCGAGGGGGTCTCGCCGGTGAATTTGATCAAGTCCATACCGACCAGTTGGGCAACGCCGCGATACATGGGATAGACGGCCACACAGGCGGCGCGCAGGTTGTACAGGTCTTTGTAGGTGGGAAGTCCAGGATCAGTGGCAAAGCCGCGCAGGGTTAGACCGTTGGCTTTGGGTTCATTCTTTAGCAGTTTATGAGCTTCGGTGATCCACTGGTTGAAGAGATCAGCCGCTTTCTTGGCGGCGGCATTCTTGGCTACCACGGGCAAAGGGGCTGCACCGGTGCGCTGAGGATCGGTTTCTTCCAGGTCAGGGGAGAGACCGGCGCCGCGCATCACGACAGCGAAACGGTATTCCTTGACGTGTTTGACTTCAATTTCAACGCCGGGTAGTTTGATGGATTTCAGTTTTTCGCAGATCGGCAGAGCTTCGTCGGTGGGAATACGACCGGCGCGGCGGTCGCTGATCAGGCCATTGGCGTCAAGAGTGCAAAAATTGCCGCGAGCAGCCACATCACCCTTATTGACGGTGACACCTACGCCAAACGCTTCAAGAACACCACGACCGACTTCCGTCTTAACGGGATCAATACCGAACAGGCTGAGGTGGGCGGGGCCGGAACCGGGCGTGATACCGGTGCTGATAGGAGCTGATTGGCCCAGAATACCTTCGGCGGCGAGTTTATCCATGTTGGGGGTGACGGCTGTTTCCAATTCGGTCTTGCCGCCCGGTTCCATGGGTAAACCGCCGAGACCGTCCATGACCAGTAAAACGATCTTTGAATTGACAGGTGCCAGGAGGGATTTCAAATCTTCAATTTGCATAGGTTGCTCCTCTTTATATTTGGCCGGTAGTATGAAAACAGCGCAAGAAGGTCTCTTGCGCTGTCTGTAAGAACACGAGCCTTCAGATGGATATTTTACCGCACTGCGGCCGGGTTTTCAGCATCTTTAGAAGGATCAAAGATGTGCATATTGTCCATGTTGAAGACTAGGTTTACCTTATCTCCAATGGCAAAGCGAGTGCGTGGATCAACCCGGGCGACGTAGTTATGCGTTCCGGAAACCAGGTAAAGGATGATCTCGTTACCCATTAACTCGATGACATCCACCTTGGCTTCAACACTGGCGGCTGCGATATTCTGCGGCAGGAATTCGGGATTATGGATGTCTTCAGGGCGAATGCCGAAGATTACTGACTTGCCATCATACGGAAGGTACGTAGCTGCTTTTGACTCGGGGATCTTCAAAGTAAATCCATTCATCTCAACCACGGCGCCTTTGTCGGCTTTGCGGATCTTGGCATCGAAGAAATTCATGGCAGGTGACCCGATGAAGCCGGCGACAAACAGGTTGGCGGGGCGGTCGTACAAAGCCTGCGGTGTATCCAACTGCTGCAAAACACCCTTGTTCATAACGGCAATGCGGGAGGCCATGGTCATGGCTTCTGTCTGGTCATGGGTTACGTAGATGAAGGTAGTCTGAAGGCTCTGGTGCAGTTTGCTGATCTGCGCGCGAGTCTGGACTCTCAGCTTGGCATCCAGGTTGGAAAGCGGTTCATCGAATAGGAAAACTTTCGGTTCACGAACGATGGCGCGTCCCACAGCCACACGCTGGCGCTGACCGCCAGAGAGCTCACGCGGACGGCGTTTGAGCAGTTGTTCCAGTCCCAGAATGGCGGCCGCTTCATTCACCCGGCGGGTGATCTCATCTTTTTTCACGCCGCGAAGTTTCAGGCCAAAGGCCATGTTGTCAAAAACCGTCATATGCGGGTACAACGCATATGATTGGAACACCATGGCAATATCACGATCCTTCGGGGGGGTGTCATTTACACGGTTTTCGCCGATAAATATATCCCCGGAAGTAACGTCTTCCAGGCCAGCCAGGCAGCGCAAAGCAGTCGTCTTACCGCAGCCAGACGGCCCTACCAGGACAAGAAATTCCTTATCTTCCACATTGATATTAAGATCATTTAATGCTGTGAAATCACCAAATTTCTTAAATACTTTTTCAAATCGAACGCCAGCCATGTAACACCCTCCAATCGGAAAGAATATAGTGACTTAATTATACTCGCCGTAAGGGTTTACACAAATGCACTTAATCCATTTTTAGCCTGATTTCCTTCCCCGCTTATTCTTAAGAATAAGAAGTCCGCCTCAACGGCGGACTTCTTCAACTTCTTCGTACCAGATCATGCGTTTACCCACAATTGAGCGCACCTTCCAACGGGTTGTCTTCGGATATTCTCGCAGTGATTTCGTGAGTAGATTCAATCGGGTGGATAAAATTCGAATTTCTCCGGGTGGCAGATGAATTTTATGCGAGGAAACTCGGTCGCTGATCATCGCCAGATTATCCTGCACAGTTGTATACAACCCCCAATCATCTGCGCAGAGGGATTGCAGGATGCCTGTGTTTATTGTCTCGCCATCGCAAGTTCCAAGATCGTGATCCAAAAGAATGGCGCAGGCATCCAGAACATCCTTCTCGTTCATTTCCACGATCTGAATCTTGGTCAGCAGCAGTTCTGCCAGAGGCAGGGTTTTTTCGTCAATCTTCAGGCGTTTTGTCAGCGGGATAAGGTGGCACATCTCAAATTGATCCACCAGGATATCCACCTGGCGATGATTGGTTTCGTCAAAAAAAAGCTGGCGGCGGTCGCCGTATAACGTGTTCAGACGGCGGTCAGGAACATAACCGGCGTCATGAAAAAAGGTTTCTATGCCGCCCAGACTGGACCAATCGGTGATAAAGTCCAGATCTCCGTAATGCCGCGCTATACCCGGCTTCTGTGTGGATGGGCAGCGAAGATGCACTGCCATGCCCCCAAAAAGGCGCAGGGTGATATGTCTGCCGGACGCGCTTTCCAGCAATCGCAGCGCTTCTGACCGCAGATCGGCCAGCGGAACAGAGGGAGAATCACTCAACCGGAATTTCCTGATGCACCTTGTCGATATCGATTCCGATGCTCTTACGGTACAGCTTGAAACCCGTATATATGCCTGCGGCCACCAGATAAAGCACAACAATGAAAATGATGGATGATGTATTCATAAGTCCAATGTTGTAGAGGCGGTTGGGATCGATCAGCCAGGCATAGAGAAGATACACAAGAAATCCACCGAAGATTACCCCTGCCACGGAGATTAAAGGAAACCCAAACAACTTAAATTTCGCGATTGGCGATGCGTTGTAAAGATCAGGTTTGGTGTATGGCAAAATGATGGCGGCAATGGTGGACCCCAGGTAGGTCACGGCGATCACCAGAGTGGAATCAAGGGTGAGCGATTGGAAGTTGAACACGTTCCAGGCAAAGAGAGCAGAGATAATAATGGATGGGATGACCATAAGCGCCAGGGCAATTACAGGCGTGTGTGTGCGTGGATTGACCTCGCTGACTTTTTCAGGCAGCAGGCGGTCAAACGAAGCGGCAAAGATCACGCGGGTTGAGCTGAGGAAAACTGTGCCAGCCCAGCCGAACCACCACAGGCTCATCAGGAGAACCACAACCAACTGGACGATACGACTGGGAGAGATGAACGCGGCAAGCAGAGCTGGATACGGCCAGACAGGCAGCGGGGAGGGCGTTGAGGAGGTACCCCATAATGAGCCCCACCAGGCAGCGTTGGCATTCATGTAGAAATCCCAGGTGATGGTTTTATTAATGAGCAGAAGAAAGACGATAGCCAGGATGGTGGTTACGATGAGTGCGCCGGCCATCCCCCACAGGTTTCGGCGAAAATCTGTGGCGCCGCGCACCTCACCATAAAGGGTTGAACCCCAGTTGGGCCACAGGTTGAAAAAGACAATGAAAGGAAGAGCGGCGAAAATGGCCGCAAATGTGCCTCCGGTCAGCGGCGCTGCGGCTCCGGCCGCCGTACCTGCTGTCAATGTGGCATCGTATATACCCGGAGCGGTTCCAAGCAACTGCGGCGCTTCACGTTCCAGACCGGATTTAAAGACCTCGGGAGAATTGAATGCCAGCAGGGCAAACACAATGATCAACCCGATGAGGCCGCCGAAGAAACAATACCGCTGAATCCGGGCGTAGGTTTTCATCCCCATGGAAATGAATCCTGAGACAATGGCGCAGACCAGAATGGCGGTCACGAACAATCCCATGGGAGTTTGTCCGAACCACAGAGCGGCATCCTTTAGGCCGATAATGGCCAGAGTGGGCGTGATGAAAATGTGGCGGAACATGTCGCTGTAAAGCGGTACCCACAGCCACAGGATGAACCACCATCCCGTAATGGAAAGAACAAAGCCAATGCCTCCACCGAGAATGCGGCTCTGCCAGACATAATCTCCACCGGAACGAGGCATAACCGCGATCAAGCCGGCATACACAATGGTTTCAAAGAAAATAAACACACCACTTACCAGAAGTGTGGGAATAAGCCCGCCTTCAAGATAATACATCTGGCTAAAGATATATAAACCCAGGGTGACCAGATTGATTGAAAATGTGGCATAGATGAAGGCATCAACAACCGACCACGAACGCACCAAACCAGTGGCTTTCCGGACGAATAAATTCGACTCACTCTCAACTTTCTTTCGTGCCATCTTCCGCTCCCTTTTGTTGATGAAAGTTTTTTAACCGTTGGTCAACACAAAGCTCTTAATCTTGTCTTTTCCAAGCGTGATCAACGCGCCGGACAAATATCCCTGCTCATACATACTGCCGGGATTAACACACAATGTTCGCCCCAGCCGGGTAGTGGCCTTGCATTCGTGGATATGCCCATGCAAACCAAGCAGAGGTTGGTGTTTCTCAATGGCCTGACGCACGGCCTTACTTCCTACGGGAATCAAAAGATTTCCGGCCAGTTTTGGGCGAAGGTCTTTGGTTAGTTCTGGGGCTTCATCAAGCCCGGAACCAAAAGGCGGAACATGCAGGTTGAAAATGCAATTACGCATGTCTTTTACACCTGATATCATCCTGTCAAGGCGTTTAGAGAGTTCTTCTTCTGAGGCCTCACGGTACGTGTGCCAGGGGGTTGGATTGGTCCACCCGGATGAGATCATTTCATGGTGATCATCAATGCGGGTGACATTGCCTTCACAAACTTCGACTCGTTCTGCTTCTCGAACCAGCTCATCCAGTTCGAACATATCATCATTCCCGGGGGCGACAAAACAGCGGATGTGGCTGTCTTTCAGTTTATCGTCGGCGTAATCCAGCCAATCCTGAGCAGTTTTCAACACAAGGGAAACAAACACGTTATGGACTTTTTCAGGTGAGTCTTTAAATTCTTGCATCTCATCTGGAGTGGTACGGTAAGGGTAATAACCACGGCTGCGAACCCGTTTTTCCATCTCGAGAACTTCATCCTCACCATGCAAAATGGATTCCTGCTCAAGCAAAACTGACCGGTAGGTGCCATTGCCGCTGTGGACTATGGGAACAATGGCTTTTCCTGTGATATCTCCACCCAGAATCAGAACGTCGGCTTCATAGAATTTACCGGCGCTGATAAATTTTTTCCAGCAGATTTCAGATCCATGGACATCTGTGGCAAAGAACAGTTTGGTCAAGTAAAAATTCCGGGGGATTGGATTTGGGAAAATGGAATTTTACTTTAGACGATGGTTTTGTACAACCTAAAGATTAAAAATAAATTAATTGGTGTAACTATACCGCCCCCCGTAAAATTTGATTACATCGAATGGTGAGCAAAAGGAGGATAAATTGGATAAGAGTCGGAATTATCGAAGAAAACTGATCAAAATAGAATAGCAAAGGGGTGAGAATGATCAATGAAATAAGCAAAATGAAATACACACAATTGATCACTTTTGGCCAAAAGGCTTGAATCCGCAACGAGAGTAGAACCGCGCAAAGAAACAGGAATAAACCGGTAGCGGCCTGCAATCCGATGAGAATGGCATACAGGTCCAGGGATATTTCACCGCGTATATATTTCCCGAGTACCAATGGTTGGATCAGTTGCCCCAGTATTGAAAGGTCTTTCAAAGAGGCAAGAATTCGCAATGAATCCACCATCGCCCAGATACTCCAGGCAATTAAACCGCCCACAAGGAATGCCTGGGTATAGAAATGAGTGAGCCGTTTGTTTAATAAATGACTGAGTCGAATAAACCACGCCGGTGTGGTTTCCGGAACGAGTGATAGATCTTCGTGGTGAAGAAAACTCCGTAAATTTTTTGCGAGAAGAGTAATATCTGGCCGGTCTGAAGTTTGTATTACTTCCTCGAGATGTGACTCTAAAGCGTCTTTCTCACTGGCTGATAGATCGCCATCCAGTACTTCTTGCATCTCATCAAACGTTTGGTAAAGAAGTGAACGCGCGTCATGGACGATGGGCTTTTTTGTTCTTATATAAACCAGGACTACGAGCAGGAAGAATCCATAAATAACAGGCGCCGCTGGTGGATAAAAATAATCATTGGATGCGGTGATAAATTTCCCCACTTCGTCAATGAACAATCCGATACCAATTCCCGAACAGGCGGCTGATATCATCAAAACCCAGTTATTGGAAAAGATAAGGGGAAAAATAGAACTGGCAAACAGGAATAATCCACCCCACAAAACGTGGGCGATATGCAGTTCTCCGCCGCCAATTTTTGGGTAATTAGTGAAATGCAGGAAGACCCTCGTGGCGGAAACAGAAAACGCGAAGCTGAGCATCAGTACCAGCATATAATTTTCCGCTTTTTCCCTGCGGATGAGGTGACGAATTGGGGATAACGCAGCTTTCATTTTGATCTGTTACTCTTAAAAAACGTTCCAGGTGTTTTTTAACCGGTTTCTATTTTAGTAAAAGGCATTTGCTGATCTGGGCCAATTCCGAACTAAACCCGAATTTTTCCAGAGGTCATTATTAAGAATACCGGAATAATCGCCACATTGGATTAAAATTGGAATGACATTCTAAAAACAAAGACATTATTCCTACTATTGCTGTTGCAAATTCAACTTATAAATAATTACGCAGATTCCCAAAAGTAGTAGCAAAAATAAGTGAAAAAGCAGACAATGAATAGAAATTGAACCGGTATCTCTCGACTGGTTGTCATACCAGAAGATAAGGACAGACAGAATGGCCAATCCAGGTTTCGCTTTGGGTGTGATGGTTCGCGAAGTCAATCGCCTTTCTCTGGAAGAAAGACTGGAACGAATCCATGGCATGGGGTTCGAGTGCGCCCAGTTGAATATGAATGTTCTCGGAATGGACACAGTTCCTGGTGAACTGCCACCTGGAAAAGCCGGTGAGATCGGGGCGACATTCTGGGCGTTTGGATTGACTCTGGCAGCGGTATCGGGAACGTTCAACACCGCTCACCCAGATGAAACAGTTCGAAAAGCCGGGATAGCGGGTATCCAGTTGCTATGTGAAGCGGCGGAAGACATGGATACCCAAATCATCACCTTGAGTACAGGTACCCGGAACGCGGAAGATATGTGGAAACACCACCCCGATAATGATTCCCATGAAGCCTGGGTTGTGATGCTGGACACATTCCGTCAATTGGCGAAAATTGCTGAAAAGTATGATGTAACCCTGGCTTTTGAGTCGGAGGTCACAAATATTGTTAATACGGCAGAGAAAGCTGCCCGTTTACTTGATGAAACCGGCTCGGATCATCTAAAAGTTGTGATGGATCCCGCAAATTTTTTATTCCCAAATGATCTGCCCCGTCAATTGGAAATTTTTGAAGATGCTTTTTCGAGACTGGGTGAACATATAGTTCTGGCGCATGCCAAAGACCTGGGTGACTATGACGCGGAGACGGAAAAATTATCGCGGGTTCCTGTCGGTAAAGGAAAACTTGACTACCCTGGTTATATAAAGTTGCTGAAACAATCTGGTTATCAAGGACCCATCATCATCCATCACCTTAAGGAAGAGGAGATGCCGGGTTGCCGCGATTTTATAAGGGATTTGCTCGTTAAAGTTTAAGGATTTTAATATTTTTTCCACTCTATTTATAATTCTCATAATCAGGAGACGTGAATGGAAAACAAACCTGCCCTCTGGTGGCAAAGTGGAGTGATCTATCAGATTTATCCGCGCAGCTTTCAGGACAGTAATAACGATGGCATTGGTGATCTGCAGGGTGTCATCCAAAGACTGGATTATCTGGCGAAAACTCTGGGTGTGGATGCCATCTGGTTATCACCGTTTTACCCATCACCTCAAGCGGATTTTGGGTATGACGTTTCTGATTATTGTGATGTCGACCCTATCTATGGTGATCTGGCCACATTTGACCGCCTGCTCGGTGAAGCCCACGAGAGGGGATTGAAAGTGATCATCGACATCGTTCCCAATCACACGTCTGACAAACATCCCTGGTTTCTTGAGTCGCGTTCCAGCCGGGATAATCCCAAACGCGAATGGTATGTCTGGCGTGATGCCAAACCGGACGGCACACCGCCCAACAACTGGTTGGCGGTCTTCGGTGGTTCATCATGGGAATGGGATGAAAAGACCGGCCAATATTACCTTCACTCGTTCTTGAAGGAACAACCTGACCTGAACTGGAGAAATCCAGAAGTTCGCCAGGCCATGTTTGATGTCTACCGCTTCTGGTTGGATCGCGGGGTGGATGGTTTCCGGATCGATGTGGCACATTACATCCTGAAAGACCCTGAGTTAAGAGATAACCCAAAGAATACAGACCCGTCCAGGGGTGAATTAAAACCCACCGGTGACTACGACCGATTGTTGCATATCCATGACAAGGGGCATCCGGATGTGCATCAGGTGTATAAGGAATTACGTGCCATACTGGACGCTTACCAACCGCCGCGTTATTCGGTTGGAGAAATCCATATTTTAGACTGGAAAACCTGGGCTACCTATTACGGCCAGAACAATGATGAACTTCACATGCCCTTCAACTTTGCCTTATTGGTTGCTCCCTGGAAGGCCGCCGCGCTGCGCAAGGTGGTTGAGTCAGTGGAAAAGTTTACCCCGGCATGGGGTTGGCCGAATTATGTGTTGGGCAATCATGATGAACCCCGATTGGTTGGACGGTTGGGAGAACAAAAGGCCAGACAGGCCGCCATGCTGCTTCTCACTCTGAGGGGAACACCCACGCTTTATAACGGGGATGAATTCGGCCAGACCAATGTTCCTATACCTCTGGAAGAACAGAAAGACCCGTGGGGAAAACGGGTTCCAGGTACAGGACGCGATCAGAACCGAACACCCAACCAGTGGTCACCTGAACCGAATGCCGGATTTACCTCTGCCGGGATTACCCCCTGGCTGCCCGTGGCTGATGATTATCAAACGGTGAACATGGAAACAGAACTCAAAGATGTCCACTCCATGTTAAATCTCTACCGAAAGTTGTTGGTTTTCCGGCGCCAATCTACCGCGCTGCGGTCGGGAAGCTATAAGACCATCGACCCTGTGCCAGAAAACTGCTTTGCCTACCTTCGGGAACACGGAACGGAAAAGATTATCACCATCCTCAATTTGGGTGACATCACAGAGCGACTTGACCTGCGCCGATTTGGACGGGTAGAGATCATCGTATCTACCGGATTAGACCGTAGCGGGGCTATTGATTCCAGCCGGGTGGATCTCTCGCCCTGGGAAGGTCTGGTTCTACGGGTAGTTAATTAATCCTTCTCCCGTGTCGACCGGCTATTCCAACCAGACGGATTGATGCGGCGCCAATTTGATGGTTTTCACGCCCGGATTGATGACTGTCCGGGTCAGTAATTCCACTTTTGGCTCAAAATTGAGTGCTGATGGCAGGGTGATATTGGCGCTGTTGTCCCCAAGGTTATGCAGGGCAACCAGGCGCTGTGCACCCTTACCGCGAATCACACACAGAGTTGCCGGATCGGCGGTCTCAAGGAATTGGATGGTGCTACCAGCAAGGAAGGGGCGCTCCTTCCGTAATTTAATAAGATGTTTCATGAAATTCAACAGGGACAACGGATCTTTTTGCTGGTCAGCCACGTTTACCTGTGAAGGCGCGTATGGCGCAGTTTCAATTACGGGCGCGTATAGTTGCTCTGATTCCGAAAATCCGGCGTTGGGCGCGTCTGCCGACCATTGCATGGGTGTGCGCACCCCGTTGCGGTCAAACAGGTTAATATTGTCACCCATGCCAATCTCGTCGCCATAGTAGACAATGGGCGTGCCAGGAAGCGAATAAAGAATGGCATTCGCCTGCCGGATTTTATCTGGATCATTATCCAGTAATGGCGCGAGCCTGCGGCGAATGCCCAGGTTGAGCTTCATTTTTGGATCGGGCGCGTATTGCTGCCACATCCAATCACGTTCTTCCGGGGTCACCATTTCCAGGGTTAGTTCATCATGGTTCCGCAGGAAAGTGCACCACTGGCAGCCGTCTGGTATGGGCGGTGTGTTTTCGATTGCCCAGCGGATGGGTGTGGGATCGCTTTTTTTCATGGCCATGTAAATGCGCGGCATAAGCGGGAAATGAAATGCCATGGTGAACTCATCGCCATCCCCGAAATACTCTCTAACGTCAGCCGGCCACTGGTTGGCTTCCGCCAGCAGGATACGCCCTGGGTATTCCGCGTCAAGAGTGCGGCGAATTTTCTTCAGGTATTCATGGGTTTCCGGGAGGTTTTCGCAATTCGTGCCTTCACGTTCAAAAAGGTACGGCACAGCGTCCGCGCGAAAACCGTCAAGCCCCAGGCCGGCCCAGTAGCGCATGGTGTTCAACATCTCTTCCTGCAATGCCGGATTGTCATAGTTCAGATCCGGTTGGGAGGCATAGAACCGATGCCAGTAGTATTCACCCACTTCCGGACAGTACGTCCAGTTGGAGGGTTCTGTATCCAGGAAAATAATACGCGCATCAGAAAATTCCTTGCCGGTTTTACTCCAAACATAATAGTCTTTAAACGGAGAGGTTGGGTCTTTCAGAGCGGTCTGGAACCAGCTGTGCTGATCGGAGGAATGATTGAGAACCAGATCGGCTACAACATACATACCCCGCCTGTGAGCTTCATCCATTAATTGCTTGAAGTCTTCCACGGTTCCAAAATCCGGATGAATGTGCATGAAATCGGAAATGTCGTAGCCATCATCCTTAAGAGGAGAGGGGTACATAGGAAGCAGCCACAGACAGTCAACTCCAAGATCCTTCAGATAATCCAATTTTTCGATCACGCCGGGGATGTCCCCTTTACCGTCGCCATTGCTATCGCGGAAAGCGCGCACATACAATTCATAAAAGATGGCATTCTCGTACCAGTTTTTTGTCATATTCGATTCCTTCAGTAAATTTAGAATCCCTGGTAAACAAAAGCCGCCTCGGGGACATTCATCCAGAGGATGCTTAATACTATACCGAAAATCATGATTGCCGCGATGGTGGATTGCTTCCATCGCGTAATATGGGAGAAAGCCTGTTCTTCCCCAAATTTTTCCTGCAAGAAATCCATCCCAAATGAGATGATAATGCCGAACAGAGGGACGATCAATTCCAGAGGACGAATACGTGTAATCCCTCCTCCCCTAAAAAGGGCAGAGGCAAAGATGAGAGCCAGTTTTAAACCACCTGATGCGAAAAGTATCCAGGCAGGCAATAAAAGAAGGAACACCTTTAAGGAGAGAAAGACCCTCTGCCAGATGGGCCGTTTTAGCGGAGGAATATAACCCGGTCTTCGGGAGATTAGATGATCACCGGCCTGATAGAAGCCGTGCAGCAATCCCCAGCCAACCATAGACAGGGTGGCGTTGTGCCAAAGGCCGCTTACGATCATGGTAATAAACGGTGGAAGTGTGATTCTTAAAATGCCTGTGGATGAAAGATTAAGGCGAGCCAACCAACGCTGTACCGGAAAAAATATATAATCCCGCAACCAAAAGGACAGGCTCATATGCCAGCGATTCCAGAAATCCAGCATGGTGGGCGCGAACAGCGGCTGCCGGAAATTTGGAGAAAGCCGGATGCCAAACAGGCGACTAATCCCACGTACGAGAGATGTATAACCTGTAAAGTCGTTATACAACCAGAAGGTATACACCAGGATGGCTGTCCAGCGATCGGATTGCGCAAATTCGGTGGGACGTGTAAAAACCCCTTCGGGTATCAAGGTAAACAACAAACTGGCGATCACCAGTTTGCGGAAAAGTCCGATGCAAATCTGCCAGCCGCCTTCAGCCAGATCGGCATTTGTGACCAGACGGTCTTTCTGCAATTGCGGCAGGAAAATGCCCGCGCGTTCGATCGGCCCGGATACCAGGCGGGGAAAATACGCCAGGTACAGGCCAAAATCGATTAAATTGACTGCTGGCTGGATCTTCCTTTTGTAGACGTCCACAAGGTAAGAAATAGCCTGAAGGGTATAGAATGAAAAACCAATGGGGATCAACAATCGGGTTGATAGCGTTGTGCCACCGGTGATAATCCGCGCCAGGGAATCAAACAGTGAATTACCCGTCATGCGGAAAAGGACCAGTCCCAGTACATTCAGCGAGATACCGGTAATCAACCAGATCAATCGGTCGGAGTTGGAACGATTTATCAACATGCCAAAAAGGTAGTTAACCATGATGGACAAAGCCAGCACCGCGGCATATTCCCAGCGCCATGAGGCGGCAAAATAAAATGAGCAGGCCAACAGCCACACATTCTGACCGCGCGCCGGCAGAATGTGGTACACGACCAGAACGGCCAGGGTGAAAACAAGGAAGGGCTGGCTGATGATTTCCATGGGTGTATTACTGCCCCGATCGAGTCATGATCTGGGAAGCCTGACCTGCAAACCAACGGCAGAATTTTTCAGTACCCCGGTAATTCAGATGCAGGACATCGTTCCAATCTTCGTCAGAAAATGTGGAATTGGCCATTTCCTGCGAGAGCACAAAGGGAATCTGTGCTTTCTCAATCCGTTCCAGCACTGGTTCGCGGAAGAGGGCGTAATAATTATCTGCGTTCTCCTGCACATAAGAATCCAAAAATTTTGGATACACCGGTATCTCCAGGACAATGATCTGAACATTTGAATTCTGCAACCCGAGGATCTCGTCCAACCCGGCCATGTCTTCTTTGTACAGCGAGTATTTCGGGATCGTTGGAGGATTGGTGGTATTCAGGTCATTCCCTTCGCGGTACAAATACCCGTTGGGCCGGAGGGAGATCAACAATCCATTGCGGAATTCCGTGTAATCCGGGTTGAAAAAGGCGCGGAACTGATTGAAGAGACGGAAGAACAGGGAGTTCGCGGTCAGCCAGCCGGGAATGTTGGATTCTCCCAGTGAATATTTCACCCAGGGATCATCCTTGAAAGAACGGGACAACTCGCCAAAATCACGTGAAAAATCACGAGCGGAGATGCCCAGGATGAGCAGTTTAGGGTGATACCTGTCTGTCAATATTCGTGCCACCGGCGCGGCGGGACCGGCAGTCAATGTGCCCAGGCTGAAATTGAAACATCGCAAGGATTTTCCTGTCAACTTCCGGTATTCATCTGAAAAGACATCCGGGTTGATCGCCGCGTCCATCTGGGAACTCCCCAGGAAGACACAATCCACAGGATTAGCCTTTTGAAGCGCGTCCAGAGTTTGCAATTTGATATCCAATTCAGCGTTGATACTGCCCAACCGAGGTTCAGGCCAAAGGGCAAGACCCACACCCGCGCGGATGATCATTTCGCCAACAAGGATAACCAGACACAGACCGGCTATCGCCCTGCAAAATACACCGCCAAATGGCGGTGTGATTTTTAAGGAATGGAAGGGGGAAGACTCTTTCAATGGTCTCGTTTAGAGTTTGGGCAGGACGATGGATTGTTGTCCCTGGTATTTCCCTTTTTTGTCCGCGTAGGATATCTCGCAGCCTTCGTCAGCTTCAAAGAAGAGCACCTGGGCAATACCCTCATTGGAATAGATCTTGGCGGGCAGGGGAGTGGTGTTGCTGATCTCCAGTGTGACGTAACCTTCCCATTCCGGTTCGAATGGGGTCACATTAACGATAATTCCACAGCGCGCGTAGGTGCTCTTCCCAAGACAGATGGTTAACACGCTGCGCGGAATGCGCATGTATTCAACCGTGCGGGCCAGAGCGAAAGAGTTGGGGGGAATGATACACACATCACCTTTAAAATCCACCATGGAGCGGGGATCAAATTCTTTGGGGTCGACAATGGCTGAATATACATTCGTGAAGATCTTGTATTCATCTGCCACCCGAATATCATACCCGTAGGAGGAAACACCATAGGAAATGACACCCTTGCGGATCTGCCGGTCAGCAAAAGGTTCAATCATCCTGTGTTCCAAAGCCATCTTTGTTATCCAGCGATCCGACTTAAGTCCCATGTCTCAGCTCCTGTTGGTTTAAATTATTCCTGTGGGAAATTCCCACGAGTGATCAGTACATTGCGCAGGCTGCCCAGTATGCTGGCGGCTTCTGTTTCTATCTGGCTGGCTCTGGCGATATAGTTTCTGGCTAGAGAAGCATCCTCCAAACCAGGACAATTAATCCGCACGTTGTAACCGGCGGCGGTAATCCCCGCGTTTGCCAACTCACCGGCGGAGCCCGCGTCAGAAATGGCATTGATGTTGCCTTTTTCCGCCACCTCAAAGGCCAGTTTCATGGCGTCAAGAGTCTGACTCATGGTATTCAATGGCACTTCGACCGCGTTGATAACAGCTTTTTCCACCTCTGCTGACCGCACGGATACCTGTTCCTCTGTATCTTTGGGTAATTTATTAGCGGCCATCCAGGCTTCAAAAGCGGCGGAATCTTGTTGCATAGTCTTCAGTAATTGCAGGCGCAGCGCTTCCGCCTGATCGATGATCTGCAACATGCGCGGCTCCACATCCGCGTATTTCTTCTTTCCAACAGTCAGACGAGCCACCATGCTGACCAGACTGGCTGCCATGGAACCGGCAAACGCGGCCGCGCTGCCCCCACCGGGCGTGGGTGTACCGGCGGCCAGATGGTCAAGGAAATCCTTGCCGGGAATGGTTGGACTGGCGGTTGATTCAACCCGAACCATGTTCAATTTTTCTTCCAGCACCTGTTCCGTCTGGAAGCCGTCCAGTTGCAGGTACCAGGCGGCGGAGTCGCGCAGAGCGTCTTGCGGGATTAATCCCACCAGTTCGCTGTGATGGACTGCCACGCCGTACCGGCTGGCTTCAGAACGCACGGCTTCCATCACCCGGTAAACCGGTGTGTGCCGGAAATCGGTGAGGTTCATGGAAACCTGCGCGCGTCCTTCCACCAATAACCCCAGGGCTTTCACATAGCGGAAACCGCCCGAGGAATGACGCACTGCTTTGGCGATTTTCTGGGCGATGGACACATCATCTGTCGTCAGGTAAATGTTAAATGCGATCAATGGAGCCCGCGCGCCGATTACCGTCGCGCCTGCCGGTGTAACGCTGGTTGGGCCAAAATCCGGTTCGCGTTCCGGTTTGACGCCTATCTCAGTTTTTAATGCTTCGTATTCCCCGCGGCGAATATTCTCCAGATTCTGGCGTTCCGGACGGGCGGCGGCGGCTTCATACAGGTATACCGGAATGGACAGCTCACTTCCAACGCGTTTACCCAGGCGGCGCGCCATTTCAACGCATTCCTGCATGGTAACGTCAGAAATGGGCACGAAGGGAACCACATCCGTCGCCCCCAGCCGGGGATGCGCTCCCTGATGTTTGTCAAGGTCAATTAATTTTCCGGCGGTCTTGATCGCCTGGAAAGCGGCTTCTTCCACAGCCGCGGGTGTACCGACAAATGTTACGACTGTGCGGTTATGATCCAAATCAGAGTGATGATCCAGTATTTGAGCCCCATTCACTGCGCGAATGGCAGCCATGATCTGTTCCACCACTTCAGGTCGGCGGGCTTCCGAAAAGTTGGGAATACATTCCACCAAAGGATTGGGCATAGGTCCCTCAATCGTATCAGGATATGCGTATTATACCGAAAGGCTCGAGGCTTACCTGTAAGGGATGATACTTGAAAAAAGGCGCCTCAATCAGCTATATAAACGTTGTAAATCTTCAAATCCTCATCTGTTTTGTGTATCCCACAGACTGATTGAATGTCCGACGTGTTCTTGATCTTGTTTTCATCGGCAATCAGCAGTATTTCTTCGCCATTAAAAAGATTCAGGTCTGAGATCAACATCTGGTTCTCACGGATGCCTGTTAACATGGGAAATAACTCCCAGTTTGGAAGGTCATGCGCCAGACGTTCGAAATTTTTCCGTTGCAGATTGGGAACCCAGTCCCGGGGAATGGAACCCTGTTCGCGGATGATAATATGATTACCCGGCAGGAGCCGGAAGCTGATGGGTGTTAAACCAGTCGAACAGTCTGCTTGCGGTAATTCAACGATATGTGAAGTAACCCGCAGTCCGATGGGAAATATGACCATGAGAACAAGAATGATTCCACTAAAATAGACCGGCATTCGATGGTCTATAAAAGGAAGGGGTGGGAAGAACTTCTTTTTTAGCGGGATCATCGCGATAATCTCACCAAGACCCACGACCGGTATGGCCGCGAAGAATGGGAATGTGGCCGCGTACACCCTCATGTGGTTTGAATCACGGGGTGGAAGGAACGTCACGGATAGCAGAATACCGAAAAAACCTGCCAACAGCATGGACGAGGTCGCGTCTTTGATCTTTCGAATGGACAGGATCACTCCCAGTGCCATCAGGAGATACAGGAAGATTCGGGCTGCCATCCCGATAACGTTGCTGCCGCCGAACCAGCACAATGACCCGTAATAATCATCCAAAGAGAAGAACATGGCATATGAATTCAGGAACCCTTTGAACAGGTCGCCGGGATGCTGGCGGATGTTATCCATAGCCAGCCTATAGACGAACTCGGTGGATTGATTAACCGGCATGGATGTTACTTCCGGGTGTTCTTCATAGATCAGGGTCCAGCTCTGACCGCCGCGGGAAAGACCGTATAGTGTGGATCCGAAGTTGCCGAACGGCGTGGTGTCAGGATTCGATAGTACATTAAAGACAAGCAGATTGACCGCAAAACCGGCGGCAACCACCAGAACAGAAAACAGTCCAGCCTTCCAGTTAAATTTCTTGACAACCTTGAAAGAAAAGCCTGCCCAGATTACCAACGCAGGAAGAATAAAGAACGCGCCGGCCCGCGCGTTGAGGGCCAGTGTCAAAAGGAAAAGCCCAAAGAGGAAAAACGGCATCCGCTTTTCTCTGGCACTGCGGAAGATGAAGAAAAAAGCCAGCAAGCCGAGCGGAAGCCCAATCATTTCAGTCATCGGTTTGCCCAGCAGGAAGCGAATGTAGAAGAAGATAAGCAACAGGAAAAATCCGGCGCTGCTTGCCGAACGGGAAGAATGGATTTCTCGCACACAAAAATAAACGGTCAACGCGAGTAGACCGACCAACAACCCGAGAGAAACATACAGGTTCTGACCGGTCATCCATTGCAGGGTGGAAAACAATGCGGCAAATAACGGCCGGCGGGCCGCACCAGTGGCGAACGGAGACCCTTCCAGCAGCCGGCGCGCGTCCATGTAATAGAAGCGCGCGTCGCTGAAGGGAATGATCCCGCCGATGATGTATTGTTCGCTCTGACCGCTGCCCCACAGCCCTACCACCGGCAGGGTGAATAAGGCTGCCATGAAAGCAATGATCAATATCGGCTTGAGGCGTCCCGGCACGAGCGAAATTGCAAGATACCCGAGAAAAATCACAATAACCAGTGTGGAGAAATTGGAACGGAAGGTGATCCCGAATCGGGCCGCGTAAGGGAGACAGAGCAGCAGAAGAATGACTGCCGCGCCGACTGTATAATGAAGAATACCGTTGATGATTTCCCTGCCTGTATTTTTCATTTGCCGCCTGTTAATGGGAATGATGGGGTACCGGCAAAAATTATAGCATACGGGGTATGAGGACCTATGTGTGGACGATTTACCATAGCATTTGAATTGGCCGACCTGAGCGACGAACTTGGCCTAGGTGAAATACCCCTGGATTGGGAACCGCGTTACAACGTGGCGCCCAGTCAGCCGGTGCTGGCAGCCACCGACGCTGTTACCAAAAGAGCGGAATGGCTGCGCTGGGGATTGATTCCCTCATGGGCAAAGGATCCGGCTATCGGGAACAAATTGATCAACGCGCGGGCGGAAACTCTGACGGAGAAACCGTCTTTCCGAAGCGCGTTCCAGAAACGGCGCTGCCTGATCTTCGCGGATGGGTTTTATGAATGGCAGAAACCCGCCACAGGCAAGGGTAAAACACAACCCTTCTACTTCAAACGGAAGGACGGAAGGCCTTTCGCCTTTGCCGGACTGTGGGAGATCTGGCAGCCAGGTGGGGAAGCGGAACCGTTGAAGACCTGCACGATCATCACCACCAGCGCCAATGAGGTGGTGGAGCCGGTTCACGACCGTATGCCGGTGATGCTGCTGAGAGAGGATGCCTGGGATTGGGTGACCGGCGGAGCAGGGGTGGACCTGCAACGCCTGTTGGCGCCATTCAAACCTGAGTTGATGGAAGCTTACCCGGTGGGGCCGTATGTCAGCAACCCGGGATATGAGTCAAAGCAGTGCAAAGAGCCGGTTACGGGATTGCTCTGATCAGGGTTGGTTTTTGAATCAGTATTTATTAATAAAAATCTTTTTGACTCCCTTGTGTCATGTTCTCCCGCAATTCTCAAAAATGTGTGGCCTGCTTCAAAATAACCTCTTGGCAGAACATGAAAATCACCAATTCCTTGGAACGACTTCAAGAATTCTTTGAAGTCGGGTGACAGTCGGATAGTACGCAAAGACGGTTTGCCTCAAACCTCTCAACGCTTCAAGCCGCTCTTACAGTATTCTGGAATGCCAGTCGGCAATATCCTGTCGATGGGCTCTTTCAAGCGAAACCACATAGAACGCGATGCGGTCAATCTTGAACCGGTTGTTCTGAGGATTCATATTTTACTTAATACTATTCACCATTTATGTAAATTTCTTTTCGCAAGATAAATCAATAGGGTTATTCAATGGTATTATTCGGACTGCGTATAATCATAAAAACTTGGAATTATCATGGATTTACCCATCATCATCAAAGGCATCATCATGGGATTTTCGATCGCCGCGCCGGTCGGGCCGATCGGGGTTTTGTGCATCCGGCGGACGATCAGCAACGGGCGGCTCTCTGGACTGGTATCCGGACTGGGGGCAGCCACAGCCGACGGCCTGTATGGTTGTGTGGCGGCTTTCGGGTTAACGTTCATCTCGTCTTTTCTGGTCAGCCAGCAATTCTGGCTGCGCCTTATCGGGGGCGCGTTCCTTTGCTACCTGGGGGTGAAAACGCTGCTGTCAAAACCGGCAGAGCAGGCCGCTTCCGTTAATTCCAACTCGACCATCGCGGGTGACTACCTGTCCACTTTCTTTTTGACCGTGACCAACCCGATGACCATTCTGTCGTTCGCGGCGGTGTTTGCCGGTATGGGCCTGGCAACCTCCAGCGGTGGATACACTTCGGCGGGTTTACTCGTGTTAGGTGTTGTGGTCGGATCCGCCCTGTGGTGGTTATGCCTTTCGGGTATTGTGGGATTCTTCCGGCAAAAATTTAATACAACCGGGATGATCTGGGTCAATCGCCTGTCTGGATTGATCATCATCGCATTTGGCGTGCTAGCCCTGGCCAGCCTGTTCCACATTGCCGGTTAAATTGGATGGAAATTGCCCTGTAAATATCCTTGACCGTAAGGTACAATCTGGTAAAATATTGTCCGTTGCCTCCATCGTCTAGGGGACCAGGACGCAGCCCTTTCAAGGCTAAAACCAGAGTTCGAATCTCTGTGGAGGCACTGGTGCCGGATTAAAAGAACGGCACGGTAATGGGATACCAATCCCGAATGATCAAACCGCCGTCTAGACGGCGGTTTTCAACCCCCAACTTCCCCGTAAACGGGTCCACGAAACAAGACGCGGCTTGCGGCGAAGTGAAGATTGGAGAGGCGTAATGAAATATGCCATTTTAGAATGTGGCGGCAAGCAGTATAAAGCCGTCGAAGGTACCACGATTGATGTGGATCGCATGACCGTAGAAGCCGGCCAGGAAATTGCCCTGGATTCGGTTTTGCTGTTTGTTGACGGTGATACCGTCAAGGTCGGCACGCCCAGCGTCAAAGGCGCGAAAATCAAAGCCACAGTGGAAGATGAAGTCAAAGGTCCCAAGCTGGTGGTGTTTAAATATCGCCCCAAGAAACGCATTCGTGTTAAAACCGGTCATCGCGAGAAATACACCCGCTTGATGATCAAATCGATCGAAATGGAGTAGAAACAATGGCACATAAAAAAGGCGGCGGTTCAACCCGCAACGGACGCGATAGTAATGCACAGCGGCTGGGCGTGAAGAAGTTCGCCGGAGAACATGTTCTCTCGGGCAACATCCTCGTGCGCCAGCGTGGAACTCACATTAAACCCGGTCGTAATGTTGATATCGGGAAAGACGATACCCTTTTTGCGATTACCGAAGGTGTAGTGGTGTTTGCCACCCTGCCGAACGGTCAAAAGATGGTGTCGGTAGACCCTGTTGCTGAAACAGCGGCGGCATAACAAAAGGCAGGCTGCTGCACCGTCATCCAACTGGTGGCATGCCGGATGCAGTCAATTCCTTTGAAAGGATGGTAATACGCAATGAAAAAGGGTC
>CAYNJT010000015.1:39371-53560 GCA_964397625.1 uncultured Leptolinea sp. | reverse complement strand
GACAATGTCAAAGCCGCTTTGATCGACTCTGGTTACTATCCGGCCTCTGAATTTACAGGCCTGGATACCGCGGCTGCAGCCCCTGCCGCTCCCGCTGCCGAAGGCAAACTGGCCGTTGGTATCGTTCTGCCCACCAAAGACGAACCCCGCTGGGTGCAGGATGAAACCCGTTTCAAGGACGCCCTCAAGGCTGCCGGTTACGAAGTTGAAATCCTGTTCAGCCAGGGTGACTCTGCCAAAGAGGCTTCGAATGTTGAAGCTTTGATTGCCAAGGGCATCAAAGTTCTGATCATCTGCCCGCAGGACGGAAAAGCCGCTGCCGCCGCCGCTGAAAAAGCAAAAGCCGCCGGCGTGAAAGTCATTGCCTACGACCGCCTGATCACCGAAACTGACGCTGTTGATTTCTTCGCGACGTTCAACAGCTTCAATGTTGGCAAAGCCCAGGGACAGTTCCTGGTAGACAAAGCCGGATCCGGCAAGGGTCTGCCGCTGTACCTGTACGCCGGGGCCGCCTCTGACAACAACGCGTTTGTGTTCTTCAATGGGGCCTGGTCTGTGCTGCAGCCGAAAGTTGCGGATGGCACATTCGTGATCAAGAACTCCAGCGAAGCCGTAGCCCTGCAGGGCAAAGCCGAACTGACCCGCGACGAACAGGCGAAGATCATCGGCCAGATCACGACCGATTGGAAATTCGATGTGGCCAAGAACCTGGCGGAACAGAACCTGACCGCGGCGAAAGCCGAAGACAAAGGCGATGTGTTCATTCTTGCCCCGAACGATGGAACCGCCCGCGCCATTGCCGACACGTTCGCCGCTGACAAGGATGTGAAATCCTACTATGTCACCGGCCAGGATGCCGAAAAGGCTTCCGTGCAGTACGTGATCGATGGTAAACAGTCCATGACGGTGTTCAAAGATGTCCGCACCCTGGTCAAAGATGCCATCTCCACGGCCGTTTCCTTCCTGAAAGGTGAGACTCCCGTCGCCCCCGGCAAAGAGAACAACGGCAAGATCGATGTTCCCGCGACCGAATCTGAGGTTGTGACCGTGACCAAAGACAATGTCAAAGCCGCTTTGATCGACTCTGGTTACTATCCGGCCTCTGAATTTAAGGGCCTCGAGTAATCCGTTCCAAGAAATTGAAGAATGGTGATGGCGCAAGCCATCACCATTCTTGCACTTTATTATGGTAATTATGCTGGAGCAAATATGACCACTCCAATTCTGGAAATGAAAGGTATTAGCAAGGAATTCCCCGGCGTTAAAGCACTAAATAACGTCACATTTCAGGTAGCGGAAAACGAAATCCATTGCCTGGTTGGTGAAAACGGCGCAGGGAAATCCACGCTAATGAAAGTTTTGAGTGGGGTGTATCCACACGGGACGTATTCCGGGGATATCCTCTTCAATGGTAAAGAACAGAAATTCGGTGGTATTGCCGATAGTGAAAAAGCCGGAATCGCCATTATTTACCAGGAAATGGCATTGGTGCCGGAAATGACCGTGTATGAAAATATCTTCCTGGGTCATGAGATCGGCAATGGAACTGTAATTGACTGGGATGAAACCATTAAACAGGCCGACGAAATGCTTAAGCGTGTGCGCCTGAATATTAACCCGGCTACGAAGGTTAAAGATCTTGGGGTGGGCAAGCAGCAGCTTGTGGAAATCGCTAAAGCATTAAGCAAGAATGTAAAATTGTTGATCCTTGATGAGCCCACATCCGCTTTGAATGAAGATGACTGCGATAACCTGTTCAAACTTCTGCGCGATCTGAAAAAACATGGGGTTACCTGCGTGCTCATCTCTCACAAATTGAAGGAAGTCATTAACATTGCCGATACCGTTACCGTCCTGCGGGATGGAAAAACCATCTGCACGTTAAACGCAAAGGCGGGCGAAGTTTCTGAAGCAGTATTGATCAAACACATGGTAGGCCGGGAAATCAACAATGTCTACCCGCCCAGAGAACATAAACCGTCCGATGAGATTGTTTTGGAAGTTAAGAACTGGAATGCCTACAATCCCATGCTTGGCCGGCAGATTCTGCGTGACATCAATTTCCATGTGAAAAAAGGGGAAGTGGTCGGCCTAGCGGGGTTAATGGGGTCAGGGCGAACGGAACTGGCGTTGAGCATTTTCGGTAACCCAGATCATTACCGGGTGAGCGGTGAACTATACCTGAAAGGTGAAAAGAGAGAGTTCCATTCGCCGAGAGATGCCATTGAAGCCAAAATGGCCTATGTGACCGAAGATCGCAAAACGGATGGCCTTATCCTGATCCAGGATGTCAAACAAAATATCACCCTGGCCAATCTTATCGAGATTGCCAGCAATGGGATTGTTGATAATAACGCTGAAGTCAAGGTGGCCACCGGTTATAAAAGCGACCTGAACATCAAAACACCGTCCATCGAGCAGCTCGTGGGCAATCTGAGCGGCGGCAACCAGCAGAAGGTGTCTGTTGGCAAATGGCTGTTCGTCAAACCCGACGTGCTGATCCTGGATGAGCCAACCCGGGGTATTGATGTCGGCGCGAAGTATGAGATCTACACCATCGTGACCCGTCTGGTTAAACAGGGTATGAGCATCATCATGATCTCATCTGAATTACTGGAAGTACTGGGAATGAGTGACCGTATTTATGTCCTTTCCTCCGGAAGAATCACAGGTGAGTTGCCGATTGAGGAAGCAACCCAGGAAAAAATCATGAAATTGGCAACGGATTAAGGAGGCCCACCATGTCTTTCACGAGTAGCTTAAAGAAAGTCGTTGCGCAAAACATCCGTGAATACGGTATGTATATTGCGCTTTTTGTGATCATTTTGATCTTTGCCGTAACAACAAACGGCACCTTTATATCCGCCCGCAACATCAGTAACCTGGTGAACCAGATGGGTTACATTGCCGTTCTGGCTGTGGGCATGATGATGGTCATTGTGACCCGTCAGATCGATTTGTCCGTCGGATTCCTGGCCGGTTTCCTGGGCGCGGTGGCAGCCATTGCCATGACGCAATGGAATATGCCGGTGTATATCGTCATTCCCATGACTCTCTTTTTGGGAATCCTGGCCGGTTTGCTGACCGGTTTCATGGTAGCCAGATTGAAGATCCCGGCCTTTGTGGCTTCCATGGCAGGTTGGCTCGCTTACCGCGGCCTTATCCTGCTGGTCACCGAAGCCACCGGCACGATTATCATCCCCGATGAAACCTTTAACGCCATTGGCAACGGATTTATCCCTGATTTTGGCGGAGACGCCTTCCTGCCGGGAATTCATAAAGTCTCGCTGCTGCTCGGCATGGTTGCCATAGTTGCCTTTATCTTTAATGAACTGCGCGGCCGCCAGAAGAAACAGGCCTACGGGTTTGAGGTCCTGCCTACAGAAATGTTCATCATGAAACTGCTGATCATCTCTCTTCTGGTCGGGTCCATAACCTGGATCCTGGCCAGTTACCAGGGTTTCTCATGGACACTAATCATTGTGTTGATCGTGGCAGGTTTATATGATTTCGTGGCCAATAAGACCATCGTTGGGCGGCATATCTATGCCGTTGGCGGCAACCCTGAAGCGGCAGAATTGAGCGGCATCTCCGTTAGCAAGATCCTGTATCTCGTCTTTGGTTCCATGGGTATGCTTTCCGCCCTTTCAGGCATCCTGTTTGCGTCACGTCTGAAATCTGCCACCACCACAGCCGGCAACCTGTTTGAAATGGATGCCATCGCCGCCTGTTACATCGGCGGTGTGTCTGCCGGCGGCGGTATTGGCAAGATCATGGGCGCCATTATCGGCGCTCTGGTAATGATGTCGCTGCAGAATGGTATGCAGCTCATGGGTACCGGTATCGCCCTGCAATATGTGATCAGAGGCCTGGTCTTGACCGCGGCTGTCATTTTCGATGTAGCCACGCGCAACCGCGCCAAATAAGGTTTTTCCCATTTCGCCTTGCCCCTCTTTCCCACCGGAAGGAGGGGCATTTTTAAGTATTAACCGGATATTAGCCCATATTTCGAGTTTATTAATCCACTGTTTATCACGCTTTAAAGTGGTAAGGGTATTCTTTTCGTATCGCAGAATTATGAAAGGCGGCACGTTGGTAAATACCCGGTCTAAACGAATCCTTTGTGTCGGCGGTTCATTAAATCAAACCACCATAATTCACAGAGTGGCGGAATTCCTGCCAGAAATGGACTGCCGCTTCACCCCATTTTTCGGTGACGGAATCTATTCGCTGCTTCACAAGATGCGGCTGTTTGAACATACCATCCTGTCAGGGGCGCATCGGCGCGCAACCATGAAGTATCTGCAAGACCATAACCTGCCCATTGACGAGGGAGGGAAAGAGGGTCCATACGATCTGGTGTTAACCTGTACAGACCTGATTGTTCCGTCTTCCATTCGCAACTCCCGCATCATTCTGGTACAGGAAGGTATCACAGAAAATGAGGGTTTGATTTACAATCTGGTGAAAAACCTTGGTTTGCCGCGTGTGCTGGCAAACACGGCGGCGACCGGCCTTTCAAACGCGTACGATTATTTTTGTGTGGCATCGCCGGGGTATCGTTCCCTTTTTATTCGAAAGGGCGCCCAGCCCGGGAAAATTATTGTCACCGGTATTCCCAATTTTGATAGAGCCGTGGGATACCGGCGAAATCAATTCCCTTATAAAAATTTCGCGCTAATCGCGACTTCAAGTATTCGGGAAACATACGGGTATGACGACCGTCTGGAGTTCTTAAAAAGAGCACGGCGTCTGGCCGGTAAACGCCGGGTTATCGTAAAGCTGCACCCAAATGAGAATTTTGACAGGGCGGAGAATGAAATCCGGCAGGTGTTCCCCGACAGCCTTATTTATCGGGATGGGAATTTGCATGAGATGATCGCTAATTGTGATGTTCTGATCGCCCAGCGTACATCGGCTGTTTTTACGGCCGCGGCTTTGGGGAAAAAAGTGTATTCTTCCGTCCCTCTTAGAACAATAAAAGAGCTGATGCCCCTGCAAAATGGAGGGACATCAGCCAGACGGATTGCCGATGTTTGCCGTAAAGTACTGAACTCGTCTCCTAGAAGCGCACCGGAACCGACCAAAAACACGGGCTGGGCGGCATTACTGGATAGGATTGCCGGTTATTGAACGCCGCGATTTTTCAGGAGCGTTCTTGAAGGTTGGCCAGGAGTACAAAAACAACGATCGGGATGATCACCAATCCAGCCAGCGCGACCCAGAGGAAGTCAAACCCACTTTGCCCGCGCGTCATGGCGGAATACGCAATCAATACAAGACTGGTCAAAACGATTGAAACAATGAATGCCGGATATGCCGCCTGATTGCGGAGCGCTATTGCCCGTTCATCCGATTCAGCAAGCCTGTTGCGGCGGGCGGCTACCGGATCCCTGCGGGCGATCAGATCTTGCACGACGGGGATCATCCCCACACTGGCCGCAAAAATACCAATGCCTTCAAGGAGGCGTGAATCCGCGATGGTACCGGGGATCAACGATCGGAGCAAAACACCCGCGGCGAATAGAATTACTCCACCGGTCAACATGATCCACCCAAAGGTCCGGCGGGGGTTGTTATTGGTTTTCTTCATGTTCCAGTTCCTCTTCCTCGTATTCAAAAATATTTTCAATGGGCTGTTGAAACAGCCGTGCCAGACGGAAGGCCAGTAATATGGAAGGGTTGTACCGACCGGTTTCCAAAGAAATGATGGTCTGTCTGGAGACATTAACCCGATCCGCCAGTTCCTGTTGGGTCAGACCGGCGAGGGTGCGTAATTGTTCAAGTTTGTTCTTCATACTCTCCTTTGTAAAGCTAGCTTTACATTATTATATGCCAAAGGCTAATAATGTCAAGCATGCTTTACATTTTGGTCAATTTGGAGACGTACGCGTTTTTTACGCAAAAAAATTTGTGATGTGGTTGTTGATGAATCAAAATTAGATATTCCCCAGCCTGGCAGCCAGTTCTTTCTTCTTGTTCTTTTTAATGTACATATCCTGATCGGCAACTTTAAACACTTCCGAAAGCAATATTCCCTGTCCCCCGGTGGCCATTCCTATTGAAAGGCTGATGGTCTGATCCTTTGGATACATTTGATTGTGTTTTTCCAGAATAGTTTCCAGACGGGTCATGGCCTGCCGCGCGGCTGGTTCGTCGGTTTCAGGAATGATGACCACAAATTCATCGCCTCCCATCCGGGCGACCATGTCCTCTGGGCGAAATGAAGATTTTAAGATGCTGGAAACCCTTTTGAGAAGTTCATCACCGGCGTTATGGCCGCGGTGGTCATTAACCCATTTCAGTCCATCCACATCCATAACAAGGATGCTGATGGGGAACAGGCGGGATCGCTGCAGGCGTTCAATTTCAGTCTCATAATACTGGCGGTTATACAGGCCGGTCAAAATATCATGGTTGCTCTGGTAATGAAGGGAATCCTCGATTTTTTTCCGGTCGCTGATATCGTGCGCCACCCAGATCACGGTATCCTCCGTCAACGGAGAGACATTGGCGGAAAACCAGTATTCATGTCCTTCGATCGTCAGACTATAGTCTATGCTGGTCATTTCATTGGTAGCCAGGGTTTGGTGAATGGTTCTCATAAAGAGCGAGGCAATTTCAGGCGGGAAAACCTCGGTGATTGAATGGTTAAGAGTCTCTGTGGGTGGTTTGTAATACCGCTGTGAACCGGTTGGGGCAATTTCACGGTATTTGCCGGAGGAGTCATATATGATAATGACATCTGTCATCGCTTTAAAGAGGGAACGCAGTTTATTCTCAGAAACGCGCAGGGCTTCTTCTGCCTGTTTACGTTCAGATATGAACCTGGCCTGTTGGATATTCTGGAAGGCGGCATGTGAAAGTTGGGTGGAAATAGTCAATAACAGTTGAACAATTGCGGAAAATTTTTCAGAGGGGAGAAATGGAATTTCGCGATAGGCAGCCAGAGCTTCCTCTTCATTGAGGTTTAACCGGCTGATATAGTTCCTTAGGGCGGTATCATCTGATGTCTCAGACCGGACCTGACCAATTAACCAGGTAGCTAGCAGTTTCCCTTCCACCACAATGGGTGCTCCGGCGTGCATCAGGCCAATGCTCCTGCAGGGAACCATGGCTGTGCCATCCATCAGCATACGGCAAATTTCACTATCGTTTTCTTCGCATTCAAGTTCTCCTACCGGATCCTGCCGGATGATCTTTTCGCACAGGCGGCAGAAATTACTGGCGCGGGTAACGGGTTTTCCATCTATATAGGTGATAAGGGAGGCCACTCCGGTGGCTTCCGCAAAATCATCCTGCAATTTTTGCAGCTCATCTATATTGAACAGGACATCCAGGCTGATATCACCGGGAGAATCCAATGGCCGGGTTAACGCTGCCATTCGCTTTTCAAGCGATCGTTCCACCTGTTTCTGTATGGTTATGTCCTGAATTGCGCCACACAATTTATACGGTTTTCCATCTCTATCAAAGATGACATTAATAACAGAATGAAAGATCCGAGGTTCTTTTTCACCAGGGCGGATGATCTCAACATCTTCATCCAGAGGAGATTGATTAGTAATCACACTATTAATTATTTCATCCAGAGAAGAACCCTTGATTAGAGTAATGAGGTTAAAGACATCTTCCGATTTTCTGATCGGAATTTCTTTATCAATATTCATGACCCGGTAATACTCATCTGATACCCAAAAATCATTGGTTATTAGATTTAATTCCCAACTGCCAACATGAGCGATACTTTGAGCCATTTCCAAACGGGTTTCATTTTCCCTGATGGACTGCTCCATTTGCCGGCGTTCTGTGATATCGCGCGCCACCCAAATGACGGTTTCACTGGTAAGAGGAGAGACATTCCCCGAAAACCACACCTCTTTATCTTCAACCACGACAGGATAGTCGATCTGTACCATCGTTTTTGTATCCAGTGCTCTGCGAATACTCTCTAGAATTTGCTGCGCCAACTTTTCAGGAAACACATCGAAAATAGTTTTCCCTTTTACCTGCAACGGATCTAATTCTCTCACCTGTGGATGGGTTGGCGCGATCTCAAGGTACTTGCCATCTTTATCGATAACCAGAACAATATCTGTTAATGATTGAAACAGGGAGCGGATTTTGTTTTCCGACGCGATTAGAGCTTTCTCAGTGTTTTTGAACGTGGTTACATCGTGGCAGAGCAGGAACCAACCTTCTGAATGTTTTGTTGTATCTCCGATATGGATTATTGAGACTTCGTAGCTGTTATTCTCATGATTTTCTATATGTACCAAACTTGATGACTCTATGGTATCGTCTAACGCGGACAGTATTTCCGGCCAGGCAGCCAGAACATCCTCCACGTTTTTCCCCACGTAGTCTTCTTCAATCCTGAAAATTTCCTTACCAGCCGGATTGACATCTACCAGCCGGAAGTTTTCGTCAATCACAATAAGTCCATCAGTAGAGGTATGGATCAGTTTGGAATAGGCGATGGGCGCAACATCCAAAAGGTTGTAATAAAGAAATCCATACACGACCAGTATCCCGCTAATGATGAAGGAAAGCGGGGTGAAATCCACCTGCCGGAAGGGTATCAAACCGGCTACTTCAGAGATGCAAATCACGATGGGCAAAAGAAACCCCAGCAAGATTATCCGTGACTGGTATCTCCCGATTGCGGGGGAGGTCTGGGAATATTTAAAAAGGATGATGATCGCGTAAAACATTAACGCGAATGTGTAAAGTGTGTTGAACCAGAACCAGATGCCGCCGGAAAAAACTGAATTGAGGTTTCGCATTCCCCCGAAAAACAACCCATGAAATGGGTCTGTCCAGATTAATAACAGGGTAATAACCGGTTCAATAATAAATAGGGAGATCTGGCCACGCGTAAAGGGTGTGCGTCGGGCAAATTTGTGGGCGAATAAGACCATGGCCGGCGGAGCCAGAAGCATACCCGTAAAACTCAGGTTTAACCAGATAGTCATGGCCGCCGGGTTGTCCGTTGTCCAACGCATGGCGTACATGAATGACCAGATGGCCAGACCAATGAGGATGGCGCATAGTTCAATCGCGCCAGATACTTTTCTGCGCTGCAGGGCGATAATGGCGAGAGTCACTGACACCAGCGATGAAACGATCAGGGCATTCGCGTAAGAAAAATTCAATGATCTTCCCTCTCCAGGTCCATGATGATCGCAGACGAGAAATATAAATTAATGCCAATATTCTTCATAGCCGCGTAATTACTTCCTGCATTTGGAAATCTGTGGATGATAAATTCTTCGATTTGCCGCATACAATCCAAATTGGCCACACAGGTGAATGGTATTTGCCTGAGAAGTAGTTCAATGACGGTGATCAGATGAAAGTGCTTATTTGTTAGTGTACATTAACTGTCCTAAATGAACCAATAAAGGGGAGATTAATGTTCTTTCGGAATCGTTGATGAGGTTGAGAAAATGCAAATCCCTGCTCTGTCGCAGGGATCTGCACCTCAATGTACCATTAAGGTACTCCACAAGCCAACCACCAGGGGGAGAAATCCTGGCGGGGGTATGGACTGAACAGGAAATTATTGTTTCAACACCAGTAATTATTAAAGGATATCATCTAAAGGCTTGTACATGGAGGTATAGACATGGTATCACCCGCAATATTTCGAGTCAATACGTTATTTCAAATGTAAAAATAAGGGATTCATGCCAGAGTGTGCTTACCTGTTCACGACAAATTATTGTATTAGAATTGGCGGGTTATGAAACGAACCAACTTTTTCTTCTTTCTTTTATTCACGCTTACCGGGTGCTCAAGCATCGGTCAGGCGGTTGGAATTCAACAGGATCCGACAGCCGCCATGCAGACCTCGATCGCTCAACAGGTAATCACACTAGACGCGCAGCAAACAATGGTTGCGGCCCAGGTGCAGACCATGTCCGCCGCTTTGCCATCACCCACAGCTGCGCCGACCAATCCTCCGCTTCCACCCACCGCGCCTGCTGTCCAACTACCGCCAACTGCCACTCAGGTCATTGTCCCCACGTTGACCCCTGGGCCCAGCCCGACGCCGGAGAATAGCCTGACGGCCAAAGGCTGGGGGCAGGCGCCCATTATCCCAACAATAAGCACGCGCGCGAAAGAGATTTACCAGCGCGGTCTAATGATGGGTAATGATCCCCGTCATTTCTCTGTGGCAGGGGATTGCCAGTCGGTTCCGCAGGTTTTTCTGGGAATTTTCGACAGCGACCGCTACCGCCTATCTGATGAAGACCAGGCGCTGCAGGACACTATCAAGAACTTCCAGGGGCAATTTAGCCGCGATGGCGTGGCTGTACGCCAGGGATTCGGGATTACCTCCATTTTGGATCCCACCTGGTCTGAACCTAAACTCTGCCAGCCAAACGAGATGCCGCTGGAATGTGAGTTCCGGGTGAATAAACCGTCCATCCTTTTTATTAATATGGGCACCAACTGGAAAAATGCAAGCGCCGAAGCCTATGAAAAGTACCTGAGGAAGGTGGTCGACTACTCCATTGACCACGGGGTGTTGCCCATCCTCTCTTCCAAGATCGATAATATTGAAGGCGACCATTCCATCAACGCCGTGACGGCCAATACGGCGCATGATTATGCCCTGCCGTACTGGAACCTGTGGCTGGCCGCTGACGGCCTGCCGAATCACGGCCTTGATTCAGACCGCGGGGATATCTATTTTTCTGTCGCCGCGCAGTACCTGCGTGAGGTAAGCGGCCTGCGTGCATTAAATGCCGTCTGGCGCGGCGCGCGTTGATCTGGAGGTTAATTATGACAGGTGGTCTGGCTTCGCGTATTAAATCCATTCAACCGCAGGCGGGGCAGGTCGCTCTGTTCTGGCTGGGGCAGGCCGGTTTTGTGTTTAAATCTACCGGGGGCAGTGTGTTGTATGTGGATGCCTACCTGAGCCATTGTGTGGAACGCAAGTTCGGCCCGCAGTGGAAACGCATCATGCCGCCGCCCATGCAACCTGAAGAAGTGGATGGCGATTGGTTCATCAGCACCCATGAGCACGATGACCACCTGGATGTTGACAGTATCCCGATTGTCAGCCGTAATTCCCGGGTGCGTTTTGCCGGCCCGCGGGAATGCGCGGCGTTTTACCGCTCCGTGGGTATTGGCGAAAACCGTTTCACCGAATTGGAGCCGGGAAAACAGGTTTCCATGGGGGATTTTACCTGTACGCCGGTATTTGCCGATCACGGCGACCAGGCGCCGGACGCGGTTGGTCTGTTGATTGAATGCGCCGGGCTGCGGATTTACCACACCGGAGATACCGCCCTGCGTCCGCCTGAGATGCGCCCGGTTATCCAAAACAAGCCGCAGGTCATTCTGCCCTGTATAAACGGCGCTTTTGGCAACCTTGATTCCGGGGACGCGGCAAAACTGGTCAGCCTGACCGGCGCGGAACTCGCCATTCCCACCCATTTTTGGACTTTTGTTGAGCATCGGGGGAATCCGTTGGAATTTCAGGAGATGTGCCGGAAAGAAGCTCCACAGGCCCGGGTCAGATGGATGACACAGGGGGAAGGGATCCTTCTTTCCGCCGTAGATTTTGCCGGTTGAGGTCTGGCCGGAATGGCGGACCTTTTCATTTATAATCGCTGGAATATGCGTGTTTGCAAATATACTTCCATAATATCGGGGCTTCCAGTCCTATTGTTGTTCGGCATGGCAGTTTCAGCCTGCGCCCCGGCTGTCACGGTCGTTGTGCCGCCCACCCCCGTGCCGGCCGTCGTATTTACGCAAGTCTCCACTCTTGCAGCCGCGGACATGGCAACAGAAACCATCACCGCGACCGGAACCATACCAACACCAACGGTCCCACAGCAGCTAACTCCCACGACTATTCCACCGGCAGCCGACCGTTTGAAACCCGAAGACTGGCAGAATTGGCCGGTGATCCCCGTGGTTTCCGCCCGTGCCAGGCAGATCTACCAGTCCGGGCTGGCGGCCGGAACAAACCCCGCCCGATTTTCCAAAGTGGGCGACTGCCAGGCGATTAAAGACGTGTTGCTTGGTCCGTATGACAAACCGGGCGGTTACACACTGCGTGAAAACGCGGACGCGCTCAATGAAACCATCAAACATTTTGCCGGTTCTTTTAATAGAGATGGTGAAGCTGTTCAGGGCGGATTCAATGCCGCTTCAGAATTAACACCGCTGATGTCCAACCCGGACGTCTGCGATCCAGGTGAGACCCCCCTGGAATGCGAAATAAGAGTGCATAATCCATCCATATTGCTGATCAGCCTGGAAGTCTGGTGGAACGGACGCAGTCCGGATGTGTATGAAAAGAATATGCGCCAGATCATTGAATACGCCATTGGAAAAGGCATCCTGCCGATCCTTTCCACAAAGGCAGACAATGTGGAAGGCGACCATAGCATCAACCTGGCCACCGCCCGCCTGGCGTATGAATATGACCTGCCCCTTTGGAACTGGTGGAAAGCGGCACAGGCGCTCCCCAATCGCGGGCTGGATCCAAACCGTCCGGATGGTTTTCATATCAGCCAGGAATTTGCCTGGCCGGAACGCAGTTTTACCGCGCTGCAGGCGCTGGATGCCGTTTGGCGCGGCGTGCGCGCGGAATCACCCGCGGCAGCGATTCAGGCTACGGAAACTCCCGCACCCACCACAGGAACATTTGACCTGATTCAGCCGACGAATCCACCATCGGCGGCCGTGTCACCTTCTGCGGCTGATTCCGGCAGCCCTCTCCTGTCACCAGTTGATCAGACTTTGACTGGCAATCCGGCTGGTCTGATCCTGCTTTCCACTGCCAGGCGCAAAGGCGAGTTGGTTATCCCCTTGGGGATTTTTCTCATTGACCCGAATACCGGAACGACTTCACGAATTGGCGTGGAAGGCCTGACATTACAGGCTGTCTCTCCGGACGGAAAACGCCTGCTGGCCAGCCGGGGAAATGAATTGCTGGTTGCCGGGCTGGATGGATCGCAGCCGGTCACATTAACCGACCGGTTTTTCACACGGGTCTCTCCGGCAGCCATCTGGATGCCTGACGGAAAATCTGTTGTGTTTATAGCCGAACAGGATGGCGGCACAGTACTGGTGCATTATCAACTGGAAGGCAATGCGGGCTGGAAGCGTTTATCACCAGTTGGGATGACCCCGGTGGCTGTGTATTCCTCTCAGGAAACCGGCAGTGTATTCTGGCAAAATGGAACCTGCCAGGCAGGCGGTACATGCAATCGCAAGGGATTGTTCGTTTCCGGTTTGGATGGCTCCAGCGCTGAAATTCAACCGAATGCCGTGAAAGCCGGTTTCTCGCCAGACAGGCGTTGGATGGCCTATGAAGTGCAGACCAAAGAAGATAAAAGCCAGCTTAGCCTGGCCAGGTTGAATATGGCCAATCCACGACCACTGGAAAACATTGGCGATATTCTGCTGGATTTCTCCTGGTCGCCGGATGGGTTAAAATTGTCACTTCTGACTCTGGAGCGCAGTGATTATTCCGGTCAATGGTTGGACGTTCGCAACCTGGTAATCACCCCGCAGGATATGGGTACCAAGATCCTGCCGCCGACTTCCGGAATGAATCCCCGCGCGGTTTGGTCGGCTGACAGCGGCAGCCTGCTTTTGACTGGAACACAAAAAATTTCCGATGGATACGCCATCCAGGTGCAGGTGATGGACGCCGTCTCCGGCGCGGTGCGTGATATTTCGGCCCAGACCGGTTTCAAAGATAAAGATTTTATTTACACAACCCGGATCGAATGGGTTAAACCCCTCCGGTAATGTATACCAAAGAACGTAAGGAGCATTTCATGAGCGACTCAATGGCTGACACCCTTTCGAAGAAGATCGCGGAGCGTATTTTAAAACAACCGAACCGGGTGATTAAAATGGATGAACCTTTAATCTCCAGCGGGCTGATTGATTCGTTCAGCCTGGTTGACCTGGCGATCATCGTTGAAGATGATTTCGGTGTGCGCATAGATGATTCAGAACTGAACGCGGACACATTTGACACGCTTGAAGCGTTGGTGAAATTGATCGAATCACGGAAGTAGGATTCACCAGGAATTTGCCCCTACCTGCTTTCCCATCGGCAACAACGAACGCTGTTGTGCAGGCCGCCGGGGGTGATAGTTTGGAAGTAAATTAAACCCAGTATAAGTGACAATTTGCTCTATCTGTCCATAAAA
>CAYNJT010000015.1:27084-39271 GCA_964397625.1 uncultured Leptolinea sp. | reverse complement strand
TTGGAGAGGGGTCAGGTGGATTCTTAAGCAGGGTTAATCACTTTGCGGTATCATTGACCCGCCGGGTTCGGCTGAAAGGCTGAACCCGTATCCTGTTACCCTGAAAAACACCGGCTTTCCAACCCCATCATAAGCAGCCGGGTACCTGGAGCAAGCATCCTTCCATGCGAAATTTCACGACTACATTAAAAGATCATTACGAATCCCACCCTGACCGCATCAGCCTGGTGGTGCAACTGGCCGGAAAAGACGACCTGCCGATAACCTACCGCGATTTACTGCGCGGTTCTGCCGGATGGGCGGCCCTCTACCGGGAACACAACATCCAGCCCGGTGAGGTGGTTATTCTGATCATGCAGCATTCGGTAGAGTTGATCTATGCCTACTTCGGCGCCGTTTTGCATGGCGCGATTCCGTCCATTCTTCCCTACTTAACCGAAAAACTTTCTCCCGAAAGATACCGGGAAGACCTGGCTTCATTGGTGGGAATCAGCAAACCGTCTGCCATTGTCACCTTTCCTGAGTTTGAAGCCGAAGTGCGCGGTGCCCTGCACAAAGGGGACTCCGTTCGCGCGGTCATTTTGACCGGGCAGGATACTCCTGTAACTCCAGACTTCTCTGTGTTGGGCGGAATGCAGCGCCGACCGGAAGAGGTGGCATTGCTCCAGCACTCCTCGGGAACCACCGGTCTGCAAAAGGGCATCGCCCTTTCTCACCGCAGTGTGTTCAACCAGTTGGATACCTACACCCGCGAATTGCGCGCCACCCCGGAAGACGTGATTGTCTCATGGCTGCCGCTGTACCATGATATGGGATTGATCGCCTGCTATCTGATGCCCATTCTATTTGGCATAAAATTAGTGATCATGTCGCCGTTCGACTGGGTTCGGGCTCCTTACCGATTGATGCAGGCTGTGACCAAATACCAGGGCACCCTGAGCTGGCTTCCGAATTTTGCCTACGTGTTTTGCGCCGAAAAAATTCGGGAACGCGATCTGGAAGGCGTGAACCTCTCAAGCTGGCGTGCGATCACCAATTGCTCTGAACCGGTGCGTATTGCCGCCCATGAAAAATTTGCCGCGCGCTTTACCGCCTATGGATTAAATCCTGCCGCCCTGGTGACCAGCTACGCGATGGCCGAAAACACCTTCGCGGTGACGCAATCCGGGTTTTCTCGGCCGGCGACGGTTGACCTGGTTGACCGTGAAGCCGTGCAGACCGAGTGGGAAGCCAGGCCGGCGGTGGATGGCCGCGATTCATTGCGCATGCTCAGCAGCGGGCAGCCGATCAGCAACACCCGCGTGAGAATTTTCGATCCGCAGGGACAACCCCTCCCGGAACGCAAGATTGGAGAGGTGGGCATTCAGTCGGATTGTATGTTGACCGGGTTCTATCACCGTGACGACCTGACCAAACAGGCTTTCATCGATGGCTGGTACCTGACCGGCGACTTTGGGTATGTGGCCGACGGCGAATTGTATGTTACCGGCCGTAAAAAAGATTTGATCATTGTCGGTGGAAAAAATATCTACCCGGCAGACCTTGAACACCTCGCCATGGAAGTTAAAGGCGTGCATCCGGGCCGCGTTGTAGCTTTTGGTGTGTACAACGAAGAATCCGGCACTGAAGAGGTGGTTATCGTCTCGGAGGTGGATGTGCAGGATCCTGCCGAACATGAACGCATCGCGAATGAGATTCGCAAAACCGTCACGAAGGGATCAGCCGTGGCCTTGCGTCACGTGCATCTGGTGCCTTCCAAATGGATCTTAAAAACCAGCAGCGGCAAGACAGCCCGACTGGCGAACAAAGACAAGTACTTGAAAGAAATGGCTGCCGCCCGATAAGAAATCATCACCCCGCTTACCTTTCAGGAAGCGGGGTGATGATTATTAATACAAATGTAATTTGTATAATACATGAATTAAGTTATTATTACTTTAGTAAAAGATTACCGGGGGAAAACAAGAGGTTTCCTCAATGTGGCAATTCCATAACCGAACCACCCTTCAGGAGGGAATATGCGTATCCTAATGCTCTTTGCCGCCGTAATGCAGTTCCTGAATTTCATGCCGCCCCAACAAAAGCCGGCCATAACCTTTGCCCAGAACATGGCACAATTGACCTTTCCGAAAACTGCCGCGTTTTCTGCGACGATATCCAGCGGGGAAACGATCACCGATGTTGAACTGCTGTACGGTTCAGATAAACGGACATGCAGCGACGTTCAGGCTCTGGTTGTGCCCGAATTTACCCCGGGTAAATCCGTCAGGGTTTCCTGGAAGTGGGAGATGGAAGACAGCGGTTCCATCGCCCCGGGATCAGAGGTCTGGTGGCAATGGAAGGCGACCAACGAAAAGGGTGAGACGGTCACATCCGAAAAGAAGACCATCATCTGGCTGGACAAAATCCACCCCTGGAAGGTTAAAGAAGACAAGAATATCCGCATTCATTATTACCAGATAACCGATCAACTGGCTGATGAATTCCTGAAAACCGCGCTTGACGCGCAGGAAAAATTAAAAACGGATACCGGCATGGAAACCACCGCAACTGTGGATTTGTACATGTACAAGACCGCGAAAGAAATGCGCGATTCCATGCTGTACGAACAGGAGTGGACCGGTGGAATGGCCTTCACCGACAGCAACAAGATCGTAATCGGTGTTGTGGACACAGATATTGAATGGACGAAATCCACCGAAGCACACGAACTGACCCATGTACTTGTAGGCAATTACACCTTTACCTGCCTGTGGACAACCCCCACCTGGCTGGAGGAGGGTCTGGCTGTCTACGCGGAAGGCGACCCTGATGACAATACAGTGGAAGTGTTCGAGAACGCGAAAAAGAATGATGAACTGATCTCCTTTCATATTCTTTCCGCCAGTTTTTCATCCGATTCGAAACTGGCAGACCTCTCCTACAGTCAATCATTCTATATGGTCAAATACCTGATCGAGACCTATGGGCGTGAGAAGATCAACAACCTCTTAAAAACCCTTTCAAAAGGTACCACGGTTGATGAAGCGCTTTCAACCGTGTACGGCTTTAACCTGAATGGTTTTGAAAAAGAATGGCGCAAATCCATTAATGTGCCTGAGGCACAGTGGGCGGCGGATGCTGAAAAACCCACTCCCGTGCCAACCGAAATTCCTACCATGCGGCCCGTAACCAACTCAGTCAGTACCGGGCCGGCGGCCGAACCTGCCGCAGACGCAACACCTCTCCCGACAGGCACGGCGGAAGCCTCACTTCCGATCGCCTTTGGCGGTACCCGAAACACCCCGGGTTCATCAAATGGACCATCCGGTCAGAGTTCCGATATGACCCCACCCATCCTGGCAATCCTCGGTTCGCTTATGGTTTGTGTTGCTGTTTCTGCCTTCGCCCACTTTAAAAACCGACGGATGGGTGTTGTTTTGACAATTACCCTGATAACAATTGCATCTGTTATTCTGGGTGTGACTCCTGCCAGAGCCAGTTCGCTTCCTGCCGCGCCGACCAAGTATCCTCAGCTGCCCACAGCCACCCCGTACACGCCTCCGCCGCTTGAAAAAGGGATGTATTCCAACGCGTCCAGCGGAATAAGCCTGAAAATACCGTCCAACGCGCGGATCGATACTTCGCGGGCATCTTCCAACTATTTCTTCGCCATGAATCTGGGGAGCAATGCCGTTTTAGGCCACCTTTTCTCATACCCGCTGCGGGCAGGAAAAACGCTTCAACAAATGGCCGAAGATATTCGTGACAACGAGATGCAGGGTCTGGTTGATATGACCCACCTTGAAAGCAAGGAAGTCGAGTTGGATGACGGCACTAAAGGCTGGTTGACAGTCTCTGAGGGGCAGAATCCATCTGAAAAAATTACGCTCAGGTTAAGTTTCATGACTGTCAGGGGCTATTCATCGGCCATTACTTTAATGCTTTTCGCCCCTCCGGATAATTACACACGTTTTCAGGAAAATATTGATGCCCTTAACAAGTCCATGAAAGTAAGCGCGCCCGCGGTCAATGGATACAGTAGAGATGAAATATTGATTATCGACGGAAGCGAGACCGATAACCCCGCTGAAAATGATCCGGCTACCTCTCATGGGTCTGCCGATTTCACCTACGTTTTCAGTGGACTGGTGTCGTATGATACAAAACTTAACATCAAACCGGATCTGGCCCAGAGTTGGGACATCAGCAGTGACGGCCTCGTTTATACGTTCCACCTGCAACCCGCGGCAGTATTTCATAACCTGCGCCCGGTTACCGCGAATGATGTGGTGTATTCCTGGGAACGAGCGGCCAGCCCGAAAACCGATTCGGATACAGTATTAACCTACCTGGGCGATATTCAGGGAATTAAAGAAATGCACGAGGGGACTGCCGAGCATATCAGCGGTTTGAAAGTGATTGACGATCACACCCTTGAGGTAACCCTGGAAAAGCCGGTACCCTATTTCCTTTTGAAGCTGACTTACCCTACCGGGTATATCGTTGATAAGGAAAATGTCGAAAAGAGTAAAACCTGGTACCGAGTACCGAATGGAACCGGCCCCTTCCGTCTGATCCGCTGGGATGCCAGAAAAGCCATTCATTTCGAACGATTTGAGCAATTCTACGGAGAGAAGCCAAGACTCAAGGCCATGCTGATCCTGTTGTATCAGGGCACCAGTATGCAGTTGTATGAACAGGGAAACATTGACTATACCTATATCGGGTATGATGACCTGGTGCGTTTTAAGGATCCGGCCGAACCAATGCACAACCAGCTTCAAAGCAATACCAATATGTGCACCGGTTATGTGACTTTTGATGTCAGCCAGCCGCCGTTTGACGATGTCAAAGTCCGCCAGGCTTTCTCCATGGCCGTCGATAAAGAGAAATACGTCAACGTGATCATGGAGAATGGCGCGCTGCCGGCCAAAGGATTATATCCGCCTGCGCTGCCGGGGTATAACAAAAACACTCCGGGGTTGGAATTCAACCCGGAGAAAGCCCGCGCCTTGATCAAAGAGTCAAAATATGGGGACGGAGAGATGCCGCCCATCATCTTCTCATTATCCGGATACGGAAGTTCTGTCAGTGAGGGTGTTTCAGCCCTGGCGCAAATGTGGAAAGAAAACCTGGGGATTAGTATTACAGTCCAGAATATTGACCCTGAGTATTACCAGGAGGTATTGGATTCGGGGAAACACGGCCAATTGATCAGTGAAGGCTGGTGCGCCGACTACCCGGACCCTGAAAATTTTGCCGATGTGCTTTTTCATACGGGCAACGCGATGAATCAGGGAAACTATAGCAATCCCGATCTCGATACCATCCTTGAAGAAGCTCGTGTTGAGAAAGATCCGGTGAAACGTATTGAGATGTATCAACAGGCCGAGAAAATCATTATCAACGATTCCCCTGTCATTTTTCTGACACACAGCAATTCTTACGTGCTGGTCAAACCCTACCTTCAGGGATTCGTTGGCACACCCATCGATGTCCCGTTGGAACGATACCTGTGGATTGACGCGGAAAAATTACGGGAATAGCCTGATAAACTTAAGATTTGAATGGAACATGACGGGACGGATGCTTGCATTCGTCCCGTTTTTCTGCAAGAAAGAATATCCCCGCGCGAGTTAATTCAACCAGGCAGCCCGTTGAACGGGAATTTCATCAACAGGGTAAAGAGCGGGCATCAGCCCGTTTTCACGCCGATAAAGCCGTTCCACGATATCCATCATGTCCTTGATGGAATAGGCTTCAAGGATGGGCTGTTTTTCCTGGGGTGGAATCTGTAATAAGGCAGCCGCCAGAAAAATCAGGTTGATCGGATCCTGGGGTGGTAAGAAACGTGAAAAATCCAGCTCTTCCACATGGGCGCGGCTCAACCCGGTGAGGTAGCGTTGCACTGCCCGCGCCAACAACCTGGACTGTCTATGCACCTGGATCAAGTTGGGCATTTCAAAGGGTTTGCTTTCCACTTCGCCGATCAGAAAAGGCTGCCGGTCCGCGTTGGTGCGTAGAATGCGAAAGCGGTCCATACCCATTACCGTGATATTCATCCGCCCATCGGCCAGAGTTTGCCATTCCACGATTCTCCCCAGTGTGCCTACCTGGTAGGGTTCGGGCAGCGGCCCAAGCGCTTCCACCCCCTGGCGGATCAACACAATCCCCAACAGACTGTCTCGAGACAGGGACTGGCGTACCATATGCCTGTAGCGGTCTTCAAAGACATGCAGATGAAGCGGCACACCAGGAAAGAGCACGGCGTTTAAAGGAAACAGGGGTATTTCTCTCATTCTTCTGTAATTCTAAAAGACGCAAGCGGTTTGGGGAACACACAATATAAGGTTCTGAAATTTGAGTAACCCAGTAAGAGGACTAAACATCACGTTGATTCAGTGCCCTTTCTCCTGTTTTTAGAATTTTCGTTGACTTGAGGTCAAATATTGGGTAAGGTAGTATATGATCCTCTATGTACATCTCAAAGAAAGTGAATGGATATGCATTTTCAGGTTGACCGAACAAGCAGCCAGCCAATTTACCGTCAGCTCGCCGGGTGGATGGAAACAAAAATCAATACAGGGGAATGGAAAAGCGACCATAAATTCCCGGGCGAGGTGGAACTGGCTCAGTCCCTGGGTGTGAGCCGGGGGACCTTGCGTAAAGCCATATCCATTTTGATTGACAGAGGCCTGGTCCTGCAGATTCATGGGAAGGGGACCTTTGTCGGGCAGCCAGAAATTGACCAGTCATTTTCCGGTCACTTGAGCATCTACCAGGATCTAATGCTGCGCGGAATTCCCTTTACCACAGAAGTGCTGGAAAAACGTCTCATCCCTGTGCCGGAAAAACAGGCCGCGTGTCTGGAAATTTCCCCTACTGAGATGGTATTTTATTTAAAACGCCTGCGCCGGGTTAATGGACTGCCGCTGGTGCTTCAAGAATCGTTTTTCCCCGGGAATCGGTTCAGGGGGCTTCTTGATCAAGATTTTACCAACGCGGGGTTGGTTGAAACAGTGGAACGCTGTTTTGGCATCAGGATGGAATGGGCGGCAAACACCATTTCTGTAGCCCGCGCGCCCTCAGCGATAGCGGCATCTCTGGGGTTAAAGGTCGGGGACGCGGTTCTGCTGTCTGAGTCCATCACGTACGACGACGCTGGAAACAAAATGGAGACCGGTCTCACATGGTTTCGGCCCGATCGTTTCCGAATAAAAACGGTCACCCGCCGGGCTCAAAACGAATCGTTTTATGCCATGCTGGAACGGGCAGTCAATTTTGGTCAACCCGGCACGGTTTTAGAAAAGCCAGCTGCCTCTGCCAATAAAGAAACCATTACCCATACACTCGACAAAATCCTTCCGCTTGAACGAATATGTGTGAATTTCAATGCCTCCAATTGGATGGAAGCGATTTTGCATGCCGGCAGGTTGTTTCATGAAACAGGCGCGGCAGACGAACACTATGGGCGTGCCATGGTGGAAACAGCCCGTAAACTGGGGCCGTATTTTGTGGTGGCGCCCGGAATTGCCGTTGCCCACGCCCTTCCATCGGAAGGCGTGATCAAACCGGCATTGGCGCTGGTTAGCCTGAAACCACCGCTTCCTTTCGGTAACTCGGAAAACGATCCAGTGAGATTGCTAATTGCCATCGCGGCGGTCGATACTAGTCAACACGCGGAGGCATTGAAGGTGATCGCGGATGCATTGACCAACCCGGCACGGAAAGCCGCCCTGATGGAAGCAAAGACTCCCCAACAGGCGCTTCACATTCTTTCAAAGAACCCGGAGACAATTAACGGTACATGAACATTAAAGATCTTCTTAGACCTTCGCTTGTGGCGGTGGATGTGAACGCAGACACATGGCAGGAAGCCGTGCGGGTTTGTGGAGCAATGTTTTTTAACGAAGGCGCCACAGAGGAACGATTCACAGATGCCATGATTCGTGTGGCCAATGACTTTGGCCCGTATATCGTGGTCGCGCCTGGAATTGCCCTCCCGCACGCCCTGCCGGAAGACGGCGTGATCCGCGCCAGCATGTCGGTGGTAAAACTGAAAACGCCGGTAAATTTCGGGAATCGCGAAAATGATCCTGTCTGGCTGCTGGTAGCCCTCGCGCCAATCGATTCACAGCAGCATTTACAGAGTCTGGCGGAACTGGCGCAGGTATTAAGAGACTCCGAGAATATTGAAAGACTTCGCCTCTGTAAGTCTTCCGGCCAACTGCTGGATGTTTTCTATTCTGTTCAAACTCCAACACAGGATATTTGAGTATAGTTATGGTAATGGAAATACAACCGATAGGAGTGCAGCCCATGAATGATAAAGACCGCAGGGAAAGAAATGGATGGATCGCGTTATTTCTTGTAATTGTTGCCCTCGTTCTTGGTATCCTCGCGAAATAAGCAGTCTCATCAATCACACCTGAAAGGAGCGCGAAAAAGAATGATCAGAATTGCGGCGATATGCGGCATGGGGTTGGGCAGTGGATTGTTGGTGAAAATGGGGGTGGAGCGTGTTCTGAAGCGCAGCGGCGTGGACGAGCGTGAATTTCTTGTCGAGGTTGGAGATGTCAGTACGGCAAAATCACTGTGGCCGGATCTATTTGTCACCTCCACTGAATTTGGCCCCCGGTTGAAAGAAGCACTGGATGTGCCGGTCATTGAGGTGCACAATCTGTTTGACGAAAAAGAGATCGAAGCCGTTCTTGTACCGGCCTACCAGGAGATTAAGGCGAAGAAGATGTAAACAGAATCCAGAAAGGTACTGCAAAAATGGACCTTCTGAAATCCATATTGGATGTCTTTGTTCAGATCATGAGCAAGCCTGCCATCCTGGTAGGTCTGATCGCTATGGTGGGATTAATCTCATTGAAAAAGGCGGTCAATGTCGTCATTTCCGGCACAGTTAAAACTATTCTGGGTTTTCTAATTCTGAGCGGAGGCGCGAACATCGTGGTTACCGCCATCTCTCCTCTGGGCACGCTGATGCAGCAGGGTTTTGGCCTTGAGGGAACACTGCCGGTTAATGAAGTTTTCACCGCCAGGGCGCAGGAAGTGTACGGCGTTCAAATATCACTGGTATTCTTCTTTTCATTTTTAGTCAATTTATTGCTGGCGCGGTTTACCCCCATGAAATATGTGTTCCTTACCGGCCATCACACATTATTTGCCGCGACGCTGGTCACCGGTATACTTGGGCTGACGATCTTCAAAGATGGATCCTCGATTGCACTGATCGCTGTTTCGTCTGTGATTGTTGGTTTCATGATGGTCTTCTTTCCCTGGTTATCCGCGCCGTTTATGGCAAAGATCACCGGCGCGAATGATTTTGTGATGGGCCATTTCGGCACCACCAATTATGTTTTGGCCGGTTGGCTGGGGGAAAAGGTAGGCAATCCACAGGATTCAACCGAAAATTTGAAATTTCCCGAATGGATCGGCTTTATGCGCGAGCCGTTGGTTGCCATGGGCACGGTGATGTTACTCATCTATCTTGTTTCAAGCGCGGCAGCGATAAACGCGGTCGGGACTGCCGGGGCGGCCGTCATTTTTGGCAATAGGGATGCCTGGTGGTTGAATGCCCTGATTATGGGGTTAACCTTTGCGGCCGGCGTGGGTGTGATTTTATTGGGGGTGCGCATGATCCTGGCGGAAATTGTTCCCGCTTTTCGCGGCTTTGCCGAGCGTGTTGTTCCCAACGCTATTCCCGCCCTGGATTGCCCGGTGGTGTTCCCTTATGCCCAGAATGCCGTTCTGGTAGGCTACCTGGCTTCGATAGCCGGGGGCCTGGTGGCGCTGGGTATGCAGATCGCGGCATTACCATCCGCGGGTGGATCCATGGGGTGGCTGGGCGGGATTATCCTGCCTTCCATGATCATTCATTTCTTTTGCGGTGGAACATCCGGGGTGTATGGCAATGCCACTGGCGGCTGGAAAGGCGCCGTGCTGGGTGGATTCCTGTGCGGCTTGTTGTTCACGTTATTGGCGGGCATATCTCTGAGGGCGGTGACAGCCATAGGTATCCCGGATAGCTGCTTTGGTGATCCCGACTTTGGTGTGATAGGTTCGATTCTGGCTTTCGTGTCCGGCCTGTTTAAATAGAGCCTCATCGATATGAGGATACACAGGGGAATGGTGGAAGGAAAAGCCTCCTGGCATATTACATGCAACCAATACCTAAACTTACCACAACTTGCCAGACCTTCTTCCGGGCGATATAATTGACATTAATCAGTTAATTAATTAACCTGTGGAGAAGATTTCAGCATGCCTGTTTCCGTTTCCGCCACCTATGCGCGTATCCATCTGGGGGAATTATTCCAATCCGCGCGACGCGAACCCGTATTCATTGAACGCGACGGTCAACCCTTCGCGGTCCTGCTGTCAAAAGAACAATATGATCGCCTGAACGCGCTGCAGAAGCCGCCAGACTGGCGGATATTGGTCAATCAATCGCGGGAGTTTGTCAAACAAGATCTGGCCGGACGGTTGCTGCCCCTCCCTGAAGAGGTTTTGACAGAATTACGTGAGGATCAAAATGAGCAGTCAGATCATCTGTATTGATCCCGGCCCGGTTCTGCAGCTTACGGCTTTCCCGCGGAATAACGCCATTAAAACATTATGGGAGCGCTGGGAGCGTGAAGACAAACGTATTCTGGCGCCGACTCTGCTTTTCTATGATATTTCCAATATCCTGTCAGCTTACGTGAGGCAGGGAGTCTTAAGTGTTCGGACGGTGCAGGCGATACTGGCTTCCTGCCGTTCGCTGCCCGTGCATCTGGTTGATGAACCGGATCTACACATCCACGCGCTGCAAATGTCTGAACGCTATGTCCTCCCGCTGGGGTGCGATCCACATTACCTGGCGCTGGCTGAAAAACTGGACAAAGAACTGTGGACGTACGACCGCCGCCTGGCCATGGCCGTCAACCAGGTGGGAACCGTTCCCCGGGTGCGTTGGATTGGTAAAAAACAGGAATTATCCAGTATCTAACCAAAAAACCACCGTTTTCCTTAAAATTGAATCTTCGCGCTTGAATTTGACCGGTGAATCGATTAGACTAATGTTGATGTTACAGTAATGTAACCATCAAGTCGTTAGATGGTTGGAGTGAATCGATTAATTATTGCGCTTTCTTCCTCAATGTCGCTTCTACCCCAACCAGGAAAGGACGATGAAATATGAGCCCTACGTCTGTATATTCCGATAGATCCGCTTTACCCACAGGCCTGGATCTCGACCGGCTGGATCCTTCCACCCCGCGCCGGCGGGTGATGATCGTCGATGATGAACCCGAAACCGTCGGCCTGTTAAAATACATCCTGTCCAATGCCGGCATCGATGTGGCCGGGGCTGACAGCGGTCAGACGGCCATTGATAAAGTATCCCGCATCTGGCCTGATCTGATCCTCCTGGACTTAATGATGCCTGATATGGATGGCATGGAAACCTTTGCCAATATTCGGAAGTTAACCCCCGCGCCGGTAGTTATTGTCTCCGCGAAGAATCAAAAAGAGGATATTGTCAAAGGATTACAGATGGGCGCGGATGATTACATCACCAAACCATTCCATCCAGCTGAGCTTGTGGCGCGCGTGAACACGGTTGTAAACCGGTCGCGCTCGGTTACACCCCCATCCGGTTCTCTTGAGTTCCCCAACCTGGATATGACCCTTGACCCGGACACTCGAGAGGTAGTCATCCGCGGCGATATCTTCCCGCTGGCCCGCCGGGAATTTGATGTGCTGTACTGCCTAGGCCGGCACACCCCGCGCTGGGTGGATCACGCCACCATCGCGGAAGAGGTGTGGGGACAGAATGATCCCAAAGCGGTCAACCGCATTAAATATGTGATCTACCTGCTCCGCCGAAAATTGGAACTCGATCCGTCACGCCCGCAATTAATCCTGGCACGCGAGGGATTGGGTTACAAGCTGGCGTCAGAGCGGGGTAAACTCTAGATTTTCAAGTGGTTCCCTCCATATTGAAGCAAAAAGGGCATCAACTGATGCTCTTTTTGCTTTGCTGGGAGAGAGATACGTGAATGTAATGGTTATACCAATACTCAAGAACTATCTACCTTTACCTCCTCCGGAACCGCCATTACCTCCGCCGTTCCCGTTGGAACTGCCGCCGTTATTACCGCCATACCCTGGTAACGCGGTTTTCATTATTGGTGCTGGTTCCGGAGTCGCGGAT
>CAYNJT010000015.1:0-26984 GCA_964397625.1 uncultured Leptolinea sp. | reverse complement strand
TTCCAGGATTGACCGGGTTCGCAATAAGGCGGCATCAGCCGCTGTATTGCTTTCCATGCGTTGCTGTTCCATCAGCCTGATTTGTTCCTGAACACGGTTCTGCAGCATGGTCAACTCACCGGAATTCTGGGTGGATGTGAAGGCGGCCAGATTTAGGGCTGTCATCAGATGATTATCCAACCGGGTAAAAACTTTATCTCCGGGAATTTGATCATTCTTAATCATTTGAATGATCTCATTCAGCCTGTTCTGACTGAAATCCAGCTCAAGATTCATTTTCTCTTGAACATCCGAGGTTAACGCCATTTGAATATCTTCACCGGTTAGCTTCAGCGGATAAAGCCAGGTATCTGGCAGACTATCCTGCGCGGCCGCGATCCCAATTCCACCACCGCCAAAGAACAGAGTTAATGCTACTAGAATAGAAACCAATGCTGGACTCATTTTTCGTTTTTCCTTTCCTTGACCAAACCAGGTTTTAATTTGATCTTGAAAAGTAAGACGGTTTTCCACCGGTTTAGATACGGCCAATCGGTTGATTTCTTCAAAATAGCTCATTCTGCTTCTTTTGGCTTTAGTCATATCTCTTCTGACAGAAATTTCACGAAAAGAATCCAGCATCTCTTCGACTTCTCTGATTGATTTGTCTGCGCTATTTTGATTCACGCTTCACCTCAGTAGCACTCATTTTCTTTGAAATATTACATAAGGCCCTGTGTTGCAAAGATTTCACCGCTCCAATCGGGCGTTTCATCGCTGCTGCGATCTGATCAAGATCCCAGCCTTCAATGTATCGAAGAGTGATCAAGAACCGTTGATCAGGATTGAGTTGCATGATCGCCGATCGAAGTTGATTCATTTCAAGGCGATCTTCAATGTGGGATTCCAGATTCTCTAACGAAGGGGACATGTGGGATTCGGAAAACTCGATGATTTCGAAATTTTTTTTGCGGAACTGGTCGGTAATCCAATTGTGCGCGATCCTGTATAAATAGGCGCGGGTATTCTCTTTCGGGTTGGAGTCTTTCTTAATCTGATGAATAAACCGTAAAAATGTCTCTGAAACACAATCCTCTGCCATATCACCATCTCCCAGCAGACGGTAGGCATACGCAAATATTTCCGAGTTGAACCTGTCGTATATTTCCAACAGGGTATTCGCATCGAATTCATCCGATTTATTTAAAAAGGCGTCTTTGATCTGCATGGTGATGAATACATTAACTATGACGTGAAATGTGGAAAATAGATACGGTAAATTTGTTAAATAATAGCAAAAAGGGCATTGGTGAATGCCCTTCTTGCGTAAAACGGTTCGGGTCAAGAATGCTCGGCTTGAACCCAATAAAGAGGGAGGGGAGGAATTATCAAATGGATTCCCCGCAGTGGGGGCAATGCTTCCAGTCGTTTTGGATGGAGCCGCCGCATTTGGCACACACAGACGTTCCGACGACTGAATAGACGGAAGGTTTTCGGACCAAGCGGTACAAAACAATGATACCCAAAACCATCAAAATTGCAAATCCCAACGGGAAAAGAAGCCCAAAAATCATCATACCACCGGCCATGAACAAACCTCCTATGGACAAATCTCTAAAACCGGCATTGAATCTCTGATTCATCATTAATCCGGCAGCGGGTTGTGTTTGGAAATCAGGGCGCGGCATCTGCGGTCCGAATTTTGAGCTATTCGTTCCAGCCATTTCTTGAGGCGGGCGTGTGAACCAGCCGTCCTGCCGGTTTTTGAAATTTTTCTGATCCGCTCCAGAATTGGATGAATCGCCGCTAAACCTGCCGCGAGGGTCAGTATTGTTGCCATTCCATTGCGGTTTCCAGTCAGGCTGGTTGGAATCCGCGGATCGGGGAGCGATGGTATTCGGTGATGCGTTCGCGGTTGAGGGCTGGGTGGTCAGGGCAGCCGTTTGCCGGTAGGCAACCTGGGTACCACTCCAGAATCCACCGCCGGCAATGAGCAAAACGGCAAGTATGAGCAGTAATATTTTTACAATTTTATTCATGTGTCTCCTTCAATAAAGTAAATGGGAATATCATTTACCTGACTTAGGATTACTATACAAAATGAATATATAGAAGTTGTGAAGGAGATGTAAACAATTCTTGATGGTTTTCATCAATTGATTTAGATGTCAACACGAATTTTATAGATTCACAAGGATAGTACACACAGCTGCGGCTTATTCGTCGAACGTGCGTTGGTTTTACCCGTGGGCAATGGATGCTTACCCCATTCTAACGAGAACGCGATTCTGCTCCCGCAGGCTGTCAACTTTAAGCAAATTCCCGTTGACCGTTTCACCATTCAAGGTTAATGACTTCACACCCCGGCAAACCCCATCCGGATTTTGTACTTCAATTTCCAACGTTTTTCCGCGAAACTTGCGTATAGCCTTATACCCCTGCCATGTAGAGGGGATGCACGGGTCGACGCGCAGGCCATCCATCTCGGGGCGAATACCCAGAATATAGTTGGTGGCGGAGAAATATGCCCACGCGGCGGCGCCTGTTAACCAGGACGTGCGCGCGTTGCCGGGGCGGGGGGAGAGGCTGGCGTAGGTGGTCTGCGCCTGCACGTAAGGCTCGCACTGACGCACTTCGGCGCGCTGGTTGTAGGCAGCCGGCATGAACGCGCGGTAATATTTGTAGGCACGGTCTCCGTTGCCCAATAGACATTCGGCCATCACCCCCCAGCCTTGGGTGTGGTTGAAAATGCCGGCGTTCTCTTTGATCCCCGGGTTGAACAGCACAGCGCGCATCACTTCGATGGATGTCTTGATGAACGGCGGATAAGAAAGCATCAGGCCGTACGGAGTAGCCAGACGGTCATACACTGTTTGCATGGCTATTCGCGCCTGTTCTACTGTTGCCGCGCCGCTGATCACGGACCAGACCTGCGTGTTAAGGTAGACCTGGCCTTCCGCGAAATCCTTGGTACCGTAGGTGGTTCCGTCTTCGCCGAACGCCCAGATGAACCACTGACCGTCCCAGCAATGCTTCTGGATATTCGCTGAAAGGCTTTCACGTTCTTTCAATGCCCAGGCGGATTCATCATCTTTTCCAAGAAGGGTACAGATTTCTGAATACACCGTCAACGCGTAGTAGAGCTGGAATGCCACGAAGAGACTCTCGCCGTGATAGCCCAGCTTTAAGCAATCATTCCAATCCGCTTCCAGTCCGCAGGGCAGGCCGTGTTTACCGGCACGCTCCAGGTTGAACTCCATCGCCCGGCGCAGGTGCCCAAGCACAGTCGCCTCGCCATGATCGGCGTAGGGCAGCACTTTGTTGTAAAAGTCCAAGTCGCCGGTCTCGGCCACATAGGCGGGAACAGCGTTAAAGAACCACAGACAGTCATCTGAGCGGAAATGTTCCGGGGAGGGTGACTTTTCCGCGCCGGGGTGATGGTCAAACGGTTTGATCACCGGAATGGCACCACCGTTGGCAACCTGACCGGTGAGCATCAATTCCAGCCGCTGTCTGGCTTTATCCGGTTCGGCGGCGACCACACCCAGCACATCCTGAACGGAATCGCGGAAGCCCAGCCCGTCACGCTCGCCGTTGTACACCAGCGAAGCCGAGCGCGACCAGTTGAAGCTGACCTGCGCGTTGTACGGCGCCCAGACATTGATCATGGAATTAAATTCCTGGTCAGGAGTCTCGACGGAAAGGGATTCAAGGCTGGAATGGTATGACTTTTTCAAGGTTTCCAATTCCCGGGCGGCGCGTTCAACGGAGCCGAATTCAGCCACGGCGCGTTTACCGAAGCCTCCGCTCTCGCCAACGCCCAGCATAAAAAGCAGGTCACGGGATTCACCGGGAGCCAGCTCGATATCCGATTGAAGGACGCCGCAGGCATTGTCACCATAGGCGTTGCTGCCCGTGCACGCGCCTTTTTCGACAACCAGCGGGTTATGGTAACTGCGGTACGGGCCGAGGAAAGCCGCCCGGTCGGTGTCATACCCGCCGAGAGAGGCTCCAACCAGCGCCATCCAGGAATGCCGGCTCTGGTCGTTGTTGATGAAATTTTCCGAGTCCACCGTCAGGTTGTCGTTGATGGCGACTCGCAGCAGGCCGTCGCGCAGTTCCCCTTTGACGATGAACAGGGAATATTGCAGATTGACCAGATCCTGCTGCGTATCCCAGTTGTTGGCGAACTCGCAGAACGAGAATGTGGAGATTTTGCGCGGCCGGTTGGAGGTATTGGTCAGGCGCAGCCACCAGTATTCAAAGAGCTGGCCTAGCGGAACAAAGTAGGTGGTTCGAGCGGTAATGCCGGCATACTCCGATTCGATCACCGTGTAGCCGGTGCCGTGCCGGCAGGTGGATTTATACGATTCCAGCGGTTTGCCCACCGGCTGCCATGAAGCCGACCAGTAATCGCCGTTCTCGCGGTCGCGCAGGTAGATGTAGCGCCCGGGTTGGTCCAGCGGAATGTTGTTGAAACGCAGCCTCAAAAAACGGCCCTGCGCGGCGGATTTGTAGAAGCTGTACCCGCCGGCGTTATTCGTAATGATCGCGCCGTATTCCGTTGAACCCAGGTAGTTGCTCCACGAAGCCGGTGTGTCAGGCCGGGTGATGACATATTCGCGGGCATCGTCGTCGAAATGACCGTATTGCATGGCTGTCTCCGTGAGAGTGTTAGTTAATCAGGCGTCAATTGTATTGCATTTTGAAAAACAGTATTACAGAATCCAACAAGATGGTGTAAAACCGCCGATGTCCGGAAATAAAGGCTCCTTCTCCCATCTTGAAGAGATTGGGGAAGGCAGGGATGGGGGGCTTTCAGGCATGTAAAAATAACGCCTGATGTATTTGACCAGCACCAACTTCTACCAGTATCTTTTTTTAAAGGAGAACGCAGAATAATTCGAGTTCGTTCGCGGGTATTGAATCTCATTCAAAAAAGGTTCTATTGTTATGCAAAGATAATATTATGCACTGTAGGGGCGTACAGCCGTACGCCCCACACGGGTTAAAAATTATCAATGAATAACTATTTTTCTGTGAATTCTCTGTCCAATTCCCATTTCAGGGGATTATTAACAATATATTCCCTGATGCGATTCAAATCCGCTTCATCACGGATAATGTGGTCGTAATAATTTCGCTGCCATACCGGAAATGCTGGTGTACCACGAAATAGATTCACTTTCGTGGTCACCGAAGATTTGAATCCGGCAACTAATGACCCCAGAGAACGGGAGCTCCTTAAGAACGTTGATTTTGAGATATTTGTTAATGAATTCGTTTGACCAATTTCCTTGATAAAAACGATTGCATGAAAATGATTCGGCATCACGCACCAGTAATCCAATTCAATTTCAGCTCGTAGGTTTGCGGAACGCTCCCATTCATTTTTTACAATTTCCCCGATTGTATTGGCTTTGAACTCATCATAAATAACTTCACCAAATATATGTTGGCGGTCATAAGATACCAGCGTGATGAAATACCCAGCCGATTGTGCGTAATTAAAACCGGCAAGACGGGTAGGTTTGCGATTGGGATGTTCGGTCATGAGATAATTCTACATTTTCATTGAAAAACGTATATGCAGAATTGTATTGTGTCGCGACATGTAGGGGCGTACGGCCGTACGCCCCTACGGGATGGATATTTGTTTACCCGGGCAATCGAAATGAAAACCCTTAGGGTCTCAAAAAGACCCTAAGGGTTTGAATTACGCTTTCGAAATTATCTTATCCCTCCACCGCGGCCGCGGCCGGAACACGTCTGCGCACCAACTCTCGGACCTCTTCCACGGTTTCCAACTCCAGGGCTTCGGCGGCCAGCGCCTGCATCTCTTTGGCGTCAAGCGTGCGGATGAGCGCTTTGATCACCGGAACCATGGGCGGCGACATCGAGAATTCATCCAGGCCGAGACCGATGAGCAAAGGCGCGGCCAGCGGCTCGCCGGCCAGCTCGCCGCACATGCCCGTCCATTTGCCATATTTGTGCGAAGCGTTGATCACGTCGCGGATCAGGCGCAGGACAGCAGGCTGGAAGGCGTCACTCAGGTGCGCCACACCGGCATTGCCGCGATCGGCGGCCATGGTGTACTGGCTGAGATCGTTGGTGCCGATGGAAAAGAAGTCGACTTCCCTGCCCAGCATATCCGCACACACGGCGGCCGCGGGGATTTCCACCATGATGCCTACCTCAATATTTTCTGCGAAGGGGATGCCTTCTTTTTTCAATTCATCCCGGCAGATATTGACCCATTTTTTGGCTTCGCGCACTTCGCTCAACGTGGCTACCATGGGAAACATGATCTTCAGGTTGTGACCCACACCGGCGCGCAGGGCGGCACGCAACTGCGCCTTGAACATATCCGGGTGCTGGAAGCACAGGCGCAGAGCGCGCACCCCCAGGAAGGGGTTCATCTCTGGTTCCATCTTCAGGTAAGACAGTTCCTTGTCACCGCCGATATCCAGCGTGCGCAGCACGACCGGTTTATCACCAAAAGCTTCCAAAATGGCTTTGTAAGCCTGGTATTGTTCCTCTTCGGTCGGCAGGGCGGGGCGGTCCATATAGAGAAATTCCGTGCGAAGCAGACCTACGCCTTCGGCGCCAAAACTGACTGCTTTTTTCGCGCCGGTAACATCGCCGATGTTTGACGAGACTTCCGGTTTAAAACCGTCTTTCGTCACCGCCGGTTCATGCGCGTGTTTCTGCGCTTCCACCTGTAAAAGGCGGATCTGCTCGGCACGCTGCCGATAAGCCGATATGGTGGCTTCATCTGGTTCAGTGAGGATGATCCCCTTACCGCCATCCAGGATCACAGTGGTTCCGTTGGGCAGGGAGAGCACATCATTTCCCGCTCCGCCCACCGCAGCCAGGCCCAGACCGCGCGCCAGAATGGCGGCGTGGCTGGTGGTTGATCCCTGCGCCGTGCAAAAACCCAGCACCAGGGTTTTATCCAGCAGAATCGTATCCGACGGGGTCAGGTCATCTGCCACAATGATGCTGGGGACTTTCAATCCCGCTGTCGGACTTTCGGCAACGCCCAACAGAATGCGTTCCACCCGGTTGGCTACATCAAGAACATCAGCCGAACGGGCGGCGAAATATTCATTATCCATGGCGGCCAGTTCGTCGGCATATCCCTGACAAACCTCCATATACACCGGTTCCACGTTGGTGCGGCGGTCTTCCAGCAAATTCTTCACCCGGTCAAGCAGGTCGGCGTCTTCCGTCATCATGATATGAAACTGGAAGATTTCCGCCTGTGCCTGGTCGGTCTCATTCTGGGCCTTCTCGTACACCTGGTTGAGCTGTTTGCGCGCGGTTTCCAGCGCTGATTCCAACCGCTTCCATTCGCTAAAGGGATCCTGGTTTTCGCAGGTACCGATTACCAACTCGGCGCGCCGGAATTGAAAAACCGGGCCGATGGCAATTCCTCTTGAACTGGCGACACCTTCAATGGTCTTCATCTGGTTTCTCCGAATCTGGGCTATACCACTATTATCATCATAATCTCTGGGGTGCTACACCGTATATCATAGAATGTGTCTGCTACCTGAAATCTGGTAAACAAACACACATATTATTATCGGTATGATTCAAGAGACCGCAATTCAAGCGGAACGGGGAGATCATCCAAATACACAATAAACAAAAAAGTCTGATCACCATTGGGATTATTGCGGCCATTGCGGGCGATATGGAATGAATAGACCGATAAAAATAGCGCCTGGTTCTTATCACCTGTGTAAACAGGAGTACTTTTTCATTTTATCATAATGAGTTGAACGAGGTTGTTTAAACAATCGTAAAAAATTATGACATCATTAAAAAAGCACAGGTTTTGGTTGATAAAGAGGTCGACCAAAAAAGAATTGCCCTTGAGAAATTATAAAAAAAAACAGAGGCTGTCCCATTCGGCAGCCTCTGTAACATCTTATGGAACCCTATTTTAAATTATCCAGCTCGGTTTGAAGCTTGGTTTTCAGAGTTGGAAAGTCCATACCTTTTGATGCGACAAAGTCCTTTACTATCATTCCAGTGTCAGGCATGGGTCCACCCAGAATAGACTCAATGACTTCCGGTTTCATCCCCCGGTCAAGCAATTGTTGGAAGGTCGTCTTGCCAGTGATGGTACCGGCCGGTTGGACATGTTCCGTCGATGAGACGGACGGGGCAGTCGCATCAATGGCTGACGTTGGAGTGTTTTCAAGGCTGGGTGATGCCGCCGGTTCGCCTGGCATCTGTCCGTCCTGTGTTAGCGTGTGAGTAGACAGGAAGGATAGCTGGTCAGCCGTCATTTTCCCGTTTTCCTGCAGGATGGCCGCCGCTTCCGGGAAGAGGTATGTTTCCGCGTTGGCTTCCAGATCATATGGCAGCCCTTTGTAAAACGCGGTGAATAGCCTGACCGCGCCTGTGCCCATCTCCACCGGTAAATCGGTATACAGACCTTCGAGAGATTTCACCTGAAACGCGGTCATGTCGCCGCCATCCGGCACGCGGAAGGCTTTCTGTAATTCGTCCACGGGGACACCGAAATTTTTGTTAATATCCCCGAATGTGTACGACCCGCGAATATCCGCCGGGTTGAATTGGCCGGCCGCTTCGCCTTCCGCATAGACAGCCGGGATTTTTGAGGTTTCAGTTTGCCACCAACCCATCGCGGTGGTTGCGCCAATACTGCCAAACAGGACCACCAGAATGATGATTGCCAGTGGGAAAGATTTCAGTCTCATGGTTATTTCACTCCCAAAAATTCGCTTTTCGTGCCGCTTTTACCGGCGGCGAACACCACAGTGGAATCCACCGGACATCGGGCTTCGGAGGTGCATTCCAGACAGGAGATGCACTGATGGTCGCGCACCACAGATTTTGAACTCACATTGATATTCATCGGGCAATGTATGTCGCACAGACTGCACATCTTACAAGTCGATTCCTGCCGCTTGATCCCGAATACGCGGAAGAGATTGAAGACACCCAGAACAGCTCCATACGGGCAGGCGTATTTACACCAGGGGCGTTCCACAAACAGCGAAGCCAGTAGCGTGACCCCCAGTACCACAAGCCCGCCAATGGCCACTTCACTCGTCCAGAAGTTGAACAGGGCGTAGTAGGGATCAATATCCGCGAAGATCAATTTACCGGTAACCGCTGTCATGTAAATCACCCATGCAAGTATGCCGTAACGGGCATAGCGCAAGACCTGGTCAATGCGGGTTGGGATGAAATGGTTATACCGCTTCCTGCCAAAGATTTTTCGTCCCAGGGCGGCGAACCATTCCTGGACGGTGCCCAGAGGACAAACCCAGCCACAGAAGACCGGCCCGAACAGTATGGCAAGCAGAAATCCAACAATCATCAGGATAAAGGACGACTCATGGATCTTCTGCACAAAGGTGCCCTGAGTGACATACTGGTAAATTGTCACCACACCACCGAACGGGCACAGCGCGTGCAGCGAAGCACTGCTCAGAAAGGGGATGCTGTTTCCTGATTCAACCAGGGCATGATTGATGGAGATCAGAGCGATCAAACCAAAAAAGAAAATCTGGACAAAACGCCGAACCCAGATCTTGTTGCGAAACAACCGGTTTCCTTCTACCTTCATGACTGACTCCTCACCTTTATTTGTTCATTACAGGTTGATTTTCCCGAAAAGATATGTGATTTTTATGAAGAAATCCTGAATATGATGGCCCATCTTATAATTAACCCGTAAAAATTTGGGATTATGTGGTTTCATTAACAATATGAAAAAACAACAAAAATGTAAACAGGGACAACTTCCAAATCGTCCCATCTGAAGCTAAAATTGAGCTATGAGCGAAGCCTTAGATTATCACCGCAGCCCGGGCAGACCGGGGAAACTGGCAGTAACCACAACCAAATCTTTATCCACCCAGCGCGACTTGAGCCTGGCGTACACGCCTGGCGTGGCCGAGCCAGTGCTGGAGATAGCCCGCGATCCATCGCTGGCGTATGAATATACCAACCGGGGAAACCTTGTAGCCGTGGTCAGCAACGGGACAGCCATACTTGGGTTGGGAGACCGCGGAGCGCTGGCCGCCAAACCGGTCATGGAGGGGAAAGCGGTACTCTTCAAAAAATTCGCCGGTGTGGATGCCATTGATATTGAGGTGGATTCAAAAGACCCCGAAGATATAATTCGCATAGTCACAAACATCTCTCCCAGTTTTGGGGGGATCAATCTGGAAGATATCAAGGCGCCGGAATGTTTTGAAATCGAACGCCGGCTTATTGAAGCACTGGATATTCCGGTATTTCATGACGACCAGCACGGCACGGCAATCATCGTGACAGCCGGACTTATCAACGCCCTGGAATTGGCGGGTAAAAAAGCCGCTGATATAAAAGTGGTTTTCAGCGGGGCAGGGTCGGCGGCGGTTGCCACGGCAAACCTGTTGGTTGAATTTGGCATACCGCGTGAGAATATCTGGATGAGCGACGTTGACGGACTGCTTTACAACGGCCGGCCGCAGGGGATGTTCAAAGAACAGGCAGTGTTTGCCCAGGGTGACCGCCCCGCGAAACTCGCGGAATTGTTGGAAGGGGCGGATGTTTTCATCGGTCTATCGGCGGCTAATCTGGTGACTGGCGCGATGTTGAAGCGCATGACCGCCAATCCGATCGTTTTCGCCATGGCCAACCCTGTACCTGAAATCAGTTGGGAGGAAGCACGCCAGGCCCGCCCAGACGCGCTACTGGCGAACGGCCGCTCTGACAGCCCAAACCAGGTGAACAACCTTCTGGCGTTCCCTTATATTTTCCGCGCGGCCCTGGATTGCCGCGCTCGGCGGATCAATTCACGGATGAAACTGGCCGCTGCACACGCGCTGGCAGAACTCTGCCGGGATTCCGTTCCAAAAGAAGTGCTGACGGCATATAATTTGCACCATCTCTCATACGGCCGAGATTGGTTTATTCCCAAACCATTGGACCGCCGGCTATACACGTTTCTGCCTCCGGTGATTGTGAAAGCGGCGGTGGAAAGCGGGGAAGCACGCATCCAGTTGGATGACGCGTCTTATCGCCAACGCCTTGCAGGGGAATTGGCTGAGTTGTAATTTACTCTGGTGGAAGGTTTATGGCCCAATCTGAGAATCCCAATCCAAAAATGCAGCTACCAGAAGCCTGGGCGGCAAAAATGGCCTGTCCGGTTTGCTCCTCACAACCTCTGGGTGTTTTTCATCCTACCGGTCACGCGGATCGGTTTGCCTGCTCGACCTGTGAAACCTCCTTCGAATTGGAAGATGCCGGAAAACGGGTTCGCTTTGTCACTCTGCCGCCCGGCGTGACACCCTGGATGAGAGGCGAATGGGTGGTGCTGGAAGAAGCCCTGGCTGCCTTTGAGATATTCAAGACAGGGCAGTCACAACCCAAAGCGGAGGGGGCGGATAAGGTTGCCCCTGTTGCAACAGCGGCTCCGCCTTCTCAACCTGCCATAGAAGCTGAACCTTTAGCCGCGAAAACCGCTGAACCTGAACCAGAAAATCCTCCGGTCAGAAATGAATCGGTCTCTCCACCGGAAGAAAAAACTTCAAAGGAAACACCGGGTCAATTACTTTTCCCCACGGATAAACCGGTCAATCCGGTAAACGGAGCTTCCCCTTTTTTTGAGGAAGATTTTACAGATGGCGATGGATTTCCTGTAGAGCCGCCCGCAGGCACTCCGCTCTTTGAGCGGGATGTCTGGAAAGACCAGGAATTGGAACGCGTGCGGGAAGCTCTTTTGCATCCTCCCAGTGGTGATTTTGCCGGCCAATTGAGTACCAAAGACGCGGAAGACCCATCAGGCGCATTAAAAGAATCGCTGAAAGAATCGGAAAAGCCTGAAACAGAGCCGCCTGTTACCGCGTCGAAACCGGTCTTTACCGTGCCGGCTTCCTGGACCATGCCTACAACACAGGCTGCAAGTCAACCGGTGGATTATTCCAGTCTGGATAACCCGCCTCCCATCCGGCCTCTCGAAGATACCCCGCCTTCCATCATTCAACCGGCGCCCGCCCGTCCGAAGACCATCTACACTACTCCGGAGGAAGACCTGGGTGACCTGCGTGATCACATAGCCGGCGCTTCACCCAACGTGTCATCACTTAATGAAAAGATGGAAGCCGCCGCCGAACGGGCTGTTGAATTACACAAACTGGGAAACACACCCCAGGAAGTCCGCTCCATTCTGGAGCGCTCTTCCGGTCTTACTCCTGAGCAGGTGGCGGAGGTATTGAATAACCTCGAAAAACCCGAAGAGAAGCGCAAAAGCAGCCGCCTGATACTGATCTTCCTTATCATAACTGTGGTGATTTTTACCATGTTGGCGTGGTGGTTCTTCAATTCCCAGGCGTATAATGAGCTTCAGGGTACTCTGCAGGAAACCACCCCAAATGAATTCTCGCTGGCTGGAAAACTTGTTGACCCTACATTCCTACCTGCCCAATTACAGACACTAATGCCTGGCGGAATTCAAATCTTAAATGAACCTCCATCCACAGAAAAAGCGACTGAATCACAGATTCCTGCGGCTTCGTGCCCGACCACACCGGGGCAGGCGGCATCTCTATTCGGAGGTCAAATGGCGGATTGGTCTAAAGACAACCAGTCCAACGGATGGACCATGATCACAAAAACACAGGGCTTAGAGATCCGCGTTCCTGCCAATATGTCTGCCGGTTATATGGTCTTTGAACGGGGACCGGAAATGCGCGGGGTAAGCGGTCCGATATTCGTCCGCAATATTTATATGATTTCTGTTTCCTGCCCGTAATACTAACGGGCAGGTTTTTTTATTTAACCACTGAGAAAGCGGATGCCCTGTGACATACTCAACAAGGAATGTAGGTATTTATCTTTATGATGATGTTGAGGTATTGGATTTTTCCGGTCCCTTTGAAGTTTTTTCCACCGCGTCGCGGGTAAAAACCCGGATTGTTCCGGCATCGACGGAGCCATTTCGGTTGTTTACTCTGGCAGCCTCGGCAGGGAGAGTCACCGCACGCGGAGGCCTGATTATTACCCCGGAATATTACCTGTCCAATCACCCAAACCTGGATGTGCTCATCGTGCCCGGCGGGGTGGTGACAATTGAAATGGAAAAACCAGCGGTTATCCAATGGATAAAGGATGTAAGCTCCAGAGCGGAAATTACCGCGTCCATCTGCACTGGCGCGTTCCTGCTAGCGCGTGCCGGATTGCTGGATGGATTACCCGCCACCACCCACTGGGAAGACCAGGCAGACCTTCAGTCCATGTTCCCGCGGATTAACGTGCAATCAAAGAAGCGCTGGGTCGATAACGGCAGAATCGTAACTTCGGCGGGAATTTCTGCAGGAATAGAAATGAGCCTGCACCTGGTCGCCCGGCTCGAGAATGAGGAGCTGGCCATAAAAACCGCCCATCAGATGGAATTTTTCTGGAATCCGCGCGGGGTGGATGAATAATCACATACTGGTTAGAATTCTTATTCTCTACTGAAAATCATTCCGCTGAATGGTCAACGTCATTCAATTTGACGCCTTCGTTGGCGATTTCGTTCGAATCAATATACCGCAGTGGCATGGCATAACTTGACCACCCCCCGGCGTCCATCAACCGGTCGAGGGGGGTATGCGCCCGTGAGGCCAGGGTGGCCCAGGTATGGCGGCAATCGTGAGGAGACAGGTTGCTGAGTCCGATCTGCCTGCCTAACAGGCGAACCCGGTTGAAGATGGCGCGGATGGACAGGGAACCGCTCAAAACACCACTGCGGTTGCTCCCGGCCAGCAGGGTGGGGGGGTTTTTGCGCATAGCCGCAAAATCCATTTGCATGTATTTCCGGGCTGTTATCAGAGCCTCGGGACTCAGACGATGAATCTGGCGTTTATCGACCTTGGGGCGGTAGACAGATAGCGTTCCGGTTTCCAGGTCAAGGTCTGACGGTTTTAACCCGGCGGCTTCACCCACGCGAAGGCCATGATCCAATAAAAGACACATCAGCAATTGATCCCGGCGACCCTGGGGAGTATCCGGTTGTTTCTTTAGTCGTGAGACCTGGGCAATGGTGAGCAGGACTGGTTCAGCTTTTTTGGCGCCAATGCGGGTTGGAATATCTTCTTTGCGGCGTTGTTCATCAATTCGCATACGATCGCGGCGGCGGCTGCGGGCGTGTACAGTCTCTATCAACAGACTCTCTGCGGGGTCAACCACACCAGCCTTAATGGCCAGGCGGGCATATGTTTTAATGGTCGAAAGATTTACATTGGCGCTGCCTGTGCTGTAACCCTGTGCCAATAGCCACTTGTAATAACCATCCACCAAACCCCAGGTAATTCCCCACCAAGCGGCAGGGTCATTGTGTAAGTAGGCCGGTCGTAATCCTTTTTCACCAAGGTACTCTGCAAACAGTTCGAGGGCGGCGCGGTGCCGGCGGAGTGTATTGGGTGCCAGAGTCAGGCGATAGTCATGGAACGTGGCCGCGGCAGCCGCAAGGTTGGCCGCTTTTCCCACTTTATCGCGCAAGTCAAGTCCGGGGAGCATTTCCGGTTTGATATTTTCAGTCATAGCCTATCAGTTGCAATGAGTATACCTTATTAATACTGATTTGTATAATAAATCGGTATTAATAAATCTCTGCCCTTTTTTTATTCATGGAAGCGTTTACATGAAAAATCAAGAAGATTTTTGCACTATCTCGTCTAAATATGTCACAAATGTGTCGACAACATGGGGGTCAAAGTGTGTGCCGGAATTCCCTTTTATATACTCCAGTACATCTTCCTGGCTCCACGCGGACCGATATGGGCGGTCACTGGTCAGCGCGTCCCATACATCCACAATAGAAAAGATACGCGCTGCCAGCGGGATCATCTCACCTTCCAGGTTTTCCGGATAGCCGGTGCCATCCCATTTTTCATGGTGATATTTGGGAATGACAAGCGCGGGATGCAGATAATCAATGGGATTCAGCATTTCATACGCATAGGTGGGATGTTTACGCATGACCACCCATTCGGCGTTGTTCAACGTTCCCTTTTTAAACAAAATCTCATCAGGAATTCCCATCTTTCCGATATCGTGGAGCAATGCGCCCCGCCGTAGATTAAGATTCTCACTCTGATCAATACCCATAAATCCAGCCAGACGCAGCGTCATGTTGGTCACGCGCAGGCTATGCCCTTCAGTCTCACGGTCGCGCAAGTCCAGCGCCCTCGACCAGCCTTCAATAGTGGCATCATACGCCCTGGCAAGTTCGGCACTGGCCTGAACTACCCGTTCCTCAGCTTTCTTGCGCGCGGTGATTTCCACCGACACACCCAGAACCTGGTCAATTTTCCCCTGGCGTCCGATGATCGGACGCTTAATCGTTTGCATGATATGGAGATTTCCATGCGTATCCAGCACTCGCTCTTCCGGCAGGATAATCTCGCGGGCGTTGTCCATCACGTCCAGGTCCTCATGCCGCCAGCGAATGATCTGTCCGAGGTCGTGATTCAATTCATTGTCAGTCTTGCCAATCACTTCATCAATGGTCAAACCTTCAAAGCGGGCTGCTGCTTCATTGATGAGGGTGTATTTGCCGTTTCGGTCGCGGGCGTATATCAATATCGGATTGGTGTCCAGCACCTGCCGAAGAAAGGTGGATTGTTGATCCAGTTCCTGCTGGGCAACCTCACGTTCCATAATCTCGGAGCGAAGTTCCGCGTTCAGTTTTTCAAGTTCTTGTGTGCGGCGTAATATTCGTTGTTCCAGTTCATTCTGAGTCAGAGTCAGGTTTTGTTCCAGGCGGGTTCGCTCATTAATATCCAGACGAACGCGCTCGAATTGTATGGCGTTTTCAATGGCTACGGCTGCCTGATTGGCGTAGATCCACAATGCCTGCTGGCAGAACGTTTCTGAATCTTCTACCGGAACATCCATCTGTTTCTGGCAATGATTTTCAATGGGGTCACTCACCCGAAGATACCCGCAGGTCACGGCGCCTTTCAACTGCACCATGGCCAATAAGGCGCCATCGACTTCCCAAATTTCAGCGGATTTGTGTCGTCGTGCGCCTTTAGATCTCCCCTCCCCCGCGTCTTCTCCATCCATGCCAAACGTGACAGGCAGTCGTTTCCCCCCGATCTTTACCAGATCGGAGGGATTATTGTTGACCAGAGTCAGAATATCCCAGTCGTTGCCTGGATTGCTTTTTTTGAAAGTAGTGAAATCCAAGAATGTGTCAGTGTGAGTGGCTACACGCATTAATTGCGTCTCTGGATCCTTTAAGTACAATCCCACAAAACCATACCCTGTTGATTCACCCACCACCCGAACGATCTGATTCATCACTGAGTTCAGATCCGTATGCAGGCTGAAAGTCCGGCCTAACTCCAAAATCTCCCCAAGTTTTTGGTTCAGGGCTTTCTGACGTTTGTATGCCTGCAGCAATACTTCCGCCTCTTTATCCGGTTCTGGTAATTCGTTCATCAGCACAAGAGTCTTATCTGAATTTTCCAAAGCCGGGCTGTACAAGACCTGAACTGGAATCTCCTTGTCATGCAGAGTATGCAGGGTTCCTTCCGAAAAGACATTTTTTTGGATCGACGCCTGGTTCGGTTTTGACCTTTCTATTTCTGTGAAAAAGTCTCGAAACGGTCGGTTATGCAGACAATCCGAATTGGAAGCCCCGCACAAATCCAGCGCAATCGAGTTTAAGTCTTCGATAGCCCCGTTCTTATCCAGAATGAAGAGCGCGGCCTGAAGTGAATTGTGTTCGGTCCGTGCCGCTCGCGCGGAAGGGTTATTATCCGAATATTTCGATGTTTCACCCCCGGCTGATGCTATTGCCATGGACCCAGCGTCTCCCATCTAAATTAGTATGAGTGAAATATGTATAAGGTTGAATGGAAAATTATTGGTGTTGGGAGGAATCCGTTTTCCATTCCGGATATCCCTGTGGTGCAATTTACAGACCACCCTTGGATGCTTTAGATACCACTGGTGAAAGTAATTTTATTAATAGTAGGGCAAAAGGCGTAAATTTTCCATTAATTTTTGTTTAAATTTGTTTTCAAGCCATCAAAATTGCACTGTCATCTCTTATAATGATTAAAGATGTGATACGGCTTCAGTCAAAACATTCCTGATATGACGAGCAGTACCGATCACAGCCATCAGGGGGCGAAGATAACAATCAACGCCATGTTTTGATAAAGCTAATCCGGGATAACTGAGGAGATATTTTGCGAAGACCTTCTCCCTTAAGAATCCTTGTCGTGGAAGATGAAGCGATAGTCAATCGGTTAATCCAAAGCCAGCTTCAACGCCTTGGGTACCAGATCGCCGGCGCGGCATTTGATGCTGCCAGCGCTGTGGATATGGCTGGTAAATTAAATCCGGGACTGATCTTGATGGACCTGCATATGACTGATCCGGTCTCGGGGGAAGAAGATCCAGAGGCCGGTATCAAGGTCACGCGCTCCATTCAAAAGATCTGTCCCACTCCAGTTATCATGTTATCGGCCTATGAAAATTCATCTCTCATCCAGAAAGCGGTTGATGCGGGTGTGGGGGCATACCTGATCAAACCGGTTCAGGATGCGGAGTTGGAAAGAGCCATCATTATTTGCCTGGCACGTTTTGATGATATGCTCAGCCTGCGCAGGGTTAATTCTGAGTTGAATCGCGCCAACCTTAACTTGATCAAAGAAGTCACCGGCCGTATGCAAGCCGAAGAAGCCGCCCAGAATCGCGCCAGGCAAATGTCATCGTTGTATGACACCTCACTGGCATTGACCGCCCAGATCGAGCTGGAGGATTTGCTTTCAACCATTGTGCGAAACGCGGCACCATTGATTGATAGCACCAATGCCGGAATTTATCTAATGGATGAAGACAACCAGAAGTTAAATCTGGTCGTGACTTGCAATTATCCGGAAGATTTCTCCTTTACTGGCAATGAATTAATACAAAATTTGGCCGGCCGTGTGGCTGTTACCGGGCAGGCTTTTTCTGTCGAAGACCTGGCCACCTGGGAACAGCTGCCTGGCCATGTGGTGAAAACATCCATGCACCGGGTCCTCTCGGTGCCTTTGAAAGCTTCCGGTAGAATTCTCGGTGTTCTCACCATTGGAGACACAGAAAAAAGCGGGGAGTTTTCTGAGGATGAAATTCATTTGATCCAGCTTTTTGCCGATCAGAGTGCCATCATGATCGAAAACGCCCGGTTGTATACCAGCGTGATCCGTGAGAAAAACTTTCGGAAGGCGATTGAAGAATCCATTATTTCGGGCATATCGGTCATCAATGTGGATGGGCGTGTCACCTATGTTAATCCGGGTTTTTGCCGGATGATCGGTTATTCGCGGGCTGAATTGATGGACACAACCATCCCGTTTGTGTACTGGCCTTCAGAAGAAGTTGACCGGCTCACGAAAATTTACCAGTCAGCAATGGATAATGTTTACCCCGACACAGGTGTGGAAGTCAGATTAATGCGCAAAGACGGCCAACGTTTCGACGCCCTGCTTTTGCTTTCTCCCATGCGTGATAACAAAGGTCAAACCACCGGGTGGTTGACAGCCGTGACGGATATTTCAGACCTGAAACAAGCCCAACAGCAGCTGCGTGATAGTGAAGAATTGTATCGAACCCTGGCCAAAAACTTCCCCAATGGGGTTGTTGGACTGTTCGATCGCGATCTGCGCTGCACATTGCTGGCGGGTGATGGCATGGGGTTGCTGAAGGAGAATAACGTCTTTATTGAAGGTAAAACCCTGGCCGAGGCGCTTCCGCTGGACAATCCAGGCACTAATCTGTTAGAACACGCGATTATTGACGCGTTTCATGGCACGAGAAAAGAACGTGAGATTAGTATCTTCAATAGGGTTTTCAACTTCTTTTTCATCCCTGTCAGGTCAAGTGATGGGCTGGTGGAAAAGGTCATGTTGATGAGTCAGGACATCACAGAACAAAATGAAAGCAAAGCCCGCCTGACTGCCAGTGAAGCACGCTACCGGGCCATTGTGGAGGACCAGACCGACCTCATATGCCGTATGCTGCCGGATGGAACACTTACCTTTGTGAATAATGCTTTCTGTGAGTATTTCGATACAGTCTCGGAAGAAGTCATCGGGAAATCTGTTTCACCTTACCTGCCAATGATCATGCCGCAGACAGGTGATTTGATCACCTCGATACTTACAGCCCAAAACCCGGTCATCCGCATTGAGCAGACCAGCCACGAGCGCGATAACAGCCAGGTCCGATGGCAGCAATGGTCTATCCACGGGTTGTTTGATGAAGATGACATTCTGGAAGAATTACAGGCAGTTGGACATGATATTACCGATCGAAAACTGTTGGAAGAAAATCTGCGTATTCTGGGGATGCATGATGATCTGACCGGTCTGTACAACCGCACATACTTCACCGCGGAAATGGATCGGCTCAATAACAGCCGCAGTTATCCTGTAAGCATCATTCTGGGGGATGTGGATGGATTAAAAATCACGAATGACACGCTTGGCCATTCTGCCGGTGACAGTCTTTTGCGTCAGGCAGCCTCCATACTTAAGAGCGCTTTCCGCCCTGAAGATGTAGTTGCCCGTATCGGAGGAGATGAATTTGCCGTGCTACTTCCGCGTACCAATGAAAAAATGGCAAAAGAAATTTTGAAACGTGTGCGGGTAATGCTGGAAACCTATAATCAGGAAACAGAATCAGGACTTGGGGAAGAGACCAGACCCATGGAGATTAATATTTCGCTCGGCGTTGCCACTTCACAGGATGGTCAGCCGTTGGAAGAAGTTCTTGAACTGGCCGACAAAGAGATGTATGCCGAAAAAGCCAGCCGCGGCGGTCGGGGAACCGGCCCGTTACAGGAACACCAAATCACGCCCATTGGCTGAATCCCTTCCATCAAGGTGTGATTCTTCATCTATAATTGGTTAAGAAATCTCATCCCATCATACTAAAACCTTCGTTCGCTTGCCTCATTTAAAGAATTACCTTTTCTTATACCCTTTTTTCTCCCAGACTCAGACAGTTAAACCTTTCAGATCTGGTCAGTTAAAATCCCACTTTATCTGTGAGCGCGTTTTCGCGGGTATTGATTGTGTGGAGTCGCATGTACACGCTGCAATTTGACGGCCTTTACCGCCGAATACACGTGGATACAGACGGATATCCGGGAATTATGTGTTACGGTTGGTTGATCCTGCGCGAAGATAAACTGGTTGCCCGTGGTCAGGGCGGCTACGCCCATTGGAAACTGGCCACTTCCAACGGAGCGGAGTATCTGGCGCTGATCGCCGGGCTGGAAGCGCTGGTGGAAATGAATGTCTGCGATGACACCATCCTCATCCAGGGGGATGCGAAATCCATCATTGAACAAATGCAGAACCAATCATTGACACATTCACCCCGCATTCAGCAATTTCACCGCCAGGCGCGCCGCCTGTGCCGCCATTTCAAACATGTGCAATGGTGCTGGACCCCCCGTCGGGATAACCATCCGGCAGACCGGTTAACCCGCGAAGCGTTGAAAATGATCCGAGATAAGACACCCGATTACTTCTTCACGGATGCCCATCAGGTGATGCCGGTTGGTTCACGCAATGGCCTGCAACCGATTATGGCGGTAACCTCGTTCGAAAACTCCAGCATTTTCCACTAATAATAAGACCAGTCTGTAAAAAAAATAGACCGGCTCCTTCTTTATTTAACCTTGCACCGCTGCCATCTGGTTGATGATCTCCATCGGCATGAAAGTGCGTTTAACCGCATCCTCCGGTGACAATCCGGCCGCGAGGAAGCGGATTACTCTCAACTTCAAGGGGTGTTTCATCAGATCATGAATCAAATTGGCGTCAGCCGCTTGTATTTTAATAATTGCCTTATCAAGACGTGCTGGTAGTGCTCACGATTCCGGTCAGGTGAAAATTCGGGTGTCATGGACAACAGGGAAATTATTGCCGGTCATAATCGCCGGCGTATTGGAGTCTAGTAAAATGGTGATATGGAAAAAGAACTGCGAACCAACCAGACTCTGTGGAATGAATGGACAGATATCAACTCCCGTTCAGATATGTACAACCTGAAAGCTTTTAAAGAAGGTGCCAACAAGCTGGATACGTACATCCGGGGTGAAGTGGGTGATGTAACCGGAAAGAAACTGCTCCATCTGCAATGCCATTTCGGCATGGATACCCTTTCATGGGCTCGCCTCGGCGCGGAGGTCACCGGTGTTGACTTTTCCCCGCGGGCCATTGAAGTGGCCGAAAGTCTAAGCCGTGAGCTGAACATCCCCGCGCGGTTCATCTGCTGCAATATTTATGACCTGCCGGCCAACCTGGAAGGTCAATTTGATATCGTTTTCGCCAGTTACGGGGTGATCAACTGGCTGCCCGATTTCCCGCGCTGGATGGAAATCGCGGCACGATATATCAAACCCGGTGGTTTTTTCTATCTGGCCGAAGGTCACCCGCTCACATGGGTTTTTGATGAATACTCTGATAACTGGGCCATGAAATACCCATACTTCCAGAAGGAGGTTCTCAAATGCGATGTTCAGGGCAGCTACGCGGACACTTCGGCAAAAGTGAATACTCCGGCATGTTTTCAATGGCAGCATACCATGGGTGAAATTGTGACCGAAGTATGCCGTAATGGATTACGGCTGGAATTTCTCCATGAATCTGGTAAAGGATTCTTTCCCACCATGCCTGACATGAAAGAAGGTGATGATGGATTCTGGCATCACCCCAAAGGGGATGACACACTGCCTATCGTTTTCTCGCTGAAAGCCTGGAAGTAACCGAAATCACCACTCTACAATATAGGAACAGGAGTCATGACCTGTGTCTCGGCACTGGTCAGGTTGAGCGTGACTGACCCGCGGCATGGTACCGGGAAGACGAAAACGAAAAGCGATGGAATCGATCATCCCCCGGTCAAAATCACAGGGGTAGGGGCTGGTGCAGGTCATGATGATCCGGTTGTTTCCATTCTTTTCATACAAATAGTGGCCGATGCCTTCCAGCATTTCACCGGTAGCATAGTTGAACAAAGGTTTGCCATCAGCGCGATGATGCAGGTGATACGACCAATCAATGGATTTCAGTGCCAGGGAGATTTCTTTAATCTCCGGCGGAAAAACGGCGTTTTCAGGGATCTTTCTTCCCACAAAAGTCAGCGTGTTTGCATGCAGTGAGCCGGCCAGTTCTTTAAACCCATCCAGCCAGGCCTGTTGAGGATACCAATTCCGCGGTTCCGGGGAATCAATGCCATGTTTTTGAAGAACCGCCTGAGCTTTTTCCCGATGGCTTCCAAGGCAATTCAAAAATGTGAGTATATGTTGTCCGCTTACTTCTATACCATCCCTGTAAGCAATAAACTGTGCCACACCGTACTCCTTATAAATATGACGTACCCCACGATAACACTATTGAATAATAAAGAATTATAACGAAATGATGAACCGAAATAAACCGGTTAATTACTAATTGTACATGTTGCTGAAACCTCATACAGAAATTAACCATCTGGAAATGAAAAGAACACGGAGGCGGTTGCGCTCCGTGTTCCTGTTTTTGAATTTCAACAAATTCTAAAGTTTAAAGTTGGCTGTCGAGGCCTGCATCTCAGCGGCGATCGCTTCCAGCTTCTGCACCATGCCAGCCATCTGGGTAACTTTTTCGTTGACTTCCATTGTAGAGGCGGCAATCTCTTCGGAAGAAGCGGCGTTTTCCTCACTGAAAGCTGCCACAGATTCCATGATCTCCAGAGTGTCATTGGCATTCTTGCTGATTTCGGCGGAGGAAGCGCTGTTCTGTTCGATGACCGCGGATACCCGTTCGATGGCCGTGTTTAGACTTTCCATGACGCCGACCATGGCAGCATTGGCTTCACTGGCACCCAGCGACTGAGCTTGCATATCCGCGGCCGAGGTGACCAGCAATTCAAGTGCTTTTCCCGAGCTTTCAGCCAGCCGGCTTCCTTCGGATACGCGTTCAATCGCCGTCCGCATGGACAATACCGTCTCGGCAATGTTCTTCTGGGTATTGTGGACGATTGTGGTAATCTCGCGGGTGGCTTCACCCGACTTTTCGGCCAGTTTTCGAACCTCTCCTGCCACCACGGCGAATCCCCTGCCCTGCTCTCCGGCCCGGGCGGCTTCAATCGCCGCGTTCAGGGCCAGTAGATTTGTTTGGTCAGCGATATCGCGGATGGTTTCCACAATCTCGCCAATTTGCTGAGAGTAGGTATCCATCATCTGAATTGAAGTCGCGGATGTTTCAACGGCCTGCTGGATACTTCCCATCTGATCCAACGCCTGTTGAACCGACGAGGCGCCGTCACGCGCCACTTTGACGGAATTATCTGCGGTTGAGGTCACCTTGGCAATAGCCTGCGAGGTTTTATCCACGGCATCGGCAATTTGCATTGATGCTGTCACGGCATTTTCAGCCGCCCGGGCCTGTTCCTCCGCGCCTCTACTGATCTGCTGGATGTTGTCCACGATCAATTGCACTGAACCGTTCGCGCGGCTCATCATGGCAGCCTCATCGCTTACCGACTTGGTGATCTGTTGAATTGTGCCTGAGACAGTATCTGTGGCGTATTGTGCGTTTTTCGCCGCTTCATTCAACGTCTGACTGGCTTCCATTAGTTGCCTGGCACGGTCTACCATCATCAACATTAAACCGCGCATACTGCTCGTTTCTGCGTTGAAAGTGGCAATTGGAATACCTTTATCCACCAATTTATTGATGGTCTTGTTGATCTCCGAATCAGCCACAATAATCCCAATGGCATCGTAGCCATCCGCTGCGAGTTTTTCAAGGAAAGGACTGTAGATCTCAGCGGAAAACGAAATCCCATTCGGTGTTTTTGTGCCGGGCGGCAGCAGCCAATCAACTTTTGTATTGCGAGATTTCAGTTCTTTCGCGGCTGTATCCACACCTTCTTTCACAAAATCAAAGAAGGATACATCCGCGCCCACCATCGCGATCTTGAATGGTTTGCCGGAAACATTTTCCACAGGCTGCGGGCGTTGAGCGATGGCTTCTTCAGATTGAAAAGCTCCCTGCCCGATCCGCCAGAAATCCTTCAAATTCTCGCGTGAGACAAGGTCAGGTTTGATAAGCAAACGCTCGACTGGTGGCACCCAACCTCCAGCCAGGTGATTGTACAAATGGATGACCGTGTCATAACCCTGGGCGAACGGGTTTTGGGTTACATTGGCTGTGACCACGCCTTCATTGATCAGTTTGGCAATGTCTTCCGAGAGATCATGGCTGATGATCTTGATCTTCTTCAGCGAACTGTTCTTCTGGATAATCTTGATTAACGGGAGCATGGATTCGATATCCGTCGCGTAACAACCGGCCAGGTCAGGGTGTTCTTTGAGTATTTCCTCAAATTCCCTGATAACCTGTTCGTCACTCTTCCCAGAGGTATCGATCGTTTTGACAATTATCAGATCCGGAAAATTCGCTGCCAGACTGGTCTGAAAACCGTTAATCCGCAACTGGAGGTTGTCCTGGTGCAGCGCGCTGGAGATGATCAGCTTACGCTGATTCCCCAAAGATTTCCCCATGGCATCTCCTGCGGCCAATCCTTCCTGAAAGGAATCGGTGCCGCGGTAAAACAGGCGCTTGCAGGGGACATCGGTGATCCAGTTGTACGACCGAACACATTCCTTCAGACTGGTCACGATGTCATTCATCGACTTTTGAATGGATGATCCATTCCGCCGGAGATCATCCTCTGAGAGAGCCAGACTTTTGGTTACAATTGCCACGTGGCGGGTAAGATCACCTGTGGTCAAAGCGGAAAGTGCTGATGCCAGTGCTGGAGTATCTGTGTGAGCCAGAGTCGAGCCCATGGCGATCAATTCATTGTTTTGAGTTCTTTCTCTTTTTTCTCTAAAACGGATAATCAGACAACTTACCGCCGCTCCAAGCGCACCCAGGATGACCAGTATTCTGGCAATCCAAAGGTTGGTGCCGGTGGGAGAAGTCCCGGTTATGGTCTTCTCAAGTAATATGAGGCCCGTGAGTGTGATGAGGATGCAAAGTACGGCCAGGACGATTGAAAACCAGCCAACAGATAGAGAAAACTTTTTCATGGATGTTGTTTTTCCCATCTCCAATTCGCCCCATAGTATAGTGTTGTTAAGGCCATTCACTTACAGTGGATGACCTTGATTAGTATAAATGCTCCCATCAATTCAGGCATGTATTATGTTGCATCTATTTAGAATACAAATGTAATTTATGTCTTTTTTACGACTTTCAGGTTTTTAGAATCTATTCCGCTATTTATTGACAGGTTTGCCGGGAAAGAAAATGGGAGACCATTTGCGCCAATATGACCTCACCCCGCGGAGTCAGGTGGATGGCGCTGTTGGTGAACTGATCCATGGCTATGGCATCCCACGCGTCAAGCAGCCGCCATTCGTGTGTGTTGGCGGTCTGCTGTAATTCATGGCGGTACGCGTCATACGCCCAGCGGGGATAATAGAAATTGTAACGTTTGTCGCTGTTTAAACCGTTGGAGATCAGGATCGGTTCATTTACCAGAAGCACCGGTAAATGGGCAGAATCTGCCAGATCCATTCCCTTAATCAGTACATCCCAGGCTAATGATGCCTGCAAATCATCTCCCGATTTTAAACCGTGAAACGTGTCATCCGCTTCCAGGTCTACAGCGGCTGGTGGATAACGCGTTGGATAGTCCTGGTCAATTCCACTGGTTGCCCAGGGGATCCCATAAAGCTGTAACCGCGCCCAATCCGCATACTCTCGCCGGCGGTTGAACAGGGTGTGATCCAACAAACCGGTTGATACCGTTGGTTCACTACCGCCCAAAACGGGTTGAAGCAGTTCCCGGTTGTTTTCTGCCAGCGGAGATGCAAACTGCTTATCCGCCGGGAAGGCCTCCAGTGTGGTCAACCAGATAACCTGATCCGGTTTCTCTTTCATGGCGCGCTGCAGAATGAGCACATCCTTGGCCAGCGAGATGGTGGGGTACCCCAGGTTATAGAAGCGTGCGGGTTTCCCGCAGATCCGCATCTGCGACGCGTTTAACCGCCCGGCCAGGGTTTCATCCGGTTTGAGCAGAGTGCCCCACACCGACGAATCGCCCAGCAGGATCACCCGGAATTCTTCCTCGGGTTTCTCCGAAACAATCTCGTGTGAGGCGAACATAGCCTCCAGGTTATACAGACTCAGGTTATACGAACGCTGCGGCGTTTCGCCAAATGGCAGTCTAGGCCGGCCGGGAACAAGATGGTTATAGATGGATACCTTCCCCAGAGCATCTACGGGGATGGTCCCGAGAAGTACTGTCAGAAGCAAAAACAGCCCCAACCCTTTGAGCACAACATTACGAAGAAAAGGGAAATTCACGCCGGGGATTATAAGCGATTCAGGTCGATTGCGGCCAACCGGGCGTCGCTCAACCTTCCGGATTCACATACAATTCCCACTGGCATTCACCCAGCGAGAATTCACTGAATTCCACCCAAATGGAGGATGTCAGCGGGCTGCAGGCGTACACGCCGATGTTGGCTTTCTCCAGAGGCTTGTGCATATGGAAGATTCGCATCTGATTGAAATCACGGCCGTCAGTGGAGTTCTCGATCAAAAAGTCCTGCCCGCGGCGGCTCAACCGGTAATACATCTCGTGCCGCGTGGATTCGATATCCGTGGTGGCCCAATCTGAATATCCCAGGTTCGTGACCACGCTGCCCAGCCGCGAGAATTTCTCGTTATCGTATTCCACCGAGGCTTTAAACCAGTTGTCCGCATCCAGGTAGAGGATCACCCCGCACTGGTCGAACAGTTTCTCCGGCTTCCAGGTTGTTTTAACTGAGAAAGAGAATTCCATGGTTTCCACAGGTAATACAAAGGCATGCGCGTTGTCATGGCGGAAACCGTAGTAGGTGCGCTGCCAGAAATCTGTCTCCGGTTCTGTGGAAATAACCAGAGAATTCTTGTTTACTGTCACATTTTTTGGTTTATTCA
>CAYNJT010000014.1:34674-53727 GCA_964397625.1 uncultured Leptolinea sp. | reverse complement strand
ACCCAGGCAAACTTCATGGCCGCCATCTCATCGGCGGTCGGCTGCTTTTCAGTAACCACTTTCCAGCCGCTCTGATCCACATCACCCATATCCACCTGTTGGCGCAGCATACCGCGCACCACAGAGCGGTATTCCACTTTCGGTTCGATCTCAAGGTCAGGCATTTCTACCAACCGCGCGTTCTTTTTCTTTGCCAGAATTTCCAATGCTCCGGCTTCAAATCCGGGGGCGATGATGCACTCCACGAACAGGTCGCCTATGGCTTCTGCTGTGGCAGTCTCCAACACCCGATTGGCGGCAATGATCCCGCCAAACGCTGATACCGGATCACACTTGAAAGCGGCTTTGTAGGCATTCGCTTGATTGTCATTCGATGCGACGCCGCAGGGTGTAAGATGCTTGACGATGACAATGCTGCTCTTTTTGTACCCCACAACCGCCCGCCAGGCGGCATCCAGATCGAGCAGGTTATTATACGAGAGTTCCTTGCCCTGCAGCACTTTCCCGCCCAGTGGAGTGTCACCTGGTTTATACCCCAGCAGCACGGCCGCCTGATGAGGATTTTCGCCATAGCGCAGGGATTGTACCGGATATAGGGCCAGGGTTTCGCCCTCCCCGCCGTCAAGGTAACGGCTGATGGCCTGGTCGTAATGCGAGGTGAGCCGGAATCCTTTGAGCGCCAGGTTGCGGCGCGCGGCTTCATCCAGGCTCCTGTCACCCAACCCTGCCAGCACAGCGGGATAATCCGCCGGATCACACACCAGGGTGACGCGGTCATGGTTTTTGGCTGCCGCGCGGATCAACGCGACTCCGCCGATATCAATCTGCTCAATGGCTTCTGCCAGGGTCACTCCCGGTTTAGCTACTGTAGCTTCAAACGGGTACAGGTTGACCGCCACCAGGTCGATCATGTCCCAGCCCAGCGCGCTCAACTGTGCGCGGTCGGCATCCGTGTCGCGAGCCAGCAGACCGCCGTGAATAGCCGGGTGCAGGGTTTTCACCCGCCCGCCAAGGATTTCCGGCGAGCCGGTGTAATCAGCCACTTCGGTGACTTTGAGGCTATTCTGGGCCAGCAATTTTGCTGTCCCCCCTGAAGCCAGCAAATCCCATCCCATTGAGACCAACCCGCGGGCAAATTCCACGAGACCTGTTTTGTCGTACACCGACAGAAGCGCTTTAGGCATAACTTTCCTCCATTGAATTGATCAGCTGTTTAATTGATTCCACCAGAAGTTCATGTTCACAGGCATGAACCCGATATTCCAGGTCTTGCAGAGAATCCTGCGGATAAATGGGGACGATTTGCTGTTTGATGACGGGTCCCAGGTCAACACTTTCATCCGGCACATAGTGCACCATCACACCGGTATGGGTGATCTCGCCGTTTTTGAAGGCTAAATAGGCACGTTCTATAGCGTTCACCCCGGCAAAGGTGCCAGGCAAAGCGGGATGCAGGTTGATCACCTTACCGGAAAAGCGGTGTAAAAATGCCATACTCAAAACCCGCATCCAACCGGCCAGCACAATCAGGTCAGGTTGATACGCTGCCGCCAGATCGGCCAGTTGAGCGTCGTAGGCTTCGCGTGTCTGTTCTTTATTTTTCGCCTTTACAATGGAAGGAATACCGGCCAGTCGGGCGCGTTCCAGCCCGTAGGCTTCCGGCTTGTTGGAAATCACCGCCCTGACATCCGCCTTCAACTCTCCATTTTTACATGCATCCAGAATGGCTTGCAGGTTGGAACCATTTCCCGAAATGAATACAACCAATCCCGCGCGGGTCATTGTAGTATTACCTCGGCACGCGGCCCGCTGGTTAATTCGCCAATTCTCCAGACGGGTTCATTCACCACAGCCTGTAACGCCGGCCAATCTTTGGGATCGATCACCGCCACAAGGCCAATGCCCATATTGAAGACGCGGTACATTTCCATCAAGTCAATGTTTCCTTTATTCTGCAGCCAGGTGAACAATTTCGGCTGCGGCCATGCTGACCGGTCAATGACCGCCTGCAAACCATCCGGCAGACAACGCGGGATATTCTCAATAAAACCGCCGCCGGTAATATGGCTGAATCCTTTTACGAAAGGTCGAACAGGTTCCATCAACCCCAGATAGGAGCGGTGTGGGGCGAGTAAAGCGTCAGCCAGGCTGGATTTCAGTTCATCCCGGTAGATCAGCATATCTTCCCCTTCGCATATCTTGCGGATGAGAGAATAGCCATTGGTATGTGGCCCGCTGGATGCAAAACCCACCAGCAGGTCGCCGGGATGCATATCTTCCTTGCGTGGCAGGACGCGTCCGCGTTCGATCACCCCAACAATGGTTCCGGCCACATCAAAAGCGTGTTTGCAATACACGCCGGGCATTTCAGCCGTCTCTCCGCCCAGGAGGGCGCAGTCCGCCGCTTTGCAGGCGGAGGCCATGCCCGCCACGATCTCCGCCACAATCTCCGGCTCGAGTCTGGCGGCGGCAAAATAATCCAGGAAAAAGAGAGGCTTCGCTCCCTGAACAAGAATGTCATCAATACAGTGGTTGACGATATCCTCACCGATACCGCGGTAGCGCCCCAGGCGGGCCGCCAGCTCTACCTTGGTGCCCACTCCGTCAGTGGAAGCCACCAGCACCGGCTGTTCGCCGAGGTTGTCGGCGGCGTACAGGCCGCCAAACGAACCAATGCCCGCCAGCACTCGTGGATTGTACGTGGAGCGCACGTCTTCCTTCATCAACTCAACCGTGCGGTTGCCGGCATCAATATCCACACCGGCTGCCTGATAAGCGTACGAACAGCAAATATGCTCCAATCCTTTGTGCCCGATATCCCTGCGGTAGTGCATGCCTTCAAAGGATATCTTTCCAACAGTCTGATACGCTCTGCCGATGGCCTTGCGCAGGTTGACATCCCAGCAGGTGACGCCCAGCACACGGCCTCCGGCGGTCACCAGTTGATCGCCTTTACGCTGGCTGGCTGCGTGGAAGACCACCGCGCCATCCTGAATGTCATCCAAACCATGAATGGGGAAACCGGTCTCTGATTGGGCAGGATATCCTCTGGAAGCCAGGACTATGCAGACTGCCGAACCCTCCGACCAGCGCATCTTAACCTTATCCAACTCACCCCGCGTGCAGGCAGTTAAAACTTCAAGTAGGTCTGATTCAAGCAGCGGAAGAATCGCCTGTGTTTCGGGGTCGCCAAAACGGGCGTTGAATTCCAGGATACGCGGACCGTCTTTGGTCAGCATAAGACCGGCGTATAGCACCCCCACGTACGGATGCCCGTCTTCCCGCAACCCGTCCAGCACTGGCTGCATGACCGACAGTGTGATATCGGCGATCTCGTCTTTGAACAATACCGGCGCCGGGGCGTAAGCTCCCATTCCGCCTGTGTTTGGACCTTCATCGTTATCCAGCAGTCGTTTATGATCTTGAGCGGGCGGCATGACTGCCAGGTTTTTCCCATCGCTGAAAGCCAGCAGGGAGACCTCCTCCCCTTCCAGGCGTTCTTCAATGACCACTTCTTCGCCGGCAGCGCCAAACTGCCGGTCGATCATGATCTCTTTGAGAGCTCTCAGTCCGTCATCCAGCGTTTCTGGCAGGATCACCCCTTTGCCGGCAGCCAGTCCAGATGCTTTAATGACGATGGGGTAGGTCACAGAACGCAGGTGCAAGCAGGCTTGTTCATAGTTGGAAAAGGATTCGAATTTTGCCGTTGGAATGCCATGTCTGAGCATGAATTGTTTGGAAAACCGTTTGGAAGTCTCCATTTGCGCGGCGTACTGTGAAGGTCCGAAGACGGTCACACCACCGGCCTGCAGCACATCACTCACTCCGGCCGCAAGGGCGGCTTCAGGGCCGATCACCACCAGATCGATCTTTTCGCGTTTCGCGAAGGCTAGAATCCCCTCTCCGTCGCCCACTGCCAGCGGAACCAGTTCGCCCAGACCGGCCATGCCCGCGTTTCCCGGGGCAATATATAAATGGGAAAGCAGGGGTGATTGACTGATTTTCCAGGCAATGGCATGCTCCCGTCCCCCCGAACCAATGACCAGCACTTTCATGGCAAAGCTCCTTCTTGGTTATCCGATGGATTTTTCAAACCCCATTTTGGTCAATCCCGCTGTGACCGGCAGGGGATAGTCGCCTGTAAAACAGGCATTGCAATAACCGTCCGACGGGCCGATGGCATCCATCATCCCATCCAGTGACAGGTAGGCCAGGCTGTCCGCTCCCACATACCGGCAAATCTCGGGAACGCTCATTCTATGGGCAATTAACTCGTCGTACGTTCCCATATCGATACCCATGAAACACGGGTGTTTAATGGGCGGGCAGGTGATACGCAGGTGAACTTCCTTCACTCCGGCGGTTTTCAGCAACTGGAGCAGCGGCCCGGTGGTATTTCCGCGCACGATCGAATCGTCGATTACCACTACCCGTTTGTTCACCAGGTTTTCTAGAATCACGTTGTATTTAAGAGCAATTCCCAGCTTCCGTTGGGAATCGTTTGGTTCAATGAATGTGCGCCCGATGTAACGGTTTTTAATGAAACCATCGTTGTACGGAATACCTGAGGCATTGGCGTACCCGATGGCGGCTGGAATGGATGAATCAGGCACCGGGATAATTACATCCGCCTCCACCGGGGCTTCCTTGAACAGGTTGGCGCCCAAACGCTGCCTGACGGCGTGAACACTCTGCCCGTTGAAAATATTATCCGGCCGTGAGAAGTAAATATGTTCGAAGGTGCAATAGGCAGTGCGTTCCAGTGGTTTGATGGCTTGGAAAGACGTCATGGCTGTGTTGCTCAGCGCGATGATCTCTCCCGGCTGCACTTCGCGGTAGGCCTCGCAGCCCAATGTGCGCAGCGCGCCGACTTCCGACGCGGCCACATGCCCGCCGCCGGGCAGCATGCCCACATTCAGCGGGTGGAATCCCCAAGGGTCGCGCACGGCAAACACCTGGTCACGGGTGAGGATCACCAGCGAGAAAGCCCCCTGCCAGTGCACGATGGCGTCTTTCAACCGTTCAAACCAGGTGTCACCGCGTGAGCAGGCCAGCATCATAGTCATGATCTCGGAATCGGAAGTGGAGGTCAGGCCTATACCCTTGCGCATCAGGTCGTCGCGCAGTTCAGGCGCGTTGACCAGATTCCCGTTGTGCGCCAGGGCGATAGGGCCATATTGTGTGTCAATGAGGAAAGGTTGCGCGTTTCGCGCGGAGGACGATCCGGTGGTGGAATAGCGGGTATGCCCGATGGCAAAATCCCCTTTGATCAGCGAAATGCTGAAGGGATCAAAAACCTGTGAGACCAGTCCCACATCCTTGTGAAGCCGAATGGTCTGTCCATCAGAAACCGCCAGACCGGCGGCTTCCTGTCCACGATGCTGCAGGGCAGACAGTCCAAAAAACGCCAGCCGGGCCACATCTTCATGGGGCGCGAAGATGCCCAGAACACCGCATTCTTCTTTGGGAGACTCATCCATTGTTGTTCTCATCTTCCGCCTTCGCTTCCCGATCTTTCCACGTCTGTATTATTTCTTTGCGCGAATCTCCGCGTCATCTGCCGCGATCAAATCACGATTTGTTTTCTGTGCGGCCATTATGGCGTCGCGCACTTCCGTGCTGGCCAATCCAAAAATTTTTGCCGCCAACAAAGCCGCATTGGCAGGTTCAAGTACCAGCGCGGGCGCGATGCCGGACGGCATGTTTACCGAAGAATACAGGTCTGCGCCCGCAAATTTCTCGGAATAAGGCGGGCAGGCAATCACCGGCCGGGATACGGCGCCATCCACAAAACCTGATAGAGCGTTGCTGCGACCGGCCACAGTGATATACACTTTCGGGCGCGGGTCAGCCTCATAGGCAGCCAGTAGAGATATGACATGGGCGGGCGTCTTATGCGCGGAGCCAATCCGCATTTCGACTTCCATGCCGTACGGTTTCGCGGCTTCAGCAATCTTTTCGGCATGTCCCATGTCCGCTTTGGATCCCATCAATATCACTAATAATGGCTTCATGAGATTAATCCCTTCTGGCGCAGGTTTGTGAGCAGACGCGCGTTGACTGGGTAGTCTGCCGGCTCGAAGTCACGACCGGTCAGCATTTCATAGATCTGCATATAGCGGCGGCATGCCTGCACCCAGAGCTCGGTTCCCACCGCGGGGGGTTCCCCGTCGCCCCGATAACCTTTTTCGGCGTAGTACAGGCGGATGAATTCTTTATCAAAATTCTCGGGTTCCCCCCCCTCAGCAATGCGTTCTTCGTACGTGTCTTTTTTCCAGAACCGGGAAGAATCGGGGGTATGCACTTCGTCGATCAACAAAACGCGGCCGTCGGCATCACGCCCGAATTCGTACTTGGTATCCACCAGAATAATACCGGCGCGGTCGGCGATCTCCTGTCCCAAGCGAAATATGGCCAGCGCGGCAGCCTGGATTTGATCCCAGCTTTTGGCGTCAACATAGCCATTATCCACTACCTCGGCACAGGTCAAGCGCTCGTCATGGCCGGTGAGGCTGCCCTTTGTGGTGGGGGTGATAATCGGTTCGGGCAGTCGTTGGTTCTTTTCCAATCCTTCTGGAAAGTCATATCCATAGATATTGCGCTCGCCCATGGAATAACGGTACCACAACGCCGTGCTGGTCACACCGGTGATGTACCCGCGCACGATGACCTCCACCGGGAAAGGTATAACTTCCACCACTTCAACCGCGTTAGGATCCGGCACAGAGAGGATATGATTTGGAATGATCCCGGCAGTTTGATCAAACCAGAATGCGGCCAGTTCGTTGAGCACCTGTCCTTTGTATGGGACTACGGCCAGGTTTCGATCAAAAGCCGACAGTCGGTCGGTAGTCACGATCAGGCGTTTACCTTCCGGCAGGCTGTACCAGTCACGCACTTTTCCGGAATAGCGCCCGGGAAGGGGAACATCGCTCGCAGAGTACGCCCCGGGAATTAAAGCTCGAATATCAATATCGGATACGGGCAAATTATCCTCCTCGTTTATAGAGCGCTGGCAAAGCGCACACCATTGATAAATAATGGCAGACCGGAGAAACCGGGGCGGTTAACACGATCCGGCGATTGAAATGGAAACACGTTGTTTTCCGGATGGGGCATCAATCCAAGCACATTGCCCTGCGGGTTGCACAGGCCGGCTATATCCAGCACAGAGCCGTTGGGGTTGTGCGGGTATAAACCGTTCGCCGGGCTGCCATCCGGGTGGACATAGAGCAGGGCAACTTGATCGGTTTCACGCAGTTTTTCCGCGTAAGCGGCTTCACTGACCTGGAAATTTCCCTCGCCGTGTGCCACAGGGCAATCGATCAATTCCGACAGCCCTTGCGTCCAGATACATTTTTGAGAAACCGGCTTCAGAGACACCCAGCGGCATTCAAAATGATTACTCTGATTGAAGGTCAAGGTTGCCCTCGGCTGTTCATTGGTTGGAGGAACTTCCGGCAGGATGCCGGCTTTAACCAACGCCTGAAATCCATTGCAGATGCCTATGATCGGTTTTCCGGCAGACAGGAATGCCTGAACCTGGTCGGAAAAATAGGTGGATAGATCAAGAGCGAATAGACGTCCCGCTCCCAGTGCATCGGCGTATGAAAAACCGCCAGGTACAACCAGCATCTGGTAATCCGCCCAGATCAGGCGACTTTCATACAGGTGGCGGATTGGAAAAATTTCAGGCACAGCGCCGGCCAATTCCAGAGCGGCTGCCGCGTCATTATCCCGGTTGGTACCCGAGGCGAAGATGATCATGGCTCTGGGTTTCATGCCGCCTCCATTTCTTTCATGCCGTCTTTCCATGCGGACAAAAGGTGGGGAAGCGTTATATTGATCAGATCATCTTCTTTATTCTTCACTCGTAATACTGGTTCTGTTTCCACCCGTCCGATCAACTTGCAGGGAAGATCTCCAAACATCTGTTGGAACTTCGCCTGATGCTCGCGTGAGACTTCCACCAGCAGGCATCCGCCTGTCTCACCAAATAGTTGACGAACCGGGTCATTCACATCATCCAATTCCAGGGTAATACCTTTGCGTCCGGCAATGACCATCTCTGAGGCAGTTACCGCCAACCCGCCTTCGCTAAGGTCGTGGCAGGCTCTTACCAAACCCTCTATCACCGCCTTATGAAAAACTTTATACACACCCGGATTTTTCGAGCTGCAAACCGGAACGCCTTCATCCACCGCAATTTGTGGATTCGCCAGGTTGAAATGACTGCCCCCAAAGGCCGGTTGGAAGTCACCCAAGAGAAATAATCCATCTCCGGACTGTTTCAAATCCATGGTTACAGCTTTCTCCCAATCCGGCATCCATCCCAATGCGGAAATCAACAGGGTTGGCGGAATGGACTGGCGCAGACCGTTCGAGGTGAGGTATTCGTTATTGAACGAATCTTTACCTGATATGAACGGTGTACCGTAACATTTCGCGGTGTCATAGCAGGCCTGGGCGGAGAGCACCAGATCCCCCATGACCTCCGGCCTGGTTGGGTCTCCCCAACAGAAATTATCCAGAACGGCCGTGCGTGAAGGGTCAGCCCCACAGGCAACGGCGTTGCGAATGGCCTCGTCCATGACCAGCTGGGTCATTTCATAGGGGGCTTGCTTGCCGTATTCTGGATTGATCCCCGCGGCAAGCACAAAAGCCTGCCTTCCCCGTCCTGCCACGGGTTTGATCACGCTGCCGTCCGAGGGTCCGTCACGCATCACTCCGCACAGAGGTTTAACCACAGTACCGCCCTGAACTTCATGGTCGTACACCCGGATGATGCGCTCTTTTGAAGCAATATTGGGATGCGCCAGCAAATTCAACAAACTTTTTTCGAAATTGATTTTTACAGTCTGGCTTTCCGGATTTTTCCAGCCCGGCTTGGATTTTGGCGAGCGGAGGAGGGCTTTATAACGGCGCTGCGGCAGTCCGTTATGCAGGAATTCATTGTCCAGATCGAGAACCACCTTGCCGCCAAAAAACACACGCGTGCGACCACTGTTGTTGAACTCGCCAATATCGGTTAGTGAAACATCATACATTTCACACAATGTTTTTAACTCGGCAATATTCTCTACCGGAACGGCCACCACCATGCGTTCCTGGGCTTCCGAAAGCCAGATCTCCCAAGGAACCAGGCCAGGGTACTTCAAGGGCACATCGTCCAATTGAATATCCCCGCCGCATTCAGAGACCATCTCCCCAACAGCGGAAGATAAACCGCCGGCTCCGCAATCGGTAATGGCGTGGTACAGCTTCCGGTCACGCGCGGGCATCAGAACATCCACCAGCCCTTTTTCCACTATAGGCGCGCCTATTTGTACTGAAGCGCCGGAGACCTCGCCCGTTTGCGCGTCCATGGCCATCGACGAAAATGTCGCTCCACGCAGACCATCACGACCGGTTTTACCGCCCAACAGGATGATCCGGTCGCCTGGTTGAATACCGTGCGGGTTCGATCCGCGCGGTGCCAGGCCTACACTGCCACAGAATACCAACGGGTTGGCCGTGTACCCGGGGTCATATACAACTGCCCCATTAACGGTAGGGATACCCATCTTATTTCCATAATCCTCGATCCCTGCCACTACGCCTGAAGCAATGCGCCGGGGGTGCAGCACACCTTCAGGCAGGTCATCAAGACGCATATCCTGCGGCCCGAAACAAAGCACGTCGGTAGACGCGATCGGTTTTGCGGATACGCCAATCACGTCGCGGATTACCCCGCCGATTCCAGTATTCGCCCCACCGAACGGCTCAATAGCCGATGGATGATTATGGGTCTCTACTTTAAAGGATATTTCAAACTCCTCATCAAAATCGACGATACCAGCATTTTCTTTAAACGCAGACCGTACCCAGGAAGCGTTGATCTCTTTTGTAGCCGCACGAATGGTCTGATTGAATAAATGGTCATAGGCCGCGGGGATGGCATGGTCATTTTCCCCCTCCTGTTCAACGACTACCCGTGCTTTAAATGTTTTATGAACACAATGTTCGCTCCAGGTCTGGGCAAGCATTTCAAACTCAATATCCGTCAAGTCGCGCCTCTCACGGTCGCAATACGCCTGAATGGCGCGCATCTCTTCCAGGTTCAAGGCGGCTCTGCGTTCTGTGGAAATACGCATTAGTCCGTCGGAATCCAATCCGCGCAGGCGAATGATCTCCACCTCACCGCTCGCGCCGGCGGTATCTGCAAATGATGGGAGGATCGGTCCAATCGCGTAACGTTGGATGACTTGATTTACCAACAATCGCTCCGCAAGTTGGCGAAGTAGATTTTCGGTTACAGCCCCACCTTTAACAAAAAAACGCAGCCCGGTTGAGGCAGCGTTTATTTTTTTAATTCCCATCATTTTCGCGGCGCGGATGATCTGTTCTGCTACAGGGTCGGTGACACCCGGGCGCAGCGCCACATCGATCATCCCCTGCCCTGACGTGAGTCCGGTGATCACCTCCCGGGTTCCGGCAGACAGTCCGACAGGGTCTGTCTCAACGGAATGGGTGACCGGGTCAAGCAGCACCCGGTTGGCAAACTCTCCAGCCTGCTCAATGGTCAATTCTCCGCGAATAAAGTACAGGTCACAACATTCAATTTCAGTGACACCCTTTATTCCAAGGGCGTGAATATCTGCCATATACCCGGCAGAGCGGGGGTCATTTTTTGTTTTCGGTCTGATAACAAAGCGGAATGTCTGCGTGTAGCTTTCCAAGGAAAGATACCCCCGGCCGGTAGAATTATGTGACAATTGTAATACCCTCATTGATATTTGTCCAGAGAATTCTATGATTAATCTCAATGATTTTTATGACAATTGTCATCTCGAATCATATATTCAGTTGTCCGGCGGCATTATTCAATTTGCGATCGGATCTTTGCCGCCAGTTCTCTGGCAGCCGGTCCTGCTAACCCTGTGTATGAAGATACATCCGCCAGTTTTTCGATTTCCTGAGGGGTTATGTAGCGTGTAAGCCGCTGGTCAGATATCAACAGTGAAACTAATGGATTGGATTTTCCAAGTTGAACAGCCTGCCACGCGGCCAGCGCGTGTTCACGCAGGATTTCATGCACAGCCTGCCTGTCAGCCCCCTGGCGCGCGACAGCCATCATCACTCGTTCAGTGCAGGCAAAAGGCGCGTAAGTTTCAAGATTGCGCTTAATCCCCTCGTAATGGATCACCATTCCACGGATCAGTTTAAGCATTACGGATAAAAGCTCATCACAGATCAGGAAGGCTTCCGGTAGGATCATCCGCCGGTTTGCGCTGTCATCCAGAGTACGCTCCAGCAGTGATTCGGCGGCGTTCTGCCAGGCAACCTGCGGGTAAACAGATAACATACGGGTCAGTGAATCAATCTTTTCGGCGTTAATTGGATTCCTCTTGAATGGCATGGCGGAAGAACCAACCTGCTTTTTTCCGAACGGTTCACTGATCTCCCCGATAGTCGGCGATTGAAGCAGCCGCAGGTCAAAGGCCAGTTTGTGCAGTGATTCACCCAAGCCAGCCAGCGCGCTCAGCACGGTAAAATCCTGCTTACGGGTATATGTCTGGGTACTTATTGAATAGAATGGCAGGTCCAATTCCGCGCTGAGGCGGGATTCAAATTGCCTGTAATTTTCTTCCCCCATCAGGTCAAAGTAAGCGGCCGCCGTTCCTACCGCGCCTTTGAAACCCTTGCCCCGAACATTGTCACGGACCGATTTCAGAGCGATCCAATCAGCCAGCAGGTCCTGGGCGTACATGGCAAGCCGGTACCCCAGAGTGGATGGCTCCGCCGGCTGCAGGTGGGTGAATGCCATCACCGGAAGGTCGGCTGTCTCTTCCAGCCTGTCAGCCAGTGCCAGTAGCACTACGCCCAGGGATTTGATGACATGATCCAATGACAGACGCAGCCGTATGGCGTCCGCATTGTCTTCGATATCCATGGACGTGGCCCCCAGATGGATAATCCCTCCGGCAGTGGGGCACTGTGAGGCGAAGGTCTTCAACTCGGCCATCAGGTCGTGTTTGAGTTCTTCTTCCAGTTTTAGCGCAGCAGGGATATCAACATCATCTATATGGGATGCCAATTCTTCAACCTGCGCGGTGGTCACCAGCCCGAATTCTGATTGCGCGCGCGCCAGCGCCACCCAGATGCGCCGCCAAAGGCGGCGTTTGTGCATTTCACTCCAGATGTACCGCATTTCTTCACCGGCATACCGCCAGCTTAAAGGGGACAGGTAATTCTCAAAGTTTTCCAAAGGGATCTCCCTCCAATTTGCCGTTCGCGGGTTTTCCATCACCCGGTGGATTTATCGGGTAATTATAGTAGGTTAGACCGGTTGAACAATAAATCAAACAAAAAAAGGGATGAGATTGCCGCCAATTTCCGCAATCCCATCCCTGACAGAAAAATATGGTTAAGTTTTCAATCCACAATTGGTTCCGCGATAATAAAGAGTCGACCCCAGGAATCTTCGTCCCCCTGCTGAATGCAGGTTTGCAGGGTCAGGTGGTGTTTTCCGCCGTACATACGGTTGAACAGGTTGATGGCGCTTAATTTCTCACCGTTTTCCAGGTCAACGAACTCGCTGGAAGCACTTTTGGGAGACAATGCCTGGTACCGTTTTATGGTATCCACTCGATATTCCCTGATACTTCCATCGCCATAGACCACATCCACCCGGTCGCCGATTGCCAGATCAAAAAACAGCCGACCGGAGGAGAAATTGTGCGCCAGCATACCGGTCACGTTGTTTTTGGAAGCCATGCCAAACTGTGTGGCAATGCCCTCCACCGGTGACACAAAACCCGGTTTTCCGGCTGGTTGCTGCATTACACGCAGGGAAAAAATATCCTCGGAATATAAACCGGTGATTCGGGTCTTATCACCGTTTTTTACATTATTAACAAAATCCTGCAGCGATAAAACAGCGGTATCAGCAGGGCGTTTTTCCTCAATCCAGGCGGTTCCGGTCACCGGAATGGCGGCCAATGCGAAAGCCGGAGATTGAACCCCCAGCATAAAAGCGGTGGTCGCTGTCAGGAAAAAACGGGAGATTTTTGTAAAAAAACCCATGTCACTCTTTCATGACAAGGGCTTTCTGTGATTGCATTTAAGAGAAGGAACTCCAGTTCGGTAGTCCGGCGGTCCTATCCATGTTGGATGTAGACCCGTGACTTTGCGTCCCCGGTTTTCACCGGGTTTGCCCTTGTCGGTTGGATGGCTTCTGTTGCTGGCAACAAAAACAACCCTGCGCGTGCCAGGGTTGTTCACGAATGTTGGATTATCATCCTTCTTCGGCAACCTGGCAATCTTGCCGGTTCAGGCCGGCGGCAGACCCATGGTTTTGCGTCTCCGGTTTTCACCGGATTTGCCATTATCAGAAGCGAAGTTAACGTTCTTTACTGCATGATTATTATCGGAATATACAGTGAAACCTGTAGGTTTGTACCTCTCACCGATTCAAATTTAACCACTAATCGCCCAAATAAGACGTAAAATACCCATAAATTCTTTCCCTGCAAACTACCTTTTTCGACTGATTTCCCGAAATATTCCTCTTTAAGTGGGCATATCAAAGAAGATTTTTCGATAAAAATAGGAATTTTTGACGCGCTGTGATATCATCCAAAGTAGATTAAAAACAATTAATGGCGTTCTTCTTGCACCTTACTTCAAGTTTCTGGAACAATTCCGACTGCGACTGCGTCCATTTACAAGGAGGAGCCCTATGCAGCGATCAATCAAATTAGTCTGTTTATTCCTAACAACCATTCTGCTTTTGTCAGCCTGCAATCTACCCTTTGGATCATCGCTGTCTGAAGCCGATGCGGTTAGAACTTCAGCCGCCAAGACGGTTGAAGTATTGCGCACCCAGGCTGCCAACGCGAGCGGCGGCGCCAAAACCCTGCCGCCGATCTTTACGGAAACACCCAAAGTCGGTCTCCCGTCCATTGCGACGCAGGCTCCCCCGCAACCCACAATCACCGCGCCGTACACCCTGGTTCCCACCAAGGAACCGACAGCCACCCGGCCGCCCACATCCACATTTGTCCCCATTCCATGCGACCGCGCGGATTTCGTAGCCGACGTTACCTACCCTGACAACAGTTATGTGGCCCCCGGCGCGACCTTCACAAAAACGTGGGCATTAAAGAATTCCGGGATCTGCACTTGGACAACCGGCTACGCCCTGGTTTACGCATCAGGCGAGCAGATGGGCGGACAGGCCTATACCAACCTGCCGGGCAATGTTCTTCCAGGGCAGACTATTAATCTTTCCGTCAATCTGGTTGCTCCAGCCAGCGCCGGAGCGCACCAGGGTTACTGGCGGCTGCAAAACGCGGCGGGTGGAGCGTTTGGTTGGGGGATCAATGGCGACCAGGCCTTCTGGGTGTTGATCAACTCCGGAAGCACGGCTGCCACCGGAACCGGTTCCACCAGCGGTTTCGCCGTGACCAGCGTCAGCATTTCCGTCAGCCCGGCCAACCTGACCACAACAGTAGCCAATTGCACTGCCGGCGTCAACTACATTTTCACCGGCAAGATCACCGCTACCGGCACAGGAACTGTAACCTATGAATGGCGTAAGACAGACGGCACCGCCGTGGCTTCTGGATCGGTGGATTTCTCTGGAGGCGGCACTCAGGATGTGACCACGAATTATTCGTATGTTCAGACAGGCGCCGGCAGTTTCGCCAGCCAGTTGCTGTTGTATATTGACAACCCGAATCACCAGTTGTTCTCTTCGGGTGGGACGTTCACCCTGACCTGCAACTAGTATTTCTCATCCTTCAATTATTCGGGGCGGTCAATGACCGCCCCGAATTGTTTTCAGGATCGAACATGCGGAATAACCATGCTGCCTGTTGGAGCGGTGATATCGACCGCATGTCTGATTTCTACACGTGTTATTTCTCGGCAGAAATCAAGCCGCCGTATCACAATCCAGCCAAAAACCGACCTCAAGGTTTCTGATCTTTCCGGAAGGCTGACGAATGGAAATTACGCGCAATCCACTCGTCAACCATAAAGTTGAGAACCCGCGCCTGGGTTTGATCCACCTGGCTTTCTCGGTGGGCAGCGTGGAAACCGTTGACCTACTTACGGAACGAATAAAAACCGATGGTTTTGCCCATATTGATGGTCCCTGTTGGACAGGGGACGGGTATTATGAATCCGTGGTTCTTGATCCGGATGGGTACCGCGTCAAAATCACACTATAATTCAAACGTGACTTCAAAACTTCACCTGCAACATGGCGACCTGACTCTGCCAGTCTACATGCCTGATTCAACCCAGGCTGTTGTGCGGGCTGTGGATTCAATTGACCTTGAAACAGTCGGGGTCCAATCAGTGGTAATGAACGCATTCCACCTGATGCAGCACCCCGGCAGTATGACTGTCCAATCGCTGGGCGGTTTGCACAAAATGAGCGGCTGGACTCGGCCGATTATTACCGATTCGGGTGGGTTTCAGGCATACTCACTCATCCGCCAGAATCCTAAATACGGGCGGCTGGGTAATGACGGGATCATCTTCCAGCCGGAAGGCTCCTCCCGTAAAGTTAACCTTACACCAGAAAAATCAGTGCAGCTGCAGGTGGGTTTTGGGACGGATGTGGTCATCTGCCTGGATGATTGCACGGATGTTGAATCTTCGCGTTCCGAGCAGGAACAATCCATCAGGCGCACCATAGCCTGGGCCAAACGCGGTCGGCGTGAATTTGACCGCCTGATGAACCAGAAAAAGATCCCGATTGAAAACCGGCCGTTGATCTTCGGCGTGATCCAGGGCGGCGCCGAGGAAGACCTGCGAAAGGAATGCGCCGCCGCGCTGCTGGATATCGGTTTCGATGGTTTCGGGTACGGCGGTTGGCCGATCGATTCAGCCGGAGCCCTTCTCGAAGATATCATTGGCCTGACCCGCGAGCTGGTACCGGCGAATTTCCCCATGCACGCACTGGGAATCGGGCACCCGCTCAACCTGGCTGCGTGCTGGCGGCTGGGGTATGGACTGTTTGATTGCGCCATGCCCACCCGCGACGCGCGTCATGGCCGGTTGTACGCTTTTGAAGAAGGGTATATCCCCGAAAAACACAGCCTGATGACTTCCAACAACTGGTTGGATTACATTTATTGCACAGATGACCGCTTTATGCGTGATTCTCGTCCGGTTTCTGAGGGCTGTGACTGCCCGGTATGCTCACGCTATTCCCGAGGCTACCTGCACCACCTGTTCAAGATCGGCGATAGCAGCTACCAGCGGTTAGCCACTCTTCACAACCTGCGCTTTATGACCCGCCTGTGCGAGTTTCTGGCTTGAGGATCGATGAAAGCCATCCTGACTGTTGAGGATGTCATCCGCCAGGCGGCTGCCGGCGAGGCGTACCGGGATATCCATATGGATGTCATCCGCAGGATTTGCGAAGGGGAAGCCCGCAAGGGATTGAAAAGCCGTGAACTGGTCAAATCCATCCGCAGCCGATTGCACCAGATCGGCGGAGCGTATATGGCGGATCTTTTGGATGAAAAAGATTTCTCTTCAGAATTGACAATCCTCCCGCATGATAAGACATCTCCGCAAGTCCAATCCTTCTGTCTGAAGAAGATGGAAGCGCACTCCTCCACGAAAGAACGACTGCCCATCCTCGAAGAATTCTTCCATGAGGTGCTTGACGGGCTCCCGCCAATCCGCTCCATTCTTGATCTTGCCTGTGGTTTAACGCCATTATCCCTTCCGTGGATGCCCATTCAGGCTGATACGACCTACACCGCTGTGGATATGTACCACCGGTTGGCGGTCAATGTTCAGACCTTCTTTGACCATATCGGGATGTCAGGAAAAGCTGTGGAAGCCGATTTGGTAAGCTATTCAATCGAGCGCGGGTATGATGTCGTATTCGTCCTTAAGACACTTCCCTGCCTTGAACAACAAGGTAAGGGACTGGCAGCCCGTCTGATCGACCGCATTCAAGCCCGCGCGCTGATTATCAGTTACCCGCTGCGTACATTAGGCGGTAGTCGTAAAGGCATGGGTGCCACGTACGAAGCCGATTTCAATCGGCTGGCGGAAGGCCGTGACTGGCAGGTCAAGCGGTACGAATACCCCAACGAACTGGTCTTTCGGGTTATGACGCAATGAAAAATGCACCAAAAGACGCACACTCACTGGCACAGTCGATCCTGAAGAGCCGCAAATACCGCGGCGTGGATCTGCCTCCGCAAACTGTGGTTGATCTGATCCAGCACGCATTGAATCTTGGAATGAAACCCGAAAAAGCCGTGGATGACGCCCGCGAGAAACTGCACAATATTGTCGCCCCTTATCTGGGTGACCCGGATTACGCGCAGGCGATGCGGGAGCTGGACGCCATCGGGAAATTCCCGGATGACGGGGCCTGCCGCGAATTCTGCCGGCGAATGCTGGAAAGTCACGCTTCCACCCGGGAACGAATTCCGGTATTGGAGGATTTTTACCGGCAGATTTTCGCCATCACAGGCAAACCAGACTGTATTCTTGACCTGGCCTGCGCCATGCATCCCTTTGGTTGGCCGTGGATGGACCTTCCGACTGGCAGCCGTTACCTGACATATGATTTGCACAGGCCTCGCGTTGACCTGATTAATCGCTTTTTCCATACTGCCGATATTAATGGAAAGGCTGAGTATGGTGACATCCTGTTGAATCCGCCGTCTGAACCAGCGGACGCCGCTTTCTTCTTTAAGGAAGCCCACCGCTTTGACCAGCGACAAAAGGGCTGTAACCGGGCGTTCTGGCTGGCATTAAATGTGCGCTGGCTGGTGGTCAGCCTGCCAGCTTCCAACTTGACCGGCCGGTTTAACCTGACCGACCGGCAGCGCAAACTGGTTTATGAAACCCTTTCCGGTTTGGATTGGACGGTATCAGAAATTCTGGTGGGCAATGAATTGATCTTTTGCATTCGAAAAAATCATGGCTAAACGCAGAGAAAAACCGCCGGTAGACCATATCGGGCGCTACCGGGAATTACTTTCCGAGATTGAAGCAGCCGCTCTTGAAGAGGCGTTGAAGAATCCACCGCCTACAGCGTTGCGTTTGAATCCGCTGAAATCAGACCCGCGCCAACTGGCTGACAATCTGCGGGAGGATAAAGGTTGGAATCTTCAACCAATCTCCTTCTGCCAGGATGGCTATACCCTTCAAAAACCCACAATCCCACCCGGCCGCACACTGGAAAGCCGGTTGGGGTATTTCTATATTCAAGACGCGGCCTCCATGCTGCCTGTGGAGTTATTCAAATCCGGAAATGTATCCAAACCCCTAATCCTCGACCTGACAGCCGCTCCCGGCGGCAAGACCACCCATCTGGCATCACGCTTTCAGGATAAAGGTTTAATCATCGCCAATGACGGCACCGCCTCACGCATTCAGGCATTAAGTTCCACGCTAAAAACATGGGGGGCAGTAAACAGTGCTGTCACCAATATTCCCGGAGAGAAGTTCGGACAGTGGTTCCCCGATACCTTCGACTATGTTCTTCTAGACGCCCCATGCAGTATGGAAAACCTGCATCCGGGCAACCGCAACAAGCGGGAAATCAGATCAGCCGAACGTGGGCGACTGGCTGGCCGCCAGACCCAGTTGCTGCTTAGCGCACTGCAAGCCTGCAAACCCGGCGGACAGGTGGTGTATTCCACCTGCACGCTGGCTCCCGAAGAAGATGAGGGCGTTTTGGATGTGGTGCTCAAACGGGCGTCCGGCAGCGTCTCACTTGAGGATGCTGGCCGTCGGTTGAACCTTGACGCGCCCGGCCTGGTGAAAGCTTTTGAGCAGGTATATGCCCCGGAAACCGCCCATGCTCTGCGCCTTTGGCCGCACCTGTTGGGGACATCCGGCTTCTTTTCGGCTCACCTGTTGAAAAATTCACCCCTACCAGGACAGACGAACCACATGGATTCCCGCCCGGGGTACTCTACGACCCTGCAATCGATATCTCCATCTGAACAGACAAAGCTCTCAGCAATGCTTTCATCTTTATATGGAATGGACCTGGCTTTGATCATGGAAGAATATGACCTGCGG